>NZ_AP025508.1:1289858-1934787 GCF_024347615.1 Vibrio splendidus | reverse complement strand
TCCGATTCCTTCCCTGACTATCCAGGTCCATTGGGCGGCATTCATGCTGGCCTTAAAAACGCGAGTACAGACTGGGTCGGCTTTGTCCCTTGCGACAGCCCACAAATCAGTGACGACCTTGTTGAACGTTTTTGTTCTGCAGTTAAAGAAGACAGTGACATTCTTGTCGCGCATGATGGCGAGTTTAAGCAACCTGTATTCACCCTATTCCACAAACGTGTTCTGCCAAAGCTAGAAGCGTTTTTGGAACGTGGTGATCGTAAAATCATCTTGCTATACAAAGAATGTGTTACCGAATACGTTGATTTCAGCGATTCTCCTAACTGCTTTGTTAATCTGAACACGCCAGAAGAACTCACCCAATTCGGAACGCTTCAATAATGAAAGATTCAAAACAACGCCCTAACCTTCCTCTATTGGGCTTTGCTGCTTATAGCGGTACAGGCAAAACAACGGTACTTGAAGCGTTACTGCCTCTGCTGACTAATGCGGGTTTAAAAGTGGGTGTTCTTAAACATGCTCACCACGATTTTGATGTCGATAAGCCGGGTAAAGACAGCTACCGCTTACGTAAAGCGGGCGCGAATCAAATGTTGATCGCTTCTCGTAACCGTCACGTGATGATGACAGAAACGCCAGAAGCCGAAGCTGATTTTGATTACCTTCTGACACGTTTCGATACCAACACGCTGGACTTGATTCTGGTTGAAGGATGCAAGAACATTGCTTTCCCTAAAATTGAATTGCACAGAGATGAAGTCGGTAAACCTTGGTTATACCCGAACGATGACAACATTATTGCCATTGCTGCAGACAGCCAAGTGGAATCCGAACTACCACAAATGGCGATCAGTGACTTAGAAGCGATTCGTGATTTCATTATTGAATATGCTCAGTCGTTTGACGGTTCCTCGAAAATAAGCGAAACCGCTTCTTGTTCGTCTTCAAAAGACAACACGCCCGCAGTGTGTTGTGATTCGTTCTCTCCTGCTGGTTTAACCGTTACTCAAGGCCAACAAAAGATTGTTGATAGCATTGACGCGCTCGATCTCACAGAGAGTGTTGAACTATTGCAGGGCTACGGTCGTGTGTTGGCTGAAGATATAATCTCGCCAATCAATGTGCCTCAAAACACCAACTCAGCAATGGACGGCTACGCAATTCGTAGTGAAGATTTAGAACTGGAGAGTTACCAACTGGTTGCTGAAGTTATGGCTGGTCACAGCTACGAGCAAACTGTTCAACAAGGTGAAGCCGTTAAGATCATGACGGGTGCACCAATGCCTGAAGGCGTTGATGTTGTTGTGATGCGCGAACAAGCCGTCCAAGATGGCGATAAGGTTAGCTTCCCAGGTGCGAAAATCTCAATTGGACAAAATGTCCGTATGGCTGGTGAAGATTTAGAAATCGGCCAACCTGTCTTTACTCGTGGTACACGCATCGAAGCACCAGAAATGGGTATGATGGCGTCACTGGGTTTTGGTAGCTGCCCTGTTCTACGTAAGGTAAAAGTCGGTGTGTTCTCTACGGGTGACGAAGTTCAAGCACCGGGTAGCGAGCAGAAGCCGAACTCTATCTACGACTCGAACCGTTTTACGATCATCGGCATGCTTCAAAAGCTAGGTTGTGACATTGTTGACTACGGCATCATTGAAGATGACGAACAAAAGATGATGGATGTACTTCACGCTGCGTCGTTAGAGACCGATATGGTTCTGACTTCAGGTGGTGTGTCTGTTGGTGATGCTGACTACATCAAACTCGCATTAGATAAGCTGGGTGAGATTAACTTCTGGCGCATCAACATGCGTCCGGGTCGCCCTCTTGCTTACGGCAAAATTGAAGACAAACCTTTCTTCGGTTTACCTGGCAACCCAGTAGCCGTGATGGTGTCATTCATTAACTTTGTAGAACCCGCGATCCGCAAGCTACAAGGTCAAACGAACTGGACGCCAGTGAAAGCGAACGCGATAGCAACTGAGCAATTACGTTCTCGTCAAGGTCGTACTGAGTTCAGCCGTGGTGTGTTCTCAATGAACGAATCAGGCGTACTTGAAGTGAAAACAACCGGTAAGCAAGGTTCAGGTATTTTACGTTCAATGAGCGAAGCGAACTGCTTAATCGAAATCTCACCAGCGGTTGATACCGTGAAAGTTGGTGAAACGGTAACGATCATTCCTCTGCAGGGGCGCGTTTAATTCAAAGCTTAATCAGCTAAATTGACTTACCAGATCTTTAATTGACTTAGCGGACCTTTGTCATGAATAGATGAAGCCCCTTCTATCGAGCTTTCGATGTTCAGGGGCTTTCTTTTGTGAAAGACAACCTGTTCGTTTCCTTAAAGACAAAAGCTTAAATGACGCCAAACGTTTAGAACGATAATCTTAAGATTTTTTATCATAACCTTGAGCCACGTACTGTTTTTATGTAGAGTGCGCGCAAAGTAATAATTCTATTGGAGAGCACCATGGCTCGTACCATTCTGTACACTTACAAAGACGAAGACAAAGAGTTACTGTTTTCGAAACAAGAACACCGCACGATCCAAGAAGCTGTCGCTGCAGCCGAAGGTATCGACATCACTGAGTACCTAAAAACTGAGCAACAGCTTGAGTTTATTTCTGATACTAAAGCGGTTCGTAACTACCAAGATAACTATTTCCGTAAGCTTGGCTTCACTAAGCTTACGTTGAAGCAAAAAGACAACCTTGGTGTTGGTAAAAAGAAGAAGTAAGCCCTTTGGCTTCTTTTTCTCGATCTGTAGTTTCTAGCTTTTCGTTTGCACTTGAGAGCTTAGAAGTTAAGAGCTAAAGAAACGAAAACACCGAACAATAAAAATGCCGCAACCTCTTTAGAGATTGCGGCATTTTTATTTATGCTTTTAACTATCTAACCTTAATTAGCTTAACGGTAAGTGCCGATTACTTAATGTTAAGGAATGCAGCACCACGAACGCCGCCTGAATCACCGTGCTTCGCTTTGATGATTTTTGGACATTTCGCTACAGACAATAGGTATTTAGGAACACGCTTTGGCATCTCTTCGTAGATAAGTTCAAAGTTTGAAAGTCCACCACCCAGTGCTACAACATGCGGGTCAAGTGCAGTAAATAGGTTTGCGAAACAGATAGCCAATAGCTCCATGAAACGGTCAACGTGCTCAGCTGCTTTTGCTTCGCCTTCGTTGTACGCTTGGATGATTTCAATCGCTTTCTTTTTCTCACCGAAGTAGTGCTCATAAATCAGTTCAAAGCCGCGACCAGATAGGTAGCTATCTAAACAACCTTTCTTGCCACAACCACAGCCTAGTAACGGTGCGTTGTCGCCAAGGTGGAACCATGCATCAATAGGAAGACGCATATGGCCGAGCTCGCCAGCAACGTGGTTACGTCCTGAGAATACTTTGCCATCAAAAACCAAACCACCACCAAAACCAGTACCTAGAATTAGGCCAGCTACTGATGGTTCATCTTTCAATTCATCATCCCACGCTTCAGACAGCGCAAAACAGTTCGCATCGTTCTCGATTTTAACACTACGACCAATCAGCGCTTCTAAGTCTTTGCGTAATGGCTTACCTGTTGAAGCCGGCACGTTAACAACAAGCATAGTGCCGTCGTCCGCATCTTCCATGCCTGGAAGACCAAGGCCAATTTTGCCTTCGCAAGAGAATTCGCTATCGTATTTTTTTACCAAACCGGCAATCGTATCAAGTAGCAGTTGATAATCTTCAGTAGGCGTTGGTACGCGTTCGGTTGCTACTCGCTCAAGTTTTTCATTGAACGCACCAAACTCAATTTTTGTGCCGCCAACATCAAAGCCGTAATACATGAAATCTCTCCAATTTTTCCCTAAATTCGGGCAAATAAAATTTTTAAATTAAACAACTAGGAAGCATTATCCATAACACTCCCCCTACAAACCGTGATAGATAACAAACTTATCTTGTGTTCGAATCTGTTTGAACAACAAGTCAGCACAAAGCGGTTAAAGGTTAGAGTGACGTCTCACTTTTAGTATGCTCTATGAAAGCATTCAGGCTTGGTTTGGTTGGATCCGATTTATAACGTGTCTTACTCAACATGTAGCTTTCACGAAATGCTTCAAACCATAGCTGTAAAGTCTTAGCGCCCTGCTCTTCACCGGCTTGTTTCAAAACTAAGCTCGCTACTTCGGCTGTTGATAGATGTTGTTCGTTGTCTGACTTACGCATCATGTATTGAGAAACCGATTCCGGTTCAATCGACAACACCGGTAAATCTTGCAGATACTCTGAACGACGGAAGATACGTCGTGCTTCGCGCCAACTGCCATCAATGAAAATCAGCAACAGTGTTTTGTTTGGGTCGCGCATTTGTGGCAGATCTTGAACAACACGCTTTTTGTCGTCGGTATAGTCTTCAGGGAATACGATCACAGGTTGGTATTTGTCATCTTTGAGGACATCCAACATCTCTTGATTTGGCTCAGTACGATGCCAAAGGTAGGCATAACTGTCTTTAACCGTATCAACAATCAAACGACCAGTGTTACTTGGCTTTAAGATTTCGTTGTCTGACAAGATCAACATAGTCGCGACGTTCGTATCAACGTTAGGTTGATGCTCACAGATACAGCTGTCTTGTTTGATTTTACAGAATTCACATCGCACGACTTTACAGCCGCGCGCATTAAACGGTTTGGTAGCAATGGACAAACGATGTTGATATAAACGGTGAAAAGCGTGGATTCTCATGGACAATAACGATAACTCTAGAAAAGTGGCACGATTGTACTTACAGTGTCCTTAGAATGATAGAAGGAATTCCCATGCAAGACCCATCACTGCTTCGCCTTGTTTGTTTTATTGTCGTTTTTGGATTGTGTGCGCTTTGGGAATACCGTTTCCCGCGTAAAACACTGACTCAAAGCAAATGGTTTCGTTGGGGGAATAACTTTGCGTTGGTTGCTTTGAACAGTTTTCTATTAGCCACTCTAATTCCTATTGCAGCATTCCAAGCGGCGGTCATTGCGCAAGAAAACCAATGGGGTCTGTTCAATACCCTGTCACTTCCGAAAGAACTCACCATTCTGATCTGCGTATTACTGTTAGATTGCGCCATTTACCTGCAGCACTTGGTGTTTCACCGTGTTCCTTGGTTGTGGAAGCTACATCGAGTTCACCATGCGGACCTAGATATCGATGTCACAACCGGAACGCGCTTTCACCCTATTGAGATGATTCTTTCAATGCTCATCAAAGTGAGTTTGGTAATCGCACTTGGTGTCCCTGTCATTGCGGTCGTGATATTTGAAATTGTTCTTAATGCGAGTGCGATGTTTAACCACAGTAATGCACGTCTTCCGCTGTGGATGGATAAGCGATTGAGAAAAGTGATTGTGACCCCAGACATGCACCGCGTTCATCACTCGGTTATCGTGAAAGAAACCCACTCAAACTTCGGTTTCTTTTTATCTGTGTGGGACATCTGGTTTAAGACTTACCGCGCTCAACCAAAGCTTGGTCACGATAAGGTGCATATTGGTGTTCCCGAGATTCAAGATGGTAAAGAACAACGGTTAGATCTGATGCTACGTCAGCCATTTGCACAATTCCCGACGACGAAAAACTAGGTTCTAATACACCTGAGTCTCAAGCTTGTATTGAGATCGAACTTACTTAATTCCAAAAACACGCCCTTAAATTCTTACAAGAATCTAAGGGCGTTTCTGTATCAATAGAACTAAAAGCGGCAGTAGATTAGTGCTTCAACTATTGTACTGTTTGGCTAACTCAGCAGAATCGTTTACTTTATTTCAGCACGTACTTGTGAAGCATAGCTTGTTGGTGCCCTGCTATCTCTCCGACTTGCTCTGAGCTTTCAATCATGGATTCAAGTTGCAGCTTAGTATTCTCACCCTGCTCAGATACTCGAGTGATTGAATGCGTTACATCGACTGTCGCACGGGCTTGTTGTTCGGTTGCCACCATAATTTGTTCAACACGTCCTTTAATCTGGCTAACCGCGAATTCGATTTTCTCGAAGGCTTGTTTTACATCGCCACTGGTTTCCAGTGCATTCGCCATTTCGCTTCTCGATTCCGTTACAGAAGCACGTGAGCGATCAGCTGCCGCTACTAGCTCGTTCATCATGTTACGAATATTAGTGGTTTGCTGAGAGGTACCACTCGCCAGTTTTCGTACTTCATCGGCAACCACTGCAAACCCGCGGCCTTGATCTCCTGCTCGCGCTGCTTCTATTGCGGCATTCAATGCGAGTAAATTGGTGTTTTCAGCAATACCACTGATCACGTCAACCATTTCACGAATCTGTTTAACGCGAATATCCAAGTCCGTCATCGATTCTTGATTCAGGCTAAGAGATTGCTCGAGTGCTTGTAATCGCTTCTGATTAAGGCCGATCACTTGGCTACCATTGACTGATTCGTTTTCTGCTATCTGCGCGTCGTCATTCGATGCGTTAGAGATACGAGCAATCTCACCAATGGATGCTTCAAGTTCAGTAATCGTAGTAATCATATTCTGTAGTGATTCGTTCTGCTCGTTCAAGCTTGAATTGGTTTGCTCTGCGGCGTCATGGCTTACTTCAGCCGTTTGATAAAGCGTTTCACAGTTACGCGTTACTAAACGAACCGAATCCGCGGTGGAATCAACGACCGTATTGAGTTTTGAAGTAATAACTTGCAACTCTAGCGGCCCCATCAGTTCACTCTGTTTAGAGAAGTCATGATCTGCGAGTGAACTCAATTGTTGAGTAATGTTTTTAAGCCCTTTATTCATCCAGCGACGTAATACAAACCATGAGAGCACGATGATTACGGCAATCACTAGCCCGCTAATAAACAACACACGATCAATGTTGGTGATGGTTTGATTTACAACGAGTTCACTTTCATCAATCAGATGGGAAGCGGTAGAAGACAACTGATTCAATGTGCTGATGACGGTATTCGCTAGGGTGATGACTTGCGTTAAGTTTTGCTCTTGCTGCTGAACCAGTTCGAGTTTTAAGAGGATTTGTTTGATTACACCTTCTTCGGTAAAGCCTTCTTTCACCATCTCATACGGAGCCGTTAAGCTTGCGAACTCAGCAATGTCTGGGTGCCAATCGGCAAAATCGCTGTAAGCTAAGTTAAGGCCCGCAATTCGGTTTCTCAATTGACGATATTCGTCTTGTGCTTTATCAATGTCAGATTGCATCATCAACATCAAGAAGGTATTGGCCATAGCGGATGCACTGGATGTAAATCGGTTTGCTGCATCGCTCGCTTCTGGGTTGTCTTCAACCAAGAATGAGCTGATTCGGTTCATTTCTGGTCCGATAGATCCAACGCCATAACGAAACTCGCCCATTTTACTGTCGATCAGATTTTGCTTACTTTGAATCTCAATCTGCGCCAGCAATACCGTATTAGTCATGGTTTGCAGTTGCGCCATATCATCAATAAGGTTTTGTTGTTGCTCTAAAGAGATCGCATCAGGAAAAGATTGGGAGATAAAAAGGAGTTCCTCAAGCGTGGTATTACTCTCTGTTGCGAGTTGGTCAATTGAAACCCTTGTCGAATTCAGCGCATCTAAGTCGGTAGACTGGGTGCTATAGGTGAGAAGTTTCACTTGCTCTAATACGCTTTGCGTTAATTCGGCGTTGTGTAAAGCAAGGGGTAAAGCTTGTTCTGAAAGTGCGTCAAAATGTCCCCCGACCCGTTCAACTCCCCGAATGCTAACCATTGATAAAAAACTAACGAGTAAAAGAATGGAAATAAATACAGCAGTGACGGTTTGAATGAGCGAGAATGTATAACGTGAGGGTTTTATTGATAAATTTGTGTCGGGCATGTGAAATCCAGTTTGACTACGAAAAGAGATATCCTTAAGTTAGTTCGTATACTAGAAGTCCTTGATGACGTTTTTATTTCAGTTTTTTGTCAGAAGAGTTACATATGAAATTCAGAAAAATGGCTGTAGTTACAATAACTTTAGCAACATTGGCTGCTTGTAGCTCGTCACCATCGCCTTCTCAGCTTAGTCAAACCGCACAGAAACCCCTATCAAAGTCAGAACAATTGACTACAAACGCTTATATGAGCGTGTATGAACAGTGGAAAGGTGTGCCATACCATTTCGGTGGGACATCATTTCGAGGCGTAGATTGCTCCGCTTTTGTTCAAATTGCCGTGCAAAATGCGACACAACAAGCCCTACCTAGAACCACAAAAGATCAGAGTAAAAAGGGAAAAGAAATAGCGTATGGACAAGCAACAAGCGGAGATTTGGTATTTTTCAAAACGTCGATGACGGTAAGACACGTAGGTGTGTATTTAGGGAATAATCAATTCCTACATGCTTCGACATCGAAAGGTGTCATCATATCGAGGTTGGATAACCCTTATTGGGCTTCTAAGTTTTGGCACTTTAGGCGTTTATAGCGGTTTAAAGTCTTAACCGCTAAACGAAGTCACTTTTAAAGCTACGACGTAAACGCCTATCATCGTGAACATAATCATCGTGAAAAAATGACTAACGAGGAAATGGACAAATAGTTAGTCGTATTTAGCAACAGCAGAATCAAATAGATTCTTCACTAGCGCGATGTATTCATCTAGAAATACAATTTGCTCGTTGGTCGCTTTCTTAGCCCATACACCCGCTAATACTTCGCCTAAATCCGCTACCACAGCATCGGCTTCTTTCAAAAGTTGAAAACGAACACTCGAATGCAACTCTGGATTTTGCTCAAAAATAGCCATGATGTTTGTTGAAATCATGTCTGTGATGATGTCTTCAACACTCTCATTGCCTGTATCGCCATTACTATTTGTAAAGACATCCAGATTAAACGATAAGTGCTCGATCAGAGCCAAATAGCCATCGGTTTCTACAACCACAATAAATCTCCGTTTTAAGCTCAAGAGCAGATTAATACGTACTTGCTTAATACTATGTAAATGAAGCGATTTGTCATCACTTTATTACCAAAAACCGTATTAAAATGATCCTAGTTAGTGTTTCAGCTTAAATATTAAACCAATAGCTGAATATATACGTGTCGCTAGATGTCTGTTGGTCAAGATACTTGCAGACTCAGCACGCCATCATTACTCGGCTATTAAAGAGTTATAGAGAGCTAGCTAGCAAGTTGAGATGATCACGTGCCCTATCGTTAACTATAGTCGTTTCAACCTACTCTAATAGCACATTTAAGTTGATGCGTAGACAATAACAAGCTCCAACTACTTTTCCAGTTTGTTTTGACCAAAACCGTTTCGATTGTGAGGCCAGTTCCAAACAATTCTATAACTTTGCCTTGCCAATTTCTGTTTGTATTTCAAAGAGCTTGAATCAGTTCGAGTTCACAAATCAGCCAATTGATTCTATATAAGGTAAAGAACAGATAAGAACATTGACGAGTACGTCTATAAATTGCTCAAATTTATCCTAAACTATGGCTAACAAACAGTATTTCTAACCTTCAATTTTTTAACTTTCAGTCTTTGAGGATTTCCTATGTGGCAGGCCATTTCTCAACAACTTTCAGATACTCTTCTATTTAACTTTCAGATTACTGAACGTACCAAGGTTTCTGGTGGTGACATTAACGATTGCTATATGATCAGCGATGGTAATGAACGCTACTTCGTAAAAGTGAACCAGCGAGAATTTTTACCTAAGTTTGAAATCGAAGCTGAGAACTTACGCTTGTTAAGAGAAACTTCCACCGTTTATGTGCCTGAGTTGGTACTGATTGGTAAAACCAAAGAATGCTCATTCATTATTCTCAATTACTTGCCAACTAAGCCGCTTGATACGGGTAATAACAGCTTTGATTTCGGGGTGCAGCTTGCTCAGCTTCATAAATGGGGCGAGCAAAAAGAGTTTGGTTGTGACCAAGATAATTATATCGGTAGTACACTTCAGCCTAACCCTTGGCATAAGAAATGGGGTCGCTTTTTCTCTGAACAACGCATCGGCTTCCAACTGCAATTGCTAAAAGAGAAAGGCATTGAATTCGGTGATATTGATGACATCGTTGATGTGGTGAATATGCGTCTTGCTGGCCACAATCCTCGTCCTTCTTTACTTCATGGTGACCTCTGGAACGGCAACGTAGCAAATTCAGCCTTTGGGCCAATCTGTTACGACCCCGCTTGTTATTGGGGCGACCATGAATGTGACTTAGCGTTAACGGAATTGTTTGAAGGGTTTCCAAAAGAGTTTTATGAAGGTTACCAGAGCGTCAATCCACTCGACGTTGGCTATACTGATCGGAAAGACATTTACAACTTGTACCATCTTCTTAACCACTGCAATCAATTTGGCGGCGAATATTTAGCACAAACTGAAGCATGCATTCAGAAGATACAGGCCGTTTAATACCAATCAAAGCTAGCTATTGCGTTCTATAAAGCTACTGCGATCTTTAAAGCTAATACGATTGGAACAAGATACAGTGAGGAGAATTAGCCATGCATAAATACACAGAGAAACATGTCTCGTGCCCCCACTGTGGGCATGCAATCAGCATAACGCTCGATGCTTCTAATGGGAGCCAAGATTTTTATGACGATTGCCCGGCGTGTTGCAATGCCATTCACCTCGATATGCAGGTAGATGAAGTAAGAGACAGAATTAACCTCTCGATTGATGCAGACGACGAACAAGTCTTCTAACACCTACTCTCTTGTCGAGTTGGATCTACACCTGGATTTAGAGCTACACCTCGATTTTGAGGCTAGCCTAGAAAAACACAAATACACAAAAATAGAAAAGAGCACCTAATGTGCTCTTTTTTAATATCTTCGACTTTTACTTAGTGTCGCTTTTTGGGCAAATGCTATTGATAAACCGTCACTACAACTTCTGGTTTGCTAATACGCGCTCAACAGTATCAACAATCGCCTGTGTTTGAGGGTCGAACTCAATATTTACTTGATCGCCTACTTCACGGCCGCCAAACAGAGTACGATTCAGTGTTTCTGGGATCAGGTGAACAGAGAAACGGTTCTCTTCCACTTCACCGATTGTCAATGAACAACCATCAACGCCAATGTAGCCCTTGCTCAACACATACTTCATTGATTCTTGCGGCAGCTCAAACCAAAGCGTACGGTTATTTTCTGTCTTAATCACATCAACGAGGTTACCCATCAGAGTAATGTGGCCAGACATGCTATGTCCGCCAATTTCGTCACCAAACTTTGCAGCACGCTCAACATTCACTTTGTCACCAACATTCAGTTGGCCCAAGTTCGTCAATCGCAATGTGGCTTGCATTAAATCAAAAGCAATCTGATTGTCCGAAATTTCCGTTACCGTTAAGCAACAACCGTTATGAGCTACTGAGGCACCAATTGCTAATCCCTCAACCATTTCATCTGTTAACTCAATGGTATGAGTCTGAAACAGCTCTTTTTTGTTTATTGCAACCAGTGTTGCCATGCCTTGAACGATACCTGTAAACATAAGATTCCTATTTAGCATTCTAGGGCGTGTTGACCTTTCGCGGTTAAATTTTGTTCGAGATAAAAGCGTTTTAATCGCGGCGAGGGGGAAGTAGCCTAGCATCCTAAGCAAATCTCCCTCAACAAAGAGTAAAACGTTTTTAGCCGAACCCTTCGGGCAGCGTTTGCTGGTCATTTTTACTACGTTATCGGCTTCTCATGTAGGCTAGCTACACATCAAAGCCTCTGCCTTGTAAAAATACCCAGCAACTCGCTGCAAAAATCAGCTCGAAAGATCAACACGCCCTAATAACAGTTTTTCATAGCAGTTATTGTGACATTTCTTTATGATTCGTCCAGTGGAAGCTTAAGATCATTGTCTCTGATTCCTTCAGAATGTCCTTTCCTACACTATTATTCTAATTTTCCCTCTTATTTGGAGTTGTTTGTGCATCGTTACAAAGAAGAATCCTCGAATCTAATCAAACTTGCGACCCCAGTTTTGATTGCATCTGTTGCACAAACTGGAATGGGTTTTGTTGATACCGTGATGGCCGGTGGCGTAAGTGCTATCGATATGGCAGCGGTTTCGATTGCAGCAAGTATCTGGCTACCATCAATATTATTTGGTGTAGGTCTTTTGATGGCGTTGGTTCCTGTTGTCGCACAACTGAACGGTTCAGGCCGCCAAGTCAAAATTCCATTTGAGATTCAGCAAGGTGCATTTTTAGCGCTCGTCATCTCGTTACCTATTATTGGCGTGCTGTTCCAAACGCAGCTGATATTGGAATGGATGGACATTGAGCAACTCATGGCAGACAAGACCATCGGCTATATGAATGCGGTGATGTTTGCTGTGCCTGCGTTTTTGCTGTTCCAAACATTGAGAAGTTTTACTGATGGCATGTCTTTAACTAAGCCTGCCATGGTGATTGGTTTTATCGGTTTGCTATTAAACATCCCGCTTAACTGGATGTTCGTATACGGAAAACTTGGTGCCCCTGCTCTTGGTGGTGTTGGCTGTGGCGTTGCAACGGCTATCGTCTATTGGGTGATGTTTGCACTGCTGTTCGCTTACGTTTTAACATCAAAGCGTTTGGCTAAAATCAACATCTTCGGGACGTTCCACAAGCCGCAACTTAAAGCTCAAATTCGTTTGTTTAGACTTGGTTTTCCAGTTGCTGCCGCTATCTTCTTCGAGGTCACGCTGTTCGCAGTGGTTTCCCTATTGGTAGCCCCATTAGGTTCATTGGTTGTTGCCGCACACCAAGTCGCGATTAATTTCTCTTCTCTCGTGTTTATGATTCCAATGAGTATCGGTGCCGCCGTGAGTATTCGTGTTGGCCATAAGTTGGGTGAAAACAACACTGAAGGTGCGAAGATCGCAACACACGTGGGTATCATCGTCGGTTTGGTAACCGCCTTTATGACAGCGGCATTAACAGTATTGTTTAGAGAGCAGGTTTCGTTACTTTACACAGAGAACACGGCGGTAGTTACCGTTGCAATGCAATTGTTGTTGTTCGCTGCAGTTTATCAATGTACCGATGCAATCCAAGTTATCGCTGCAGGTGCTTTGCGTGGATACAAAGACATGCGTTCGATCTTCAACATTACCTTCGTAGCGTATTGGTTACTTGGTCTTCCTATCGGCTACATCTTAGGGATGAAAGATTGGATTGTTGAACCTATGGGCGCACATGGGTTCTGGATTGGTTTCATTGTCGGCCTAACATCAGCTGCCATTATGCTTGGTATGCGTTTGCATTGGATGCATAAACAAGACGATGATGTTCAGTTAGAATTTAGCTCTCGTTAGATTCGTCCTCGCTAAACCGGTATCGCCGTTATCGCATACAAAAAGAGCTCTGATTTTCAGGGCTCTTTTCGCTTACGGCTGTAAATGATTTAGGGGCGATTAGTTTATACTCAAGAGATTAGTATTCACTCTTTTCTCGAACAAAGCGCGCAAACTTAGGCTTTCCGTTTTGTGTAAAGCCGTTATACCGGAAGGTAATTTGACTGCCTATTTCAGGCGGTGCGAGTCTCATCTGGTCACTGAACCCACTTCCAATATAAAATTCCACCCCCTCTTCTGTGTGAACCAAAATTGAACCCATCATCCCTTTATACTTCCCTGTGCCGCCTTTGTAACCAATAACCGTGGCTTCTGCATCGTGATGCCTTTTTAGCTTTAAAAGGTCATTACTTCGGCCTGCTTGATAGCGACTGGTGATCTTACGAAGCATCAAACCTTCACCATTACTCTCATCGACATTATCGAGTTGATGGAACAGAGCTTCTTCATTGTGAATCGGTACATGTTCGATGTAGCTGACATGAGGTTCTCCAATCATGCTTACCCAATGCAAGATGTTGTAATAGCGCTTTTGATAATCACCAGCAGCCCCTGGCATATCAAACAGCATGAAATCTATTTGGCGCCACGCTACGTCACTAGGCGTATGATCGAGGACGGTAGATTGGACTAAGTGGAACTGACCTCTTCCTGCCCACAACTCCCCTTCGAGATGTACCTTAGGCAAGTTTTTTGTAAACCACTTCGGTGAGTAAATGCGATTTCCGTTTCGAGTATAAAGGTGTTGTCCGTCCCAAAGAGCCCGAATCCCATCAAGCTTTTCACTCTTCCAGTATTCAGAAACATCAATGCCTTGTTGGTATGTATTGGCCAGTACCAAATGGTCGGGAGGTAAATAGGATGAATGAGAAGAAAGCGAACACGCCCATAGAGTTGCTATCGCCAATTTAGTTAATCTCATCATCTGCTCCGTATTGATATCTGTAGTGGTCAACAAACGCCTTTAATCCTAAGCGTTCTGACATGTAGGTAGACAACCTTTGCTAGAAGATGCGATCCACACGCCAACCTTATTTAACTTTCAATTTCATTCATGTAATTAATGACTTATGGGTCTCAAATGTTCACCCATTTTTAGTTCTCATATTGAGAAACCGACTTTCTCAATATGAGATAGAGATTAGCGGTCAAGTTAAGTTATTGAAAAATATAAACATAAAAGTTGGCACATTCAGTGCAATTGTCCATACATACTCAAAAGGAGATATCGCTATGGAACTACGTAAGATTGATTTAAATACAACGACACTGACTCTTTCTATCTTCGGTGATTTAGATGCAGCAGGTAGCCGTGATGCTCAGACCGATATTGACGATGTAATCTCAAATGATGGCCACCCTGAAATCGAAGTTGATTTTAGCCAAGTAGAGTTTTTAGATTCATCTGGTGTTGGCGCAATTGTTTACATGTTCAAACGCCTAACTGAGCGCGAGCGCAACATGCGACTTGAAAATGTGACTGGCCAGCCTCTTGAAATTATGAACTTGCTACGTATTGGCCACGCTATCCCAGTAAATTCAAAAAATCCTACAAATTCATGAAGATCCACTAAGCTAGAAGTAACAAAACATAATAATAAAAAGTAAAAACATAGGACGTTGGCATGAAAATACTGAAAAACTACATAGCCCTTTCTCTGTCTGCTTTGGTTCTAGGTGGCTGTACTAGCTACCCTGAACAAGGCACCGGCGGTTTGGCTGAAAGTTATGACTCTATTAATTACCAAAATTCCGACTTTTCTCCTGTCATGCCAGACGAACCTCTTGGTCCTGAACACGGATTACGTTTTGATTGGCAACTGGCTAAATTACATCTTGATGCCTTGATTCAAGAAGGCGCCCGTTGGTGCTTCCCCGCTGCTGTTGTGCAAGCGATAGAGAAGCAAAATCGTATCGCTCGTGAACTGCAAGGTGGCCTGCTTCTAGATGCGGCCAACGACCTAGTCATTCAAAGAAAACGCTTAAATGAACTTGAAGTCCAACTGGACTATGTGACCTCACAAGCCCGCTGTGAACCACCAAAAAATGAAAACCAATTTAGAATGCAATTGTCGGTTATCGAACAGTTGTATGACCTGCTTAATGTTGACAACCAATTCGCTGAAGATTCGATCGAAGTAAACCCGAAGTACATGGGTAGACTGGCGGAAGCGACAAGCCTACTTAAAGAACATAAATCCCTAGACCTTGTTGTTACCGGCCATGCAGATGCCACGGGTACCGAAGAATATAACGATGACTTGGCACTTGGACGTGCTAAACAAGTCGAACGCTACCTAACTATTTTTGGCTTAGGTGCTCAGCGAATCAAAGCCGTGTCTGTTGGTGAAACGGTTCCTCTTTTTGAAGGCGAATCAGACGGTACGCGTTTAACTAACCGCCGAGTGAGTATCGAAATTATCTCCCCTAAAAATGCCGAGAAAATGGGAGGTGGATTATGAAATTATTGATCGCTTTTATCTTCACCCTATCGTTAAGCTTTACGAGTGTCGTGAATGCGAGCGAAGAGTTTTCAGACGCGGTTCAAGTCGGTGACCTTATCCAAGTTAACGTACCCGGTGAAAGTACGTTGAACACAGGGTTCCAAGTGGATAAACGTGGCCGCATAACCCTTCCTGAAGTTGGCGCTGTATTTGTTGCGGGTTATGACAGTGAGCAGCTTAACAAAGTCGTTCTAGAATCACTGGCAACCGCTTATAAAGATCTTTCGAACGCTTCGGTCTACGTCAAAGAACAACAAATCATTATCTACGTGCAAGGTTATGTAGAACAGCCTGGCGAATACACACTGGCATTGGGTTCTAGCATCCAAATGGCGCTTTACGCAGCCGGTGGATTACGTCCGGGAGCACAACTGGACAAATTGATTCTTAAGCGAGGCGCGGACAAAAAAGAGTTTAACTACAAACGTTTCCTTGATTCAGGTGACGAATCAACGCTACCTACTCTGCAATCACTCGATTCGCTTTTTGTTCCAGCATCGCCATTAGTAGGCAATATTGAACAAGAGTTCGATGCAGCAAAGCTTGCTAACTCTGGTGACAGTGCCGATTCTCGCAATTCAATTAAAGTATTTGGCGAGGTAAATGCACCGGGTTCGTTTACTTATAAAGAGAGCACCGATCTTGTCGACGTACTAATGCGCTCGGGCGGTGTGACTCGTTATGCCAGTGTTGAGCAAATCCGAGTAATTTCAAACAACACGCCTACGCTATTCAACCTTAAACGTTATTTAGATTCTGGTGACGAAAGCCTACTTCCAATCTTACGCCCGGGTGCAACCATTTTTGTGCCGAAGCAAGAAGAAGAGATCAAATCCGGCGCCAACATGGTTTACGTCATGGGTGAAGTTGCCGCTCCCGGTGCTTTTGAAGGAAAAAGAGATGCCACCTTCATGGATATCCTTGCGAATGCTGGCGGTCCGACTCGATTTGCAGAATCGCGCCAAATACGTGTGATCAAGGCGGATGGCAGAGTACTTAAATTCGATTTAGCGGCTTACACAGAAGGTCTACCTAACTCTAATCCACCGAGCATTAAAGCCGGTGACGCTATTTTCGTTCCAGAGAAAACCGACATGAACGAGAAGTCTTGGTTGAAGATTGCGCCAGACAGAGCGGTTAACGTTATCGGTGAAGTCAACCGACCTGGTCGTATTGAATGGTCAGATGAAATGAACTTCATGGGATTATTGGCTCACGTCGGCGGTCCTACGTTACGAGCGGACACCTCAAAAATTGAAGTTGTGACGGGTAGAAAGATGGTTGTGTTTAATCTTGATGATTTCATCAGAAATGGTGCGCCACGAGATCTGATGCCGCAAATTCGAGCCGGCTCTATCGTCCGTGTCCACGACCTACCACAAGATCCTTCAGACAATAAATCTCAATGGGTACGTCAAAGCTCTGATGCTTCGATCTACATCTTTGGACAGGTGAATGCACCCGGTCGTTACCGCTTCACCAAAGACATGCACTTTCTAGACATTTTGTCTGCGGCAGACGGCCCTACTAAGGATGCCGATATACACAACGTTCGTGTTACGCATCGTGATAAAACCTACTCTAAAGTAAGCAAACTCAATCTATCACTGTACTTTGAAACCGGTGACGAATCATTACTGCCAAATGTAACCACCGGTGACACCATTTATATTCCAGAGAAAGGTAAAAACTGGTTAGACACACCGAAAGAAGAAACCGTTCGTGTGCTTGGTGCGATTAACAACCCAGGTCGCTATGTGTTTAACGACAACATGACGATTCTAGATATATTGGCAGAAGCGGCAGGCCCTACTGACAATGCTTACGTAGAGAAAATTACCATTGTGAATATGTCTTGTTGCCAAGGTCAAGCTCGTACCTTCGACCTTGTTGAATTCAGCAAAACAGCCAACATTTACAACTTACCTGTGCTACGCGCTGGTGACACTATCTACATCCCAGATCGCCGTGAGAGCTTTATGGAAAAAGCTCGTGTAGGTCTAGAAGACATATTACGTCTAACAACAATGATCGTCTTAATAGGAGCTTTATAATGACAATTTCAGCGACCCATGCCGAAGTCGAGCAACTGTATTTAGCTTCTGAACTTAACGGACAGAAATCGATTTGTGTGACTGCCTGTCATTCAGGTGACGGGGTAACCTCTGTTGCAACTGCATTAGCAGAACGTTTTCTTCTTGCTGGTCATTCTACGCTTTATGTTGACCTCAATTTATACAACCCCGCTTTCAAAGATTTGAACATGTTAGAAGATAGTCAACAGGGGCAGTTAATAGAACATGTTGAGTCTCACCGGATGTTCATTGGTGTCCCGGCACCTCAAGTGGCATCAACACAGCTTGCTTATAAAGACCCGACAACGTTACAAAAAGTGGTCAACAAATGGCTAGAGAAATACGACAGAGTCATCATCGACACCTCACCGCTTCTCAACATTAACAAAGGGAATATCCCTGCACAGTCTGTTGCGAGTGCCTGTGACAGCACATTGATGGTTGTCGCCTATGGTGAAACGTCAACTCACCACCTAGAACAAGCGAAAAAGCTGCTTGATGCTCAGAGTATCAATCTAATGGGCAGTGTGATGAACATGAAACAAACACCTAGCTTTGCACAAGAGTTGGTAAGACAAATCAATCGAATGAAATTCCTTCCAACTACACTTCGCGATAGCTTGGCAAACAAGCTGTATCAAAATGAGTTTTTAAACCTGCCGATGTAACTTTTTCGCGCCGTTCTATGGCTGTCATTGATACCATGACAGCCACCTATCCTATTAAACTTCAAGCCCCCGACAGCTCTAAATGCCCCAAAACCAAATTGGGTGTTTTTGGCGAAATTATTATTGAAAATAAGATTTTAAAAACCATTCAACGCATTTCACACACGTCAACCATGGTCTTACCACCTTTAAATCCCTTCAAAAATCAACAGCCCCATGCCTAACTTTAGCGGTAATGTGACACAGACGGTTAAAGTGCCATGTAAATCGCATCAAAGATGGAATTCGTACGATTATTCCCTAAGATTATAAATAGAGGTGGTTTTTGACGAATTTGTAATAGTTTGACAAAGTTATCCGATGGCTGTTGAAACACAGTGGATGAATTGGCAAATCACACTTCACTGACTTTGCACGTTTATCTATTCAAACTTCACCCATCCCTCCTTCTGCTCAAATGGTTCAAATACACGGAAAGGATCACCATCGAGCAATTTAGATAACCAATTTACCTTGGTTACCTTAGTTGTATTATTAAAGAGAAAGGAAACTCAATATGAAATACAAGTTAAGCTCCGTATTTTTGTTAGTAGCAGCAGCCAGCGGTAATGCTAACGCTGGAGAATGTGGCAGCGTAACAATCGCAGATATGAACTGGAACTCTGCAACACTGATCGCCAATATCGACCAATTCATCCTAGAACATGGTTATGGGTGTGATGCCGAACTTATCCCTGGCGACACCATGCCAACAGGCACATCCATGATTGAAAAAGGCCAGCCTGATGTTGCACCTGAACTTTGGAGCAACAGCTTAAAAGACGCATTGGACAAGGGTGTCCAAGAAAAACGTCTTCGCTACGCAGGTAAAGCACTTGTGAATGGCGGTGAAGAAGGCTTTTGGGTTCCAGCTTACTTAGTTAAACAATACCCAGAGATGGCAACCATCGAAGGTGTACGTAAAAACGCTAGCTTATTTAAGCACCCTGAAGACCCAGATACATCAGCATTCTACAGTTGCCCAGCAGGCTGGAACTGTCAGATCAGCGCCGGAAACTTGTTTAACGCTCTTGAGCTGGAAGACAGTGGTTTCACGATTGTTGATCCAGGCTCGAGTGCCGGCTTATCTGGCTCTATCGCAAAAGCTTATGAGCGCGAAGAAGCTTGGTTTGGTTACTACTGGGCGCCAACCGCCGTTCTAGGTAAATACGACATGGTTAAAGTTGACTTTGGTAGTGGTGTTGATGAACAAGAGTTCTTAACTTGTACCACCAAAGAAGACTGTGATTCACCTAAAGCGACCATGTACCCGCCTTCCCCCGTTCACACTATCACCACTGAGAGTTTTGCTTCACGTGCACCTGAAGCTTATGACTACTTCACTAAACGTGGCTTCACAAACGATAAAATGAACTCCCTGCTTGCTTGGATGGAAGACAATCAAGCGGATGGTGAAGAAGCGAGCTTGCATTTCTTGAGTGAATTCCCAGAAGTATGGCACCCATGGGTTTCTCAAGAAGTCGCTAAGAAAGTTGAAGCTGAGCTTTAATCGCAGCATTTCGATAGCCGTTATATTTCAATGATAGCTATATTTCGAAACGCACTGTGCACTAAGGCTAAGCACTAAGCTTCAATAATACGGAAATAACGTCGCTATACTTGATGTTATTCATGATTCGGAGCCCTTTTCATAGGCGATTACCTCATCGCATGAACAAGTGGCTCCGAACTATAAGGATATAAAATGGCTGACACCAATTGGTTATCAACCTTTCCAGAGATGGAACGCGCTGATTTACGAACCATAAAAAAGACGCTGGATGGCGCATACCGTGAATTCTCTCGTGAATACGGTGAAATGATCGAATCTCTATTTGACCCTCTTCTTTCATTCCTTGTTTGGTTTGAAAAACTTCTTATCTCAACCCCTTGGATTATAGTCCTCGCCGTTTGTACAAGCCTTGTCTACGCCGCGAGTCGTTCTTGGAAACTGGCTTTAGGTTGTGTCGTTTCTCTGCTCCTTATTGGTTACTTTGGAATGTGGGAAGACACCATGCGGACGCTCAGTATCATTACTGTTTGTACCTTGGTTTCGATATTCTTAGGCATTCCGATTGGTATTGCGATGGCTCGTTCAAATCGAGCTCAATCTATCGTTACACCGATGCTTGATATCATGCAAACCATGCCGGCATTCGTTTATTTAATCCCAGTGGTGATGTTACTCGGCATCGGTAAAATTCCAGGTCTGATCGCCGTGGTTATCTACGCTATCCCACCTGTGATTCGTTTAACCAACCTAGGCATACGCTTAGTCGATAAAGAAGTCCTTGAAGCAGCAACCGCTTTTGGTGCGAGCAAGAAACAACGCTTATGGGGTGTTCAACTCCCTCTAGCAATGCCAACGATCATGGCGGGTATCAACCAAACTATCATGATGGCACTGTCTATGGTTGTTATCGCATCCATGATTGGTGTGAAAGGCCTAGGACAACCAGTTCTTAAATCCATCACCAACCAATATTTCACATTAGGCTTGATGAACGGTTTTGCCATTGTTGCCCTCGCAATTCTTTTTGACCGCGCTTCACAGGCATACGCAAGAAGAACCAATGCGCATTTAGGAGGACTCAAGCATGACTAAACCATTGATTGAAATTAGTGGTCTATACAAAGTGTTTGGACCGAAACCTATGTCTGTTATGAACCGAGTTCAGAACGGCGAACACAAAGATCAGATTCTTGCGGACACAGGTCATACCGTCGGTTTAAAAGAGATTAATCTCGAAATTAACCGCGGTGAAATCTTCGTTATCATGGGGCTTTCCGGCTCGGGTAAATCGACTCTAATTCGCCACTTCAACCGTTTAATTGACCCAACGCAGGGTAAGATTATGGTCGAAGGCATTGATGTAATGAGCCTCAACACCAAGCAATTAGAAGAGTTCCGCCGTCATAAAATGTCGATGGTATTCCAACGCTTTGGCTTAATGCCTCATCGCACCGTGGTAGAAAACGTTGCGTACGGGTTGGAAGTACAAGGCATCAAGAAAGAAGACCGTTTAGCAAAAGCCAATGAATGGTTAGAAACGGTGGGTTTGAAAGGTTACGGCAAGCAGTACCCTGCCCAGCTTTCTGGCGGGCAACAACAACGTGTTGGGCTTTCGCGAGCACTGTGTACTAACGCTGAAATCTTATTAATGGATGAAGCCTTTTCGGCACTCGACCCTTTGATTCGAAGTGAAATGCAAGATCAGCTCATTGAACTGCAAGAAAAGCTTCATAAGACGATTGTTTTCATCACCCACGATTTGGATGAAGCACTCCGTCTCGGTGATCGAATCGCAATTTTGAAAGATGGCGAGTTGGTACAACAAGGTACGCCACATGAGATTCTACTGAATCCAGCCGATGACTATGTAGAGGCATTCGTTAAAGACGTAAACCGTGCTCGTGCATTGACGGTTGAAACGGTTATGCAGCCTCCTCTCTATCGAATCACTTCAGAAACGATTGAAGGTGCTCTGGCACAAATGAAGATGCTGAAAAACGATTACGCTTATCACGTAACGGACGAAGGCTATCAAGGTTTGGTGACTCAAGAGAGCTTACAAGACGCGGTTGAAGATGCCTCTGTCCATGACTTCAGCGATGAGATTTACGAAGAGGTTCCTGCTGTTTTACCAGATGCGGTAATTGAAGAAGTACTTCCAGACACTATGTCTTGTGACTACTCCCTTCCAGTTGTCGACGAAGAAGGTAATCTGAAGGGTGAATTAGAGAGAAGCGCCGTTGCTGATATCTTCTCTGAAAGTAGCGAGGAAGAAGTAGAAGCCGACCCAAAGCCAAAGATTGATAAAGCTTCGTAGTTCTACTTTTCGTTATTTAAAGCACGGCTGTTTGAATTACTGCTATTTGAGTTATCGTTATTTGAGTTATAGCTATTTGGGTTACAGCTATTTAGATTAGCCTAAACTACTTAACCCGCTCTAAGACCACTGTTGTTAATTCACCGCAGTGGTCTTTTTTATTTGTATCGGCCTCGTTTTATCCTGAGCTAGACCCCTACCTTAGGTTTTATAAGCACCTAAGTTTATATTTTATAAGAGAAAACAAAATTAAATCAGTCCGTTAGGCTTGTCACAAACCCTGTAGCAATATGAGTGAGATGGTAATTAATTGCTCTGTTTATACGGCAAGCAGTTGAAATTATTCTAGAAAATGACTAGAACTTAATAGGGGCTGTTGACCTTTCGAGCTGGGTTTTGCAGCATCTTGTGGAAAATTAATACAAGGAAGAGGCTTTGACGTGTAGCTGGCCTACATGAAAAATCTCTAACGCAGTAGAAATGAACCACAAGGGCTGCCCGAAGGGTTCGAGCGAGGCGCCCCCATTCGAACAAAACTTAACCACGAAAGGTCAACAGCCCCTTTACTCACGGATATTAAGCTCAACGAAAGGACTTAGTTTGATGAATTCCACTTTAGCGTCAGACACAACTGCACATCTAAACTCACAAGAAGTTAGCGAGCTTGTTGATGAAAGCGTTCTAGAGCAAATGATTCGAGATACAAGTGCGGACATTATCCCTATCTTGATCGACCATTATGTCGAAGAATCACAAACACGCTTGGTAGCCATAAAAGAGGCTGTCACGCAGAAAGACGTTCAAATGCTTGAGTTCGAGGTCCACACTCTCGGCAGCACGGCGCTATCATTAGGTAATCGCCCTTTGGGTGAGTTAGCTCGCGCTTTAGAGAAGCAATGTTTAGAACAGAGTCATGATGCCGCATTTCTACAAGTTGACGAATTACTAGAACTCGCAGTGCGTTCAATCAAAGCCTTGCTTGAAAGAAAAAAGGCTGGTTTCAGCGAACTCTGAATGCTCATTAGTATCAGTGTAAGTGTAGGTATCAGATAAAAACTCAACATAGTCGTTATTAATATACTCACCATTAATAGGCACGCTATCGTGAGCAACAACGCGAGAAAGTACACCTATCGTTTCTTAAGAGATTGCATGCGGTAGATAACAAATACACAAGTCTCGTGTTGATGGATACATACCACTATGTTATTGATTGGTTAGGATAAAGTTTCAAAAGGAATACACAATGCGCCCTAAGGTATTGTTAGTTGAAGACTCCACCTCACTCGCCGTACTCTACAAGCAGTACGTAAAAGACGAGCCCTACGATATTTTTCACGTCGAAACCGGCGCGGAAGCTAAGATCTTCATTGAAAGGCACTCACCACAGCTTGTTATTCTCGATCTTAAACTGCCCGACATGCCAGGCGAAGAAGTCTTAGATTGGATAAGTGCGAACGAAATACCGACCGCCGTCATTATCGCGACAGCACATGGCTCAGTTAATATTGCTGTAGATCTCATCCAGCGCGGTGCGGAAGACTTCTTGGAAAAGCCAATTCAAGCCGATCGACTTAAGACCTCTGTCCGCTTGCATCTAAAAAGAGCGAAACTCGAAAACCTCGTCGATAACATGCAAAGCAAGTTCGATCGTGACCGCTTTCATAATTTCATTGGCTCTTGCCTACCTATGCAGGCGGTTTACAAGATCATTGATTCTGTCGCGCCAACCACTGCCAGCGTGTTTATTAACGGCGAGAGTGGTACGGGTAAAGAAGTGTGTGCAGAAGCGATCCACCAAGAGAGTCAACGTAACGGTAAGCCCTTCGTTGCCATTAACTGTGGCGCTATCCCTCGAGACCTAATGGAGAGTGAAATCTTTGGTCACGTTAAAGGTGCATTTACCGGAGCAACAGCCGACCGTAAAGGTGCAGCGATGCAAGCACACGGCGGTACCCTATTTCTCGACGAGCTTTGTGAAATGGAACTGGAGATGCAGAAGAAGCTCCTTAGATTTTTGCAAACCGGTACGTTTACTCCACTCGGTGGCAACCGCGAGATTAAAGTTGATGTCAGAATTATCTGTGCGACCAACCGCGACCCACTGGTTGAGGTAGAAGAAGGACGTTTTAGAGAAGACCTTTACTATCGTGTTCACGTCGTGCCTATTGAGATGCCACCGCTTCGTGAACGAGGAGGTGACATTGTCACCCTTTGTAATCACTTTTTAAAGCTGTACGCGAAGCAAGACAAAAAGAAGTTCAAATCAATAGACAAAGAAACGCAGAATCTACTTAAACGTTATGCGTGGCCAGGCAACGTGCGTCAGCTGCAAAACATCATCCGTAACATCGTGGTGTTGAACAATGAGACAAGCGTGACCAAAGACATGTTACCGCCTCCGATTAATAAAATAGACGCAGCTCCAACCTCGAAATCAGTGACACCAATTCGAGTAGCGGCGCCCCAAACTGCTGTTGTGGAAACACCAGAAGCTAAGTTGCCACCGATTACTCCGGAAGAGTTGGAGCAATCGTCAGTTGTTCCCGCTAACAACGACCCGATGACGCCCGCATTTATAACAAGCGAAGGTGCTATCCGTCCAATGTGGCAAATAGAGCGCGAAGCCATTCAACACGCGATCAATCATTGCGATGGGAATGTGCTAAACGCTGCTGTGTTATTAGAACTTAGCCCTTCTACCGTTTACCGTAAGAAGCAGGCTTGGGAATCGGATGATGAGTACAACCAAGCCTAGCCAAGGTGTACTCAACGTAAACCTTCATGAGATTTGGCTGTTGATCGACAGCCAAACTTTTGGAGGTATAGAAACGCATGTTTTAGAATTAGCACAAGGCCTGATTTCTGAAAGCGCTCAGTATTCAGATGCTGTTCGAATCGTTCTTTTGACTCAGCTTAATCCAGAAGCGATCATCGTTGAAAAGTTGAATACGCTGAACATCCCTTTTAGTTACCTTTCCGATTTAGCCTCTTGCTCTGCAGATTCAAGCAGCAATAGCGCGACACAGCTTAAACGTGCAGTTCAACATTATCAGCCAAGGCTTATACATGCTCATGGTTACAAAGCCAGTTTGGTCAGTAAACTCATCAAGCTCCCACCTCGCTTAAACAGCACTAAACAAATCACCACTTATCACGCAGGTGAAACCCCAACAGGCAAAGTATGGCTTTATGACTGGCTCGACCGTTACAGCAGCTTTCTTTCTGATCAGTCGCTTGTGGTCAGTGAGAAGATTAAAGCGAAAGTGCCGAGTAAAACCCATCAATTGAATAACTTTGTTAAAGTCCCAACCGGGTTAACAAACTCCCCTTCATCAAGCCCATTCCATGTAGGCTTTGTGGGGCGGTTAAGCCATGAAAAAGCGCCTGATCGATTTGTCGCATTAGCCAAACAGTTTCCTGATGTTCGGTTTGAGCTTTTTGGTGACGGACCAGAAATGGACGTCTTAGCTAAATCGCAGCCTGATAATGTTACCTTTCATGGGCATCAGACCAATATGGACGACGTCTGGAGCCAAATCGATTTGTTAATCATCCCTTCCCGCTTTGAAGGCTTACCTATGGCGGCATTAGAAGCCATGATTCGCGGCATTCCCGTTCTCGCTACCTCAGTTGGTAACTTGCCTAAGCTCATCGTGCACCAAGTTAATGGTTACCTCGCCAATTCAGAATCTGATTCAGAAACAGCGTTAGTACTAGAACAGCATTTATCCTCGTGGATGTCATTGACGAGCGAGCAACGTGACTCTCTCAAGAGTAACGCGATAGAAACCGTGAAAGACCAATACTCGCCACAAGCTGTTGTCCCGCAGTTGTTGGAAATCTATCAACTCGACCGTTAATACTCGTCTTAGTAGTTAACTGGTCATTTGGGCTAGATGATTTAAGTACTTTAGACAGTTTTATACTGATTCTCAAAATGACAAAACTCACCTCAAGGCTAAGCCCTCACTTAATAATCCAACACTAAATCAGTTAGTTAAACAAAATGCATAACTGGCACTCGCTTTGCAATATTTAACATCAGGTGTAACTACGTCTCAAAAGATTGCGAGCGAGTCATGAAGAGTTTATTTGCGAATAGAGGTCACAATGGTCAACCCTGAAGCCAATAGATTGCCAGTCATCATCACGATCAGCACCTTGTGTGTCGGGCTCGGTATTGTCTGGTACTTCGTGCCGCATCCCGCTGTTATTGTGGCGCTCGCTCTTGTGCCATTGGCCGGGTTATTCGTGTTAAACAAGACATTCTGGCTAGTCCTATTGTTCGTTGTCTTTTCATTTTTCCGAATTCACGAAGCCATACCTCAACTCTATTCGTTAAAAATACCGCTAATGCTTTCATTAGGCGCTCTGTCAGCTCTGCTATGGCATGCTTTAATCAGTAAAGAGCTCAAAATCTTCTGGCACCCTTGTTTAAATTGGCTCACCATTTTTTGGGTATTGGTTTTTATTGGTATTATCTTCGCGTCTAACAGGCCCATAGCACTCGCAGAATTCAAAGGCGTTTATTGGAAAATCATCGTGATGACGCTTGCGATTACTTGGCTAGTAAATACCACTGAAAATCTCGCAAAAACCGCGATGACGATTATCTACGCTGGCGCTTTAGTAAGCTCTATTGCCGTGTACAACTCAGTAAATGGCATTGGGCTTGTTGAAGGCTCACGTGTGACTATTGGCCGCGATTTTGGCTCTATGTTAGGTGACCCGAACGATCTAGCACTGGTACTGATGTTCCCACTCGCCTTTACGATAAGCCAAGCCACCACGACTGGCATCTCACGATCCAAACGCTTAATTAGCGGGTTAGTCTGTTTGTTGCTGCTCGCCGCCATTATTGCCACTCAAAGCCGTGGCGGGTTACTGGGGTGTATTGCGGTGATTGGTATTTTTGCGTGGAAACTAGTGCGCTCTAAAGTTCTCTTAATCTCCGTAGGAACTGTCGTGGCCGTAGTGCTCTACTTGGTTGCTGGGATCTCAGACAGATCTTCTGGTGGTGCCGCTGAACAAGGTATCGATGAATCTGCAATGGGGCGAATCTATGCTTGGGAAGCAGCAGTAAAAATGGCAGTTGAGAATCCACTGACAGGCGTAGGGTTGAACAACTTCTTCTCGAACTACTTCTTTTATAGTTCGCACTGGGACGGACTGAATCACGCCGTTCACAGTACTTGGTTTGGTGTGTTAGCAGAGACCGGATTCATTGGTCTGATCATTTTTGTTTGTCTTATCGTTTCTTTGATCAAAACCTCTCGCTCTACGTTAACGAGGTTAAAAAACTCGGCCACAGAAATCGACCCAAATCTCAATGCCGCGGCTTACGCCGTATATACTGGGTTAATTGGCACCATAGTCTCGGGTACCTTCCTAACACAAGGCTTCAACTGGCCTATCTATATCCTTTCCGCATTGATTGTTGCTGTTGCGAACGTATCTCATACTGCCTGTCAAAATGAGAAAACCTAAAAGTCAACTTGTAACTTATTGAAAATAATGCACTTATTAAATGGCACAATATATGAAAGTACTTCTATATAACAAAAAAGAGGATTTTCATTATGACGTCAGTATCTATACATCAATTCAAACATTGGCTTAAGTTTCACCCTAATTCTCGAATTAGAAATGTGTTTTTCATTTTGAAAGACATCAGAAGCGCAGAGCTACCTACCCCTCAAGTACTTAATCGCTGCCTATATCAAGCGCACAAGCTAGTGGTGAATTTGGTTTCTGGCTTTACGCGATTCTTCTACTGGACTCCGGCTTTCAAAGGTCGTGTCGCTCAATGTGGCAAACGCCTGTATTTATACGGTGGCCTCCCTTTCGTGAGCGGTCCGGTACAAATTACGATTGGCGATAACTGCCGTATCTCTGGCCACACGACATTCTCTGGTTGTACCCAACCACTTGAAGGCTTGGAACACCCACTACTGTCGATTGGCAACAATGTAGACATCGGTTGGCAATCGACCATCGCTGTTGGAGGTAAAGTCGTTATCTCCGACAACGTACGCATCGCTGGCGGCGCTTTCCTGTTTGGATACTCTGGACACCCGCTTGATGCAAAACGTCGAGCACTAGGTGAAGGCGATGACCCTCAGCAAATCGGCGACATCATTCTTGAACAAGATGTATGGCTAGGCACCAATGTTACCGTTAAAGGTGGCGTAACCATCGGCGAAGGTGCCGTAATAGCCGCAGGCAGCGTGGTAACAAAGAACATCCCTGCCTTCGCAATCGCAGGCGGTAACCCTGCTCGAGTTGTCGGTCAGATTAAATCCGTTGAAGTGACAGAATCCGATGTATTCGACTCGTTAGAGACTCATGGAGGCGACCATGCGTGATTTAATCGTATTTGGTGAAGACTTTGGCGGTCTGCCTTCATCGACTCAACACTTGGTTCGTCACTTGGCTAAACAACATAAAGTCTTATGGGTCAACTCTATTGGTCTTAGACAGCCAAGACTGTCAGTTAAAGACATCACTCGCGCTTTCAATAAACTGACAGGGCGAAGCAACGCAGTTACTCAAAACATGCTGGATCCACAAAACGTCGCTGATTCAAACGACCAAGGCAACATAACGGTCGTGAACTTGAAAACCATTCCTGCGCCTTCTTCTAAGCTGTCTAGAAAACTGGCTCAGCAAATGATGTTACGTCAGTTGAAGCCAGTTATTGCTGAGCTGAAACTTCATAATCCTATCTTATGGACTTCCCTTCCTACCGCTGTTGATTTATGCGGACACTTAGGCGAGTCAGCGGTTGTTTATTACTGCGGGGATGACTTTAGTGCGCTCGCGGGCGTTGACCACAAAACTGTCGCTCAGCATGAATTGGAATTGATTGAAAAATCAGATCTGGTCTTCGCTGCTAGTGAAAAGCTGATGGACAAATTCCCTAATGAGAAAGCTCAACTCTTACCACATGGTGTCGATGTCGGGCTATTTTCTACACCAGTTCCAAGAGCACACGACTTGCCAAGCAACCACCGCCCGATTGCAGGCTTTTACGGAAGCTTATCTCAATGGCTGGATTACGACATGGTCAAACATGTGGCGACAGCAATGCCGGAATGGGACTTTGTATTCATCGGCCCTAATGAGCTTGATACATTGTCGTTGCCTAACCTCGATAATGTTCATTACTTGGGGCCTCGCCCACATCACACGTTGCCAAGCTATTCGCAACACTGGGATGTGAGCCTATTACCTTTCGTTGATAACGAACAGATCCGAGCATGCAGTCCATTAAAGCTGATGGAATACCTTGCCGCGGGAACTCCTATCGTAACCACCCCTTTTCCTGCAATGGTTCCTTATAAGAATCACGTTACGTCCGTTGAAAATGCACAACAGATGGTCGAAGCTCTCGAGCAAAGCCGTCACCTTGAAAACTCGCCAGTCTCTGTCGTCTCCAAAGACAGTTGGCAGAACCGCGGTAACTTCGTACATTGGATGTTGGAGCTATTATGAATAATCTGAAATTGCGGTTATTGTTCATCTTGAATGCCATGTGGCGCCAACGCTACGTTATTGTTCTACCAATCCTTATTTTGCCCTTTGTCGGCTTTGGTGTGAGCAAGTTGGCTCCGACTAAATATGACGCGCATACCAGTATGTTGATTCAAGAAACGGCCAAAATGAATCCATTCTTGGAAGACATCGCCGTTTCTACCATGCTCAAAGACCGCCTTAACGCGTTGAGAACACTGCTTCACAGTCGACATGTACTTTATTCGGTCGCTGATGAACTGCAATTAACCACGCCCGATATGCCTGAAATTGAGAAACAAGAGATCATTACTGACCTATCTCAACGTCTAACGGTGACTCAGCTTGGAAAAGATTTTCTAAAAATTAGCTTAAGCTCAAACACACCAGATGGAATGGAAGCGACGCTTCGTTCGGTAAGTGAACATTTTATTGAGCAACTGTTAGCACCAGAACGTTCTTCGATTGAAGACTCGAGCAACTTCTTGAAGATTCATATAGATAAGCGCAGTGCTGAACTTGAAGTAGCAGAAGAAGCCCTTGCCTTATACATGAATGAGAATGTTCATTCGACGCCTGAGGTACAGAGCCAAAGTTTGAATCGCTTAGCGTCACTCAAACAAACACTCGCAGAAAAAGAGGCCGAGTTATCCGGTGTTGAAAAAAGCTTAGGGTCAATCGATCAACAGCTTTCAAAAACTAACCCAGTGATAGGTCGAATAGAAGATCAGATCATCGATATTCGTAGTGAACTGGCTCTACTTCAAGCCAAATACACAAACAAACACAGTGCCGTACAAGCTAAAGTTCGTGAACTAGACAGACTTGAAAATGAGAGAAAGAGTTTACTCGATGTCACTCAACCTACGATGAACAGCGACCAGCTTTGGGACATTGCAAGTAGTACGACACTGAACAAACTGTCTGATACCCAACCTCTCTTAGTCACCCAACTACACAGTTTACAACTGGTTCGTGCTCGCTTTGAATCTTTGACAGAAGAAACGAAAAGCCTTCGTACTATGATTTTCGAATTAGAACACAAGGCGAATAACTTCGGCGAAAATGCAAAAGAGATGTACCGTCTTAAACGACAAGTTGAAATTAAACGCCAGCTATACGATGAACTGACAGAGCGTTATGAAATGGCTCAATTAACGGGTTCGCTTGGTGTATTCGAGCAAAACAAACGTGTGAAGATTATCGATTTACCCTTCACGCCTAGTATCAAATCTAACATACCTTCTTTTGTGTTTGTTTTGGCTGGTTTCGTTGCAGGTATCGGCCTTGGCATTGGGTTGGCGATATTGTTTGAGCTGTTTGACTCTTCAATCAAGCGTAAAGATGAAATTGAAGACATCTTAGGTGTTCCTGTCATTACCGTTATCCCTAAAATGAGTTGATTAGCCTTAGCTATTTTTAACTTGCTAGATTCTTAGCTTTCTAGTTTCCTAGCTTCGTGCTTCCTAGCTCTTTAGTTTCCAAGTACTAAACGCCAACACTCGGTTGGCGTTTTGCTTTTATAAAGCCCCAATTATTAATCCCACTTTCGATTTCCCGAAGCGCCACGATTCAAATAGCCATTCACTCGTATCTTGTTTTGATTCCCATTTTGAGAAACGAAAACTGCCCTCGAACCACTCACTATAAGTCACTGAAATATAATGACTATTTAATTGGCACAACTCCTGCAATCTCCTTGTGTAGTCAAACGTTTTAAAGAAGTTACTTCAAGAGAAACGTCAGAAAAGCGAAACAAGAATTATAAAGGCAGGGTCCAAATTATGAATAACCAGATAACAAAGCATGGCAAGAAGATCATACACGTTGTTCAACACCTTGCCCCAGGCGGATTAGAAACCCTAACGTTAGATTTGCTGCGCCTTGCCAAACCAACAGACCAAGTGTTGATCGTCAGTTTAGAAGGCACGAAAGCAGAATCCATCGCAAACTGGCCGAAGCTGAAGCCTTACCACAACCAAATCGTGTTTTTAGATAAAGAGCCCGGTGTTCAATTCAACATCATCATAAAACTCATCAAAGCATTTAGAGGAATTCGCCCTGATGTTGTTCATACCCATCACATAGGCCCACTGCTCTACGCGGGTTACGCTGCCCGTGTATCAGGGGTTCCTACTCGAATTCATACCGAGCATGATGCTTGGCATTTGAAAAATAACAAACGTCGTCGCTTACAAGCATTAGCACTTAAAGCCGCTCAGCCAACTTTGGTGGCCGATGCAACCCGTGTTTACAACCAACTGCGCTCTGCCTTTTCATACAACAACATCATCACGATTAAAAACGGTGTGGATTGCGAGAAGTTCAAACCGATGTCAAAAGCAGACGCGAGAGCAACACTCGATCTACCAACCGATAAACACATCGTAGGTTGTGCGGGACGTTTAGAACACGTGAAAGGTCAAGACCAACTGATTAAAGCGCTTAGCTTACTTCCTACTAACACCGTTGTCGCATTGGCTGGTGATGGTTCAAAACGCAAGCAACTGGAACAACTCACTGACCGCTTGAATTTGAGCGACCGTGTGATCTTTCTTGGCCTAATTGAAGACATGACTTCTTTTTACGGCGCGTTAGACACCTTCTGTCTACCTTCTCGTCATGAGGGGCTGCCACTTTCTACACTAGAAGCTCAGGCGTGCAACATCCCTACCGTCGCGATGAATGTAGGGGCTGTCGATGAAACCTTATGTCCAGTCAGCGGCGCCCTCGTCAAAAGCGGCAGCATTGTGGGGTTAGCTAGTGCGCTATTAGAAAAGCAAAATGAACGCTTTTTGTCACCTCGTCGTTACGTACTCGAAAACTTCGACATTGTAAAAATGGTTGCCTCTTACAACGATATCTCAAAAGGAGTTTGCGCATGATCGACTGGTTGCTTGCAGGACTTTGCTTATTCTCTGGTGCGCTGATTGTCTACCATCACGCTGCCTATCCACTGTTACTGCGTTGGTATGCGAAAAGTCACCCGGCGCGTCAGATTGAAGAGAGCCATCGTTGTTATAAAGACGAACAACAAGATTGCACACTACCCACCATTACCATTCTTGTGCCAGCATTTAACGAAGAGCAGTGGATCGCCGATAAAGTTCGTAACCTTGCTTCATTAGATTACCCAAAAAAGAAGCTACAAGTCATTATTGTTTGTGATGGCTGCACTGATAACACGGTAGAAATCGCCGAAATGACGATTCAAGAAGCGATGTGCAGCGATATCTATTTCGAGATACATGACCACAAGACCAACCGAGGGAAAGTTGCGGTTATCAATGAAGAAGTGACCAATATAAAAAGCGATATCACGGCACTAAGTGATGTATCAGCCCTTATTTCATTGGATGCATTGCTTATTGCAGCCGCTCATTTTGAAAGTGACAAGGTTGGTGTGGTGAACGCGACGTATCAGCTTTGCCCAACAGGCAACGAAGGCGAAAACACTTACTGGCAGTACCAAACCGCCGTTAAAGAGTCAGAGGCTTCATTAGGTTCTAGCTTAGGTTCTCATGGCGCTTTCTACTTGTTTAGAACACACCTGTTTGAACTGCTTCCACTCAACACTATTAATGATGATTTCATCTTACCGATGCAAATCGTTAAACAAGGTTACATCGCAGAATACGAAACACAAATGGTGGCACTGGAGCTAGAAGAATCGAACCTAGAAACAGACTTCAAAAGAAGACTTCGTATTTCAGCGGGCAACATGCAACAAGCGATTCGATTGTTTGGCTTGTTCAGCCCCAAGTTCAAAGGCATCGCGTTTGCGTTCTTCTCCGGAAAAGGGCTTCGCCTACTCACTCCATATTTAATGATTGTGTGCTTAGTGTGCTCAATCTTACTTAACAACTACTTGGTATTTGAAGCACTGTTATGGGCTCAAGTTGCCGTTTATACCATTGGCGTACTTGGCTGCATCTTGCCAAAGCGTCTAGTAAACAAACCTATTTCATTAATCTCTTATTTGATAGTTGGACACTATGCCAACTTCATTGGTGGTATTCGTTACCTAATCGGACTAGAAAACTCACCTTGGACACGAGCGAATCATTAAGGACTTATTATGATGAACATTGAACAGCTATCTACTCAAAACTTATACCAATACAAAATCTCACGAGCTAAACGTACGTTCGATTTCGTAAGCTCACTAATTGCTTTGATTTTGCTAGCGCCAGTATTTCCATTGATTGCGATGGCGATAGCACTGACATCTCGCGGCCCTATTTTCTACCGCCAATTGCGTGTTGGTAAATCTACACCAGAGAAAATGGCAATCTTTGAAATCATGAAGTTCCGTAGCATGTACGAAGATGCAGAAACGCGTTCTGGCGCAGTTTGGGCTACAGCGAATGACCCACGAATCACACCCGTTGGCCGCTTTTTGAGAAAGACACGTCTTGATGAGCTCCCACAGCTGTTCAATGTATTGAAAGGTGAAATGTCTCTAATTGGTCCACGCCCTGAACGCCCTACTTTTTACACCAAACTAGAGAACGAAATCCCTTACTTTGCTGACCGTACATACGGCGTAATGCCGGGTATTACGGGGCTTGCACAAGTAAATCAAGGTTATGATACCTGTATTGATGATGTACGTCGTAAAGTGGGCTTTGACCATAGTTACGCATTAAGCCTATGTTCTGTGAAGTCTTGGATTGCCGCTGATCTCAGCATCATTTCTAAAACTATCATTGTGATGGTGGACGGTCGAGGTCGTTAAACTGATATGGTGTGAGGCGAAAGAACAAGCTGTCTAGTCCAAGGTGAAAAATAGAGCAGTCTGTCCCATGCGAACACAAAGCCAGCTTTGATAATGATTTGTCAGCTGGCTTTTTACTGTCTTAAAACAAGCCAAACCCAAGAACGCTTCGATTTTAAAATCCAATTGGTATACGATGCCAACATACTGTTCTAAAAACGATTAAATGCCGTTGTTATGAAAATCGCAGATCTTAAGCTGTTTACCACCGTTGTCGAACTGGGTAGTTTTACTGCCGCAGCCAATGCACTTGACCTTCCCCGAGCTAACGTTAGCCGCAGAATTAACGACCTTGAGAAGTCTCTCGGCATTCAACTGTTCTTTAGAACCACACGAAGCCTCTCCTTAACCAAATCTGGCGAGCTCTATTACAAAGAACTACTCAATGCATTGAGTGCGCTCGACAAAGCGAACCATGTCGCTTCCAACCTTTCAGAGGTTGCACACGGGCAAATTAAGATTGGTCTATTGCCTGAAACCAGCGACATCATGCAGTCGACTCTGTTTAAATTCCAAGATATGTACCCTAAGGTTGAGCTTGATATTCGCAACATTAGTAACGCCTTTGTCGACATGTACCGTCAAGGATTAGACCTCGCTATGCATGGTGGGACGTTGAGCGACGCTAACGTGGTTGCTCGTAAAGTGATGGTTCTCCAGCGTATTTTTGTCGCAAGCCCTGAATTTCTAGAGAAACAAGGCAAGCCCTCAAACCTAAGAGAGCTCTCCAATTACCCATTTGTTTGCTTCAGGTGGCCAAGTGGCGACATCGATAAACAATGGGACATCAAAGATCACACCATCAAAGTTGAACCTTCGGTCGTTAGCGACAGCATTGGGTTCGTGAAAGGCGGTGTAATTCGACATAGAGGCATCGCGTTGTTACCAGAACTCTTGGTACGACAGCAACTCAAAGACGGCACCTTGATTAACCTGTTCCCCGACGAGAATCTTCAAGAAGAAGAAGCATGGCTGCTCTATCCTCAGCGTAAAGCGTTAAGCCATTCAGCACAGCTTTTGATTGATTTTTTATTACAAGAGCTTCCGAAACTTTAGTTATTGTAACGAATATTGTGACAGTGTTTCACGTGAAGACTAGATTATCTAAACAAGACTGAAAGATAGAATTACTCCATAAATTGACAGGAGTAATCCATGAAGCCTATATCTCAACATTCATCTGTTTTGCAGCGTTCGTCTATCTTTCAGCAGACACCTATCTTCAAATACACAGTCATGGCACTAAGCCTAACCGCTCTGTTTGGCTGTAATGACTCTGAGGCGACGATAGCTCAAAAACAAACGCGCCCGATTCAAGTTATCCAACTTGAACCTCTCTCTCATCAAGTTGAAAAATCGTTCACAGGCAAATTGCAGTCATCAGAAACCGCTGGCGTTGCGTTTCGTGTACCTGGCACTATTCAAAAAATGATGGTCTCGGTTGGTGATTCAGTTAAGAAAGGCCAACCACTTGCGCAGTTAGACCCTCATGATTATCAAGTCGCGTTAGAAGAGTTACAAGCACGAGCACTCGAAGCGAAATCTGCACACAAATTAGCGAAATCCGAACTTGTACGAGTAAAACAAGCCATCGCTGATAATGCGATTGCCGATGTTAATCTAGACCGTGCAATCAGCGGTTATGAACGAAGTGAAGCGGCGGTTAAAGTCGTAGAACAGAACATACGCCGTGCGAAAGATTCGATTCGTTATACCAAGTTACTCGCACCCTTCGACGGCGTTGTAGCGGCATCGAATTTCGAACAGTTTGAACAAGTTCTGCCGGGCATTTCGGTTTTCACCATCCACAACCCAGATCAGCTTGAAGTTAAAATCCAAGTCCCAGAAAACTTGATTCATGAGTTCCAACCGAATCAAACCGCTGTTATCAATTGGTATGGTTCAGAGGAAAAGCTGATTGGGTACGCCGCTGAAATTGCCACGTCACCTCATCTTATCAAGCAAACCTACGCGGTTACCTACCATGTAGAGACAACCAACAAGTCAGTGTTGCCAGGAAAAGCCGTCACACTGACAACTCAACTTGGCGAAGCTAGCAACAATTTCTGTTTACCGTATTCAGCGTTGGTGAATCAATCTGGCATCGAGCAAGTGTTCACAGTTAAGAACGAGCAAGCTAATGGTGTAACCGTGGACGTGGTTTCGATGTCCCAAAATACCGTATGTGTTGAATCAACGCTCAACGATGGCGATTTCGTCGTGGTGAGTGGTGCTCAGTACGTCATGGAAGGCCAACACTTCTCCGATATTCAAGTTAAGAGTCTGTAGGTAAATCATGATGAATCTAGCTGATTTTGCGATCAAACAACGCACCTTCATCCTGTTTTTCACTGCATTGAGTGTTATCGCAGGCCTGTTTTCTTACTTTGATCTTGGCAAGCTCGAAGATCCAAGCTTCACCATCAAAACGGCCGTCGTGGTAACGTTCTATCCCGGTGCTTCTGCGGAAGAAGTGGAACAGCAAGTCACGGATACCGTTGAAACTAAACTGCAAGAGATGGGGTCATTGAACCGACTTCGTTCACTGTCTCGGCCTGGCATGTCGATGGTGTTTGTCGATCTCAAAGAATCTCTTAATTCAAAGGCACTTCCTCAAGAGTGGGACTTATTGCGCCGCAAAGTATCTGACATGAAGCTGTTACTGCCTTCGACTGCACAGATCAGTGTCGTACAAGACGAGTTTTCTGAAGTCTACGGCATGCTTTTCTCTATCCACAGTAAAGATGCATCGCCTGCTGAGCTAAGACGTTACGCAGAAGAGTTGCAACGTCGAATTAAAACCGTCGATGGTATTAAGAAGATCGAATTACACGGCGTTCAACCACGCGTTGTTCATATCGACATCCCAGATGAAAGGTTAGCGCAATACGGCCTATCTATCACACAAGTTTGGTCGCAGCTGAATACGCAAAACATGGCCTTCGATGCCGGTAAGTTTTCAGCAGGAACTGAACGAATCCGAGTTCAACAGTCGAGTGAGTTTGGTTCATTAGACGACATCAAAAACCTGATGATCAAAGGCGGCGTGAGTGAATTAGGAACCAGCTTAATCCGCTTAGGCGATATTGCAGACGTCACAATGGGCTACCAAGAGCCAATGATGACAGAGAACCGCTACAACGGCGTACCTGCAGTCACATTAGCGATGAGCCCAGTCACCGGCGTCAACGTGGTATCACTTGGTGATGAAATCAATCAAATCGTCAGCGATTTTCAAGCAACCCTGCCGTTAGGTGTTGATATCGCGACAGTTGCTAACCAGCCGGAAGAAGTTCAGAAATCGATCGACAACTTCGTGAGTAACTTGCTAGAGAGTGTCGCGATTGTATTCATCGTCCTGTCTATATTCATGGGGCTAAAAAGCGCAACCATTGTCGGCTCAAGCTTACTGCTGACTATCTTGCTGACGCTTATCTACATGAACATCGCGTCAATCGATTTACACCGAGTTTCGCTAGGTACCTTCATTCTTGCGCTCGGCATGTTGGTGGATAACGCCATTGTCATCACCGATATGATGATTGTGAAAATCAACAAAGGCATCGACCGAACCAAAGCCGCAATTGATTCTGTTAAAGAGACCGCTACACCACTCTTTGGCGCGACAGTCATTGCTATCATGGGTGCGAGCCCTGTTATCTTTTCAAAAACCGATGCCGCTGAGTTCGCAAGCTCAGTATTCCTAATTATCGCCTCTTCACTGTTGTTGTCATGGTTTGTCGCAATGACCTTCACAGCTTTGATGTGTTGGTTCTTCATCAAGCCAACTAAGCAAGCTGACAACACCAAAGTGAGCTTATACCGTAAGAGCGTAAACTGGACGGTAGATAACCCACTCAAAGCACTTACGGGGCTTATTCCGCTGATCTTGGTTACTGCATTAGCTATCCCGAATATTGCCGTTAACTTTATTCCACAAGCCGACAGACCCATTCTGTTCTTAGATTACTGGCTGCCCAATGGCGCCAAGGTTGAACAGACCTCAGAAGACATGAAGCGTATCGAACAATGGTTGTTAGAGCAGCCGGAAGTCGAGAGTATTTCAACGTACATTGGTGCTGGCGCTCCTCGTTTCTCAGTGACCATTGAGCCAGAACCGTTTGATTCTGCTTACGGTCAGATCTTGATTAACGCGACCGATTTCCCGTCACTCAGCCCGCTGATTGCGCGTGGCGACAAATGGTTAATGCAAGAGTTTCCAAACGCCGATCCTCGCTTTAGAAGCTTAAAGCTTGCGACTTCGGATAAATTCAGTGTTGAAGCGCGTTTTTCAGGCCCAGATATCGAGGTACTGCACGGCTTATCTGAACAAGCGAAAGCTATCTTTGCTCGACACCCAGACACCAAGTACGTGCGTGACGACTGGCGTCAAAAGAGCAAAATGCTAGAACCTGTCATCAACCAAGACAAGATGCGTCTTGCGGGTATTAACCGTGCCGACATTGCATTCGCGATGAAACGCGCGTCAGAAGGCATGCCGCTGGGTCGTATGAACTTAAACGACGAACTGGTGACGATTCAACTGCGTGGTACAGAAAGCTCTATTCAATCGCTAGAAACTTTGCCGGTACGTTCTTTATTGGGCATCCACAGCGTTCCACTAGGTCAAGTCATTGACGGGTTTGAGCTTACAAGCGAAGAGACCATGATTTGGCGTCGTGACCGAGTAAAAACCATCACAGCACAAGCGGGCGTTGGTCGCTACACCACACCTGCAGCAGTGAGAGGCTCAGTTAAAGAACAAATAGAATCCATTCACCTTCCACACGGTTACCACTTGGAATGGGGTGGCGAATATTACGACGAGCATAAAGCGGTCAGCGATATTCTTAAACAGCTACCTAAAGCGATGTTGTTGATGGTGATCATCCTAGTTGCGATGTTTAACGGCTTCAAACAGCCAGTGATCATCTTCACCACCCTACCGCTTGCGGCGACGGGTGCAACGTTCAGCTTGTTGCTGTTGGATAAACCGTTCGGCTTCATGGCGTTGATTGGCGCGGTAACGTTGACAGGTATGATCATCAAGAACGGCATCGTGTTGATGGACCAGATCGAGCTTGAACGTAAAGACGGTCGCTCACTGTCAGACGCAATTAAAGAAGCAACCGTGAACCGTACTATGGCGATCTCAATGGGCGCACTCACCACAGCACTTGGCATGATCCCGTTGCTCAGTGACCTACTGTTTGACCAGATGGCGGCAACCATTATCGGTGGCTTGGCTGCGGCAACCGTGTTGTCTCTGTTTGTAATGCCTGCGCTGTACAAGCTCTTCTATCGAACTGAAGAAAAAAAGACAGTGGCTGAAGCCATTAAAGATGCTGTAGTTGTACTCGATGCGACGCCTCAAACTACAAACATCGGTACTCCAACCTCATTCAACAAGGAGCAATAAACATGTACCCATTAACTAAGTTTAAAGTGGCTCCTATTGCTCTTGCCTTGTTGCTAACAGGTTGTGCGGTTGGCCCTGATTACGATGAACCGCAAACGACTATGGCTGAGACCTTCTTATATAGCCAAGGTGATGTGAACCAAGACGGAGTGAGCCAAATCGAACAGCACAATCATTGGTGGACGCAGTTTAATGATCCAACGCTCAATCAGTTAGTGGCCGATGTTCAAAGCCAGAACATCCCACTTAAACTGGCCGCCGAGCGAATCAACATGGCGAACTCATACAAAAGCGTTGTTGAATCATTCAAAGTCCCGACCATCAATGTCGGCGGTGGTTATTACAATTACCAACTGAGTGAGAACGACTCCCTACTCGGCCCGGTATTTGGCGCCTCTGATGCGGTTGAATCAGCGACGGGCATGTCGTTGCTGGAAGCGCAACACGATGGCGGGTTCTTAGGTGCAAGCGTCGCATGGGAAATGGACTTGTTTGGACGTATCGATAAGCAATCCAACGCGGCGACAATTCGAGTGGAACAAGCCGAGATATTCCAATCGGGTTTGAATACCTTGATCACTGCCGATGTCATTCACAACTACCTGCAATATCGTGGCGCTCAAGAGCGAAAAGCGATCGCACTAGAGAAAATTTCCGACCAAAAGCAGACTTTAGAACTGGTCACCAAAGTTGTTCGTAGCGGCTATGGCTCGGAGTTAGATCTTGCTCAAGCCAAAGCCATGCTTGCCGCGACAGAATCCATTGTTCCTCAACTTGAAATCGCAGAGCAAGTACACAAACAACGTATGGCAGTGTTGTTAGGTGAATCACTTACGAGCGTGAACCAACGTTTAGCGAATGAATTTACCTTACCGCGTATGAACGATGTTATTCCGACAGGCTTGCCTTCTGACTTGTTAGAACAACGCCCAGACATCCGCATTGCAGAACGAGAAATGGCAGCCATTAACGAAGAACTCGGCGCAAGCATTGCCAATCGCTATCCAAAATTCTTCCTAACGGGTACGCCAGGAGTGACAGCCGGAAGTTTTGATGATCTGTTCAGTAGCGACTCATTCGGTTGGGCGGCATCTGCAGGCATAAGTTGGAATGTATTCGATGGTGGTCGAGGCGAAGCCATGGCGGAAATGAACGAAGCAAGGTTCCGTTCTGCAGCGCTTAACTACCAACACTCGGTAGACAGCGCCTTTGCAGAAGTCGATTCAAGCTTGTTTGCCTATGGCCGTAGCCAAGAAAACCAAAAGCGCATCGATGAAGCTACCCTTGCCGTCGATAACGCGGTGAACAAAGCAAAGTCGCTATACAAAGCAGGCCTAGTCGATTACTTATCGGTGTTAGACGCACAAAGACAACAAAAAGCGATGCAAGATCGCCAAGTAGCCGCCAAGCTTCAAACCGCCAACACCACGATTGCCGTGTATAAAGCCTTAGGTGGCGATTGGAAAGTCGCAAACGAAACGCAGAGTGTTGAATTAGCCCACGTTAACTAGGCTCTCTGTTCTCAGCTGAACGATGCAATAAGCATAATAAAAAATACCGCCGTTGATTACGGCGGTATTTTTATGAACTCGTTAACTGGCTAATAAGTTGACCAACAAGATAATCCGTTACTTTGTATCGTTACGCTTCGCCCACTCTTGCAAGGCATCACCCATAGTCAACCCTGTCGCATTGTTCATCCACTGCATAAAATCACGGTCAAATTTAAACTCTTCGCCAAGCTTGGACTTAAAATATCGACGCACGTTCTGAGTCGTTTTGTAGCTGTCCGTTATGACGGTACTGTCATCAATCTGATTCTTGTGCCAATCAACCTTTTCCATGGTTTATTCTCTTCCTATAATCTCAATGCATGCACTACGCGTTTCGAGGGCCAAACATTATAATCGCCATACCGAGTAGTGCTACTGAGCCACCGACCAGATCCCACGTTGTCGGCTTTTCGCCATCAACAAGCCACAGCCATATCAGGGCAACAGAAATATACACACCGCCATAGGCCGCATAAACACGCCCTGTCGCTGTAGGATGAAGCGTCAATAACCAAGCAAACAACGCCAGGCTGATCGCAGCTGGAATCAATAACCAAATACTCTTGTCTTCTCTCAACCAAAGATAAGGTAGATAACACCCTACTATCTCGGCGACCGCCGTAAGTACAAAAAGACCGACCGTTTTAAATTCAATCACAACTTACCTTTATCTGTTTAAATGCAGGATACCCTCTGGCGTCTAGGGCCGACAAACGCAATAACCAGTGACTAGGAATTAGACGCATCGTTGCTGTCTGTATCTACGGTTTTGATCAGAGGACCAGCGCACTCGACAAAATCACCGATATCGAAAGTATCTGGCGCATCGGCTCCGCCCGTCACACCAAAACTGCCTTTGACCGTTGGATCCTTCTCAGTCTTATCTACGTCTAAAATGATCTCTACTTTATACGTGTGACCATCAGGAAGGAGTTTGGCACACTCTTCCAGTGTTGAAGCGCTAGCACTCATGCTGAAACCGAATAAACACACCGCAAGTACACTACTTTTCATTTTCAACATCATAAAACCTCTCGAAGACTATAGAAACATCATACCAATAATCGACTCATCTTCACGGGAATTGCCATAAAACGTCTAAAAAACATAACGTTGGTTATCTATGAACGCTATTTTGGCGCTTCTGACTCCGTAAAGTTGGTTTTAAAAGTGAAGGCATACGGCGTATCACCGATTTCTCTGAGGTGTTCAAGTCGCTCTATCGCTTCTTCGAGTGTCGGAATATCGTCTTCTTCGATCCACCAAAGCACATAAGTATCTTCAGGTAAACGATGAAACCAATCCCCCTTTCGACGCATGAAATCACGGTGATGTGTGCGGAACATGAAGTTCTTTAACGAATCCACAGAGTCCCACACCGACATGTTCACAATCATATTAGGATCATCGAAAGCTTGGATATTGGTGGCGTCACCAGATTCATCTTTCAGACGCCAAACAAACCCTTCACTGCTTTCTGCGATTCCATTAACCAACTCTAAGTTATCGACAAACTCTTTGATTTCTGGCGCATCTAACGGGTATTTCGCCAGAGCGATATTTAACTGAGCTAATTTCATAATGTTTCTTCCTTGATAAATTATGAGTAAAACACTTCGGATACACTTAACCTTCTAAGCCCCACTTTTATAACGAATCAAAATACTCACGCCTAGAAGTAATCTGGTATTCGTCCATCAAACTCAGAAGAGTCGTTCGAAATATACATACAATCAGAACCTACTATGCTCACAAAGCCAAGCCTAATATAAAATTGATGCTCAATGTCGCTGTGTAGGTATAAAGCCTTACAATTATGACGAGTGAATAACTCCGTTTTTACCAAGTTGATCAACTCAGACGCATAACCTTGGTGTCGTAATTCTTGAGGTGTAGCCACAGAGCCAATACCGAAACATCCTTTTGCAAGGCCAAACATGTCACGGTAAACGATAAGAGACGACACGACTCTATCCTTCTCGACTAACACATACCAAGTGCCAGACAAGTACTTTTCACTGTTACGACAACCTGCTAAGTAATCGTCTAACGTCAAGCCATCACCCCAAACATCGAAGCCCATTGTATAAATGGAATCTAACTCGTGAAGCTGTGCTTTTCTTAAGTGCATTACTCTAAATATCCTGAATCAACTAACCCGTGTAATACCACATTACCGAGACAACGACAGCCACTCATAAACTTACAGATACGAGGCAAACTAAAGAACCGTCACGCCTTCAACTTCAATCACTGAGTTAACATTAGCGCGTTCGATTATCTTGAGCAGCGTCGTTTGGATTAGCTCATTATCTCGGATTTCGGTTTCGCAAGAAAAACGCTCTTCTTGGACACCATCGCTCTCACCCAGCATAAATTGAACTGCGACTTCCGTTGCGAGATCTTTGGTCGTCCCGTAATACGCTAACGTGATTTTTGGGTATCCGTTATCGCCTTTTTTAACCTGCTTCGCGATACGTTTTTTAGCTTTATCTAAATTCATACAACTTCCTTTTAAGGCTGAAACTAAAATGAACAAACGTCTGATATTTCTTAGCTTTACTATAAAGCATTACCACATTCACTACATGATTTAATGGATGACAATCCGCTTTTTCTTACGTTAGTTTTCCCACAAGAACCACAAAATTTCAAAGAGTGGACATTGTAAATAGACATTAAAGTAACAAGCGGAATCCAGACCAACAATTCTGGCCCATTACCACCTGAACAATAGATAAAACCAATCGCGAAGATACCAAACATAACAGACTCCAAAGTCCACAATGTTTGTTTGTACTTTGCATCTTTGATAATAAAAAACGTAAAAAATCCGATTAAACTACTGATAACCCCATAGACCGCAAATCCTATAAAGGCTTCTTGTTGATTCATAACTTTCCCTGTCCACATACCACTTTACGGTCTGAGCAACGCCACTAACCTAAACCATAAGACGTTAAACACTAACCTACATTAAACGAGAAGTGCCAAGCCTTGTAAATCAGTGGCAGGCGTACTTTTCAAATTCTAATCACATTCAGTTAAGCACATGACAACACGTAAGAATTACGCGCCAAGAAGCGGTAGATGTTTTCGTTGTTGATAAGTTAAGGCTAGCTCTAAGCACTGCTTAATCGGTGCCTTGGGAAGTGGTTCAGTTAGGTTCAATATGATTGCCCTATTACCCTGAAATGTCAGCGTACCATCGTGCAATTCTCTGAATGTGTCGACTAGCTTCGTTTGACAGTTAAAGAACAAGTAATAGTTGTTTGGTGACTTCAATTTCCAGTCGATTCGAATTGGGCTGCCCGTCTTAACGCTGTAACTCGGCTCGCCCCATTTCAGAGACTCTTCGACTTCACCTAGTTCCAAATCAGAGCAAAGCTCAAAGATTAATGAACGCAACTCTTCAAGCCGAGCTCGAACATCATCGGGATACTCGTCGAAATGTGTTTTGATTGTTTGGTCCATTCAACCTCCGATTCATTTGTTGTGATATTAAGGAGCTGCTAACTCAAACTATGTTTGGCTATATAGCTTGTTAAGTGTCCTGTTGAACCCAAACAACACTTTCATTTGAAGTTGGAACCTCAAACCAAGACCAAAACAGATCTAACATTTCAGGTGTCATTTCATAAGACTTGCCATTGAGTTCCGAGTTACGGCTGAATGCTCTCTGCTTACAAGTCTCAAACGGAACATCAAGGTAGTGAACTTCGCTGTCCATACCTAGGTTTGATGCCCAGCTTGTAAAAGAATCTCGGTCTGATTTACGCCAAAAACCAAAGTCAAAAATTACCGGAACACCCAAGGAAAACAGCTGTATTGCAGAGCCCTTGAATAACCCTTGTAGCGTAGCTAGCCGGCGGTCAAAAACTTCACGCTCCATATGCTCGCCATACAAAGGAATCATCCACTCATCAATCGAAAAACGAAACGCGCCATGCTTTTCTGCAAGCGCTTTCGAGTAAGTCGTCTTACCCGAACCGATAAAGCCACATACGAAATAGATTTTAGTCATGATTCCTCTTTAGCTCATAGGTAGAGTTGCCGTGTAAAAGCGCTGACACCAAGCTTAAGCACTAACATAAGCTTAGGATGCCAAGTGTCATAATTCATTCTTCAAAGCGTTCTTACCTGGAATTTCTTGTGCATAGTGTCATCATTGTTTCAGACACAAACTGTCCTTCTATAAGGTAACAATCTGGGACTTCTCCAATCACTTCGAAACCACATTTCAAATACAATTTTATTGCAGGAAGATTATTCGAGAGAACATTGAGATCTAACCAATCGATACTTGGGCTTTCGTTACAAAACTCAGTCACGCACTTAATCAGTTCTACACCCAACCCTTGCTTCCTTAGACTTGAATCAACACCCATGCCGAGAAGCACACGATGAAACTTATACTCTTCACCGTAATGACGTAGGTCTATATGACCAAACACTCGTTCCTTAGAGTCTTTGATTACCCAGAGCTTTCTCCAGCCATTTTCACCAAGGCTTGCCTCAAAACCATTTCGAAACTTATCTTTAAATTGTTCTGAAACTACACAATTCTCTTTAGAGATCGGTTGGAAAAGTGGAGAGTTATCATCCGCATTTTCAAGAAGCTGTGCTCCTATGTATTCGAAAAAGGATTCTAAATCCGACAGAACGGCTTCCGATATTCTCATGTAATCTCCTTCTTGCGCATGATTCTTTCTTTTAGAAGTGTACCAATACTGCTAACGACAAACGTAAAAGCAAACGCCACAAGTGGCTGATAGAAATCAAACGCACCATCCGTCATAAAAAAGTACTGATGAATGGCAACACCAAAACCAACACCTAATGCCAACTTGAGATTCTTGAAAATTCCTTGTTTCATGTTCATTCCCTCGCAGTAAAAATTTGGTGTATAGATATGAGCAGTGCCAACTAATTTGAACTTAATCCAATGAAAACTCTAGGTTTGGGCCGCCCCATTGATAATTCAATTTATCTGAATCTATACAACAAATAAGTAGGCCATAGTCTTCCTTTTCAAATGATCTAAGTCCCATATATCCCTCTTAGGTTATAGCGCTAAGAGGTTATAGCGTTAAGTTCGTTGCTGATGGTCACGCAACGCGTTTTTAATTTTTTTCATTGCTACGTAAGTTATTGGAGTGCACTTTTCTGGCAATTCGTCGAGGTTGAACCAACGCAACTCTCGACACAAGTTAGGTTCTGCGTTCTCTATTTTGCCAACCCAATCAAAACATAGGTAAAAGTAATGACGAATCGGCAAAGTAGGGTCAACCAATTCAGCCGCTAAATTCAATTCATTAGTGCTAACCGAAGTTTCCTCCAAAGCTTCGCGTTCTGCTGCGTCTAGAGGAGATTCACCGTCCTCTATGCGTCCAGAAGGAAAGCCCCAATACTGGTCAAACGCTTCAGTATTTTGGCGGAAGGCGAGCAATAACTGATTTCTAGAGACAAAGACAAGTTGAACTACATTTTTCATTTATATGAATCTTCCTTTGGAAAACAATACTCACGTTGACGGGGCTACAAACGCTTGCAATACTGTAAGCTAAACTGGCAAGCATTAGAGTCTCCCTTAAACTGGTTGCTGTGCCTATAGTTATACCTTGTCTGCAAAGTAGGCCATGATTTCTTCGGTGGTCATTTCCTTAGTTTCATTGGAAAAGCAATAGTAACCAGGTCGCATGTCACTAAAATATTGCATGTCCATTTCCAACCCTTCCAAATTTGGAAACAAGCCCACTGGCATATTGTACTCGCCTGTTTCTTTGAATTTATAAAATAAGTGGGTTCCACATTCTCTGCAGAAACCTCGTGAAGCCCAAGAAGAAGATTTGTACATCTTTACTTTATCTTCACCTTCCAGTTTCACTTGAGTACCACATTTCAAAGCAAAGAACGGAGCACCACCCCAAGTTCGACATGACTGACAATGGCAAACTGTAAACTTAGGATCGATGATTTTAGCTGTGACTATGACAGAACCACAAAGGCAATTAGCCTCAGAATAATACATTGAAAGAGCTCCTAGATTGATGAAACATACACGCTGCCCTATTGGTGAGCAACGCAATAACTAAGCCGCTAAAAGGAACCTTAATAACTAAGACCAATGCACAGTGAAAATGCCAAGCATTGAGAATCGGTTCTAGGCGCTTTTTCCTCTGCATTTTTTTGCAATAACTAAACCATGATTACTGCTACCAAGCAATGAAACCTCGGAGCATGTCGATAAATGATACTTAAACCATGATTGATACTGTTGCTCATTTAGTTGATTAACTTCCTGACCAATAAACCGAACGTACCCATCGGTTGCAATATGATTTTCGATACTAAATCCAGATTCAATTACCAAGCTTTCAATCTCTAAAGGCTTAGCAAAGTATCCCGTTCTAAAAAATGGATCTACATCGGGAGAAGAGACCAAGCCACTTTCATTCAATTCACTTAGAATATCAGGGGAAACTAAGCTACTGGACATTTTGGCAAGCAAACCCGCCACAAAGAAACGACTGATATACGCTATCGCAACTACACCATTTGGTTTCAATATTCGATTTGCCTCTTTTAAAACTGCTTCTCGGCCTGACTTCGATTGTATGTGATAAAGCGGCCCCAATACTAAAACAACGTCTTGAGTACCGTTTTCAATAAAACTCACGTTAGTTGCATTTGCTTCGTGAACAACCAAGTCTAAATTCTGGGTCTCAGCATTATATTTAAGTTGCTCGACTAATTCTGGAGCTAACTCCACTGCTGTCACATCCATACCTTGTCGAACATAATGAAGTGAATAGCGACCAGTAGCCGCACCAAGCTCCGTCAAACGACCTGCTGATTCGAGATAAGACCCCAAAACATTAATTGTTGTATCAAATTCAATACGCGTTATGTTTTGAGAAAGTAGACGCTTCTCTTCGTCAAATTTCGCGTAGTAATCCATATACTCTTCTTGCACGACTCACTCCTATCCAGTTCACACCAAATGAAGTAAATGACAACGTTACAAATACACTCAAACTTGCCACCTAAATCACTCAAGCTAAACCGTGTTAAAAATACCAAGTGTTGGTAGTCTACTTAAGCACTTATTATTCGAATGTTACCTTTAGTGCCGCAACTTGTTGCTCAAATAACCCATTGTCAGATTCAGAGGTAGACTTAGCTACATTTACCCATTGAACTCCTGTATCGTCAATATGACGAAACTCAATTTGTAATGCATATTTTGAACAATGAAGTAGACCAAATCCAAAGCCTACAAAAGTTAAGATAACAACTATGGCTTTAAGCCAAAGCGGGGTACTTTCAAGGCTTGGAACTGCTAGCCAAACTGCTCCAGAGAAGACAAATAGCCAAAATATTATTTGCCCCACATTGTCGAGCAAACCGAGTTTTTTAACTCTCACATCTTTAATTTTTGATAAAGGGTATGAATCTTTTTTGAAGCTAAACTCTTTTTGGCTTAGTCGAAAATCTGTTTCCTTGTACATTATTTACTCCATTCGTATGACGCCAAATTAAGGTATGAACGACGCTAGCACCTTACTTAGACCATAGTGCAATCGTCATTAAACTTACTGAAATGATGATGCCATGCGTTGTGAATCACTTTTAAAGTTCTTATTGTGGTTAGTTGACCTATGCGATCACGCAATAAGCTAAAGGGAATAAACTAGCGAGTAAAAAACGACCACCTAACCCGGTACTTTCAAGCTTAGTTACAACAGTATGTTTAGAAGAGTTATTTTCAATCAAACTACTTGCCGCTACACCCGCCACATTACTTGGATCGCTGTAACCTACTTTGTGCCCCGAAAAAGAGAAGATGCTGCCGAGCCCAATAAGTAGGAGCATTGAGTAAAAGGCGTAGTCACTCAAGAACTGGATTGCCAAAGAACCTGTCAACCGTTCGAACAAATAAACAAAACCAAGAGATAGAAAGTTTGACGTAACTACAAATGACATTAACTTGTTCATTATATTTATCTTTTCCTCATTGTTACAAAACGCAAAGCTAAGGTGTGATCAAGGAAATACTGAACCTTGAGTGGACAACCTTAAACACAAACGTAACGCAAAGCGAAAATGCTAAGTGTTAGCTGCTTGCTTTAGCAACTTTCGATCTGAATTTATACAGCGCACAGATAATTTAAAGGAGCCCAAGCTAATTCTTCCGAATTACCTAATTTATAACTCCAGATCCAGCCGTTTAATTCATGTTCCTTTACTAGAATGTCACCAACTATCAAACGGTGTTCCTTGGCAAAATAGTCCTCAAGTACGGTTACTTCACTGTTATTTACAGCTAATATGTGTTTTGGAACCTAGCCTTCTTTATTTTCTCCTCGGCAAAAAATCCAATTTGCCCAATCACCTTCTGGGTTGGATTCTTCTACAAACTGCAATTTTCACCTTTTACGATTCGAATAGGTAATTCTGGATCATCCTTATAATTTTTAACGACGTTGTATTCCATAGCTTATTTCTGCTCCATTTACATAACGTTAAGCTGTGAGTGAACGTGTGCCCAAATTGGACCGAAGCGAGAATAGTATGCTTTCACGAATCATACTTAAGCGCCTTGTTAAGTTTTCACCAACATAGTTCATATGAACCGTTTCTGTTTTCAATTGCCAGATCTGAAAAGCTATTAACAATTAGATCAGCTAAAGCTAATTCAGATTCTTTATGACTAGTTAATATAGCAACAGTAAAACACCCTGCTTCTTTAGCCGATTTGACACCCGCTGGCGAATCTTCAAAGGCAACACAGCTCATCGCATTCAAACCTAGATTTTCAGCGGCAAGCACAAATGGTTCTGGGTGTGGCTTACCGATGCTAACATCTTCACCACATATCATAATCTCAGGTAACTCAAACCCGGATGCACGTAAACTTGTCTCAGCCACATTTCTTGGACCACTCGTTGCGATTGCCCACGAACACTTAGGTATGGTTTTTACAAAACTCAGTGCTCCATCAATTTCAGTAGCTGATTCCATTGCTTTTATTGCGATTTTTTTAACTACGTTTTCTTCATTCGCATTTGCATATTGAAAACCTACTAATTCTAAAGTTTCGCTAATTTTTCTGCCGTGAACGTGTGGATGTACTATTGAAAACTCAACTCCTTTTTGCAATGCCCACTCTTTCCAAATATTATTTATAACCAGTGTGGTGTTTACAAGAGTTGCATCTACATCAAATATAAAACCATTGCATGAATATCTATTTATCAAACCTATTCCTTAAATGTGCAAATACAAACGTGGAAATGAAACATAACGCCTTTAGGTACTTCCAACAACCAACGCCTAGCCGAGAGAGTTAGCACACGCTGTTTGGACAATCTCTTGAAACTCTCGGACCGTTACCTTGCCTTTAATTTTTGGCTCAAACTCTTCTTCATCGAAATAAACTATCGGGTCGACTACATCTTCGTCTTTAAGATCAACTCCAATAGCCTCTTCCATATCAACAACTACAGTTATGAGATCTAAAACATCAGTATCAAAGTTTTGATCATAAAATGTACCATCAATAGCAATTTCATCCACACGAACATCGAAAGCCTTAGCCATTGCATTTAATACTTTATCGTCTACTGCATCACAGCCATTAGCCCAAACGAAATTTGAATACGTGATTGCTAACACTGAACAGAACACAAGTTTGGGATATTTCATATTTTCCTCTTTGATGCTTAACACCCAATTAAGTAGCTAACAGCCCCGCCAATACGCAGAATTAACAAGGAGAGCTAACACCTTGTTAAGGGGTGAACAACGTAATACCAAAGATGCCGGACACCACCTTAATCACTAAAATGAAGGCTTAGTAAAAATGCCATGCATTGTGAATCGCTCTTTAGTAGTCTGTCATGTGCTTGATTGAACCTTATTGATTTTTAGCCAAAACGACTCTTGGCATTGATTAGTAAAGTTCTTTTTCTTGGGCGCTATATTTAAAGCGCTCGGTTGTTCAGTTACTTCATATGAAATCCAACACTCCTCGCAAACTGCGCCCGTTACATGTCCGGATAATTCACGCTCAGTTAGCTTTTTTATAGCAACGCCATTGTTAAACTTTACGAACAAATCACTGTTTTCCATGAGAATGCCATCTTCTTCGGAAGTCTGTTTGTTTATTACTTTCTCTACTATCGACAGGCCATCAGGCTCATTTTTCATCGCCGATATATATGTGAACAAATTATTCATGACACCTGCCTGTTCGAGACTATCTGGCACATAACGCCTTGCTAAGATTTGAGCAACGAAACACAAAATTACCACGTGCCATGCGTTGAAAGTTATCATGAAGCAGCTTGCATTTATAATAAGCACTCCAATCGGGTAAGGTGAGACCAAGACTTGCTATACGTTACTTCCAAGCTCAGAATTTGGCCTCAACTTATTGCTAAAAACGAACAGACAACTAACCAAAATGCCTATCTCGAAAAGCTGACATAGAAAAGATGCTGTCTTAAACACCAGACCAGATTCCATCCAGGGCATCGCTATTTCGATTAGCGCAGCGGCAAAAACCAAAGTATACCCAACCCATTGATGCCATTTACCTAACATTGGCGAGAAATGATAGAAAGCTAACAAATAGAGCACCGAAAAAAAAGGCATTATAAACCAAGTAAAATACTCAAGAATTTCAACTAACGAGCGACCACCTTCGCCCAAAGTCGCCATTAGAATCGGGATAATAAAATTGAGTATCATGTAAAGAAACGGATAGATAAGAATACCCAAGGCAAGATACCGAACTGACTTTTTAACTCTAGTTTCCACTTGTACTACCTTCTCAAGTTGGAGTAGCGCATGACGCTTAACTCCCAATTAAGGTGTGAACAACGCTAACACCTTACCTAAAGCATTATGCCATAAACACTAAACTGGCTTGAAGTGAAAGCGCCAAGCGTTGTGAATCACTATTAAATTTATTGTTAGTTCACTCTGTCAGAAAATGCTCCACTAAATGTTCTGAAAACTGGTACTTCTTAACGTTTTTACCAAACTCGGTGACCTCAATAATAAGACCATGTGACTCTAAGATTTTAATTTGCTGCTCTAGATTTTCATGCTCCTCAAGATAGTATGCGAGAAACTTACCAGCATGTACGAAACTCCAAGAACGACTTAAGAGGAAAAATTCTCTATGAAATTTGAAATCAGGATTCTTTAGATCTAGCCTCATTTCCTTCAGTAAAGGCTCATGTTTAGCCCATAGAGACTTGTAGAAAGACTTGATTTCTTTTTTCTGCTCTTTCGCTTTCCGTTGGTCTGTGTACTTATTTCCAAAATATGTACCAGCAGCACCAGTTGCCGTCCCTACGAGAAAACCAACCGCCAAACTAAAATAGTCCATTTATACTCCTGTGAACTAACGAATGACATGGATTCCCCCTACCGAGGATCTACCACACTTATGTGGTACTTAAATGCATCGGAGGCACCATGTCTGATTATTCTTATTTCTGCGGTATCGACCTAGCTAAAAACCACTTCAGTCTTCATGCCGTAGACCAAAATGGTAAGGTCATACTTCATAAGTCGGTAACTCGCTCTAAACTGCTGACTACAATAGCAAATATGCCACTCATGCGTATAGGCGTTGAAGCGTGTGGTGGTGCACATTATTGGGCAAGAACACTCAATAAACTTGGGCACGACGCCCGCATTATGGCCGTTAAATACGTAATTCCTTATCGAACTAAAGGAAAGAACGACCTTAATGATGCTGTTGCCATATGCGAAGCTGTTCAGCGTCCATCAACTCGCTTTGTACCCGTAAAATCCCCCGAGCAACAAGCCATCTTATCGGTACATAGAATGAGAGAGCATTGGGTTCGTGAACGCACCGCGCTTATGAATCGCATGCGCGCCCTACTCTCTGAGTTCGGGTTAATCATTCCTGTTGGTCGCTCTTCATTAATGAAACACGTTCCCTTAATGCTTGAAGATGCAGAAAATGAACTGCCACATCTCGCAAGAACGGTGATTGCCGATGCTTATCACCACCTTGGAGAGTTGAATCAACGTATCGCCGATACTGAACAAGTCTTCGAGTCTTTTGCTAAGGTCAGCGCTAATGTTCAACGAGTGATGAAGGTTCGTGGCATTGGACCGCAAACCGCTACTGCGATACTTGCTTCGATAGGCAATGGTTCTCAATTTGATAAAAGCCGTGATTTCTCTGCTTGGCTAGGACTCGTACCAAAGCAATATTCGACGGGAGGAAAGCCTCGCTTAGGTCGGATAACCAAACACGGCGACAAATACTTGCGAACACTATTAATTCACGGGGCAAGGACAGTCATTGCCAACCTTGGCGACAAGCAAGATAAGCTAAGTCAGTGGTGTCGAGGCGTTCTAGAACGAAGAGGAATGAACCGAGCGATAGTGGCACTTGCCGCGAAGAACGCACGAATTATATGGTCGCTTTTACACAATCAAACCGAATATGAAAACTATGCTGCTTAAGTAGAAACCTAAGCAGCATAAAGAGTTAAACCCACCGGGTCATTGCAGACATAGGTTAAGACCACTTGCGGAGAGCCTGTTAATGCGGCGGACACACTAGATGTCATCTAACGAATAAGGCACCGCAGTCGCGCAAGTCATCAGGGCCACGACGTATGCGAATCGTCGATAAGTAGGCCGAATGTAGAGCGGCAGTCCAAAACCCATCAACATAAGTTTAGCGGATGTTTGACAACCGGGGGAATCCATGTAGCCGCGTTAAGTAGTGAGCAACGCAGACCACTAAACCTAAACCATTGTGCCGTAAACACTAAATTCAAAGCAAACCGAAAATGCCAAGCGTTGGGAATCTGTCTTAAACGCTTTGTTAACTGGATTTATCCGGAAGCATTTCTAGGTATTCTAGAAACAGAGACCCTAAGTGAGTGACATTGCTGGATTTGTAAGTAATTGCATCATCTCGTGTTGAAATAAAACTCCCACTACTTTTTGGCGACACCAGTGTAGAGTCAATTAAGTTCAATCGACGCAAAGTTGATACACTACTTTCACGCAGCGCACTACGCCTAATTTTGTCTGGATCGGGATCTAGAGCTAGTACATGTATAGGCTCTACTATATCCCTAAATTTTTCTTTAAACTCTCGATCTTCACTTTCATATATTGATGCAAAATATCGAAGTAAGATCACTTCGTTATCTGTTACCTCTTTCAGTATTCTGAACAAATGTGATGTAAGCTCAAGGTCTATTTTCTCTTTCTCTACACCTGAAGAAACTAAGTTCGCAATAAATTCTCGTCGAGTTTCAGTAGCAGCGTCAATTGCTTCCTTATACCCACGTTCTAACAAACTAAGATGAATGGGACGCTTTCCAAGTTGATTTAGGTAATCCTCAGATAATGCGGACAATTTTTGAGCTAGCAATGACTGATAATGCTCAATTCTCTCTAAGCGCTGGTCAGGAATAAATGTACTTATTAATTCATTCAAAAAAGGACCAACATACGGAACAATTCCAACTGAACTTCGTAAAATAATTTCGCTAAAACTTTTATCCATCGTATTAATCAACCAATCCAGTTAACGCCCAATTAAGTAGCTGACAACGCTACTAATACACTCAAATTTACCACCTAAATCACTGAAGCTAAGCCGAGTTGAAAATGCCAAGCGTTGACAGTCTGCTTAAATTGCTTGTTATACAAAGCCTAGCAACACCCGCAGAACTTAGTGCCTTGCCTTTGATCACTACCTTACTTTAGTTTCTGGCGACTCGACCATTCTTTGCAGGCATCAATCATTGTGAGACCAGTTGCTCCTTGCATCCATTGCATAAAACCTCGGTCGAATTTGAAATCATCGCCAAATTTGGATTTGAAATATCTACGAACATTTTGAGTCGTTTTATAAGTGTCTGTAATGACAGTTGTATCGAGTATCTCAATCTTGTGCCAATCAACCTTTTCCATGGTTTAGATTACTCCCTTTGTATAACGCCCAATTAAGTAGCTGACAATGCTACCAAGAAACTCAAATTTACCACCTAAATCACTGAAGCTAAATCGAACTAAAAATGCCAAGCGTTGGCAGTCTGCTTAAATTGCTTGTTATGTATCGGTGGCTTTAGCAAAGTGGTTGCTTAATAGTGACAGAACCCTAAGAACCGATGCAAAAAGTAACAATTGGCTTGGGTAAGCTAAAATGAAACCAACTTGTTTTATACTCTCGATATGAGAAAGCCAGTAAATAACCCACCCCGCTGATACGAAAATAGACAAGTGAAATGAAGTTTTACTGACTTTTTCAAACTTTACGGAAAGTTCTTTTTCTGATGAAAAAACAAGATAAGATGCAACTACTATCAGTAACATGCTTAATACAGAACTCAGCTCAATAAACATAGATAAATGCATTCTTTAGTACTCATATATAGGCGAATTTAAAGAACGACACTAAACGATAATTCAGACATAGAGCAATAAGAAACCAAAGCTATATGTAAGGATTATTTACGTAAAATCAGTATTTTGTATACTTCCGATAGATACATAACAGCTATTAGACTGAAAAATTCTGCATTTGAATACAGAACCAGTCAATCTAGTTTCATATGCACATTAATTTACCACGATTAATCACCGCATTTCAGTGACTTAAAGCATGGATACGTTCATTGAATGACAAAATGAAGAATATTTCCATTTAGTATGAATTTAGCGAAAAACCTTGTGACAGTGTATGTAAACACAGCTACTTAAAAATATCCAAAGCACAAAAAAGCCTGCCATTTATGCGAACATAAATGGCAGGCTTTATACGTTAGTTAAGCTTGTGAGTGGCTAGCTTACGCCGCTTCGAATGCGAGGGCCTTCTTCTCTACTTGACGGAAGATCAGCGTTAGTATGCCGTTTACTGCTAAGTAGAATGCGCCAGCAATACCGAACACGGTGAGTGTGTCGTAGGTTTGGCCGTTGATACGCTGAGCGTAGCCCATCAAGTCCATGATGGTGATGGTGCTTGCCAGTGACGTGCCTTTGAAGACTAGAATCACTTCGTTCGAGTAAGCTGGAACGGCGCGGCGTAAAGCGTATGGCAGTAACACTTTAAGCGTTGCGATTTTGTCCATGCCGAGTGCACGACATGCTTCCCACTGCCCTGCTGGAATGGCGTTGAATGCGCCTCTGAACAGTAGCGTGCTGTATGCCGCGGTGTTCAATGCTAATGCTAACATTGCACAGAACCAAGGTTGGCTTAACCAAGTCCATAGGAAGCTTTCACGAATCCAATCGAATTGACCCGGGCCGTAATACACCAAGAAGATTTGAACCAACAATGGTGTGCCAGTGAACAGCGTAATGATGCCACGTGTTAACCAGTGAATCGCCGGTATTCTTAGGATTAGCGTTACCGTCATCAGCAGTGACAAGATACAACCAACCAGCAATGAAGCACCTGTGAGTTGAAGACTGGTCGCTAAGCCTTCAAGCATTTGAGAGAGGTATTGTTGATTCATGCCATTGCCCCTTTGTTACCCAAACCTTGAATAGAGAACTTACCATCAATCACTTTTACCAATCTTTGGGTGATTAAAGTGATGACCAAGTAGATTGCTGCTGCTGTCGCGTACCAAGTAAATGCTTCGTGCGTTGCCGCTGATGTTAGTTGTGCTTGTTTCAGCAAATCTGTCACGCCAATCAGCGATACTAATGCGGTGTCTTTCAGCAACACTAACCATTGGTTGGTTAACCCTGGTAGCGCGTGTCTTACCGCTTGAGGTAAAACTATACGAAAGAATGAACGTGATTGAGAGATACCAAGCGCGCTTGCTGCTTCTCTCTGCCCTTTGCTTACTGCTTTCAAAGCACCACGGATGGTTTGTGAAGCGTAAGAAGCAAAGATAAGTGACAGTGCAACAACACCAGATAAGAACGGGCTCACTTCTATGAAGTCGCCAGTGATCATGAACAGAACTTGTGTCGAACCAAAGTAGATAAACAGTACGACCAGAATTTCTGGTAAACCACGAACAATCGTCACAAATGCAGTCGTTGGCCATTTGATTGCAATACGACGAGACATCTCACCACTTGCAAACAAAAATGCTAGAACCAATCCAACCAATAGGCTTACGAACGCAAGCTGAACAGTCATCCAACTTGCTTCGACGAGCCCTAAAGAGTAACCCGTTAATTCCATAAATTACTTACCGAAGTACTTGTTGAAGATCTTGTCGTATTCGCCGTTTGCTTTTACTGCTGCAAGTGCAACGTTAAGCTGGTCTACAAGTTCTTGGTTGCTCTTGTTTACTGCGATGCCAAAGCCGTTACCGAAGTACTCTTGGTTTGTTACTTGGTCGCCAACGTACGTTAGGTTGTCTTCTTTCTTGAACCATTCTGCTACAACGGCTGTGTCACCAAATACAGAATCGATACGACCGTTTTTCATGTCAATGAATGCATCTTGGTAGCTTGAGTAAGGTACCGCTGTTACGCCAGTCATTTGCTCAAGTAGGAAGCTCTGGTGAGTAGAACCGTTTTGAACACCAACACGCTTACCTTCTAGTGCTGCTTGGTCTGCTACTTTGCCTTCGAAAGAGATGAATGCTGCAGAGTTGTCGTAATATGCGTTAGAGAAGTTCACTTGTTTAAGACGCGCTTCTGTGATGTCCATTGCTGAGATAGCTGCATCGTAACGTTTGAATTTAAGTGCAGGGATCAAGCTATCGAATGCTTGGTTGTGGAAAGTACACGTTGCTTTCATCTCTTCACAAAGTGCGTTTGCTAAGTCTACGTCAAAACCTTGAATTTGGTTGTTCTCATCCATGTATTCGAATGGTGCGTAAGTTGCTTCCATTGCGAATTTGATTTCTTCTTGCGCCGCTGCGTTGAAAGAAGCAAGGCCGATAAGTGAAGCTAGTAGAATCTTTTTCATTTTGTTACTCCGAATACTGTTTGATAGCGGCCTGTGGCCATTCTTATAATTTGATTGTTTTGATCGATGTTGTGTTTAGCTAAATCTAGTGAGTCAACTTTCTTTTAATACGTGACTTACTTAATGAGTCAAATATTCAGCAAACTCAGATGTCTGCGGATTAACGAATGAATCGCTGGTGCCGTGTTCAACGATGTACCCTTTCTCTAGATACAGAACGTGGCTAGCAATCTTCTTCGCGAAATCGACTTCGTGCGTTACGACCACTTGGGTAATGCCCGTTCCGCTCAACTCTTTAATAATGCTCACGACTTGGTTGGTGATCTCAGGATCAAGTGCCGCTGTTGGCTCATCAAACAACAACACATCCGGTTTCATCATCAGCGCACGTGCAATCGCAACACGCTGTTGTTGACCGCCAGACAGTTGAAGTGGCCAAGCGTCGGCTTTGTCTGCAAGTTGAAGTGTCTTTAGTACTTCTTGAGCTTGCTTAATCGCTTCTTGCTTATCCAAACCCGCAACTTTCGTCGGTGCTTCAATCAAGTTTTCCATCACCGTCATGTGTGGCCATAAGTTATATTGCTGGAACACCATGCCGACTTTACGACGCAGTTTAAGCCCTTGCTTCTCTTGGATCTGACCAGCAAAGTCGAATTGCTCGTTAGCAATGTCTAATTCGCCGTTGTCCGCGATTTCTAGCAGGTTCAAAACACGCAGTAGTGAACTCTTGCCAGCGCCGCTTGGGCCAAGCAATACCAAGGTTTCGCCACTCTCACAGTCGAAACTGATGTCATGAAGAACTTGGGTATCACCGTATGATTTGTTGATGCTCTTTACTTGAATACTCATGCCACAATACTGCATTAATTGTCATTTGTTGGTTATTCTATTCAATCCGAGGTTTTATGCAAGAAAAATGTATAAAAAACTACTTTGTTGAATTTTTGTAACAAATATTGCACAAAAAACAGTCGCTATAACTGGTCTTACAACCAAAAATTGCAAGTCATTGATAAAGTTAATATCGAGATAAAAAGCAAACGTTTTTCTGTCAATTTATAAATCACCACTCGATTGCTAACTTATGAGCGCACTCTCCTATTAACGCTAATTTACTTGCATAAAAATTAGGGTTAAATCCCCTACTTTCCTATCGAACTGACTCGATCAGAATGCTTAGTTTTCCTTTAAGGTCGTTTCGAACTATGCACTTGATGATGATGAAATATTGGAAATTGAGTTTCCTAGGGAGCGTCACGGAGCAATAAATGCTTTAATGGGTTCTATTCTCAACAACAAGTACTGCTCAGCGAACAACGCGCAGTACAAGCAATAAGTTATAAGTAACAAGCCATAAGCAACAAGCCATCTATTTTTAAAGCGACAACACATTAAGGCAGTCATATGCAAAACGATGTCTCTTCTACGCTCGACTCAACTCAGCGCTCTACTCAAAAAGCGCCAGAACCCAAACCTGAGAAAAAAAGCCTCAGTATTTTGTTTGAGCTGAGTAAATTCATTCAGCCTTATAAAGGTCGTGTTATTGCTGCGTTGATCGCGTTGATCTTCACGGCGAGCTTAACCCTTTCAGTCGGTCATGGTATTCGCCTTCTCATCGACCAAGGTTTTAGCCAACAATCACTCTCAGATTTAGGCAGCGCGATTCAATTCATCATGGTCGTGGTCGTATTGATCTCGATTGGTACCTTCTTCCGCTTCTATTTGGTTTCTTCTGTTGGAGAACGCGTGAGTGCGGACATTCGCCTATCGGTTTTCAATCATGTCGTGACGCTGCATCCGAGTTACTTCGAGACCAATGGCAGTGGCGACATCATGTCGCGCATCACCACGGATACCACTCTGCTTCAAAGCATCATTGGTTCATCGTTCTCTATGGCGATGCGCAGCGCATTGATGTGTATTGGTGCAATCATCATGCTGTTTGCCACCAATATTAAGCTGACGTTGATTGTATTGGCCTCGGTGCCGTTTATCTTGATTCCGATCCTTGTCTATGGGCGTCGTGTAAGAGCTTTATCTCGCCAAAGCCAAGACTCCATGTCTGATGTGGGTTCTTACGCAGGTGAGGCAATTGAGCACATTAAAACGGTGCAAAGCTACAGCCGAGAAGAGCAAGAGAAAGCGTCATTCGCGGTAGAAGTGGAAAAGGCTTATGAGATTGGTCGCCAGCGTGTAAAACAGCGCGCGATTCTTATCTCTGGTGTGATTGTTATCGTGTTCAGCGCAATATCAGGGATGCTGTGGGTTGGTGGTAGTGATGTCATCAACGGCACCATGTCGGCGGGTGACTTAGCGGCGTTTGTCTTCTATGCCATTATGGTGGCTTCGTCATTAGGTACCATTTCTGAAGTGATGGGTGAACTGCAACGCGCGGCAGGTGCGACCGAGCGATTAATTGAAATTCTACAAGTTGAAAGCCATATTGTTGCGCCAGTAGCGAACCCAACATCACTGGATAACGTGACACCCGAAGTCGCTTTTGATGATGTGACTTTCTGTTACCCTTCAAGACCCGACCAGCCTGCAACAAGTAACCTCACACTGACTGCCCATGAAGGCAAAGTGTTGGCATTGGTTGGCCCGTCTGGTGCAGGCAAAACTACCCTGTTTGAACTGCTGCAACGTTTCTACGATCCGCAAGTGGGTAAAGTAACCTTAGGCGGTGTTGAACTGAATCAGTTTGATCCTAACGAGCTAAGAAAGCAGATGGCATTGGTGCCACAGCAACCTGCTCTGTTCAGTAACGATGTGTTCCATAACATTCGCTACGGAAACCCGAAAGCAACGGACGAGCAAGTTATCGAGGCCGCTAAGAAAGCACACGCACATGAGTTCATCCAGAACTTACCTGAGGGCTATCACAGCTTTCTTGGTGAACGTGGCGTGAGATTGTCTGGCGGGCAAAGACAACGTATTGCCATCGCTCGTGCCATCTTAAAAGATCCGAATATTCTGTTATTGGATGAAGCAACCAGCGCACTAGACAGCGAAAGTGAGCATCACGTACAACAAGCTTTAGAAGAGTTAATGCGTGGTAGAACGACGATCATTATCGCCCATCGTTTATCAACAATTAAACACGCCGACCAGATTGCGGTGCTCGATAAAGGACAGCTAGTAGACATCGGCGACCACCAGTCTCTCATCAATAGCTGCGAATTGTACCAACGCCTAGTTGAACTGCAATTCAAACACCTTAATGCGTAATCATTGAGTGGATGTGCGTAAGTCGTTTGTTTAGTGAGACACTAATTAATAAGTAACGGAAAGTTAAGTCACTGACATTGTGTGGTTTCAAGCTTCAAAAACTTAAATCACACGTGTTGCAGTTTTGTTAATTTAGCGGTAGGGTTTTTATTCCAATAACAACTTATCCCGATGAAGGATAAGCAGATGACATTAATTACCCAGATAACATTAACTATACAGATAACAATAAGAGAGTTCGCATGGAAGCACTATTATCTGACTACCCGGTAGTAACAGAAATCCCAGTCGCTTGGGGAGAAATGGACGCACTCAATCACGTTAACAACGCCGTATATTTTCGCTATTTCGAAACCGCTCGCTTAGATTTCTTTAAGCACGTTGAGCTGATGGAAGAGATGGCGATTACCAAAGTTGGCCCTGTTCTTGGTGACACTTACTGTAAGTATTTCCGCCCAGTCACGTATCCAGATACCTTAATGATTGGCTCTCGTGTCACTGATATTCAAGATGACCGATTCACCATGGAATACGCGATTGTCAGTAAAACTCAGCAGAAACTGACGACCATAGGCACCGCGACTATCGTGATGTTTGATTTTGCTTCAAACCAAAAAGCCCTGCTCTCGCTGCGCTTAACCAACGAAATTGAAAAGATGAACACGTTGAAAAGCCCATGCTTCAAACAAGAAGCCGTGACGGAATAACGTATTCGCTGATTCAAAATACTCAGATACAAAAAGGCCACTCGATTGAGTTAATGCCGTTCGGATAAGCATTATTGCTTGAACCTGAACGGATATTTGGCTGGGACAAAGAGGACTGAACGTGGAAACGTTCGGTCCTTTCTTTTATCTGGAAGAATGAAGTGACTCAAACTGTCTCTCATCCTTTTCAGTTTTACAGGTAGAGTTCCGTCTGGGCTTAAAGCTAACCAACGTAATTGCGCATCAATAAGGTTAATTGCGGCGGTAAAACTGACCCTAGTCGCTCGAACCCCGGCTTCTGAAGCTATCTTAACCATCTCTAATCGCACTAAGTTATAGGCAAGTAATACGCCCCAAAGCTCTTGCTTCACACCGGCAGAAAAACGACTTCGTAAAGTGACGTGACTTTGCAGTTGAGTCTGTTTAATTTCACCATAACCTTCTTCTATCTCCCAGCGTTGCCAATAAATACGCAGCAGGCTTTCTAGCGAGTATCTACTAGGGTCTGTAAGTGAAGTAATAAAACCTTTTATCTCACCTTTTGGCTCTTGATATAGGACTAATCTAGCTTCCCAACGTGCGGGTAAATTCGGATTCTGCCGTTGAGCTTGAGGAGATATGGGCATTGAGATGAGCATGTCGTTCTCCGCATATTTCTCCAACACTTCATAGCGTAGCTTACGTTTTGCCGGCATTAACCAGTGAGCATTTTCCGCACTCTCTTGCCACGACAACAAGAGGTCTGCCGAGAAATAACAACGATCAAATAAGGTCAATGAATGTGCGGGGATATCATTGAATAGACGCTTAGCTAAGGTCGTTTCACCGACATGACAGCCATCAAAAGCCGCCCCCATAATCATTCGAGTTTCTGTTGACATCAAAGCGACTAAACGAAGTTGAGGGTAAGGTTTCAATTTTTTAGAGATGAACCCAAATTCTTCAGCGTTCTCTGGGGAATCTTGGCACCTAAATGTTGTTCCATCCACAGCAAGAACATTAAGCTCCAAGTCTTTATCTTGTTGAAGGATATCTCCGTTCCAAGCCTTTACCGTTGTGTGAAACAGAGCCGCTAATGGACTCTCATCTAGACGTCGGCGTGAATCAGTTAGGACACTAGGTGCAACACGAGACCAGCTATCTTCAGGTTTAGGCTGAAGCGCAATGTCTAATGAACTGCATACCTCTTTGATAGACATGTTGCGTTGCAGCCCCATCCAAATAACTAACCAGACAGCTTGCTGAGCGGGAAGCCGACGTCGTCTTATGCTCGCTTTATTGGTTTCAAGAAGAGCTTGTTCTATCCACTCAATCTGAATGGCGTCGACGACAGATTCATAATTGTCGGCATCTTCAATGGTCTCGTGTGCCATTGCTAATTCTTGTTCAAGCATAAAAAAATCCCCATCAACGTTGTTGATGGGGATTATCTGCTAACTGCAAGATCGTTCAAGTCTTCTTAAACGATCGGCATTAACTCGATTGAGTGGCCTTTTGTTTATTGGTTCAAAGTGTTTATAAGCGGTTATAAACGGTTAAGACTTATAGACCTTGAAGCTGAACGCTCTTTGCTTTAGAAGCTATAAGCCGTGCAGCCTATAAATCTATAGACCTACAAACCTGAACCCTATAGACCTTGCACCCTATAAACCTTGAACGTACTGAGCATTAGTTCGAACTTCAACCATCTGCTCTAGGTTCTGTTGTGAACCGTCAACACCGTTAATCAAACCTTGGAAATGTTTAATCAGCTCTACTTTGTCTTGTACTTCTTTCGAACCCGCGCCGATGTTGGTCAGGTCAATGAAGAACTCGTCAAACAGACCTGAGAAATCCGTTACAGCGTCATGATTTAAGAACTGCTCATGGTTGTAAATGCTTGGGTAGCCACCCTTCTGTTTATCAACCGCGAAAGAGATGCCTTTCACGTTGGTAATCGTGGTCGCTTTCTCACACTTCAACATACAACCCGCTTCGATGCTTGGCTTGTTACAACCCACGGTTCTTTGGAAGAAACACTGGCGGCTGGTCATCATCAAGATTGGGTGGTAGATGCTGTAGAACAGTTTGAAGTTCTCTGGGCGGCGAATATGACGAATCTGGCCTTTATTGATCTCGTTCGAAATGAAAGCACCAGCACAGTTCAGCTCTTCTTTCAGCGTAACCAGTGCGTGAGAGTTCGTGGTGTTCATGAATGGGCCAGCAACCCACTCGATACCCATTTCGTAAGCTTTGTAAGCAATACCCGTGTTGTTGGTTACGATGCGAGCTGGCTTGATCTCTTCAAGAATACGAACCGCTTCGTCGTAATCTTTACCGATCAATACTGCTGGGAACCAAGGAATCAAACGTGGGTTTGCTGCCAGGATGTCGATGTACTTATTACAACGCTTCTTGAAGCTTTCAGGCAGTTTGAAGTAAACATCCGCGTCAGTTACGTCACACAGGTGCAAGTCTTCCACATCAGCGATAAGCATCGACATGGTTGGCTTCTCGTTAACCTTTGGTTGCTGAGGCAGTGCTGGCACTTCAACGTGCTTAATCACTTTCACAGAACCGTTTAAGATGAAATCGATTTCGTCTTTTAAGACCGACACTTCTTTCAAAGGAAGAATCAGACCTTCATCTAAGTTGTCGTAATTACAGTTTTCAAGCGTATGAACCGCACTCTTCACTGACTTGAAACGCTTTTCAAGTAACGCCTGAGTAATCGCAGTCTCTTTAGCTGTTGCCAATAATGATTGAGATTGAACCGTAAAGTTTTCTTTTGGTGTGTTCACTGTCACCGTAAATGGTTGACCCACCTTAGCGTTAAACGACAATGACACGGGTGTTTTACGAATATCAAGGAACTCGATCTTGTCACGCATTTCACTGCCTAGGGCATTTTTCGCTTCATAAAGATCACTGGTCACTTCTTGAATTTGTACGACTGAGATTTCATTGTTCTCTTTCGTCGCTTTATCAACGGCGTAGTTCATGCTGTTGTCACGAGGATTATCAATGAACATGTCTTTCGTTAGGTTGCCCTTAAGGAAAGAGTTGGTGAAATCACGGTTGAATACTTTGTGCAGGTTTGAATCGTCTTCGATCAACAAACCACTTTCTACAAAGCTATCAATCTGTTTGCGCCACGTATCAACCACTGTGTATACGTAGTGTGCGCCTTTGATACGGCCTTCAACTTTCAATGAGTCGACTTTCGCATCAACCAATTCAGGTAGGTCGTAGTAAGCAGAGTTATCTTTCAGGTTCAGTGGAAACTTGTTTCCTGCATCGGTGATTTCGTATTCATCACGACATGCTTGGCTACAACGGCCACGGTTACCTGAGTTACCCACACTTACTGAGCTCGAGTAACATTGGCCAGAGAATGCGATACACAAAGCGCCATGTACAAACACTTCGGTTAGAACATCGTGATCGTGTGCTACTTCCGTCAGCATTTTGATTTCTGGTAGGTTCAATTCACGAGACAAGTTAACGCGTGTTGCGCCAATTTTAGACAAGAACTTAATCTGGCCTTCGTTGTGCGTAGTCAGCTGAGTCGATGCGTGAACATCTAACGATGGGAAATGCTTTTTCACCAAATCGAACAAACCAAGATCTTGGACGATGATGCCATCAAGCTTAGTGTTCACAAGTTGGTTCAACAGTTTAGTGATGCTCTTAATTTCATGCTCCAGCAGCACAACGTTAAGAGTCAGAAACACTTCACAACCGTATTCATGAGCAAGGCGAATCACACCATTCAACTCATCTAACGATAGGTTAGAGGCTCTGTTACGAGCGTTGAAGGTGTCTAAACCGCAATAAACCGCATTAGCACCCGCTACGATAGCTGCTTTAATCGCCTCTACATCGCCACCTGGGGCTAATAACTCAATCTTTCTGCTCATTTTTGAAGTCGCTCACTTACTTATAATTTTTAAGCCGCGTATTCTACCTACATCACGATCTCTTTACCACCTAACAACACTTTTCAAACTAAATGACCTCAATAATGCCAAACGAATCCGATTTACCTATCCTTTATTCTTTACGTCGCTGCCCTTACGCCATGCGCGGACGAATAGGCATCGCACTATCACAGCAAAAAGTGTTACTTCGAGAAATCGTTACCAAAGACAAGCCTAGTGAACTATTGGCCAGTTCGCCAAAAGGTACTGTTCCGGTATTGGTGTTACCAGACGGACAAATCATTGAGCAGAGCTTGGATGTGATGAACTGGGCACTTCAGCAAAACGATCCTCAAGATCTTCTGCGTTCAAGTAATCCAACACTGAGCCAACAAGTCCACCAGCTCATCAAAACCAACGATGAAGATTTTATTGCCCACTTAGAAAAGTACAGAGCGTCTGTTCGTTACCGAAACATCGATGTTGAACAACGTCGACAAGCCTGCGAAGCGTTCATTAGTCAGTTAGAAGCGCTACTCACCGATCAGCCCTACTTTTTCGGAGAAACCCCAAGCTTGGCTGACTTCGCGGTGATGCCTTTTGTCAGCCAGTTTGTGCGGGTCGAAAAGAAGTGGTTTGTGAAATCGGAATACCAAAACGTAGGACGTTGGTTAAGAGCGCACTTGGAAAGTAAGCTCTACACCCAAGTCATGAAGCAATACCCTTTGTGGAATGAAACCAAGCAAGATTGTGTTTTTGGATACCAGTAAGTATCTATAAATTGCAGGAGATAACTCCAAATTTCTGGGAATAACTCTAAATTGCTGAAGATAACCCTAGATTACCGAAGAGCACTCTAGATTCCTGGAGATGACTGTAAACAGTTCTAAATAAGCTTGAATACCTCTAGATTGTTATGAAAATCGTGACACTGAATTACAGGTGGCGCCATTGATGGCATATTAGATATCAACGAAAATAGCCTTTCACTCAACCTCAACGTTAGTTTGAAATGCGCTATGCCAAAAAACAAAGTGAACACGTTCAACACACCTAGTCCCGATTTTAAAGGATTCGCGAAAGTTTCACTGTTAGTGGCCCTCTCGCTTGCCCTTTCAGGCTGTAGCGCGAAAAACAAAGCAACCAACACAGGCCAATCTGCCGCGCAGCAGAATCAAGCCTACACGGCGAAGAGCTTCAATAAACCCAATAGCAAAGTCACGTTGATCCTCTCTTTTTCTGGTGGCGGCACACGTGCGGCAGCGCTCTCATATGGCGTGCTGCAAGCATTGCGCGACACAAACATCGAAATCGATGGTGAAACGGTCAATCTGTTAGAAGAAGTCGATATGATCAGCTCGGTATCCGGTGGCAGCTTTACCGCCGCCTATTATGGTATCTATGGCGACCAGATATTCGAAGATTACGAAGAAGCATTCCTTTATCACGAAGTCTCGAAAGATCTGTTTTCCATCCTTTTATCTCCCAGTTATTGGTTCTCGTACGCCACCAGAACAGACAAAGCCACCGACTATTACAAAGCCAACATCTTCGGTGAAAGCACGTTTGCCGACATGCACCGAGAAAATGCGCCCTACATTGTGATTAACGCAACTGACATTTCAACGGGCTCGCGTTTTTCATTCACACAAGAGTATTTTGACCTGATTTGTTCAGACTTGAACAGCTATTCTGTATCTAGTTCAGTGACGGCTTCTTCTGCCGTGCCTTTCGTTTTCACACCTGTGGTACTAGAAAACAAAAGTGACTGTGACAAATCAGAGCATTTACAGCCCTCGTTTGAAGCCACAAGTTACCGCAACCGCAATCTGATCAAGTCGTTAAAGTCATATAGCAATAAGGATGATGTGAGTTATCTCCACCTTGTGGATGGCGGGATTACTGACAACCTCGGTTTGCTGTCGGTGTATGAGATGTCTGAATACTTGCGTTACAACGACAACGAAGAGCTGAAAAACTTGTACTACACCCAGCACGCGCGTCCTATTGTCATCATTTCGGTTGATGCATCGACGAACCCAAAATCTGGCATTGGAGAGTCAATTAAAGCGCCTTCCATGAAACAAACGGTGGACGTCATCACCGATATCCAGCTGCATCGCTATAACGACACAACAAAAGATTTGATCGTCGACGAGTTGCAGTCTTGGTCGGAGCTGGCCTCTCATCAAGGTCGTAAGGTTTCTCCCCACTTCATTGAGATCAGCTTGAATAAATCAGACAACAGTGCCAAGCGATACTTACTCAATCAAATTCCGACGGACTTTATGATAGACAAAGAAAACGTCGACCTATTGATTGAAGAAGGTAACAAACAACTTGTTGCCGATTCGGAATTTCAAAACTTCTTATCATTTGAATATAACAAATGATGTTAATCTAGTTGCTTATTAAAGCGCAATCTGGCAATCAAAAATCACGTCATAATTTCACCTTTACAAGGATCACTATGGAATTTGAAAACAACATCTTACATCTCGGGTCATTCTTTGCAGTGACCATGGGGATCGTGGTTCTATTTATCGGTCGGAGGCTCAATCAGGTCATCGGTTTTTTGAAAGAGTTCAGTATTCCAGAACCTGTCTCTGGCGGGATTTTGGCATCGCTCCTGTTCGCGGCTCTTTACGCGACGACCTCAATCGAAGTGCAGTTTGATCTGTTTGCTCGTGATGTCTTATTGGTCTACTTCTTTACCACGATTGGTATTAACTCAAGTTTGAAAGATCTGTTCAAAGGCGGAAAGCCCTTGGTCATTTTGCTAGCAATCACTATCTTCTTCATGATCATGCAGAACATCGTCGGTATTTCTGTCGCATCAATGTTTGGCCTAGAGCCTGTCTTTGGCCTGCTCAGCGGAAGTATTTCACTGATTGGCGGACATGGCACCGCGATTGCTTGGGCACCCAAGGTTGCAGAAGAGTTCGGCCTAGAAAGCGCAATGGAAATTGGTATCGCCAGTGCAACGTTCGGGCTGATTTTAGCCAGCCTTATGGGCGGTCCTATTGCAAAGTTTCTTATCAAGCGTCATAACCTCAAACCTACCGATGAGCAATCAGGCTCAATCGACTCAAATGCCACAAAGCAACAACAAGCCCTCACATCATTTCAATTTTTAGACGCCGTGTTAGCGATCCATATTTGTGTCATTGTCGGCGCGTTGCTTAATGAATTGATCAGTCAGACAGGATTACAGCTTCCACTGTTTGTATCGTGTTTGTTTGCGGGTATCGTGATCACCAACGTAATGCCAGACTCCTACCCTAGAATCTCGGGTGCAAAATGGCCGACACGCTCGCCCGCTATCGACTTAATTGCTGAAATCTCCCTGGGTACATTTTTGGCGATGTCACTAATGAGCATGCAGCTTTGGACGCTCATTGACTTGGCGGGTCCTATCTTCGCGATATTGGCAATGCAGCTGCTACTCGCGGTGATAATCAATATCTTCATCGTGTTCCCATCAATGGGTAAAACCTATGATGCGGCTGTTGTATGTGCTGGGTTCGGAGGGATTTCGTTAGGTTCAACACCGACAGCCATGGCAAACATGTCGGCAGTAAGTCAGAAGTATGGGCATTCAGCACAAGCCTTCATCATCGTGCCATTGGTATGCGCGTTCTTCATTGATTTAGCGAACGCCCTGATTATTCCTTACTTCATGAGAATGATGTAGCTGACCTTTGTTAATACGATATTCCACAATTTGTTAAAGCGGTGTACCGCAATTTATTTAGACGGTGTACCCCAATTCATTAAAGCGGTGTACCCCAATAAAAAGAGCCGCTCGTACAGAGCGGCTCTTTTTCTAATGACTCAATTTGACTATCACTAACGACAACCCAAAGCTTATTGAATCGCTATCGAAATCTCGACTTCAGTTTCGCCTTTGTAGAATTCAAAATCTGTCGCGTAAGTTCGAACATGTGGGCAATCTGCAGCGTTGAAATACGCCCACACTTCACCCCATAGGTCGATCACTGCTTGAGGGAGTTCACCTTCAGCAGAAAACGTTAAGTATTTGCCTGCTTGTATTTCGGTTTCGACAAGCGCATCTAAATTGTTATCGGTGAGTGCGCTAGTACAAGCGATGACATCAAATTCACCCGTAAAGTCAGACTCGTAATTGGTGTAGACACCATACACTTTTGAATCCGGCGTTAATTTTGGAAACGCTTGGTCAAAAAAGCCCTGCCACAATTGCCCTATCTTGGCTTTGGCTGGGTCAATCTCATCGGTATTAGTGGTTCTTACTGAAAAACCATACGCCTTTACGGCTTCAATCGTTTCTACTTTCATTCGTTTTATTCCTAAGCCAATTGACGATCTAACTGTATTGAATCCAATGTTTTGTAAAATAACGCGACTAATCTTGTATCTCTTTATGGCCACACTTTTCACAGACAAGGTGACGAGAAAACTCATCCATTGACGCGATAAACGGGCCAAGGAACCAACCTTTTATCATGCCTGCCCAAAACTCGCTTCGCTTTTGGTTAGGTTTGTCTGCAAACGCACTCGTCTTTCTGACCAACACAACAACATGTTGTGTGTCTTCTCTGCACGCGGTGCAATAGCATTGTTCTATGGTGTTATTCATTTGAAAGCCTATGACGTTTTGAATGAAATCTGCTGAAAATGAGGATTGTCGACACAGACTTCTAGTGTGGAAAGATCAGTGAGTACGACAAGTTGTTCTACACCTTGAATACTGACCTTAATGCACTCTTCACGGCTATCATTGCGTTGAGTATCTAATCCGACACATTCAATCTGCTCGCCAGACTTCAGCGTTAATTTGATTGGGTATCGGTGCATACACACAATCTCAATATAATCGTAATCGTTGCAACTAATCATAATACCCCTCCAATTCATCCACCACGCTAATGCGACACGCCATACTATGCAATATGCATATAATCAATCATTTACCCAAGTCACATTGATGTTCGTCCGCAACTAAACTTGTTTCTAATCCTATTTCTAAACGTGCTTCTAAACCTGCTTCTAAACTGAGCTTAATCCCGCTTTACCCATTCACGTTTCTTCTACTCACATCTGCTTATTCTTTCATTGTTAAATAATAATTGAGAACAAAACAATGAAAACCATGAACCATTTACACGTGTTAGCTTTCTTAGGTTTAGTCGCTTCAATAATGACGTTTAATGCGAGTGCCGCCTCAGAAATCGATGCGAGGCACTTTGCCAATGGTAAAGCCAAATACACGCAGCTTTGTCGGGTGTGTCATGGCGACAAAGGACACGGTGATGGCCCCTCTGCCGCTTCATTGCCACACAAGCCCGCCAATATCGCTAATAAACTAGGCGGCTTTTTTACCAGTCCAAGTTCTTTGGCGGATGACATTTTAGAAGGTAACGTAGAACAAGGTATGCCAGCGTGGAAAGGGACAATTACCAAGCAAGATGCTCTGGATATTCTGACGTACGTAGAAACTATCCAATAGTAAACGCTGTTCCATTCGCCTTTTGAACAGATATATCGGTTAATACTCCTCGTTCTATTGCGCTATCTATTTGATTGATTACACTCAATTTAATGGATAGTGAATAATACGGAATGTTATGACCTTTAAACCTTTAGCACTAAGTAGCCTGATACTTGTTTCTACGACGACACACGCCGCCAGCTTTATCGATGAAATTGATGGCCAACTCGATATGGGAGAATACCTCGCAGAAAATGCCTACGGTTTTCTTCCTGTTCCAATTCTAATTACAGAGCCTGCGGTAGGATACGGTGGCGGCTTCACTGGTATCTTCATGCACGAATCTGAAGAGCAAAAAAACACACGTAAAGAACTCGCCGAAAAATCCATCGATGGTGGCGCCCAGCTTCTCACCCCTGCAATCACTGCGATTGGCGGCTTTGCGACAGAGAATGGCACTTGGATGGCTTTTGTTGGCCACAAGCGCAGTTGGAATGAGGACTCTATACGCTACCTTGGTGGATTAGGTTATGGCGATATCAACATGACCTTTTATAGACAAAGCTCTCCGAACGCCTTGTCTCCACTCGATCCAAACGAAGGTGTTGAGCTAGGACTCAAAGGCATGGGCGGGATACAGAAACTCCAATTTAGAGTACCCGACTCCCAATGGTTACTGGGGTTTTCTCAACAGTTCTTCGCACCAACACTCTCACTTAATAATCATCCTAAAGCGCAAGAAATCTTAAACAACATTGGCAACACGTCACCGACCTCTTCCGGTTTGGGTCTAATCGCCGAGTACGACAGCAAGAACAGCTTCTTGAATCCGACACAAGGATACAACTATGTCGCGGAATACCTTTGGTTTGGTGATGCGATTGGCAGTGATTACACCTATCAAACGTTTAATTTGGAAGGGCTGAATTATTGGGAGTTAAACAAAGAGTGGAACTTAGCGTTGCGAGGACAGTACAAATCATTGTCGACCAACGAACGAGTGCTTTCTCCTCAATATTACCCAGACATTGAACTGAGAGGTATCGCCCGCAATCGCTATCAAGGTGAACACACGGTCGCGGCAGAAGTTCAAGTAAGCAAACAGTGGACACCACGTTGGTCAACCGCGGTGTTTACGGGAATTGGCTATGCGGGTGACAGCGATAAAGACATGTTTGATCAAAGCTCTCACGCGGCTTACGGTGTCGGTTTCCGATACCTTATCGCAAGACGCTATGGTTTGATTTCAGGGATTGATATTGCGTTCAGTGAAGAAGATACCGCCCTCTACTTCCAAGTCGGTGCTGGTATCTAATTCATTACGCTGTGCTTACCCGATAAACCAAAGCGATAAACTAAAGCGGTAGCGATGAGACAAAGTGCTCAGGTAACAGCGATTACTTAAGCGCTTTCCAATATTGATAAAGCCCATCGATATCTGAAGAGCACATCAACGACATTGCGCCTTTGATTTGTTCTTCGCCCCACTCCCACCATTTCATTTCTAGCAACTGAGCGATTTCAGTCTCATTGAAACGATAACGGATGTGACGCGCTGGGTTTGAACCCACAATCGAGTATGCCGCGACGTCTTTCGTCACAACCGCTCGACTTGCGATGATGGCTCCATCACCGACCTTAACACCACTCATGATCATGGCTTCTGTGCCAATCCACACATCGTTACCAATCACGGTATCACCAGAGCGTTCGAAGCCGTCTATTGCATCTTCAAACTTCTCGTCGTCTTGGTAGAAGAACGGGAAGGTACTCACCCATTGATTTTGGTGGCCTTGGTTGCCCGCCATCATGAAGACTGCGCCAGAACCAATCGAACAATAGCTACCGATGATCAGCTTATCGATGTCGGTTCTATCCGGTAATAGGTAACGCGCACAGTCATCAAAACTGTGGTTATGGTAGTAACCCGAGTAATAGCTGTGCTTGCCCACAATAATGTTTGGGTTGGTCACTTGTTCTTTGAGTGACTTTCCGACAAACGGACTTTCAAAATAGTTTTTCATCTTTGTACTCTTAGTTTCGTTCTTTTAGTTAGGTACTTGTGTTACGTGTTTATGGTTTTTACTGGTCTATCTTAGTGTAAAAGCTAACGAGCCCTATCGACCGCCAGCAATATCAATAAATGAGCCGGTTACATACGAAGCTTCGTCCGATAATAACCATGCGATAGAGTTAGCGACTTCTTCTGGCGTGCCACCTCGTTGTAATGGTAACTGCGAAGCTAGTCTGTCTACGCGATCTGGCTCTCCGCCGTCTGCGTGCATCTCAGTATAAATACAGCCTGGCCTTACGCCATTCACTCGGATATTGCGTGAAGCCAATTCAAGTGATAAGCCTTTGGTGAGTGAATCCATCGCACCTTTGGATGCTGCGTAATCCACATATTCAAACGGCGCACCTGTTCTAGAAGCCGCAGACGATACATTCACAATAGAACCTGCACCATCAGCTTGTTTGATAAAGGCTTTACTGCACAAGAAGCAGCTTGATACGTTCGATTTCATCACCTTTTCAAAGCGATCCAATTCGATGTCAACTAATGGTGACTGGGTAAACAAGATCCCCGCATTATTGACCAAATGAGTCACTGGGCCTAGCTTGTTACGAGCAATCTCAAACAAAGATTTCACATCCGATTCAACAGACACATCCGCACGCACGCTTATCGCGGTTCCGCCCTGCTCGCGAATCTCGTTCACTAGATCTTCAGCTCGCGACTCATTGTGTATAAAGTTAACGCATACGGCATAGCCTTTACTGGCCAACAATTTAGACGTCGCTGCGCCAATGCCTCGGCTTCCGCCTGTTACAATCACTACCTTGCTCAATGAAACCTCCTAATGCCACTTGTTTGTTATAACCTGATTTTTCGATGAAACCTGATCGTTCGATACGACCTGGGTTTTCGTTACAAACTGATCGTATCGATACAAACTAATTTTTCGATACAACCTGAACCCACTGCGATCGCCACGCCGGCGCTTCGAATGAGTCTAGCCAAAACTCAGTTTGCTTTTGAATTAAACCATCAGCAACCGTGTGAAAGGTAATCACTCGGTCTTTCAATACACTGTCAGTAACCGAAACGTCCGTTACTACGGAATCTCCTTCACAGACAATCGAATTGAGTGTGAATTCCCAAACACCATTAGCTGGGTATTCAGAGTTGATTGCCGTAAAGTTATCGCGCCCTAATGTGAGTTCAGATGACTGAGGCCAATAGCCTTCAAAATCTGCGGCTAGCCATTCGCTTGCCTTGGCAAAATCATTACTGCGCATTGCATCCCAAAAACCTAATACCACTTGTTTTGGTGTCATTATTCTTCCTTAAAATCGTTCAGCTATAACGAATTTTTTACATAGCTATTTAGGTACGTGAAGAGATCGCTTTAAGCGTACTTAAACTATATACCTCTACGTATACTTACCGATGATCGTTAAAAGATCATCGACATGGTTGGCAATATAATCGGGCTTGGTTTGCCAGTTTTCAGGCTCAGATCGGCTATAACCGGCAGCCACCGCAATCACTTTTGCGTTGTTACCCAATGCTGCTTCAATATTGCGAGCAAACTGTGTGTCCGCTTCATGGTCACCGATGTACATCAAACAAAGCTCGTTAGACTGATCGGCGCCAAATATGTTCTCAACACATTTCACGCCACCAAAAGGGTGTGGCTTCTGGTGGCCATTCGAGACATCGTCATAGCCCACTACCGATTTAAACAAATCGCCAATGCCATAACTGTCGAGCACGCCACGAATATTCAATTGAGAGTTTTGAGAGCAGATCCCATGAGGAAGATGAGCAAACTGATTAACCACGGTTTCCATTCCTTCAAACAAGGCAACAGATGTTCGGTTTTTCTCTTGATGCTCTGCCCACATTCCACCAGCGATCAACATTTCATCATGGGATAAGCCGTAATAGTCGACATATAAGGCTTGCCAGTTTTTAGCGCCGTGGTTGGCTTCATGATAAAGCGCTTCGCTCAGCAGATATTTAGGTAAGTTCTCACCTGATAAGCGTGGCGCGACCACAGAGATAATATCTTTAGTAATTGCGATATTCTTTGGAACTGAATTCACTAAGGTTCCATCGTAATCCCACAGGATGGCATCTAACTTCATGGGGTATCTCGTTGTTTAAATTGACGATTTCAATTTATCACTTGAGGCCCTGTTAAGGGAAATCTTATTGTCTTGAGTTTCAAAATTAGTCTGACTAGAACAAAGCAATAAAACAAATAATTGCTAGCAAACAAAAACCAACAATCTTTACTCACATCACTGCTTTATCAATTGGAATATATGCGTATAATCCCCCGCTCTATAACGCTACCTAGCATAGGAATAGCGTCATCCCAAATTTTGTGAGTACCCAATGTCGAAACTATTTTTCAAAGGCCGTATCGAAACAAGACAGAACCACGTTCTTGCTGGCTACAATGTAAACCGCGATGTTAAAGTGGGTACTGAAGAGTCACCAGTTGCTGTAATGGTTCAAACTGAAGCTCGTAAAGCAGAAGTTGAAGCAATCGCGGCCGAGCATTCAATCTTTGTTACTGTATCTGTTGATGCAACTAAAGAAGAAAACACGCTTGAGTTCGACACGTTGTTAAACAAGCCAAAAACAATGACGTTCGAAAAGACACCTAACCGTAACGACCCATGTTCTTGCGGTAGCGGTAAGAAATACAAGAAGTGTTGTGCATAAGGCTTCTCACTCAAACTGCCAATAGCACGATGAGTTAAGTAATACCTAACGGGAAGATCATTGCTGATCTTCCCGTTTTTATTTGCCTAAGCCAAACTTACAAACTCAGTCGAGGTTGTCTGGTGTATTCAGATATGTTCCACATTGGGTACATTTGTAATCACCTGTCGCGCCCGAACCTGTTACACCAAAAGATAGAAGCTCCGATAAAATTCGTTGGAGTAAGCTCGGTTCTTTATCTTCAGCTTGTGGTGCCTTTTGCACTTGGCTACTGAACATCGTGTACCTATACAGTGTAAGTTCCTTACAGTTACAGCAGAACGCTCTCGTCTTCTCACTTCCATACATAATATCTATAGCCTTAACTCAAAGCACAAATTAAACACATGGCAAATATGCCACATGTTGAATTAAATCTAAATATTTTCATGAAGTTATGAGCAAATTAAAGCGTTTCAAAGAAAGGTAAGCTCTCACCTGTTAAGTGACGTGTTGACGGACAAAGTTATTCAATTCACTCACGCTTCTGATGATGTGAACCTCTTTCTCTTTTGCGCGTAATTCTAACCGTAGTCTAAAGTCGTCATTCCAAAATTTCGGGCACAGTTTTAGTGTCTTGTAACTTTGTATCGTCCCTTTTATCACTGAGCTTCCATCAGGCCAGCCTTCAGGTTTAACGAACAACCCTTTAAGCATTCGCTTGGTAACAAACCAGTAGCTAATTGGATAAGGAAGGTCGATATAAACCAAAGTATCTGCAGCTTCTAAACGTGTGTTGAATGAGCTTAGAGGGCCAAAACCATCGATGATCCAGCTTTCAGAATTGATTATGTTGTCGTGTGCTAGGTCGAACACTTCACGCTCAACCAACTCTCCGTTGGCCTTATAAACAATAGAGTCCAACTGGTGAAGCTCTATGCCTGTAGCTAGTGCTAACGCTTTGCTGATTGTGGACTTTCCACTCCCAGGCTTGCCAAAAACCGCGACCTTTTTCATATGACTTCCTCTATTCAGATAAAACCCATAAGACAGCGACAAAAAACCCACCTTACGGGTGGGTTCGATAAACAAAGCGCATCAACAATCCCACCATTCCTATGGAATGATGATAATTCGTTGGTTAGATGACGCTAAATTCAGTTTCATAACACTACTTTTATATATTGTTGCTTAGTTGTCAATGCAGCCAAACGTTGATTGGGAAGCTATATCATCGTCAAGTCGCACCCATTAATGGTCTAAATGAGTGCTTATTGGCTCGGTTATTCAGCTTTCGCCACTGTCGCTTCTGAAAGCTTGCTTAGTACACCCGAGATCTTCTTAACCACTTCGTCACAGCCATTGATTGCGTGACGCTCTACCAAATAATTAGGATCGTTGTAAGATAGCCATACTTCTTTATTAGAATCCTCAGTGACTAACACCTTCTGCGGTAAATCTATCGCGACATCTTGAGCGCATTGCATTAATGGTGTCCCTACTTTTGGGTTACCAAAGATGATGACTTCCGTTGGTCTCAATTCAAGACCAACCTTACTCGCGTTTTTCTGATGGTCGATTCTCGCAAACAAGGTCAAACCTTTGCTTTTGGCGATTTCTTCAAAGCGGTCAGCAGTCTCTTTCACTGAGTAATTACTTTGGTATTTAATCAAACCATCAGAAGCCGCAGCTGAAAATGATGCCGAGAGCAAAATGGCGCATAGTGGTAGTAATTTTTTCATCGTCACCTCTGAGATTTAGCCTAATCAAACTTACATTCATAGCGCCACTTCTTAAATCAGTGACGTAACCCATGTCAGTATAGACGCGTTTCCATTCTCAGTTTGCAGAGAGGATCACTTTTCTAATGCGTCTTATTATCATCAGTTTAGGCTAACTCGACGCTAACCATTGGCTTTGAAGCTTGAATGTGTGGTCATCAAAATCGATGGTACCTTGCACACCTAGTGGAGTGACTAGCATAGGGTGAGTGTGGCAACTGTCGAAACCATACAGGATCGGGACATTTTTACCATTCAGCACTTCAATAAGTACATCGAGTGGTGTTCGTCCTGTCCCTTTGTCATCAAACAGTTCATGTTTGCCAAGCACAAGCGCACCTACTTTATCGAATACTCCGCAAGCCAATAAGTGTGCGGATAAACGCTCGACCGCTTCAATGCCTTTTAGCGAATCTTCAATAAGCAGAATATCGCCAGACTGAATTTCTGGCATGTATTCGCTGCCCCAAATCCCCGCCATCGTACTCAGATTGCCACCAATCACGCGACCGCTTACTTGACCTCTTCCCATGAAGTGCCATTCGTTATTGTAAACTGGCTTTGCCGAATCTTGAGTTTCCCAATCGTGTTTAATGTCCGTCCAACTCTCAGGCATCGTGTACTGGTGTTGGTGTGAATCCGAACATAAAATGTCAGTAAACGATTGGAAGGTTTCGTCGACTAATGGCGGGAACTCACCAAATGACGCAACAAGTGCCGGGCCATAGAAAGTCACCAATCCAGTTTTGGCGTAGATGCCTAATAGTAATGCGGTGGCATCTGAATAGCCGATAATAATCTTGGGGTCATTTCTTAAGGCGTCATAATCGATGTATGGCAACAGTGAGTTGCTGTTGTTACCACCAATGGTCGACATAATGCAGCGTACGTCAGGATCTCGAATGAGCTGATTGAGTTCTTCGGCTCGCGCTTGAATGGAACCAGAACGATACCCTTCTGACTCTCCAGTTAACGAACCTTCAACTAGAATGAAGCCCTGCTTTTCCAAATAACGTTTAGCACGAGCAAATCGATTAGGTGCAAAGACAGTTGCGGGCGATGACGGTGAGAAAAATCCGATTTTGTCACCGATATTTAAAGCTTTTGGGTATATCACTCGTTTGTCCTCCATAACAAAATAGGAATAATACGCCTGATTGAAACTCACTAATTATTAAAGTGAACGAGTTCTTTAAGCGAGTTGATTTCGGGATTAGAGCTCAAAAATTAAGGTTGAATCAAATGTTCATACCCAATCAATGCCACGACTTAGTCCCACACTTTTCACACTGGTATTCGTAATCACTGTCGACATAAAAACCGGGAACATTATGGTCACCTTTGAACAATAACGTCATCAGGTACTCCATCAACACGCCTAATTTCCATTGTTTCTTTTCAGATTCAGCGTCCGCTTTAGATTGAGCATCGGAAGCGTTAACAGCAAGGTGCGGGGTAAGTGCGTTGCACTGCTCACAGTGATAAGGGTGTTTAATATACTTATTATCAAGCATTTATATAAGCCAACTAACATTTATAAAGTTGATGCATACTAACAACTTATCACTCGGTTCTCGAACTTATTGTTGTCCATTAGAGTTTTATTAGAAAGAAATGAGACACAAGATAATACCATGTGTCATGCATCTACTTTAATTGGCGTTGCGGTGTTCAATAGCAGAACAAAAAGAGTAACCGTGTATCGTTTGAAGTTTAGTTTAGCGCTTTAATTAGAACCGTGTATTTCCACAGGTTTGCTTCATCTTCTCCAAGCTCGATACTTGCTTCTCCACCCTCTTGATCAAGAATAAAAACCGGCATCTCACTACTAGACTCACCATTTTCATAATCGCATGACATTTTGGCCTCTAATAGAATAGCGTTAGCTTCATGCTTAGAAAGAACACCCGAATAAATGCACTTTTCAGTTTGAGATGTGACTTCCTGTCCGAAAGAGTCGAACTTAAAGGTTGGGAAGTTGAGTTTTGATTCAGAATCCTCGACAGTGACCGACACTTGGTAATCGATCGCTTCAATATTGGTATTGGTTGCAAATGCACTACCAGAAACACTAAGCAGCAATAAAGCTAAAGCAGTGGTTTTCATGTTGTTCTTATTCCTTTAACAATGGGCTTGCTACGCTGAAGTAACACTATGAATTCCCGAGTTTAATTTAAACGTTGTTAGGTTGAAACTTCTTTGTCATTCCTTGGCAAGATAGTTAACTTTTACTTTAATAACCCTTTGTCCGCAGCACCTTCAAGTTGCACTTCTAGCTCTTTCCATAGAGCACGACTGCCTTTAGAAATACGCTCGCCATTGAAGCTCAGTACTTTGTCTTTGGATATGTTGTGCTTCTTCCAGCTATGACCACCACCATGGATGTTATGAAGCAAAGGCGGCACTCTATCGATCGCCTTACCAAATCTGGCTTCCGGCGACTCACCCGCTTCGAACTCAAGCCATAGATCCAAGTACTCGGTGCTTAAATGGCTCGGCAATGATTTGAGCAAGCGCTCGACGCAGTTTCTCTCTTTGAGCTTGTTTTCTTCGGTTTCACTGGCATAAATGATGGTGTCTCCTGCATCGATTTCCCCAAGGTCATGAATCAGCAACATCTTCATTACTCGGGTAATATCGATTTCTTCATTGGCATAGTCTTTCAACATAAGTGCGCTCAAACAGACATGCCAACTGTGCTCGGCCGAGTTTTCATATCGATCCAATCCAACCGGTTTTGTTTGTCGATGAACATCCTTTAATTGTTCAATTTCGACCATGAATTGCAGAATGCCTTTGATTTCTTCCACGATGAGCTTCCTTAACTTAAGTTGTGATTTAGCGGTGCGGAGGGTTAACCCAACGAAAGAAAAGCGTTACTCCCAATGAACCGACATTTTGTAATAGGCAACGCCCGATTTTTCAAATTCAGAGCCTTCTACAGCCATCCCAAATTTTTGATAAAAACCTAAAGCCGTTGTACGCGCATCGCACCAAAAATATTGGATGTTTAAATCTTTGAGGTTCGAGATTGCATGTTCAATCACGTTTGAACCGATTCCCTGCCCTTGGAATTCAGGCAGCGTCGCAAACTTTCTCAGCCTCGCTTCATTGCCTTGGATATAGATAGACGCGACACAAACCAACTGCTCACCAATAAACGCACCGTAATGCGTTGCGTGTTCGTCATCTGGCACCATACAAAACGACATCGGTTTATCAGGCCAAAGCACTTGATGCCTAACCGGAAGTACCTCCGTCGCTGAAAGCTGTTTTATTTCCATATTCTCGGTTTAAACTCCCGACTTGATGACCCTTGTTGTAATTGCATCGCTTGTGATTGCCATGGTTGTTATTACTTAGCTTATTATTACTAAACTTGGTAAGTCATTAAGTGATAACGCTCTAGTCCCTCTCCTTTTGTGGATGAGATAACAAAGCCTTGCGACTGATAAAAGCCAATCGCATTTTCATTAGCAGTCAGACACTTCAATGTCAGACCAGAGTAATGTTGTTTGCAAGTATTGAGTAAAGCAGAACCAGCCCCAGAACGTAGCGTTCGCGGGCAAACATAGAGGTGATGGATGAAGCTTTCAGGTTCCCAAACAGAGGCAAAACCTAAAACCTTGTCGCCAGAAACAACCACCCATATTTGCTCTCCTTCTGTATCTAAATCGAAATCGGATAACTTAAAAGCGTCGGCATCAGCCCAATGAAAGGTGTTCTGTCTTGATTCTAGATAGAGCGCCTGTAAAGCGGTTAAATACTTGGGTTGATGCCTTGTGACTTCCATGTCGCTCCTGCATATCCGTATGACTAGAATTAAGGTTGTGGGTTAAGCTTTTCTAACTGTTAGCCATAGGATGTTCAGGGTTTAACTGAAGCAGATCCCACAAGTTACCGTAAAGATCTTCAAACACAGCAACGGTGCCGTAGCCTTGCTCTTTAGGCTCTCGGACAAAGTTAATGCCCAAAGACGTCATGCGTTCGTAATCACGCCAGAAATCATCGGTGTTTAAGAATAGGAATACGCGTCCACCAGCTTGGTTGCCGATGAAATCAAGTTGCTCTGGCTTAGAAGCTCTAGCAAGTAACAGGCTCACACCGGTTGAATTTGGTGGAGCAACAACAACCCAGCGTTTATCTTCTTCTGGTAGATACGTGTCTTCGATGAGATCAAACTTAAGCTTGTTTACATAGAAATCAAGCGCTTCATCGTAGTCTTTTACCACGAGTGCAATGTGGACAATATTCTGTTTCATAACATACCTTGTTGGGGTTTTAGCTGCGTCGAATGATGCCATGAAGCTGACAAAGACACTAGGTGTCGCATCATAAATCGTAGTATCTCGTCCGTCACAATCAAAAAGGTATACATCATTTATAATTGCCAGAACCCGAGCTCGACGCCACCTTGAATAACAATGGCACACATGCCGTGACGTGGTAACTCCATTGGCGGCACCACGACTTCGGCACCTAGTTTCTCGGCTGCATTTACTGCAGACTGAATATCCTCAACCAGCGTGTAATGACGAACAGTTGGGTTTTCAGTTTCACGAAGCGGTGCTCGAATGCCAATTACCCCGCCATTAGATAGCTTTGCAGTGCGCGCCCCACCAAGGTTTACATCTGCACCACTGAACTTCACGTTGTAGAGCTGAGCGTATGTTGCACAAACAACATCGACTTCTGGGGTAACCACTTCAAGATATTGAACCTTCATCAAATTTCCTTTTCGTGTTCTTTAAGACTCTCAACCTGCATATAGCTGTTCAGGAGTGTCCCATCAACAATTAATCGGTTTCATATTACTAAGCAATTCGACCGCGCATGATAAATTGCGGGCCTGCTGCGCCACCTAAATACTGTTCATTGGTATCTTCGAAGCCGCCTTTCTGATAACAGTTAAATGCTGCGGGATTTTTGCAATTCACAGTTAAGTAAATCGACTGATACGCTGAGTAATTCGCTTTTAAATATGGAAACAAAGCTTTGACCGTGCCAGTTCCTAAACCTTTACCTTGCTGGTTTTTATCAAGCACAAAAGCTCTTAGCCCAATGCTTCCTTCAGGGCAGAATTGGTAGTGCTCTGCGTAAGCGATATCCAGCTTAAAGAAACCAACAATTTCGTGATCAGACTTAATCACGTGCAAGTGCGTCGTTTCACTGCCGTCTAATAAAAACTCTGCAGCTGTACCAGCGAACTTAACCTGTTCATCGGCGAGTTGGATGGCCTGAACTGACGCCACATGGGATTCTTCAAGCCTTTCGATAGTTATCATTGTTGTTCCTTCTGTATAACACGCACGAAAAACCGACTAAAGCTCATCGCTAGTGTCTCGAGAACCGTAGTTTGGGAAGTTGATATTAAGAACGTTATCGTCCTCAAGAGTGAATAGAACACTTCCATTCTCTACACCGGTTTCGTTCCTATCTGAACATCCTAGAAACAGCTCCCAATCAAACGAATATTGAAGTCGGTATTGATTCGCGTTGATGTGTAGAACGTCTTTGATTTTGATACCGTTCACCACATGTGCCATATCATCGATGTATGACAGATCAGGGATTAACTTTTCTTCGAATTCACGTTTATGCTCGGTTAAGAAGTTGAGCAGTTCAGAACATAACTCGGAGCCATGAACCAATGGTTTAGACAGACTAGAAAACAACATTTCTAAATACTCCAAAGATTGTTTTGATATTGGGCGTATGCGCGCGAACCTGTTACAAATTAAAGCTCAGCCAGCGCGAACCTTTAAGGCTAAACGTTACTATTATCCGAGCTATTAAACGAGTACATTCGAACTTCATCGCGAGGAAACCAGCCCAACTTTTCGTAAAACTGTTGAGCATTGATGTTGTCGTTATAGACAAACAAGTGGGTCTTCGGGATGCCTAACCCTGCAAGGGCGTTGACCGCCTCTGCGACAAGCTTACAACCTAACTTTTGCCCTCTAAAGTTGGCCGAGACAGCTAAATGTTGTAAATACCCACGACGTCCATCCGTTCCGACTAACACAGCGCCAATGATCTCGTTGTTACTTTCAGCCACAAAACTCAGACCGGGGTTACGATCTAAATAGCTCGCAATGCTTTCTTTCGAATCGGCACCTCGAATACTCATGCCTTCTGTCTGGCACCACAACGCAATCACTGAGTCGTAGTCTGAAATTGCCATTTCCCGAATGTTGACCACTCTACTCTCCTTGTATAAACGGGCGCTTAATACGCTACTTTTTGACGAGCGACTTGGTGAGAAACGATAGCGAGGAATCTACAGGGTAATTTTCTAACACCACCTGGCATTCATACCCTCGTTTCTCATAGAAAGGTTTGGCTTGGAAACTTAATGTATCGACCAATGACGACGTACAGCCTTGAGACTGTGCATACTCTTCAATACGCTTAAGTAGTTTACTGCCGACTTGCTTTCCTCTCATCGAATCATCGACCCAGAGAAACTTAATCAGTAACCAGTTTCCCCAAAGATCAGCGACAATACCACCAACTTTGTTGCCTTCCACCATCGCGTAGTACGCAACTTGAGACTTGGGTATCCCTTCGAGAAACGGTGTGTTGTGTTTGATTAACCCGCCTCGGACTTCATTAATGTCGTCATCGGAGGGCTCGATATCTAATTGGTATTCCATTGACTTCCTATCTATAGATTAACCGATTGTCTTATAATAATTGAGTCTTAAATAAGGTCTATCTGGCGCTAATTGAGATATACACAGCGTCCAGATTAACCATAACTAATTGTACTATCTATAATTTTAATTTCGAGTCATCAATTTTTTTGAAATTAACTCAACACAATGCTTTGCTGATTGACTAACACCCGATAACTGAAAGAAACCATGGATTACACCCGAATAGCGCTGGCAACTAGCATCAACACCTTGCGACACCATTAACTTATAGAGCTGTTCGCCTTCGTCACGTAATGGATCGAACTCGGCAGTGATGATGGTTGTCGTTGGCAGTCCGTTAAAATCACAGTTCAAAAGGTTGAGTTCAGGCTCATTGAATGCATTAGATTTATTATTTGTGTATAACTCGAAGCCGGAAAGCAACATGTTTGCCGTTATAATATAGTTTGTGCCATTTTCCACGTAACTGCGTGAACTTCCTTTAGGATCTAGCATCGGATAGATAAGAATTTGCTGGCTCGGTAACCAAGACTCATACTTTTTTAGTCTCAATGTTGTCGCCAACGCTAATTGCCCACCGGCACTATCACCAACAAACGCCATTTGTTCGATATTGCCACCATATTTGCGACCAAACTCCTTGATACCAAGTACAGCTTGATACACATCGTCGTGCGCCGCTGGATATGTATGCTCAGGTGCCAGTCTATATTTGATGCAAATAACAATTGAGTTAGATTGAAGGGCAATCTGTCTTAATTGAACATCATGTGTTTCAAAGCCACCGCTGATAAAGCAACCACCGTGGAAGTACACTGTGATAGGTAGATTCGATTCGGTCGTAGGCTTATAAACTTTTATCTGCACACCATTTAATGCATCTAAGAATTCGTGTTCTATTTTAGGACTCTTCCCCGCTAAAACGGTACTGCCAATATAGCCAGTACGTCGCTCTTCGATGGTTTGGAGTGATGGGCAAGGTTTACCATTGGATTGGAAGTCTTCGACTAGATCTTTAATGCCTGGTTCTAAATGATTCGTCATTTTATGACTCAATGATTGAAAAATCGAGGGATGATATACCAAAAGAAAGGCATGTACATACATACAGTTTTAATTTGTGAGCTCAATTAAAACTCTTGTTCAGATTCTTAATAATCCGAGAGCAATAACTACATAAATGCTTCAAACCAAAGCAGCAAATCTAAGTTTGATCTCGAAGACTAAGCATTAATAGTGTTATTAATTTATAGGTAATACGGACATTTACTTATACAAGCTAAACTTCTTTGTAAACTCACGCAGGATTTCCGTGTCACCAAACAGGCATACACCAAGATACTCAAGGTCTTCTTCTTTGGTTTCTTTGGTTCGTTGCTGCTGCTCAACAGAACCACCTTCGATCATTGAGCTCGTAAAATCGGTAAATTTAATACCACGGCTGAAGGCTTCTTCACGCACTTTTCTAAGCTTATTTGAGTTGTCTGCTTTCAGCACGATGAAAGGGTAATGAGATAAATTAGGGTGGACATTGCCATCCAAGTCTTCATAGTCAACGTAGCAAGTCTCGTCACTTTCTAATTGATTAGATAGGCCAACGCTCAAGTGCCCTAGCACGTTCAATGTTCTTCCTAAATCCATCTTTTTGCTTAAAACCGCTATGAATCGTTTTTGGCTTTCGTCTGGTAAATGGCTCACTACATATCCTCATTCATTCTTAATCACAGTATTTGTATAACGCATTACTGGGGCGTGAGCAATGCAACCTTAGTACTCAGTTAATACGTTTAGTCTATCCAATAATCTCGAGCAAAGACCAGTATTTGGTATCCAACCACAAGGTCATGATTTAATGAATATCTTGGCAGAACCTAAAGAGATAACCGTCTGGAGTTTGAACGATGAACTGCTTCTGAGTCGCGATCGAATCACCACATTGATAAGACTTCGACTCTAACGCTAAGTAAATAGAATCAGCGGCGCTTTCGTTAACTCTCTGATATAGAGGTTCGATATCGATAACATCCCATTGGAAGTTAACACCACGCCCTAGCGGAAACTCCAGATCACCTGAAAGCCATTTTCGACTTTTGCCCGCAATCCCTTCAAGCATCACATCAACACCATCAAGCGTTAGATAAGCAAACTCTTCATCTGGGCGATCGTATTTCACTTCAAACCCCAACACATCGACAAAGAAGGATTTGCTCACATTAATATCGAAACAATAAAGCTCTGGAACTACTCGTAATGTCATGATTTACCTATTCACTAAATAGCGAGAGATTAGTAAGAATCTAATCAGGATTTCCACTCTAATATAGAGTTAATTAATCTGTGTACTTTAGCTAGCTTTGTAAAGCCTTTCGTTGATCTCCCAAAGCGCGTTTCTGTTCGAGTCATATGTTAGAAGTTCAATAGCTTCTTGGTAGTCACACCAACGGTAATCTGTGTGTTCATTTGATAATTGAGGATCTTCCGTCACTTTAACTGAGAAGGAATGCTCAGGAATTACGAATGGATGCTCAGTCCAATTGTGATTTCCTGCATAAAAGACTTTTGGAAGCATGCACATTGAATCGAGCAACTGCCAATTACAACCGACTAGCTGAGTCTCTTCAGAGAGCTCTCGTTTTGCTGCTTCAAGTAATGACTCATTGTCTTCGCCACCACCCGATATTGCCTGCCAAACACCATTGTCCCTTCTGCGTGCGATTAAAAATCGATATTTGTTATCGACTGTTTTGTAGGGAAAGACTAAAACCTGAAAAGGTGCTCTCATTGATGTGCCCTCCAATCATTCGCGTTTACTGCGCTAGCTTCCCAAGGATGACCGGATCGCTCAACAGATTCGTCAGAGGAAGAAACAGTGGCTCAGGTAACTCATCTAGCTTAAACCATTTCCATTGCTTACATTTATCAGGTTCTGTTATCTGTGGTTCGCCGCTAGCGTCAGAAGCAACAACAAACAGCGTTATATAGTGCTTGTTCTCTTTCTCAAAAATATCATTGGTAAAAGTCAGCTTCTCAAATGCACTAACAACTAAGCCAGTCTCTTCGAGTGTTTCGCGTTTGGCACACTCTTCGATACTTTCACCCCACTCAAGGTGTCCGCCCGGCGTTGCCCATGTATGAGCCCCATGAGAACCAATTCGTTCTCCAAGTAGTACTCGTCCTTCACGTAGAATAACCGCAGCTACACCTGCTCTTACTTCCTGACTCACTTAAAACTCCTTAAGAAAGAAATCCAACCTTCAACGATTAATGCCATGTATAACGAATCAATCTCGATTAATTCACTGTTCTACTTCGACCAATATCTTTATGACTCTAGTATTTTGTTACCACGTACGATCTGATAAATAGCGATATTTTTCTCAGTCAAAAGCCTCACGAGATCTGGTACACATTGGATAGGCATCGCAAGTTCATACCCAAACTCCAAATGTGAAATAGACGTTGACGGTGACTGACCAACAAACGACTCAAGTATGCTGAGAGCCGTTCCTTCCCACTCTCCAACTTCAAAATAAACGTTATACATGTCTTCGCTATAATCTCTTGGCGTACCAGCTTTCATCTCTTGTACCCTGTTTTGTGTTCCATCTATGATGTTCGCTTTAAGTTAAGATACGCGTTATTCCGTCTTACATTATTGTTCACGTTTATGTGTACGTTACCCAGCTCGAGCACCATTAGGCATTTCGGTTTCAGGACAAGCTAAACACGGATTTAATTTGTCTTCATAACCAATATCAAACAACATCCCTTGAGACACTTCACCCGCCATCTTTCTTTCAGGCAAGTTCACAACAAACAAAGCTTGCTTGCCTTCGATTTCTTTCGGGTTTTCTCGCTCTTGTTTAATGCCAGCCAAGATTGATCGCTGATGATCGCCAAAGTCGACGGTGAGTTTCATCAGCTTATCTGATTTAGCGACTTCAGAAACCTTTACGATTAAGCCGACACGAATATCTAATTTTGCGAAATCATCAAACGTAATTTCATCTTTAATTGGAGCGTATTTCATAAACCAGACCTCGTTATTTCCAAATCACATAACGTACAACTAAGTCACTAACAATGCTGAGACTAGATTCAAATTTACCACTGACGCCAAACTGAATTAAATACCCAATGTTAAGAGCAATCCCACAAAGCTTTATAGATCAATTCCAAGGAAGCACTTTTACTTGCTGCCATCGAGCCTTATAACCAGTGGTCATTTTGTTGTAATTTACTTCTGTCATTGCTCGCTTATTCGGCTTAATCAGCATATCAAAAGCGTCCTCTACACCGTATGGGGCAAACAACTTGATGCCGCCTGAATCATTCAAAGTAAACCCGATAGTAAATGCAGAGAGCCAAGACTCGATACCTTGTTCAACACGATCGTATGGTTGAATGAAGCAACCAAACTTCTTAGCGTAATGCTCATGAATGGTCGCTTGGTTCTTTACGTCCACGTCGACACAATGACTTAACCGCGAACGAATGCGGTTTTTGAACTCATCTTCATTGATAGCTGAGGTACTATTGAAATAGACAACATCGAAGTCTTTGACTTGGTCTAGAAGCGGTTTGTTTTCGATATCATTCCAGATGATTTGCGTGATAGCACCGCCTGCAATATAGAAGTTTGGCAAGCCCACCTCACGACATACTTTGGCTGTTTCGATTAGCTCAGGAACTTGTTGAATGAGGTTCTTTAGTTTTTGTTTATTCATCGTGACCTAACTAACATCCATCTAAGGTTTGACCAACGCTACACATGAATACGCCGACCTGTCGGCATTGCTTCCAGACGCTTGCCTAATACTTCTTTCAACAGGTCATAAGCTTTCTTGCCTGTGCAGTGCCCTGTATACAGTTTATCAATGGGGTATTGAGACAACGTCAATCCAAGATCTCTAATGTCTTGCTTTGTGCCACCAATACTATTGAACAATGGTAAGCCCACTAGATGGAAGCCCCCGACAACCGCTTTTATTCTCTCTCCTGGGAACAGAGTAACCGCTGTATCAACCATATTAAGAACGCCACTATGCGCACATCCCGTGAATATAACTAAACCATCTGGCTCTTTAATCACTAACAGTAATTCATGATCAAATGAGTCGCGCTCCCGTCGATTTTCCGACTGTGTATAAAGGTATTTATTACCCTTAGGTTGTTCGTGTTTCACGCTAATATCTGTGATAGCAAAGACATTTGGGGCGATCTCAGTCGTACGATTAACGAAGACTAACCGCTCGTTGCTGTTTTCTAGTAAGTCCGGATTGATCCCGACATCACTTTTGAAACCGAAAGCCCGGAAATGATAGCTTTTCTGTTCGCAATTTTTCAGAAACACTTTGGATTTAGAGTTATGAGCAACAAAATCAGCGGTGCCATTACAATGATCATGATGCCTGTGTGATATGACAGCGAGGTCTACATCTTTGATATCAATACCCAGTACTGGTGCGTTTTGACAAAACGTATCGCCACTTCCCATATCGAACAAGATCTTTAGCGATTCAGTTTCAATATGCAGTGATAGTCCGCGCTCAACGGCTAAATCTTTCCTGTTATCCAGTCGAGAGTTATCAACCAGCGTCGTTATTTTCATAGTTCCCTTTTGATTCATTTACGAATCGCACATTGCCCAACGGAAATAAGGTCTTTGACCATCCATTCGCTCAACCTCTGCACCCAACCTTTTGTAGAAATCATGCGCTTTCTTATTATGTGGACTTGCCGTCCATAAGATGTGAGAGGCATATGATGACTCCGCTTGTGACTTTAAAGCCAACATAAGTTCACGGCCATACCCTTTTGATCTTTGACTTCCTGTAACCAATAAGTCGTCAAGCCAGATTGATGGCTCTCCACTGAAGGATGAATATCGATAGTGATACAGTGCGAAGCCAAAAGGCTCACAATTCCGTTCCAATATTAATGCATGAGCAAATGCGTAATCACCAAATAGTGTGCGTTCGATTTTCTCTATAGTTGTCGAGATTTCACCACTAAACCCTCTCATACTCCGGTCAAAGTCAGCTTTTTGTTCAATAAACTCTAACAAGACACTTGAGTCTTCTTTCGTCGCAGTCCGTACGATCACTCTCTTCTCCATGGATGAATTTATTCGTTGTCGCCTAACACCTGTTAATTGATGAAAATGCCGCGCATTGCGAATCAGTTTAAAGTGCTCTCAGATTTTCGTTTCGCAGACGTTATTGCTTGGGCTATTTTAGCCCTATGACTCGTTTCCCACTCAGCGAGTGTTAATGAAGCTTCGTCACTTGCTTTCTTTGAAGCCATTAGAAACACTTCATCTTTTCTTGATTTAGGAATAACGACAATACCCTCTGCATCAGCAACAATGATATCTCCCGTAGACACCTTTGCTCCCCCGCAAGCGATTGGAGCGCCCAATTCAGAATAGACCTCTTTCTTTCCCGGTACTGGATGAACACCTTTCGCAAAAACTGGAAACTTCATATCTGAAATTTCACTCAAATTTCGAATGACACCATCAATAATAAAACCTTTGATACCTCGACTCTTAGCGACTTCGCATACACTACCGCCGGCTACTGCATATTCGCTATCAACTCCATCCACTACAATGATGGAACCTTTTGGTGCTTCGTATATGGCTGAATGAAGCATTAAATTATCACCAGACGTTAACTGGACAGTAAACGCTTCTCCAAAAATTGGCGGCATTCCCTGCCAAAGAGGACCAATACTAAAATTAATAAAGTGGTCGTTACTTAGTATGTTTCCGTACTCGGTTGTCGCAAGTTTTGAAAAGTCTGACTTCATATTTTCACTCCATGTTTGAATGAAACCTGCCGGTCTATGTATGTTGCTTGATATGTTGAGGCTATCCGCTTAGTTTCTTAGACATATTGAAACCGGTAACCTCAAAGCCAACTTCTTTATACAACTTAAGCGCCCGCTCATTATGGTATGCGACCCTCAGTTTTATTTGATTGATGCCAATAGCAAGTAGTTGGGTCTCTAACGCAGAAATTGATTGAGTACCATAACCTAGGCCTCGATGTTCATTCGAAATGAAGAAGTCATAGATAAACGTAGATTTATCCCCAAGATTGACTGAGTGCCAAAGGTAACCCACAAGCTTACGTTCACCATCGACTTCAACATCAATGCATAATAGCGAATGCTCATTGCTCTCTAGTCCGTTAGGGAAGCTGCGATGCAAGTCCTTCTTTGCCAATTTGACTGCAACGTCTAAAGAATGCCCATAGTTTCTAGCTATTTCCTGACTGTAATCGTCAATAAAATACTGACAATAAGCTGGATATTCGTCTTGGCGCATTCCTCTAAGTACTACCATATTCATCCTTTATAAACGTTGAATTCAATTAGTAACATAACGCCCGCTTGAGCAGGTGGCAACGCTACTAATGCTCTCAAATTTAACACCTAACCCACTGAAGTTAAAACGAGTGGAAACACCAATACCGGCGCATGCCAAAATGCCAAGCGTACCGAATCGCGCCTAAGTTGTTTGTGATAACGAAACATCTTCGTTTACTCGCAGCTTAACTGGTCTACTGACACTTTCTGTGTCTAACGAAGGCTACAACCAAAGCCAGCAACGCAAGTAGCTCAAAAAGCCAAAATAGAGGAATAAGCCCGAATGGCTCAACCAACACACCATTTTTATCTACGTATGAACCTATGGTGTTATAAGCAATGAAACACAAAAGACCACTAATGCAGAAAAGGAAACTGATTTTATACTTACGGAGAAAATTCATCGGAGCCTCGACATTTGAATATCTAAAATGTCAGACACTTTGTAAGAGAACATGGTTCACTCGGATAGGCATAATTGGATAGACGAGTTATCGCCGCTTGAAGTAGCTGACATCGCGATCACCTCACCTCACCCATTGTGCCGAAAACACTAAAGTTGATTCTAGCTGGAAATGCCAATCGTTTAGCATCATTTTTATATACCGAAATGGATGACAAACACTTGTTATGTGCTTTTTATTGAGGCCTATCTTCTGGGTTATCACGATACCAAGCTTCGAGCAGTTCCCGACCATAGATGACTTCTGTCTGCATGTGCATGTAAAGAAGGAATGCAGCCAATAGAAAACTAACTCCGTTCAACCACCTTAATGCTTGTTTACGCTCTGCATCATAGAAAAACATACTGACACCAACAAGCAAGAAAGGATAACAACCTATAATAAGTAACAACCAGCCAAGGTAACTTGATATTGCCATATCTGTCATTTCCGCCCCCTCAGAGCCATTAGAAAACTCATTGTATATTAGAGTAACTATTCAGCTATTAGGAGTTCACATAATCGAGTTTCGAGGCACTTCAAGTTGGGGGTTGATGCTGGGATGTTAGGCGTGAGCACCACCTAACCGAAACCATTACACCGCAAACACAAAACTCGACCGAAACTAAAAAATGCCGAGCGTTGTGAATTAGTCTTAAGCTAATAAAAACTAAGTGCTACTCTCCACTTTCAAAGTGGGCAAATACTTCTGCGCCAGTCATATTTTGTGTTTCATTTTTAAATTCGTAGTATTCGGGCTTTTCATCGATAAATATCTGATGAGTTAATTTGTAGTCATCCCCAGACATCAATAAACCGACAGGAAGATGATACTGATTATTTGGCACTAAAAAGTAAAACAAGTGAGTACCACATTTACCGCAGAATCCTCTCTCAGCCCACTCGGATGACTTATATCTCACTACATTTGATTCACCTGATATTTTAACTGAGTCAGCGCAATCAATGACTAACATCGGACCGCCAGACCAATTTCTACACATACTACAATGACAAGCCCCCAATTCATTACTGGCGTACTCTACTTCCAACTCAACCGAGCCACATAGGCACTTTCCTTTACCTTTCATGAATCCTCCAATCTTTGCAATGTGTGTAAAATGAATAGCAGATAACGTTTTTTATACCGATGACTTAATAAGAAAAGGCTATTTTTTGTTTCCCTTATCCGACAGATACGCGGCATACTTTTTAGAGATCCATTTATGAATATGAAGCCCTGTTTTACGAACAAGATACAAATCTATAGCAGCTAGAATCACCAAACCGATTACAGTTCCCATTACAAAACCTCCATGCTCATTGAAATGTCACTCTACCAAATAGTTAAGAAAGGCACCGTGAACCTAAACAAACTATTAAGACTAGATATGGTAGTTGCTTTTACTCACGAAGAATTACAGGGGGATGATGCCCGCTTAAGTGGTGATCAACGTAATACCACCTTAACCACTAAGCGCAACGCATAGTAAAAATGCCACGTATTGTGAATCAATCTTAAACGGTTTGCTATAGTGCTTTACCGTTTACCAGTGACCAATGGTGAGGCATTAGTTCACGTATAGTTTTAAAAACCAATGAATTATCTGGAGTCGTAATTGCTGCTTTAACATCCCCACCCCAATGGACAAGGCGCTCTTGGCAAACTCCGCATGGTGACAAGATTAAAAACTCATCGTTCTCGCTTTCACGACACAGGCATAACGAGTGGGTCACTCGCTCATTGAGTTTGTGAGCCTCTAAATACGCCCCCACTTCCATACATAGTGAAAGAGCATCATTTTTAGTATCAGGAGCAATGCTTGTTAATATTTTTCCTGAATCTGTTCGAACAGCCGCTGCGCCACCCCAACCTGATGGATACCGAACCTTTACTAGTTCTACTGCTGCTTGATAAAGCTCTCTTTCGATATTATGACCATCCATATTCAATTTTATCGAGCGCTATAACGCTGCCTTAAGCTTTGAGTGAACGTGTGCCATGTTTGATCGGAGCGAGTTCGGCACGCGTTTACGAATCAGATTTAGAGGCTTTGTTAGGCTACTTTTACGCACATAACTATGCCTGTTGACCAACAAAGCTTTGCAACAACAAGATCATCCCGCTGTGTTAATTGCTCAATCAACTCACGTACCTTTTCATTATGCTCTTCTGACCAATCCGAACGAATTTGCATATCATCTATGATATAGAAGCCACCAATTTTAAGACAAGCTAGCGCCTCATCTAGGTAGTGGTATTTACCTGGCCAAGTATCAGCAAATATCAAGTCAACCGACAATGGCGAGGTTCGATCAATAACATCTTCACCATTCGATAAAACAATATCAATTCGCGGATCTGCCCCCAGATAACGACGAGCTATATCAATATTTTCTACCGAATTATCCACCGTTGTTAATTTGGAATCTGTTGACATTCCATGCAATATCCACGACGTACATAGACCAGTACCAGTCCCAAGCTCTAACAAGTACCCTGATTGCTTACTCGCAGCTAAAGCAGCTAAAAATGAACCTATCGGAAGTTCTGATAATTGCGGAAAGCCCATTGCGAGTGTGGCTTTCAATATCGATTCATATTGTTTGGGATAAACTTCCACTGTTTCGTTCATATACTTTTCCTTGTAGCCTAACTGCTATTAGACAGAAAAATTCTGTACCTGAATACTGATTAATTCTGTCTAGTTTCTAAGATGCACAAGTAATATGCAACTAAGCCATTGCATAACAATGGCTTATGTCACAGCTAATTTCAGGCGTGTGAAAAACCGCCTACTTTAGTTCATCTGGAATGCGGCGATCTTTGTGGTAATACTCTCGGTCGCTCTCGTTGATTTCGCGTATCACTTTGCATGGGTTGCCAACTGCGACGACATTGGCTGGGATGTCTTTGGTGACGATGCTGCCTGCGCCTATTACTGAGTTTTCACCAATGGTGACACCGGGAAGTACGACTGTGTGCGCGCCAAGCCATACGTTGTTACCAATACGAACGGGAACATTGAACTGCGCTGCTTTTAGCCTGAGTTCTGGGCTGATGGGATGTGTGCCAGTGGCAATGGTCACGTTAGGCGCTATCATCACGTTGTCGCCGATGAATACGTCTGTGTCGTCGACCAGAGTTAGATTAAAGTTCACGTATACGTTGTTGCCTAGGTGCGTGTGACGCCCCCAGTTCGCATGTAATGGTGGTTCAATGTAGCAGCCCTCACCGACTTCGGCGAACAACTGCTTCATGATTTGTTGTCGTTTATCACCTTCGCTCGGGCGAGTATGGTTGAAATCGTATAGCACTTCTAAGCATTGAGTTTGCTCAGCAACCAAATCAACGTCGTCACAGTAGTAAACGTCTTGGCTGTGCATTTTAGCCTTTATATCCATGTTTGAACCTATTTGATCATTGCCTTATGTCGGCATAAATAAAGAAACAGATGGATAATTTGAAGTTTCACTGGCCTCAATGCAAGTTGGATGAATCAGCGCGACCTGATGTTTTCAGCCACACGCCACAGCACACCACTTGGGTCAGTGATACAAAACTCAAGCATTCCCCAAGGCTGTTCAACAACCTCGGAAACGGTAACTTCAAATTCCGACACTACATTAGAGTTTTGGATGTGTTGATACCAACTTTTTACGTCTTCAACCAGCAAGTGCATCATGTAATTGTGACAGTGCGCAGGTTCATAAAAGTTTTGCAAAAGGAAGGCGCAACTGCCGTGTCGTAGATAGGCGATATCGTGAAATTCAGACATCACTTCGAAGCCGATTGACTGGTAAAAACGCTTAGATAAATCGAAGTCTTTCGCGGGCACGAAAGACTTAATTTCTGAGACTTTTAGGTTTTCCATCTTACATCCTTATAGTGCTGATATTCTGGTCCTGACACGCTTAACGCTTTAAGTGGTTACAGCGTTTATTCAGAGTCTTGCTGAAATGAGTCGACTTCGGCTTTAGTTAGATAACGCCACTGACCTGCTTCAACATCTAAACGAACATCACCAATCTGTTCACGGTGTAGGCCAACAACTCGGTTTCCTACTGCAGCAAACATTCGTTTCACTTGATGAAACTTGCCTTCTGTAATGGTCAACAGCACTTCTTTATTGGTAATCATTTCGAGCTCTGCCGGACGCGTCGGTTGTTGCTCACCTTGCAATTGAACGCCCAGTTTGAACTTGTCAGCAACATCGTCTTTGATATCTCGTGACAATGTCACGCGGTACACCTTCTTACATAACTTGGTTGGCAGCGTGATGTTGAATGACCAGCGCCCATCATCGGTAATCAAGACTAAGCCTGTTGTGTCTGCATCTAAGCGCCCTGCGATGTGCAGTTCTGATGCTTTGTCTATCTCGATGTAGTTGAACAGTGAAGGATAAACTTCATCGATATTAGAGCAGATAGTACCCGCAGGCTTGTGCATTAGGAGGTATCGAAATTCTCGTAACTTAAGCGGAGTACCATTTAACAAGATGGTGTTGCTTTCGTGAACCTGAGTCGATTCATCGGTGACCGTCTCACTGTTTACGTTCACCTCACCATTATGGATGCGTTCAATAGCTTCAGGCTTGGTTAGGTCAGTGCTTTTGCATAGGTATTTATCAAGGCGCATTAATCGTCGGCACCACATTTTGCGCATGGCTTGTAAGTACGTTCGCCTTGAGCAATCACCACATAGTCTCGAACGCAGTTATCACATAGCGCCAACTTTGGGTAAGCGTCTTTCTGTTTCTTTGCGTTGATGTTGCCTTCGGTGGTGTATACGGTTCTCATTTTTATACCTTGTTTTAATAACTTGCTAGGCGCAAATTGTATCACTGTTTACAGCTTTGATTGGAGTGGTGGTGCATAGATAAATTGTTTTTAAGCGCCGCCATTCCATGTTCTCGCCCCGTAACGGCTTAACCATGAACAACAAAGTCAACGTGCCACGCCTATCAGTGGTAAAATGATAAAAGCTCACCAACCAATGAAGTCACTAATGAAAAATTGTAATCAATGCGGGAAATGCTGTATCAAATACGGAGATGGTGACCTTGCCGCAACGCAAGAAGAGATTGATTTGTGGGAGTTGTTCAATCCAGACATCTTTGAGTATGTCCGAGGAAGCGAGATCTGGTTTGACCCTGAATCTGGTGAACGTTTAACTCGCTGCCCTTTTCTGGAGCTGGTTCCGACGAAAGACACCAAGGCTCAAGCCAAGTACACATGCAGCATTTACTTAGACCGACCAGAAGATTGCAGACACTATCCAAGCCTGATTAATGAGATGGTACGAGATGAGTGTGAAATGATTGAGGTGGTGGATTTGCATGACACGAAGAAAGCTCAAAGGAAACTCGACCTGTTGATGAAAGACAGCCGCCCTTCAAGCTATTCGTAAGCGATGATCTTTTGAAGATCAATCTTCAGCATGAGCTAATAGCCGCTAAAACCTTAAGCCAAATACTGGTTCGCTTCTAACCAATCAAGCGCAACCAGTGCCGCCAATGAGCATACCGCTCTGTCGTTGCCGTCAACAAACTTAAGCTCTTCAATTTCGGCATCTGGAGACAGTTCGCCAGTATAATCAGCAAGATAACAAGTCAATTGCACCGATACGCCTTCCGCCTTGCCATCAGCTTGGCCTGTAAAGGTCTCAACGTATTCGATTGAATCAGGCACTAAATCTACGGAGATCTCTTCTTTTATTTCGCGAACCAGTGCTTGCTCGTCACTCTCGCCAGCTTCACGCTTACCACCCGGTAGATAGAACAGTTCTTTGCCTTTTGATCTCACCATCAACAGCTTGCCGTCTTTGATGAATATCCAAGCCAGCTTATCAATTACCTTATGCATGTCGTTAGACCTTATTTCTGTTTTAGTTCTCGTTATTACTGAATCTAGCCACACCATTAGTCGCGACCAAACAAAGCCTGGGTATGTTACACGCTGGAATGAATATACTCTATTGAATCGAATGGGAAATATCATAGCCAAAACAAAAAATGACAGCCTTTAAGCACAATGCTCGTTAACCGTCATTAGCGTTGTTTACGGATTGCTCTCTAGCTGTCCGTAGATAGAATCAATCAACTAGCCACTTAAGCGCAGAGTCGTGGTCTTCGAATGACTTAATCTCACCCGACACAAACCAACTCCCTACTTTTGAAGCGAATTCTTGCCAGCTTTTATCACCATAAATCGCGATTTTGTCTATCTTCGAATTGAGCTCTAATCCCAGTTTGAAATCATCCCAAGCAGCACGCAACTCCCAGCCCCTTAAGGTAGAGATGTCGACCAGCATCTTGAGTTTCGATGAATCGAGTTCTTCTAGCGTGGTATTTAGAATTGGTATCATTGCTTGATAATCATCATGTGTGAGTTTGCCTTTCGCTTTGAACACAACGATAGTTTCACCGCTAACACGTTCAATTCCAACCGATATTCCGTGACGTTCGATACTCATAACCTAGCCCTCAAAGTAGAAACTAGAGTTAGCTTAGAGGATTAAATAACAAAGAGATGAGAGGTTGGCATCAAAACGAACAAGCACTTTATCTGGGCTTAATATCAGAGAGTTAATCGCGCTTCTCCAACAGTTCGCTTAGGCTTTGAACTTGTACGACATTCGGATTCTCTGACTTAAGCTCAACTCCTTCCGTGTTCAGCCACACCGCTTGCAAACCCGCTTCAAGTGCTGGGTAAATGTCTTTCTCTAAGGTGTCACCTACCATGGTGATATCTTGTGGTGCAACACCGAGTTTGGAAATGATGGCCGGATAAAAGCCCGACTCGAACTTAGAAAAGCCAATGCTCGCCTTACAAAAGTAACCCAAGATATATTGAGATAGGCCAACGCGCTCAAAGGCTCTAATGATGTCGTCTTTACTGGAATCACCAGCATTGGTGGCAACATACACTTGGTGAGTTTTCGATAGTTCAGCCAGTAATGCACGAGCACCACTCACTTCTTGTACGGTTTCCCAGTCGCACATCTTCCCTTGTGCGTCTGGGAAATCGACCATCAGCGTATTGCCCCAGTCGAATAAGACTATTTCTGTTAATTCGATTAGCTTTGTCATCTTGCCTCCTGCATACGATGAATTATCTAATGTTTAAGCGAGCCTATAAAAACTTCTCGATCAGGATCTCGTCAAAGTATTGGTCACCAATCTTACCGTGTTTCTTAGCCGTTCCGACGATTTCAAAACCTTGCTTAAGGTATACCGCTAACGCGCGCTCGTTGTCTGCTCTTACATAGGCGAACAGCTTTTCATAACCTTTGGCTTTCGCTGATTTGAATGTGTAATCAAACAACTGCTTGGCGACGCCCTGCCCACGGCTATTGGCATCAACATAGGTTCCAATGATACCAACATGGTCAAAGGCTTTAGTATAAGTAGCAAATGGTTCGACATTCTGGAAGCCAAGTAACTGACTCGTAGCTTCGTTAACTGCAACGCTAAACACACCACGCGCAGGGAACGACTCAATGAATGCCTTTTCTTCATCAACAGTAAAAGTCTGATCCAAGATCGTATAACGCGCTTCGATAATGATTGGATTCAAGACATCAATAATGCCTTGTGCATCTTCTACTGTTACTTCTCTGATTGTTAAGCTCATGCTTCTCTACCTTTTTATTGCTTTGGGCAGATTCTATCGTTACATGCGATCTCTTTGATAGGACAGAATGTTGTCGAAAGCGATATCGAAGTTGAGTTCGTAGCTATTTTGTTCAACATAGCCTAAATGTGGTGTCGCAGTGACGTTTGGTAAGGACAGTAGCGGTTCGGCGTCTGTTGTTAGGGGCTCACAATCGAACACATCAATAGCGGCAGTTTTGGTCGGTACCTCGCGTAGTTCATGATACAAGGCCATCGGTTCGACTAACTCGGCACGGCTGATGTTCACAAACAGTGAGTTCGGTTTCATCAAGCTAAGGTCGTGTGCCGTAACACATCCTCTGGTGACATCATTCAAACGCAAATGCAAAGAAAGAACATCAACTTCTCGAAAGAAGTCTTGTTTGGTTGCTGTTGCTTCGAAGCCATCTGCTTGTGCTTGATCGCGTGAAGCTTGGCTGCCCCACACTACGACAGACATCCCAAATGCTTGGGCATAATGTGCAATGCATTTGCCGATCTTGCCGTAGCCCCAAATACCAAGCTTCAAGCCCTTCAAAGTTCGACCTAACCCTAACGAGCCAGAATCTTGCCACTGGTTTTGCTTAAGGTTTGACGCGTAAGTAGGAATGTGGCGCGATGCAGCCATAATCAGCGCCCAGCATAGCTCGGAAGGCGCAACAGGCGAGCCTCGACCTTCTAAAACGGTAACACCAAATCGTTCGCACATTTGCGAGTCGATATGGTTACTCACTTTGCCCGTCTGGCTAATCAGTTTGAGGTTAGGGAGTTGTGATAACAGAGATTCGGTGATCTCGGTTCTTTCACGAATAAGCACAATGGCTTCAAACGAGACCAACTTAGCGACGAGATCTTGCTTCGAGTAAGTCTCGGTAAATACCGTGACATCGTGTTGTTCGAGTTTGTTGAAGCAATCGAGGTCTTTAACGACGTTCTGGTAGTCATCCAATATCGCTATTTTCACATCACTCTCCTTGTGATTGTTAGTTATCTTGTATTGGTCAAATGAAGATCAAAGTGCCATGTATCGAGATTCAACACGGCACTCGCTGGGGCTTCACTGTTGATAAACCACTTTGAAACGCTCCAACATAAGTAACATGTCTTCACTTGGTGAGATCTTGAGCTCTTCACATTCACGAGAGAAGAAGTTCCAGTGAGCTTTTCTCCACCATTCTAGTGTTTTGTCACCCTCGCCTTCTGCAGCAGCAAACTCCGCACTCACTTCGTTGTATTTGCACGACGACACCGACGTGATCTCAACAATACAGACGGGCTCACCATCCCAATCGGTGACGACTTGCAAGTGACCAACGATGGGTCTCGTCTCGCCTTCATGGGTATACCAGTGTTCAAGGCCGCTGGACGCCTGTTTTTCACCTTTTAAAATCAACTGAGCGCAGAGGTTGGCGTTGTATTCATCAGCACAGTAATAATCAGCACTAAAGGAGGTATATTGCGAAGCAACGTCTGCTGACAATGTATTGAGGTAGCTATCGAGATAAGCTTTGCTTCTTTCTTCCATGATCTTTCCAAATTCAATATAAGGTCGAGTCGATAAATACTATAGATTAAGCATTTGACTGCACTGGAAGTAACCTATCAAGCCGCGTTATGGCTGTAAACTGAGTGAATATCAAAATGTGGGTTGAGAAAGAAGAATATGGGTAGGATTTTAAGACTAATGCATGAAGAGCTAAAAGCGCCTTAAGACAGTGCTTTTAGCTCTTCGTATTTCGTTACTAGTATCTAAGCAGGAAATTAACGGTTTAAGAAGTCGACCGCTTTATCTGGGAAATCGGTAAACACACCATCGACTTTGACTTGGTTGTAAAAGACATCCAACATGCCATCAAAGTTATCAGCATAAGCTGGGATTCTTCCTGGGTCAGCACGGAACGTGTACGGGTGAACGTCTAAGCCAGCGTCTTTTGCTGACTTCATCAATGGTTTAATAATGATGTTATCTTTGGTCGATGCATCATCCACCAGCATAGGTTTCCAAGGGCCAATGCCATCAGCGTAGCTCGCGACTTTTGCCATGCCGCCTTTCTCAAACATCCAATCATAACTGTACGGCGTCGCTTTATCGCCCTTGTAAGTCATGGTTTCGTTCCAATCTGTATAGGCCATCAGCTGAACAAGCTTAAGATCCATTTCCATCGCAGGCATTAATTCATCGTTAATACGTTGCAGCTCATTGGCATCAAAACACTGTAGATATACTTTGTCGTCTTTTGATAGATAACCATATTGCTGCAAGGTGGCAAGCACCGCTTTCGAGATATCTTTGCCTTCATGACGATGGAACCAAGGCGCTTTGATTTCAGGATAAATGCCTACGTCATAACCCAGCGTTTTGTTTAAGCCTTGAATCAGTTCAATTTCTTCCGCAAAAGTAGCAACGCGAAAATCTGACTGCCACATAGGGAAACGTGTTGGGTACCCTGCCACTCTGTTGCCTTGCTCATCTAGGTTAAAACCTTCTGTCACTTTTAATGATTTGATCTCAGCAAGCGTAAAGTCAATCGCGTAATAGCGGCCATCAGCTCGTGCGCGATCTGGAAAGCGGTCAGCAACATCGGTGACGCGATCTAAATAGTGATCATGCAATACCACCAGTTGGTCGTCTTTGGTCATCACGACATCTTGTTCGATGTAGTCGGGTTTCATTGCGTAAGCGAGTGCTTTAGCCGGCAATGTATGCTCAGGTAAATAACCAGAAGCACCGCGATGCGCTATCACTAAAGGGTCGGCGAACGCATTGGCAGATAAGCTAAGTGCTAATAAAGTCAGAGACAGTGGCGTTGTTTTCATTATTGTTTCCTTGATAAAACAGAAGCAGGATATACCTGCCTCTGTTGTTTATTAGTATGACGTTGTCCAGTGAATGAACTACTGAGTTAATGCTTCTTTCTGTTGTTCGCGTTCTTTTTGTTTGTGGTGTTCACGCTCTCCTAAGAAGGCGTAAAGCAGACAAATTATTGAAGCAACACAAGCACCGACCAAGATAATGAAGCCGCCATCCCAGCCGTAATGGTCAACCATGAAACCAAGCACGGCATTGGCAGCAACTGCGCCACCTAAGTAACCAAACAAGCCAGTAAGACCTGCAGCCGTACCTGCCGCTTTCTTAGGTGCAAGTTCAAGTGCATACAAGCCAATTAGCATTACTGGTCCGTAGATAAGGAAACCAATCGCGATAAGTGCCAGCATATCAACCGTTGGGTTACCTGCCGGATTTAGCCAGTACACTAATACAGCGACAGTCACAAGAACCATGAACAGGATCCCTGCTGGTGCGCGTCGGCCCTTAAACAACTTATCTGAAATCCAACCACACAGTAGCGTTCCAGGAATACCCGCCCACTCATACAAGAAGTAAGCCCAAGAAGATTTATCTACTGAGAAGTCTTTTGCTTCTTTCAAGTAGACCGGAGCCCAATCAAGCACGCCATAACGGATAAGGTAAACAAACGCATTAGCAATCGCGATTGACCACAACAACTTGTTAGAGAAAACGTACTTAAAGAAGATCTCTTTCGCCGTCATTTCTTTCTCATGAGACGTATCGTAGTCGTCTGGGTAATCGTCTTTGTGTTCTTCAATCGGCGGTAAGCCACAAGATTGAGGCGTATCTCTTACGGTGAACCAAACAAAAATAGCAACGAGCGTGGCAAAAAATGCAGGAACATAAAAAGCGGTTCGCCAGTCGTCATTAAAAGCCCAAAGACCCAATAAGAACATTGGTCCAATCAAACCACCACCCACGTTGTGAGCAACGTTCCATACCGACACTATCTCGCCACGTTCTTTACGCGACCACCAGTGAACCATGGTTCGCCCACAAGCTGGCCAGCCCATGCCTTGAAACCAACCATTCAAGAACAGCAGGATAAACATCGCAGTGATGCTGCCTGTCGCCCATGGCATGAAACCAAAGCAGAACATGACCAATGCCGACATTAACAAGCCGCCACTGAGGAAATAACGAGGGTTAGAACGGTCAGAAACACTGCCCATTAGGAACTTAGATAAGCCGTAAGCGATAGATACCGCCGCTAATGCAACCCCGAGTTCTCCGCGACTGTATCCTTGTTCAATAAGATATGGCATCGCCAAACTGAAGTTTTTGCGGACTAAATAGTACCCCGCATAACCAACAAAGATGCCGAGAAAAAGCTGCCATCGTAATCGTGTGTAGGTGCTATCGATCTTATCGGTAGATAAGCGATCGATATGCGCCATAGGTTTGAATATTCCAAACATAGGAACCTCATGTGTATTGGGCGATAGAAATAAAAATGCTCGAACGAAAAAATTAGGCGCTCATTCGAAAGTCAGGGCATTGTATGTGCTTCAGGATTATTTTCTGTGATAGAGATAGCCATTAACAATAAATAACCTTAAATACAGCACTTTAGTTTCATTTAATTAGACTACGCTTCATATTTTTGTTTTTGATGGGTTAATTTATCAGCAGTGATTTCGAATATGAATCAACCCAAAACGAGCGAGCGAACATAAATCAACCAGCAGTAAACGCATTATTCCTACGTATGCATAGTAGACGTCGACAAGTTCGATAAGCTTTGTGGAGTTATGGAGGTGGTTATTGGTTATTGGTTAAACAAGTTCGCCAGCATTAATGCAAACAAAAAGGGCCTAGATTTCTCTAGACCCTTTCAAGTAATAACTCTTAGTGACTTTATGTTGGCTAATTAGACAAAACATTTGCTAACTACACGAAGCATTAGCTCGTCACACAAAGCGATTATTCTTCGATGTAAAAAGCTTCTACAGAGCCTTTTAGAGTAATAAGCATTGGCTGACCACGGCGGTCTAGCGCTTTTGGAGAAGGGATCTTAACCCAACCTTCGCTGATGCAGTATTCTTCAACATCAGTACGCTCTTTACCATTTAGACGAATGCCGATTGGGTATTCGAAACACTCAGCCACGTGGTGTGGGCTGCGTGGGTTACCTGCTAGATGATCTGGTAAAGCTGGTTTTGAATTAGTATCGCTCATGTTCATTACCTGTATGTACGTAAATAAAAAAAGTGCGCCATTCTAGTCAATATAGGCTTTGTGCTCAACAACTGCTGCAATAAATCGTAGTGATCGTTTTAATCAACAGCGAGTTGTTTGATTTAAAGGCGGTAGTTGCAGCATTTCAAAACAAAACTTTCACAGATTTCAACATTTCTAGCGAAGCTAAGAATGATTACCCTAATATAAAAAAAGCACCCAGCCCGTTGGACTGAGTGCTCATAAACGAGTAATCACTGATTATAAAGTTACGTTACCAGTCATAAGTTACGCTCGCAATCACGTTACGGCGATCACCGTAAAAGCAGTAGTAATCACACGTCGCGACGTACTCTTTGTCTGCTAAGTTCTTCGCTGCAACTTGGAACTTATAATCTTCAATACGGTAGCTCAATGTTGCGTCAAACAGCGTGTAAGAAGACACTTTGTTTGTCTCGGTATTGTCAGCGTAAGAATCACCAACATAACGAGCACCCGCACCAATAGTTAAGCCATCTAGTGGACCATTTAGGAAATGGTAGTTCGCCCAAGCTGAAGCCAATTGGTCAGCAATTTGTGACGGCGTATTGCCTACATTGCTGCTTGTCGCATCTTTAGTTATTTCGGAATCGATGAATGAAACGTTACCAATCAAGGTTAATGCTTCAGTTACGTTTGCGACAGCTTCTAACTCAAGACCGCGGTTACGAACTTCACCAATTTGTGTTAGTTGACCGGCAACTTGACGCGCTAAGTTTTCTTTCGACACTTCGAATGCGGCAATGTTGAAGTAACCGTCGAAGCTACGCGGTTGGTATTTCAAACCGACTTCGTATTGCTCGCCACGTTCTGGTTTCGCTGGGTCACCATTTTGATCAAGCTGAATGATTGGGTTAAACGACTGAGCATAGCTCGCATAAGGTGTAAAGCCACTATCCATCAGGTAAGCAACACCGAAGTTGGTTGTCCACTCTTCGTTATCAACCTTCGTTTTAGCACCAGTAGTCGTGTTATGTGTCTTGTTTTGGGAATCATCGTAACGAACACCGATTTGTACCGCCCACTTATCCGCAATCATCATTTGGTCTTGTAAATAAAGGCCTAATTGATTATTTTTCGTTTTAGTGGTTTGACGATCTGATTCATCAAGTGGCGCAAACGTTGTTGGATTCAACAAAGCTACATTTGTGCTGTATGACGGGTCAAACACGTTAAAGATTGGGTTCGGTATATTTCCTACACCCGGCACAGGCAAAAGACTGTTTCCGTCACCAATGATTGGATCAGCAGCGTAATCTTTACTATCAATATCGATGCTCTGGTAATCAATACCAGTCAGCAAGGTGTGCTCGACTGAACCTGTCGTAAATTTATGGATCAAACGATTATCGATGTTAAATGCGTCGGATGTTCCTTCTTCAGTTGATGCTTGGCGGATAATAGAAGAACGTGTTGGATCGTAAGGTGCTAGAGCCGTATCACCAACATACTGCGAGTAATACATTTGACGTAAGTTGATGTCCATTTGGCTGTAGCGTGTGTTTTGCATGAAATAAGTACGATCATTGAAATGATGTTCAAATTCGTAACCTACTGAGATTTGTTCACGCTCAAACGTTTCCCAATCCGTATTACCTAACGCAGTGCTGTCACTAATAGTGCCATTTGGATTCGACGTTAACGTTCCTTCCATTGGTAGGAACTGGAGGTACGGGTCGGAATCATCTTTCTGGTAGCTAGTTAGCAGTGTGATTTTTGTGTCGTCTGTGAATTTATAAGCCAGAGAAGGAGCGATAAAAATGCGTTCAGCCTCTACACCATCGACACGGCTGCCATTTTTACGACCAAGTGCTTGCAAGCGAAACGCCATTTTATCGTTAACTTCAGAGTTCACATCTAAACTAATTTGCTTGCGATCATCAGTACCGTATTCGATAGCAAACTGACCCGAGCCACCATCAAACTGTGGACGCTTACTGATTACGTTAATAACACCACCCGGAGGGGTTTGACCGTATAGCGCTGATCCTGGACCACGCAAGATTTCTACTCGTTCCAAGCCAAACGGGTCGATTTGCCAGCTGTAAAAACCCGATGAATACAAACGCGTACCATCTTGATACAAACCACTGTTAGCTTGCTTAAAGCCACGGATAACAAACCAATCTTGCTTGTTGTCTTCACCGAAGTAGTTCGCTTGAATACTAGGCGTGTACTGTAGTGCATCTGCAATACTGATTGACGCTCGGTCGTCCATCTGTTCACGAGTCACAATCGAGATCGCACGTGGTGTCTCGCCTATCGCAACATCAGTTTTTGTAGCAGTACGACTACTTAATCCAACGTAACTAAAATCTGGACCTATTGAGCTGTCTTCAAGCTGCTGTCCAATAACAACAACGGTTTCATCTTCGTTGGCCTGAACCATTCCTGACGTTATAACTAAAGCGACCGCAAGTGCTGTTGGGGTGCGCATAAAGTGCCGATTCATATATTTCTCCTTCAATACGGCTATGAACCAATTGCAATAAAACACAAACAATCACTGTGATTTTTATTAATCAATTGTTTGTATTTGAGCCTAACTCGGCTCTAAAAAACTCAAGCGACTACACTTTCTAGTGCTTGGTGTGCTTGAGCCAAATTCCCTTTACTCAACTCAATAAGATTGCCGGTATCCATTTTAAAAATTCGGTCTGCGGCATCAAAATAAGCGTCATCATGAGTAATCGCGATTACAGTCACGCCACGCTGTTTAAGCAGTGGTAGTAACTGGCGGTAAAACAGTTTTCTAAAGCGCGGGTCCTGATCAGCGGCCCATTCATCCAGCAGAATACAACCACGTTTTTCGAGTACTGACATCATCAGTGCCAGTCGCTTTCGTTGACCTTGTGAATAGCGAACATCACTCAACTTACCTTGCAAGTGATCGACCTTATGTGCCATTTCAAGACGTACCATCCATTCGTCAATATCTTTGCTATCGATGTCTTGACCTTCACCATCGACAATTTGATGGAATAGATGAAAATCACTGAACACAGCCGAGAATTGATGGCGATAATCTTGCCAATGCGCTTGAGTAATCTCATTACCATCGACATAAACTTGGCCAGGATGCGGTCGGTAGAGCCCGGTAAGCAAACGAGCAAAGGTTGATTTACCACTGCCATTACCACCAATAATGAAAATGTGTTCACCGCGTTCTATTTTGAAATCGATTGGACCTACGCTGAATGCGTCGCCATCAGAATCTGAGCGATAGCGATAACTAGCCCCCACGAGTTCTAGTGAACTGAATACTTTGGTTTTTGCCGATTTCGGATTCAGGCTTCGATCAGTACTCAACTCTAACGACGACAACTTCTTCATCGAAATGTTAGCAGTAATCAAGGTTGGAATTGAACCTACTGCAGACATCAATGGTGTTCTCATAAACAACACGACCAATGCGAATGTAGACGCGACTTCTAATGTTGCCCAACCTAAGCCAGTCGCAAGATAAAAGTTCAAGCCGATCAACGCCAATACCACGGTGTTCGCCATGTTAGCTGCAAAACCATTCAGGATATCGGCTTGTGTTACTTCATTTCTGTAACCTTCAGCATTGACTGAAAAGGTTTCATCAAAGTAACGCTTGGCTCTGAATGGATTTAAAGACAGCTCTTTACGTCCATCAATTAAGGACTGGTAATCGTGATACAACTTGTCGTCGTACTCACGAACTTGTTTAACGTGTTTAGTGATGCGCGTAACAAGTAGATAGCCAATGACACCGGTTAAAGACAGCATTAAAACGCTGACACCAAACAGAGGCATAGACAGAAAAGCCAGGTAGACCAGTGCCACCACCGTCAATACCAAGCCATAAATCAGCTCTGGCAAATGTACGAACGCGATAGTGATATTGCGAATGTCTGTGTTCAGTGACGCGAGTACCCCCGCACTTCCAACCTTCTCGACTTGTTCAATATCGGTATTCAATAGTTGAGAGACCAATTCACAACGCTTGTTATAAACGAATTTGTGACCCAGTTTATGGAGAGCGACTTGAGCAACGGTAGCTGTCACCAACAAACCAATCAACAGCAAAGTAAACTGAATTAGGGTATTGGAAAGTGACCCATTGCTTTCAAGTAATTTGTGCTGAATAAACGCAATCACGCCAACGCTCAGGAACGCACTCGCTATACTCAACAAGATCACGAAGGAAAGTGATTTTTTCTGTTTTTCAGCCAGCAATAGGATCAAACCCATTTCATACACACCATTTAATTAATTATTATTGTGATTATCATTATCAATAAAGAAAAAGAGAATCCCATTTAAACCAAGCTCAATAATCTTGTTGTTTAGTCTTGGCCTCTAAAAGCTCAACCCGTTCATTCAACAGAAATCCGTTAACAAGCGTTCAGTAGTCGCGATAAGTAACGACAAGGGCTACAAGGACTACAAGGACTACAAGCGACTAAGCTATAACCTTCTTAAACCCCACATCAGATACATGCCACCGATCATCGAAGCTACCAAGCCTGCCGGGATCTCTTGCGGGTAAAGCCACTGTCTACCAAGCCAATCCGAGAACAACATCAGTGCCATACCAATTAACGAAGAACAGATCAGATGCTCTTTAGCACGGCTATAACCAAATAGTCTCGCCATGTGTGGAGCCATCAAACCAATAAAGCTTAGCGGGCCTACCACCAGTGTTGCGCTTACGGTTAAACATGCCACCAGCACCAACAATAGAATTCGAGATCTTGATACATTGATACCAAGAGATTGCGCACTCGCCTGCCCTAATGGCAACACATCCAACCATCGCGCACAGAGGAAACCTAACGAGATAAATACAACCGAAGATAACAGTAACGGAACGAGTGTTGCCTCGGTGACGTAATACGTTGAACCTGCCAACCAAGCCAGAACTTGATAACTTCTTGGGTCGCCACCTGCCAATACAAAACTTTGCACAGCGTTCATCAGTGCCGTTATCGCAACGCCTGTTAGTAATACTCTTTCCGGTTGGAAGCCCGACTTTTGATTAAGCAAGACAATGATGCCCAAAGTGCAGACCGCGCCAATAAAGCCACCGACATAAAGCCCAACCATGCTGCTTCCAAAACCCACAAAGATTGCGATGATCAAACCTAATGCCGTACCAGAACTGATACCAATCACTTCTGGACTAGCCATTGGGTTGCCACTCAAACGCTGAACGATCGTACCAGCGACTGCCAACATACCGCCCGCCAATGCCGCTGCCGTTAATCGAGGTAAACGCCATTCAAGCATTGCCCAGTCTTGATTTTGAAATAACCAACGCCAACCTTCAGTTTGTACAGAGAACAAACTAAACACGACCAGCGACAGAACAATAAACAAGCTGGCTAATACCACTGAATACTTGTTTAAGCGAGAAGCTACTTCCTTATGACGCGTTAATACAGTTTGCGTTTGTGACTGGCTTTTCATTGATAACTTGGGCAGTAACCACAGCAACAATGGAGCACCCAATGCAGCCGTTGCAGCACCTGTCGGTATAAACATCGACATGATGCCTGGTAGTTGTTGAATCAGCAGATCGGTAAGACTTAACAACAAGCCACCTAACACCATAGATACCAATAACTTAGGGACTAAACGATGCACACCCATCAAGCGTGCTAATGCGGGGGCCGCTAAGCCAACGAATCCAATTACACCCACAGCACTGACAACCCAAGCCGTCAACAATACGGCTAACCCTAAACAACCAACTCTCAATTTCGGTAACGAAACACCTAAGCTCTTAGCGCCCTGCTCTGATAACTGGAGCAAACTTAGTGGTTTTACGAACAGAAACGCCATCAGAGTCGCAATCGCTAAGCGCGGAGCCAAGTACTGAACATCTTCCCATCCGGTTTGAACCAATGAACCTGCGCCCCAAATCATTAATCCATTCAGTTTGTCCTGGTTCATCATCAGCAAGACAGTGCTCACAGCACCAAAATAGAGGTTCACGACCAAGCCAGACACAATCACTACGGTTGGAGACAAAGCACGTCGCCAAGACAAAGCAAACACCAAACCAATCGTAGTTACGCCACCAACAAGTGCCACCAGTGAATAAGACCACTCTAAAAGCCAAGGGGCGTAAAGCGTCGCTAACATAAGTGCAAAGCTCGAACCACTCGCGACACCTAGCGTAGACGGTGAAGCCAAAGGGTTTCTGAGCACCTGTTGCATCAAGACACCCGCAACTGCCAACGCTGCGCCAGATAGCAATGTAGTGAATAACCTCGGCCACCAAGCTAAATGCAGTTTCACTGAGTCTGGAGAAGTGAAATCAGCACTCCACAAGCTAGAAAGTCGGCTCAATCCGAACTGAGAGACAGATAGGTGTTGGCCTATTAACACCAGTGTAGAAACCAATAAAAGAGTCATAACACCTAACGAGAGAACTCTCATAGCACGTCTCCTTGGTTCAATTCAGAGACAATGAAGCGCGCAAAGCGTGTTGCAGAAGGTATCGCGCCGAAGCTCCACACCGCTGGTACTTGTAACGCGGGATAGCCCGACTCTTTCACAATGTATTGCCAAAACTGATTTGCTTTAAGGCTCTCTTCTGTTCCCGCTGGCATTGGAGAAATGATCACGATTTGTCCTTTAACGCCAATAAGTTGATCGACACCAACCAAACTGTAACCCCAAGCGTTGGTTTGCCCTGTCCATGCTGATTCAAGGCCAATCTTGTTTACTGAAGCTTTGTATAGGCTGTTGTCCCCAAAGACGCGAACATGGTTGGTGTCCATGAATTGCACCATCAACATTGCAGGCGCATTGTTTGGGAGCTGAGATCCTAAACGATCCATTTCAGCATTCGCTTTCTGAATCAAAACTTCAGCTTGAGGTTGTTTCTCAGAGACCTCTGCTAGCTTTCGAGTAACCGTTTCTAACGCTGACCAATCGACATCACCACTTCGATACAAACCAATGGTCGTGACAGGGGCAATTTTGCTTAGTTGAGTCTCCAACGTTGAAAACATTGGAGAGAGTAATATTTTGTCGGGTTTGAGCTCATGAATACGTTCAAGGTTTGGTTGCGTTCGTAAGCCAACATCAGCAACAGTTGGGGGAATTTGAGGAGACTTTACCCACGAGTTGTAATCGGGTATTTGCGCGACAGCAATAGGTGTAACGCCCAACGCCAAAAGCGTTTCAGTGTGAGTCCAATCGATGGAAACTAATCGAGGTCGATCGCCATCATTCAACTCAGATGTATCTTGATTGGCTAACGCAAGTGGAGAAAATACCAGTACGCTCGATATGACGACTCTTGAAATAAGATTACGAGTGACGTGCGAGCGATGGAATATTGATTGGAAAGACTGTTTAAGCATCATGCTGGCTCCAAATCACCAGGCATCGCGACTGGGTAACCCGCAGAGTGTTGAGTAATGTGCATAGGCACACCATAGATATCTTTCAAGGTCGATTCTTTGAACACCTCATCAACCTCACCTTCGACTAATAGCTCGCCACTATGTAAGGCAATAATGTGGTCGCAGAAACGTGCAGCCATATTGATGTCGTGAATTACGATGATCACGCCAATCTCTAATGTTTTACTCAGACGCTTAATCAATGTCAGCATTTCAATCTGATGGCCGATATCGAGCGCTGCTAAAGGCTCATCGAGCAAAAGGTATTTGGTGCGTTGAGCCAACAACATCGCAAGCCACACACGTTGGCGTTCACCACCCGATAAAGTATCCACCAAACGATCAGCGTATTGCGCTGTGTCGGTAAGTTGCATCGCCTCTTCAACATACTGCTTATCTTTACTTGAAAGTCGACCCAATAAGCCGTGCCAAGGGTAGCGACCAAAGCTCACCAGGTCTTTGCCGGATAAACTGTCGGTTGCAGGTAAATGTTGAGGTAAGTAAGCAATTTGTTGTGCGAAGTCCTTATCAGACCATTTAGCGACCGCTTTATCTTTCAGGAAAATATCGCCTGAAGTGGCGTGCTGCTGCTTCGCTAACAACTTTAATAAGGTCGATTTCCCCGAGCCGTTATGCCCAACCAAAGCGTAGATTTTTCCTTGCTCAAACGACACATCAAATGTCTTGAGCAATTGCTTATCCCCTACGCTAAAACCAAGTCCCTTTGCTTCGAGCATATCTTCAACCTTAAAACACATCATTCACTAAAGAATTAATGAAATACGAACATATTCATAAAATCATTAACAGACACGCTTTTATACACTTGCAAAAACGCTAACGCAAACGATTTTCATTTAGATTAAACTGCATGTCGTACTAATTTATGCCTATATTTTAAAGAGTTAGAAGTTTAATTTAGAGAATGAAATCTAAAATTGATTCAAGATCTTGTCGCAACGAAGTTTAAGCATTTATGAAAAGGTGCTCATAAATCGATGGATGAGGAAGGCAGAGAGTTTCGTGGCTGTTAGGCTGTTTCCGAATATTCAGCCTAAAACAAAACGCTCATGACGTGATGATTGGGTTCGGTTTCAATCTCGACGATTGACCAACCAAGAGAAAGGTACAAAGGCTCAATATTGGTATAGGCGTACAAGTTAGACGTTGAATCTTTCGAGGATTGAGATTGATAGTAAACTGGCATTTGTTCAACAGCTCGTTTAATCAATTCACTTGCAATACCTTGGCCACACCATTGAGCATCAACATAAACAGCATTAATCCACACCACATCCCGAACTTGATGAGGTTCCTGAAAATGGGAATATGCCAAGCCACCAATGACCACATTATCGCGAAGCACTACTATTACTGGAGGGAGTTGTACGCAGTCTTTATAGGTATCTTTAAACTTAAAATCCGACCATTCACTTTGAAACAAGCGCTCTAATTCACTCCAATATGGCGAACTTTCATCGCAATTTCTAAAGATTACTTTCTGCATGTTTCCGTCCTTTGAAAGGGAGTAATTTGGCCATCCTAGCCTTGGTTTATATCAGTGTAGGTAAAGTTACTCTTCTTCGTCATAATCGTCTGCAGGGTCTTGATTGATTTCTTCGCCACACCCTAAGCATTCGGCTTGCAAATCTGTTGGCATAATAATAATCAAACCACAATGCGGACATAAATCGCCTTGTTGAAACATCCTGCTATTCCTTCTACTTCATGGCTATTGCTTAGGGTACTTTTGCTTACTCGCTTCTAACCAGTCATGGATGACTTGGCGAGCCGACTCCGACGGTGGTGCATTTCGTTTTCCGCAAATTTGGTCAATCTCAAACGGAAACGCTATGCTCGGGACACGACGTAAACCTATGGTTAAACGCTGAGGTTTGAACATGCGGAATACCACATAGCGGTCGCTCATGATTCGATTGTGATAAACACCAATGCAGTGCTTCTGCTCTATGCCTTCGTGTTCAAGGTCGTAATAATCAGTGAGCGGATGAATGTTGTCGTTACCTAGCAAAGGAACCGGGTAAGGAATGTCTTTATCCATTGGGCGGTTACCTTCTAAACGACGCAGTTGACGCTGCTCTGTCCATCTATCGTGAAGCTGTTCGAACATCGCAAATGAGTTCTGGCTGGTAATGGCGCGTAATGGATCATCCATCTCCAAATCTAGTCCTAACAATATCGCATCTTGGAACATGGCCATTTTTGAAGGCGCATTAAGCCTGCCCTCTTCCACCATCGCAATGCCCAATCGACTGCCGGTTAGAAATGGATGAACTTGATCCAAACGAAGCGCTGTGTAGCCAACTTTGGAGTAATGCTTGAATTTAAGAACACGTCTTTGCAGGGGTTCGAGAATTCGCACAATGTGGTCAAGCTCATCACCGACGTTGTAATGAAGCTCTAGCTTATCGATAAATTTGAGTGTGGCTTTACTGCCGTCTAAGCCCAGTTTGGTTAAGATTCTCTTCTGCCCTAAACGACTCAGTTCCAATGCTTTCTTGTTATCGACACTGTGTTTCATGCAAATCAGCGCCAAGATAACCGGCCTCAATTCAAGCAGTTGAGCTGCTTCATAAGTATTCGCCGCGAGCCACAACATCTGGTATTGATACTCTGGGAAATCATCGGTGATCTCACGATAACGAGCTGGCAATGAATCTAACCAACGACCATTCACATCAAACTGCTCAACGAGGTTTAAGCTCAAGCCAATACCACCATCGAGCGGTCGTCTACCATCTTCAAATACGTGAAAACCGACAAGTTTTTGAGACCAATCGCGGATCTCAATATCGTAGTCAAAGCCTAATGTTCGAGTTGGGATGGTGAGTAATGCTGTCATTAATGCCTCTTGGTTATTGACGAGTTGGACTAGCGAGCTTATCTAATAGCAAAAAGCATAAAGATCGAACTCACTTCACTATAACAACCTTTTGTAAATTTCTTATCAATCAAAGCGATATAAATACGAGAGTACTTAGAAGATCTTTGAATGATGATTTTACGCAATATGAGACCTCTTCGATATCATTTACTTAGAGAGAAACTATGCTTGTAACATCACTAATAACAAGAGGCTTTAATTATGGAATACCGACATATTCTGGTCGCACTTGAAATGTCTGATGACTCGAAAATACTCATTGATAGAGCAACCTTCTTCGCGAACAAACTAGAAACTGAACTTTCGTTTGTTTATATCGACGGTACTCACGGAGAAATCTACCCAGAACTCGTTGATATTCAACAAAATAATGGTGACTTACCTGTCAATGATGATGCGATAAAACACTTAAGAGAGTTTGAGGCTTACGCTAAACATCCGGTTCAGCATATTTTTGTAGGTACGGGTGATTTGAATGACAAACTCAAAGATGCTGTGAAAACACACAACATTGATCTAATGCTCTGTGGTCATCATCATGATTTTTGGCATAAGATCATCTCGCACTCGAAGCAATTGATAGACTCTTCTCCCGTCGACATACTCGTCGTTCCTATGGACTAGAGCTTCTAGAGACCCACGGTTCCTAAAGACTGTCGCTCTTAAAAAATAGTAGTTTGAGCTTATAAAGCCAGGCTTCATTAGCCAACCTCTATCGGTATTATTGGTTGGCTTCTATTCCCTCCTCAATCCTCTTCTTTCCCCAAATTCAACCATTACCCATTTGACGTAATCATTTGTGATCTTGTTTGTTCATCCACTCGTAACCGTCTAATAACTAACAAATCACGAGTGCAAGTAATGAAAAAGATTGGTCTCTATCTTTTTACGAACGACTTAAGAATCAACGACAATCAATTGCTCTATTACGCTGCGCAGAGCGTCGATAAACTCATTTGCGTGATTGTCGAACCCACTTTGGTTCGTTTCTCGGCTGATTTAGCGCAAGAGCAAAGTTATAGCGCACATCGCCAGGCTTTTGTTTCACAATCGATAGCCAATTTAGAATCGAATTTAGTAAAGCTAGGGCAGCAACTTGTCGTGATTCGCAGTAATCATTTAGAACCCGACACTGCAGAGAAAACACTCAGCCATATCATTGTGTCACAACACGTCACCCACTTTTTCGCTAACGCACATTGTGGTTACGACGAGCGACAATTGATTCGTTCAATACAAAGACAGTCCCCTAACTTAGTAATGTGTTTACCACATCACTCGACCTTGTTTGACTCACATGAGCTACCGTTCGAATTATCAAAAGTCCCGAGCTCGTTTACCAAGTTTAGAAAGCTAGTCGAACACTTGGACGTTAATGATGAGACGGTTATTTCACGTCTACCACCAGCATTGACACCAGCACAAAAATCGGCAATCTCACTATTCAGTTCACCAAATGATGAAAGCGCAGTAACAAGCGAGTATTTGGGTGGAGAAGACGCAGGACTAGCGCATTTAGACAACTACTTTTCACATGATTACGCTCTTAATTACAAACAGACTCGAAACGCGTTTGACGGCATCGAAAATTCAACCAAGTTCTCGCCGTGGTTAGCGCTCGGCTGCGTTTCGCCTAAAACGATTTATCGCCATTTGAAACAGTTCGAAGCCGAACAAGGCAGTAACGATTCGACCTATTGGATCTACTTTGAGTTGTTATGGCGCGAATATTTCTATTGGAAGTGCTTATCACTGGGCTCGTCGTTGTTCGGTGATTCTTCAAACCGTGAACTCTACAGCCCTAACTCCTCGGCAACGTCGAACCGCGATTTCGCTAAATGGAAAAGTGGCAATACCAACTACCCGATTGTCGATGCGTGTATGCGTCAGCTCAATACAACTGGTTATATGTCGAACAGAGGAAGACAACTAGCAGCCAGCTGCTTGATCTACGAATTAGGGATCGATTGGCGACACGGCGCAGCCTATTTTGAGAGCCAACTTATCGACTATGACGTGGCATCAAACTGGGGCAATTGGGCGTATATAGCCGGAGCACTGAACTCTCAGGTAAACACTCAAGCCAATAAGCAAAATGATGCTAAGCAACCTAAACCTAAAACCAAACCTAAATCACGACATTTTGATTTGGGTAAGCAAACGAATATGTACGATCCAGACCATACGTTTATCAACAAGTGGAATGCGAGCAGCAAAGAACCTGTCTTAACTAACAATCAGGATGTGTTATGAACTTCAAAACCGTTCGCTTTGTCTTAGGCGACCAACTCAATATCCAGCACTCTTGGTACCAACAGGTTGATGACGAGGTCATTTACATCATTGCCGAACTTAAGCAAGAGACTGACTACGTTGCATCGCACATCCAAAAGGTGGCCGCTTTTTTCTCTGCGATGGGCTACTTTGCCAACGAACTCAAACAACAAGGCCATCAGGTACTCCACCTCACTCTTGATGACACCACGCAATTTGAAAATCTCGATGCTCTATTGCAACACTACGTACGCGAATTCGGCGCAGAGAAATTCGAATATCAAAGGCCAGATGAATATCGCCTTTTAGAGCAGATGAACAAGCTAAAGCTCACTAATGCGACCAAAGGTTGTTGTGATACGGAACACTTCCTCTTTCCATTCGAAGAAATCGAACAACAGTTTCCGAAAGACAAACACATCATGATGGAACACTTCTATCGCCGAATGAGAAAGCACTTCGACATTTTGCTAGAAGACGGAAAGCCAGTTGGCGGCAAATGGAATTACGACGCGAACAATCGAAAGAAACTCAAGAAACAAGACATTGAAAGCCTGCCTCAACCTCTGATGTTTGCCAACGACATTTCCGCGATTTTAGAACGCATCGAGCGTCATCAAATTCAAACCATTGGTGAAGTTGGCGACCAATTATTATGGCCAGTTAACCGCGCACAAAGCTTGTCTTTACTCGCGCACTTCTGCCAAGTCTGTTTACCGCTGTTCGGTCAGTTTCAAGATGCGATGACGACAGAACACGATTCAAAATGGAGCTTGTATCATAGCCGCCTCTCCTTTTCGTTGAACAGTAAACTGCTAAGTCCCCAAGAAGTGATTGATGCTGCGCTGTCAGCTTATCAAGCTCCTTCTAAGCCAAACGCAGCAACTATCGATATTGCACAAGTCGAAGGGTTCGTGCGCCAAATTCTAGGTTGGAGAGAGTACATACGCGCCGTTTATTGGGCAAACATGCCTGCGTACGCCAATAAAAACCATTATTCAGCAACCAATAAGCTGCCCCATTATTTTTGGGACGGACAAACCAATATGAATTGCATGAAGCATGCGATTGACCAGTCCCTTGAGTTTGCTTACGCGCATCACATCCAAAGGTTAATGATCACTGGCAACTTCTGCTTAATTACGGGCATAGACCCCGACCAAGTAGACAGTTGGTACCTTGGTATATACGTCGACGCGATTGAGTGGGTCGAAATGCCAAATACGCGAGGTATGGCACTGTTTGCGGATGGCGGGATCGTCGGAACCAAACCATACTCTGCCAGCGGTTCTTACATCAACCGTATGAGTGACTACTGCAAAGGCTGTCATTACCAAATTAAAGAACGCAGCGGAGAGCAATCTTGCCCTTTCAATAGCTTGTACTGGCGCTTTATGAACCAGCACCGCGATGCGTTAAACCGTAACCCACGCATGGGCATGTTATATCGCTCTTGGGACAATATGGATGAACAAGACCAACAAGCGATACTCGAGACCGCAGAACAACGAATCACAAACTTGGAGAATTTATAATGGTTGAGCAACTCAGATTACACATACTAGTTGTCGGTGGGAGTGGCGGTATCGGTTTCGCCGTGGTTAAACACCTATTATCTGAGCTCTCTCGGTTTGATTTTCTTGATGTGCATGTAGACGCGACTTACCACTCTCAACAGCCAGAACTAGAAAACAGTCGTTTGAACTGGCACAAAGTCGATGCAACCAATGAAGCTGATATTGAGCAACTCAGCAAACAGTTTGAAAAATTGGACTGGTTGATAAACTGCGTGGGTATGCTTCACACACCAGAACTCGGCCCTGAGAAAAATTTGTCTTCTATCGACCCTGAGTTTTTCCTGAAAAACATTTCGGTGAATACCCTACCCAGCTTATTACTGGCAAAGCACTTCACACCGGTTCTTAGAACGAGCGACAATCCAAAGTTTGCTGTAGTTTCCGCAAAGGTAGGTAGCATTTCAGACAACCGATTAGGTGGTTGGTATAGCTATCGTTCATCGAAAGCGGCACTCAATATGTTTATCAAAACCATGTCGATTGAATGGCAACGCACCATAAAGAAAGGCACCGTGTTGGCTCTGCACCCGGGCACAACAGACACAGATCTATCTAAGCCTTTTCAGACCAATGTCCCTGAGGGTAAGTTGTTTGAGTCGAGCTATGTCGCCCATCACTTGGTCGATATTATTCGCACTGCTACACCGGATAACAGTGGGCACTTTTACGCGTACGATGGTGAGCAGTTAAAGTGGTAGTTAATACCAGTGGCCGTCTTTCATGAGTGTTAAAAAAAGAAAACCCAACAGAGTTGAGGCTCCATTGGGTTATTTTTTGAAAGAGCGCCTTTTTTTTTAAGGCGTTATGACTGACATTTTACGAAAGATCAAAACGGGTCATTACGACTACTCAGTCCAATTGAACTTACTGTCGTCTACACCTTCTTTCTCTTCTTTAACACGCTCGCGTCGGTGTTGTTCTTCAATTCGCGCAGCATCTATCTCTTGCATAATAGCTTCGATATCAGCCGAATCGTCCGTTTCTGTAAACTCACCCGTCAGCTTGCTGTCTGGCTTTAAGTCACCTTTCTCGTATAACGCCCAAATTTCCTTGGCATACTCGGTTTTCGCCAATTCAGGAGCAAACTGAGCGTAATAATCACGGATGTTATTGATGTCACGAGCCAACATCCACTCAGCGTTGTTGTTCGCCGAAGCATCAACCGCTTGTGGTAGATCGATAATCACCGGACCGTATTCATCAACCAATACGTTAAACTCAGACAAGTCACCATGGATCAAACCAACGCAAAGCATTTTAACCACGTAAGTCATCATCACCGCATGATCTTCAATCGCTTGTTCTGGCGGCATCACAACATCGTTCAATCTTGGAGCAACATAACCGTCATCATCAGTGACTAGCTCCATAAGCAGCACGCCATCAAAACAGCCATAAGGAACAGGCACACGAACACCCGCTTCTGCCAGTTTATACAAGGCATCCACTTCAGCGCTTTGCCACACTTTCTCTTGTTGTTCTCGGCCAAAACCAGAGCCTTTTTCCATCGCTCTGGCACGGCGGCTATTACGTACTTTTCGGCCTTCACGATACGCCGTTGCTTTTTTAAAGCTGCGCTGGCTTATTTCCTTATATACCTTGGCACAACGGATCGTATCGCCGCAGCGTACTATGTACACTGATGCTTCTTTGCCACTCATTAATTGGCTTGTCACCTCGTCGACTAAACCATCGTCAACTAAGGGCTGTATTCTTTTAGGTATCTTCATGCCGCCTTTATACATTAGTTGTCTTACAGATAGAAATATTAACTTAAGAAATGAATGACGAAACTATCAACGTGTCCTAAAAACGAACAGAAATTACGCCAAAGTTGGCTTATGACGACGACAACGTTCAGAACAGTAAATCACGTCATCCCAACAACGTTGCCACTTTTTACGCCATGAGAAAGGCTTTTTGCAAATAGGACATGTCTTAGTTGGTAAATGGGGCTTCTTGTGCATGGCCGTTTCCTTTTTGATGAGTCCACTTCCCGCGTCTACTAGAGATTCTCTATTAGGTTCATTCCTCGCTCTAGGGAGTGACGAAGGCAATACCAACAAACTCAGATTCCCCGTTACGCTCGCGCCTCATTTTAGGGAATAGCGGCAGCTACTCTAATCGTTCTTTACTGCAGAACGTGACGGCGGAGTGATTGATAACAGCCCCCCGAAACTCCGTCATCCTCGAGAAGGAGGAACGACTGAGTCGGGGATCTGCTTAATCCAGCTCTGTTTCTATTTCTGCACTGATGAATATGACTAGAAGCTAAGCGACAACCTTGTACTGCTTCTCCATCTCACTCACACCTAAGCCAGAGTGTTTTGTCACTTTAAGCTGAACAGGCACTCGCTCTTTCAATGCTTCAACGTGGCTAATGACGCCAATCATCTTGCCTGACGCATTCAGGTTATCGAGCGCGTTTAGGGCAATGTCCAATGTGTCGCTATCCAGCGTGCCGAAACCTTCATCCAAGAACAAAGAATCAATACTGGTTTTGTAACTCACAAGATCAGAAAGCGCTAATGCCAACGCCAAGCTAACCAAGAAGCTTTCACCACCTGACAAGGTCTTAGTGTCACGCATCACATCGCCCTGCCATGTATCAAGCACTTGCAGCTCTAAGCCATCATCGGCTTTACGTTTTAGCTCGTATCGACCATGCAAACGCTGTAGCTGCTTGTTCGCCAAGTACACCAAGTTTTCCAGTGTTAGACCTTGAGCAAACTTACGGAACTTGTCGCCGTTCTTAGAACCAATAAGTGAATTCAGACGTGAAATATCATCAAAGTCGACCTGTTGCTCGTCTATTTGCTTAAACAGATCTTGCTGATTACTGCGGTTCTGGCTATCCGTTTCAAGATTGGCAGAAATCGCACCGATCTTTGTCGCATGGCTTTGTTGTGCGTTTTGGCATTCAGTAGTCGCTTCTTCAACTTGCTGTTGGTCTTGCTCTTGCCATGCTTTAGCATTTGCGTGGTTTTGTAGCTCCACTTGCGTCGCTTTGGCGGTGTTCAACCTAGCTTGTGCACTGACAGTCGCTTCGTCTAAAGACTTCTTCAGGCTTTGAAGTTGAGTTCTAACCTCTTCATCCAACAATGCTGCTTCAAAATCAGCCTCACCTTCGAATGGGCTCGTTTTCAGCGCTTCTGACCAACCATTCGACGCTTGTGTGTAGCTCGATTGCTTACTGACCAACTCGTCCAAGAAACCAGTGTGTTTGGTTTGCTCGGTTCGATGTTCCAGCTTGCAACGGTTAAGCACTAACTGCGCTGCATCAAATGCATTTACCGCTTCAGTGACTTTTTGCTTCATCGCATTGCTGGTGGCTTGAATGTCTTTATCACCAAACAATTCTGTTCTTTCAGCCGTTACACGAGTGAGCTCTGACACTAAAGACTCACTCTCTTGCGTCAGTGTCGCGAGCTCTTTCTCTGCGCTACTTAGCTTGTCATCTAAGGTTTTCAGTTCGGCATTTTGAGTAATCAGTTGCTTCTCAATATCGGCATTTTGTTGTTTAGTCTGTTGCCACATGCTTGATGCTTGTGATTTCGCAGTAAACCAATCATCGATATGTTCAAGTTCAGGCGCTTCGATAGCCGTTTGAACAATGCTCTCATTCAGAGCGTTCCATTGCTGTTCTTTTGCTAGAGCTATCTGAGCCACTTGTTCGTTCGTGCTGTGATTTTGCTTATTCAGATCCGCTAAGCGTTGCTCGGCCAACTCGAGATTAGACTGCGCTTTGTCAGCCACAACGCTTGCAGACAAGCGTTGTTTCTCAGCTTCAGCATAGTGCGTTTTAGCATCAGCCAACGCTTTGAGTTGCTGCAAGCTCTGACTTAGTTGAACTTCACACTGCTGAGCAAAGGTCGCGACTGTAGCTTCATTGCCTAAATCGTTAATTGTTAGCAGCGCTAGTTCAGGAGCCGTGCCAACGAAATCAGATAAGCTCTGTTGAAGCTTGCCGACAACGCCTTGCCAATTCATTTGAGCCTGCTGAATATCCGCTTGTGCACGTTGAATGTCATCGTTAAGCGCTGCAATCATAGGGGCAAGAGAATCTAACTGCTGACGATGCTCTTGGCCTTCTTTTTTGATAGCTGTTAGCTCTAGGTTTTCTCTATCTTTTTGAGCAACTAAATTTGCAATATCTTGCGACTGTTCAATCGAATGGTCTGTTGAACCACACAGTGGGCATTCAGACCCAGATTCTAGAGCTGCACGGTATTTTGCCAACTCGCCTTCTTGATCAATCAAACGCGTTAATCGTTCAAGCGAAGTCTCTCTCTCTTTATATCGCTCCACCAGCACTTCACGTTCTTTCGAAAGCTTGTCGACCAACTGAATGTTAGTTTGATGTGCCTGTGTTTTTGCATGCAGCTGATGCTGGGCATTTAGGAAACCACGATTGATCTCAAGTAATGAGTGCGTATGGCGATTCCAAAACTCCAACAGATCTTTTTGCGAATTCAACACTTGCTCGCTAGTGTTGCCTTGCAATGCTTCCCACTGTTGCTTTGCACTACTCTCTAGCACCACCAATTCAGCTAAGGTCTTATCTTGCGTTGCTTTAGCGTCTTGCGCAGATTTGATGATCGTTAGCTGAGTATCAACCGCAGACAAAGTTTGCTTCGCTGAGTTTAACTGTTCTGCATGCTGACGCTCTAGAGTACGAACTTGCTCTACCTTTGCTTGCCACTGACCTAAGTATTTTTCCAGATGTTGGTCAGCTTGATGTGTATTTAAGTACTCAGTGCTGAGTTGATCTTGTTGCTTCAGTGCATCTGTTTTTTGGACCAAAACGACTTGTTGATTACGCTGCTGCGTATGTTGCTCGTTTAGCGTATTTGCTGCAGTAACGGCCGCAGTTTGCTTATCTTTGAGTACGGCAATTTGGTTATCTAGCGGGCGGACAAGATCGATGATCTTCTCTTGTTCTTGTTGCTCGGTTTTAACCTGTTCGACAATTGCACTGCTTTGAGTCAGTTTAGTTTGCGCGTCTTGCTTCTCTGCATCACGAACGGCAAGTAACTTAGTGCTGTTATCTAAATGAGCTTGAGTAGTGTTCACCTCTAGTTCGCAACGCTTTAAATCTTTGTGCATTGGGCGCAGCTTTTCAGCCGGTTCACTGTATGCCAAACGCTCTAGTGATGGTTGGTTACGGCCTAGTTTATCTTGAGCTGTTTTAAGATCGTGCTCACTGGTCGCGATAGTTTGCTCAGCTTTAGTCACGTCTTTCCACCAGCTAAGATGCGCTTGCCACTCTTTTAACTGCTCAGACAAACGCTTCTGCTCGGCTTCTAACGTTTCTCGTTCTGCGGTTAGCTCTTGGATTTGCTCTTCAGAGAGTAAGCTCACCCCTTCGGCTTTCGCTTTAAGGTGATTAAGCGACTCTTCACTCGACTTGAAATGATCGTAGATGCGCTCAGAGATCAGGCTATAGACTTCTGTGCCCGTCAGCTCTTCAAGTAGCTCGGCACGGTCGTTAGCATTGGCGTTTAAGAACGCTGCAAACTCACCCTGAGACAACATGATGGATTTAGTGAAGCGCGAAAAATTGAGACCAGTTACCTGCTCCACTAACTTTGTCTTCTTGGTCAACATAGTCTCTAAGACTTTATCGGTGTCCGCATCCGCAAATTCGCACGTTGGTGTTTGTAATGCGCCATCGTGTTTTCCACGCGCTCGCTTTTGGTGGAAGTTAGAGCGATACGTTTTGCCCTGTACTTCAAACTCCAGTTCAGCAAAACACTCACCCGTGCCACGCGTCATTAATTCGTTGTTGCCTTTGGCGATACTTTTCAAACGCGGCGTGCGGTGGAACAATGCCAAACAAATCGCGTCAAGAATGGTGGTTTTACCCGCCCCTGTTGGGCCAGTAATCGCAAACAAGCCATTTTCCGCAAACGGTGATTGGGTAAAATCGAGCTTCCAACGTCCTTTCAAAGAGTTCAGGTTTTCAAATTCTAGGCTTAAAATCTTCATACTGGTTACTCTTCTACTTTGTTTGGCGCTTGAGCGCTCTCGGACACTTCAACCATCACTTGTTTAAACTTCACCGTCATGCGCTCTAAACGTGCTTTTTCAGAATCGGTTTCAAATTCTTCTAAGGCAATACGCTTCGTAAACACGTCCATCGGGCTCAATTCAGATAAGGTTTCTACCGACTCTTGCTCTAAAGCTTGGTTACGGCGTTCTCTTGCGCGGCGCAGTTGCAGCACTTCCACATTCAAACCTTCGGTTAGTGCGCGCATACGTTCTTGAAGATCCGACAAGTAATCTTGCGCTTGCACTTCTATCGATAACCACACGCTTTGGTCGCTATCTAAGCCTATATATTGATTCAGTTGAGATTCGATCTCGCTCAAGTCGCCTTTGATTTCAGCTAGGGGTTGGAACGTTGGAACTGGCAATTGAGAAATGGTGCGCTCGCCCTCAATAAACTCAACCACACATACCTGCTTTTGAGATTTAAGTTCATCAAAGCTTAATGGGATTGGTGAGCCACAGTAACGAATGTATTCACGCTTTGCCACCACTTGTGGGCGGTGGATATGACCAAGTGCAATATAGTCTGCGTCTGGGAAGCCATCAGCGGCAAAACCATCAAGGTTACCGACATAGATGTCGCGTACCGAATCCGATTGTTGAACACCCATCGCCGTTAAATGACCCGTAGCGATAATCGGCATGTGCTCGCTGTTTTCAAACTCCGCACGTTTTTCTACAGCGGCATCATAAACACTTTGGTAGTGCTGTTTGATTGCATCTCCGAGTTGCTTCTGACGCTCAACGCCTGTGACGCCCGCCTGGCTGGTCAACACATCGCGAGGGCGAATAAAAGGAATAGCACAAACCAGCGCTTCTACATCGCCGTTCTTGCCTTTTAGTTCAACAACCTGAGTCGCATGATCTTCATTGGTATTAGGAATCACGTCTGCACCCATGTATTTGAGTAACTGTTGGGTCTCTTTAAGCACAGAGACTGAATCGTGATTTCCACCTAACAACACCAATTGGCAGCCGATCTTGTTCGAATCGACCACAAACTTATTATACATCTCACGAGCGTAACTCGGCGGTGTGCTGGTATCGAAAATGTCGCCAGCAACAATGATCGCGTCGATGTCGTGCTCTGTAACTTGCTCAAGTAACCATTGTAAAAACCGTTCATGTTCATTCTTACGGCTTTTATTGTAGAAGTTTTGGCCAAGATGCCAATCGGACGTGTGAAGAATCTTCATTGCTGCTCACTGGAAGTCGGTAATACCTTTAATCTACCAAAATAGTCGACATAATTCCCTTTTATAAGCTTGTGAAAACCAACTAATTTCAGGCTTTGGACCAACTCCGCCCACAGCGTGACCAATCGTTATTTTTGACATAAAAAAACCGCTCAACGTTAGAGCGGTTTAGGTGTCCATAGCTTTAGCTTTAAGCTATTTAATAGAAGCCATTAGAAATTGTACGAAGCACCCAGTGTTACTGTGCTAAATGCTACATCTTTGCTGCTTAGACGAACTTTATTGCCATTGATATAAGCGTAGTTTTCTATGTTCACAGCATCTGCTTGCGAGATCAGGCGAAGCGTTAAGTTCTCCACTGGGTTGTATTCCACACCGATACCAAAATGGAAACCTGCACCAGAATCGTCACCGTAAAAAGCACTGTTGCTAGAGTTCAAATCTACGTAGCTCAGACCTGCGGTTACAAACGGACGAATTGAATTATCAAATGTGTAACCTACGTTTGCTGCAACAGAAAGAGAAGTTGGTGAAAGCAGCTTAGTACCAAACTTTTCGTAGTCAGCGTAATCCGTGTAACCAAGTTCAATACCAACAATACGGTTAAATTGGTAACCACCGTAAAGGCTGTACCCCATGCTTTCAGCATCTAAATTACCTGCGCCGTCAGTGTCTGAGTCTTGATACACACCAAGGCCTGCGCCAATGTATGGACCGCCCTCAATACCAGCAGCAAGTGTAGGAAGTGAAACTAAGCCAATTAGGCCCAATAGAAATGATGATTTAAGCATGAAAATACCCTTTTTTTGTCTGTCCTACAGCAACGTTGGCCAACAGCCAATAGCTTCCGACACTATTCCGCCTGTTGCGTTACTGTTTAAAATAAATTAAATAACCAGCTCCTAATGAATAATGAAACACTGTTCATTTGCGGAGCGAATGAGAAAGTACCACAAGATTTTTAGGTCATCAAACGAACAATCATAGATATTTAGCTTAGTCTTATTTATGAGACAGGTGTATTTCCTGAGAAGTAACGAGTACTAAAACACGTATAAACCTGATAGTAAACCTGAGCATCATCAATATTAAGTTCATTATAATCATGTTGTTACCGTACTAACTAAATTGTTACTCGTTCTCAAAAACAACCTGAATCTTCACGCCTAAATATAAAAACTCATCCTGCTCCTCTCTTTTTCCAATAAAAGATATAAAGAGAAGAATGAGTTTAATTTTGGGAGGGTATTTATTTAGAACGGCTTGCTGTTAAAATATATTTCAATTTAATTCATATTATTAACGAGCTTCAGCGAGACTAGCCAAATAGTTATTCGTTAAATAAAAGCCGCTGAACTTCTCAATAAAGTCCGCAGGAACGGTTTTATCGGTCAAGCCAGATTCAATCAGCGCCGCTTGCCACTTCTGTACTTTCGGAAAGCCTTCAAGCATATCAAAACCGGAGCCTTCTTTAATCACTGACGCTCGGTGTAACAGTGGTAGCCAAGCGATGTCGACGTTAGAGATGTAATCGCCTTTAAAGAAGTCCCTGTCACCCAGCTTGTTCTCGGCCTTTTGGAAGGATTTTTGAAGATTCGCTAAACGTGTCTCAAAGGTTTCTTTATCTTTACTGCCCATCGTTCCACATTGCGGCATGTAATGTTTACTTGCCTGATAAGACCAAGCGCGATCTAGTGCTTTTTGCTCTGCAGACACCTCTTCTATCGGCGCATATTTATCGTCTAAGTATTCAACAATTGCATCTGACTCAAACAGAACTGTGTCATTTTCTGTAATCAATACTGGCACTTGTCCGTTTGGCGAAATATCTAGGAACCATTGAGGTTTATTATTTAGCTCAATGTATTCAATTTCAAATGGGACATTTTTGATTACTAAAGCACCCATTACACGTTGAACGAATGGGCAGTTTTTAAAGCTAACAAGTTTAATCATGGTTGACTCCGAATTAGGTCATTAATTTGTATTTGTACCCCTAAGACGAACGCCAAAACCGAAAGACGAAAAATAATTCTATTTTTATGGAAATAATTAAATACGAAGGCAACTAAAGGCAGTCACTTTAAGTCGTCACTTTCGGTAGGAACTTTAGATAATATGTTTGAATGCCTAATTACGAGCGGCTAAACGATCAAAGATATTGCAATAGACGCCATGATCATGCCAACGACAAATTCCAACACCTTCCACGCTCTCGGGTTCTTAAACATTGGAGCCAAGAAGCGTGCGCCATATCCAAGTGAAAAGAAGAACACGAATGATGCCGATACTGCACCAGCGCCAAACAACATTTGATTAGGTTGATATTGCGTTGAGATAGAACCCAGCAATACCACAGTATCCAAATACACATGCGGATTAAGCCAAGTAAACGCCAAACACATCGCAATCGCTTTGGTTAACGAGTCTTTGGTTTCAGCAGTGGCTTCTAAGGCGTGGGTTTCAGTAAATGCTGAACGGAAGCTTAAGAATGAGTAGACACCCAAAAAGATAGCGCCGCCATAACGAGCGAGCTGCTCAATTTGTGGGAACTGTTTAACGATTGCGCCAAAGCCTGTAACGCCGAAGCTAATTAGTAAGGCATCAGAAATGGCACATACAGCACAAACTGCCAATACGTGTTGATTCTTAAGCCCTTGCTTTAAAACAAATGCATTTTGAGAACCAATCGCAAGAATCAGCGAAAGCCCCAGAGAGAAACCAGCAAAATAAGTCGTCATAGAATGTACTTCGAATCGGTTAGAATAATCATAAGTTACTATAAAACAGCGTAATTTTTCATAAAATTTACAATATGATCACATGCGCGTTACACAGCACAAAACCAAAATCTTTAATTTGCAACCAAATGCATATCAGGGCTACTTTCTGTTTTCGATTTTAGGAATGTAATCAAAGGAAGAAACATGATTAAAAAGCTGTGTTCAACACTGATAATTTGGGCAATAGCCAGCCAAGCACTCGCAACATCACTTTACTATATAAACCGCACCGACAAACCCATATTAATAAACTTTTCGATAGACTCCAGTGAACCCGTAAGTAACGGTTACCAATACAGGTTGACTGAAAATGACTTAGTTATTTGGCCTTATCAAAAAGCTAAAGTAGCTGATTTTAATCGATATTATGGGCTTGTTAATGGCGCAACGTATGACTACTTCCTAACAATTTCACGATTAACAAACGAAGGTACTTGGGAACCTAAGCCGCAAGAACCTGTAAGTCAACTTAGGTTAGTTGGCCACGGTTCAGGCTCAACGTTGTCTTATGGGTATAAAGATCAAGGGATGATGACCGACTACAACCCATATATTCTTCATCGATATAACCAAGATGGATATCACTCTGAGTTCGGTGTTAAGGCTATATACACGTCAGGCTTTGACGACGTTGAATTTGTAGTCTCAGAACATACGATCAATGATTTTGATCAAGACCCAAATACCTTGAACGTTGGGTCATATAACCTATGGATGCTCCCCGGCGTATCATCAAACATTACAAGTCGTGCAGGTGTCTTGGACCACACTCTCTCCGGATATGACGTACTCACACTTCAAGAAGCTTTTTCTTCAGACCGAGAGATCCTATTCAACGATCTAGCAGAGGAATATGCATTTAGAACAGAGGTAGTAGGAGGTGGCACTAGTGCGATGTACGACGGAGGCGTGGTCACTTTTAGTCGCCATCCAATTATTGAAACCGACAGTATAGTTTTTGAACACTGCTCCGGAACTGATTGTTACGCAGATAAAGGCGTCGTCTATACCAAAGTCGACAAAGATGGTGAGATATACCATATATTCAACACTCACCTAGCATCATTTAATACGCCAGCAGCCAAACGTCTAAGACGCCTACAGCTAGGGCTGATGCGAACCTTTATGCTGACTAAAGGCATACCTTCCAACGAAGCGGTTATCTATGCTGGAGACTTCAATATCGATAAAAATAGCGACTTCGTGGAATACCTTTTAATGCTAGCTACGTTGGATGTTGATCCTCCAGAATTCAGAGGCTACACCAATGCAACCTTTGACCCGACGATTAACCCGTATGCTGCTTATAAGTATTCAGGTGGTGCTGATGTAGAGTATCTGGATTACGTTTTTGTTAGCAGAATGCATAAACGAGCAACAAGTAATACTAATACGGTCAAGCTTCATCAAAGGTTGAGCTCTGACACTTGGGGAAGTTGGCACCTTTCAGACCATTTTGCCGTCAACGGAAGCTTTGAATTTAGCTCTCACGAAGACTAAGCTCCTTGATCTTGGCTCTTTCAAAAGCACTTTAATGCTGAGTGAGAGCCAAAACCACCCCCTGCAATTAACAAACTAATCAATTGATTTTAAACATCTTTGACTTCAATCTTTATTTTATAAATGTTGATTTTATTAATAGAATTCAGCTCAAACTTTGAGAATTAAAAATCGATCACAGTGAGATCTTCCTACCATTTCATTGCTCAGGTGAATGATACAAGTCTGATTGCATATTACCTTTTGATTGCGTTTTGAGCGGGCATTTCCCTCTCACAAAACTGACTTACTGCGTGTTTTTTACACTTCTTTCGAAAGAGTCAGCTCTAGTCGCACAACTATTTAGTCGCACAACTATTTAGTCGCACAACTATTTAGTCGCACAATGATAAGGATGCACCACAGATGAATCACGGACAAAGACTCACCACGCTTGCTTTGGCAATTATGGCTTCGACCCACGTATCAGCTACGACTCTGAATGAAAGTAGCCCAGAGCCACAACCTGCCAACTCACCTTTCATCCAAGATGTAAAAGGCACAATTGTTGAGGATTACACGCGAGAAACTATTCAACCTTCATTTTTCTCGATGAGAATGATGAGCAACGCTCATGAACAACGCGGAGATTGGTTTAACTTAACGGCAAGCTACACAAGAATTCAGGGTGTGGGTTCTGATGTGGTATACGACTACTTGATGCCCCCTCTTCAACCACAACCAGTCATCGTTGCCGTTCTTGATTCAGGTGTCGACGTTGAACACGAAGACCTCAAAAACAAACTTTGGACCAATGAAGACGAGATCCCAAACAACGGGATTGACGATGATGGCAATGGTTACATTGACGATGTCCACGGCTGGAACTTTTTGGGTAACTCGTTAGGCATTAACGTTGACCAAGACACGTTAGAAGTCACTAGAGAATACAAAAAGTACCTTGAGTTAAAAGAGAACGGACATTGGATTCCGCGTAAGAAACGTAAGTACTATCAAGGTGTTGAATCTGATTACTTGTCGTCTCTAAAAGATGACCAAGATGCATTGAATCGTGTAACAACAGCAACTGAGCAAGCCAACGAGTACAAAGCAGAAATCCTTGAACTCACCGATCACAAAGACTTCACGGTAAACGGATTGCAACCGCTATTGAATAACGAAAATCCCAGCATTGTTACAGCAGCTGAAGGGCTTTTGAGCGTATTTGATTCATGGTATTCATTCGAATATCTAGAATCACGTCGTAGCCGCTATCAAGACTCTCTAGATTTTCACCTTAACCTAGAGCTCGATACGCGTGGCGATATTGTTTGGGATGACATTTCTAACCCTTGGGAAAAAGGCTACGGCAACAACGATGTGAAAGGCCCTGTAGGCTCACACGGCACACACGTTGCTGGAATCATCGCTGCTGAGCGTAACAACTCAGTGGGTATTGATGGTGTGGCAGATCATGCTCAGATCATGGCAGTACGTATGGTGCCAAATGGCGATGAGCGAGACAAAGATATTGCCAATGCGGTGCGTTACGCCGTCGATAATGGTGCTAAAGTCATTAACATGAGCTTCGGCAAGAGCTACTCGCCACGTAAGTACATCGTTGACCACGCGTTCCGTTATGCAGCGCGTAAAGGTGTGTTGATTGTTCACTCTGCGGGGAACAGCCGCAACGATAACGACATCAAACCAAGCTTTCCAAACCGCTACGCGAAGCACTACCGTTCAAAGCCTATTTCAACATGGTTAGATGTGGGTGCATCAGCAAAATACGCCGACGAAACGTTAGTGGCGAGCTTCAGTAACTTCGGTCAGAAATCGGTTGATGTGTTTGCACCTGGGTACCGCATTTTATCAACCACACCGGGAAATACTTACGGTTCGAAAAGTGGCACAAGTATGGCTGCGCCTGTCGTTTCTGGCGTCGCTGCGTTGGTGTGGTCGCGCTATCCTGATTTATCGGTAAAAGAGCTAAAGGCGATGTTAATGGGTGAATCAAAAATCTACCCAGAGCTGCTTGTTAAAAAGCCATCAAGCCCAGAAGATTTGGTTCCTTTCAGTACCCTTTCTATTTCAGGCAGCGTAGTAGATGCCGAAGCGATATTTGCAGAACTAGAAACACGCTAACGCTTTAACTATTAGTCATTGATGCCAGATATTCGTCATTCCCTAAAGCGAGGGACGAGCGTTATAGGGAATCTCGCTTTGAGATTAGAGATTCCACATACCTCGTCCCTCGGTTCTGGAATGACGCTGGGGAATCAAGTCAATGTTGTGCTCGTCACTTCCTACTGTGAGGCGCTACAACCACCTCACTCTTAACAGCGAGGAACTACAACCGTGTCACTTTCTACGTAGAGATACATCCCACCCTGTCATTCCCTACAGTGAGGAACGAACGTGATAGGGAATCTTTCTTTTACTTCGATCTACAATTTCGACCGCATTTACCTCATCGACCGCATCTAACGCATCTAACGCATCTAACGCAACTCAATACTCATGAACTGGCTGTGCGGATCCAACACATAGTCAGCAAAGGGTTCGCAGTATCCAAAGCCAAACTTTTCGTACAGGTTACGCGCGGCCTTAAAGTAGTCTTCTGAGCCGGTCTCTAAACTGATTGTTTGATACTGGCGAACGGTTGCTGTGTCTATTACATGCTGTAACAGTTGGCTTGCAACACCTGACTTTCGAGCAAACTGTGAGGTTCTCATTGATTTCAGTTCAGCATGTTGTGCATCAAGCTCTTTAATCGCAACACACCCGAGCAGTTGGCTGTCTTTCCAAGCGCTGAAAAAGGTAATTTCTGGCGACTTAAGTCCATCAAGATCCAATGCATGAACGCTTTCAGCTGGTGACGTGGCATACATATCGGCAAGGTGTTCTTCAAGCAATTCAACGACTTCCCCACCCGACAAGTCATCAAGCTTAATTTCTATTGATGTGCTGCTTTCCAATGCTGTTCCGTTGCCCATTGAATCCTGTGCTTTTATTTCTGGTTTCATTACCTCAACTCTCCTTGTTTAGTTCGCTTATTTAGCTTGAGTGATTTGGCTTTAATTACTGTCCTGCTTTCCTGATTGTTTCCTTTCCAAGAACTCCGTTTGAATCAGTAAAATTACTGATTAATCATAAAATTATAAATGCCATACTGACCTTACCTAGATAGCATATTTTTCTTATCTAGTCTCTTCATAAAAGTGTTCCACAATGCCTGTGTGGTCACTACGCCGAGGAACAACACCTGTTTCAATTTAACGAATAAGTAGCCAGGTCGATATGAGCATTCAATTAGATTTAACCACCACGACACCCTGCCAGAACTTCGATTCCGCGCAAGGGCGCATGACACTGCAAAATCACAGAATTATTGATGTCGACAACGAAATCGCTCAGATCTTTGGTTACCGAACCCGTGAAAAGCTGTTATTGAACGTTGAATTTGTTTATGCGTTAGTTCCTGACAGTTACCAAGAGCTAGCCAAGAAACGTTACTTAGAGGCCATAAAAGGCAAACTAAAAAAAGGAAAGTTGTACACCGATATTCCAGCCAATGGCCGCAACATCTCTATCTTTTGCCTATCACACATTATTGAACTCAATAGCAAACCCGCCCTCCAAGTCACTATCATCGACATCACATCCGTAGTCGAAGCTCAGCGCAAACGTAACGAAACGGATCGCATGTATCGCAAGCTACTTAATACATCGAAACAAGGGATCCTGATCCATAGAAACTTCAAACCTTTAATGGTCAACCAAGCGTGGGTAGAACAACAAGGTGCAGACTCAATAGAGCAAGTGCTTGCAATGGACTCCATCCTATCCATCGTACCTGAAGATCAGCGTTCAACGGCCATCAGACGCTGTGAGAACATTCTCAATGGCAATACACCCAACTTTAGTTCCGTGGTGTCTAACCAATGCTTTGATGGCACCCACAAATACTTCAACCTCTATGACAACGTGATTAACTGGGAAGGTGAAGACGCGATACAAGTGATCCTTGAAGAAGTCACCGATAAAGTATTACTAGAAAGGGAGTTGCTGCATCGAGCGATGCATGATGACTTAACGCATGTGTTCAATCGTCGTGCTATTTACGATTGGCTCAAGAAGCCGGTTAATCAGCATATGGCGATGTCATGTCTGTTGATTGATATTGATGACTTCAAATCGATTAACGATCGATTTGGGCATACCGTGGGTGACACGGTGATTAGGCACTTAGCAGACACCATTAAAACTCACATTGAGTTGTTAGGTGGCGTAGTTGGACGTTGGGGTGGCGAGGAGTTTATTGTGTTCATTCCAAAAGCGAAATCGACCCATACCAAAATCATCAGCGAACGAATCTGCCACACCTTTAACCAACATACCTTCTATGGCATTAATCGCCGCGCTTTTACAGCGAGCGTTAGTATTGGCGTTACCAACCAGTGCTTGTCCCACTCTGCCAACACCATTGATACACTGATTCGTGTTACCGATGATGCACTATATCGCGCGAAAGCGAATGGTAAAAACCAAGTCTCGATCAACGATGATGTGGTTTACTATGAAGCACTAGCTTGATCGCAGCTCCTTGTTCTCCTGCATAACCCACTAGTTCTCTCTCATAATCCCCTGGCTCTCCTTCACAATCCACTGGCTATCCTACATAACCCACCAGCTCTCCTTCATGTTCCTCTGGCTCTCCTGCATAACGCACCAGTTCTCCTTCATAATCCACCGCCTTTTTAAGCTTGCGCTAAATGAGTCGGCTAACCGTACAAATTGAGCACAGCCACACATAATTAAAGTACAGCCACCGAGAATTAAAGCACATAACTTGATCGAATATTTGATTGCGATTTCGACATTTCGGTATATGATGCGCCACCCTCATTATATCAGCTAACGCTGTAGGCACTTATGTCCGCCAATATGTCAGCTACTATTTCTTCCAACGCACTTTATACCGACCTATCCGGTTACTACGATTTAATGTGTGTTGATATTGACTATCAAGCGCAAAGTAACTGCGTACGTAGGCTACATCAAATTTTCGGAAATGGTGGAAAGACTCACCTCGACTTAGCTTGTGGCACTGGTCCACACGTTCGTCACTTTATCGATTTTGGTTACCAAAGCAATGGACTCGATCTCAACGCGCCAATGCTAGATATCGCTCAGGTTCGCTGCCCCGAAGCCAATTTCTCGGTGCAAAACATGAGTAGTTTTGAAGTGGCAGAACCTCTGGATTTGATCACCTGCTTCTTATACTCAATCCATTACAACGATGGTTTCGAGAAGCTAAAAGAATGTGTTGAGAGCGTACATCGCGCTTTAAAACCAGAGGGGATTTTCTGTTTTAATGTGGTGGATAAAGACAAGATCAGCAATGATCTTTTTGTTCGACACACCACCAATCTTGAACAAGATGATTTCACGTTCAGCTCAGGCTGGTATTACTCTGGCAAGGGCGACAAGCAGGCGTTAAAACTCAGTATTGAAAAGACAACAGCTGGTGAGACACAAGTTTGGAATGATGAACACCCAATGGTGGCATTCTCGTTTAAGGAGCTCATTGAAATATTGAAACCCTACTTTGAGGTTCATATTTTTGAGCACGATTATGACAAGCTGTTACCTTGGGATACCAAATCAGGAAATGCTCTGATCGCTTGTGTAAAAATTTAGGTAAGTCTATACCAAACGAATTAGCCAGATTCAAACACAGACAAAAAAGAACCCACACTCGCCGTACTCTTTATCGAGCATCCAGCCAGTGTGGGTTCTTTTGTATCAAGCTATCGGTGTTCAAACTCTCGATTAGAAGTCCGCAGTCATACCTACGTAGTAAGTACGTGGCTCTTCAACATAACCCATGCTCTCTAGCTCTTGTGATACCGCTTCGTCAGTCAAGTTAGTAATACCTGCGCGTACTCTAACCGAATCATTAATGTTGTATACCCCACCAATATTTAGCGTAGTGTAGGCTTCTTGAGTCAAATCAGTTTCGATATTACGCTCACCTCGGTAACGCGCACTAACAAAGGTGTTCAGGTCGTAAGTTGGGCTCCAGTTCAGTTTAACTAAACCCGAGTGCTTGTAACGCTCAAGCAGTTCTTCACCAGTAGACTTATCTTCAGTGTCTAAGAAAGTGTAGTTACCAGACACGCCCCATTCATCCGTTATTTGGAATTGGCCAGTAAGCTCAGCACCTTGAACCACAGCCTCAGACACATTGGTATAAGTACGTTTGCCTTTCACATAGCCAGTTGAGCTAGAACTATCGGCACACCCTTTACCCGATTCAAACATTCCGCCGTTCTCGCAGTAGGTTTCGTCACGATCAATAAGGTCGTTGATTTCATTGCGGAACAAGGCACCTTCAACGTTCCAACGAGGTTGGCTGTATATCGCTGCAATCTCATAGTTCCAGCTCGTTTCAGGCTTCAGGTCTTCATTGCCATATAAATCACAAGCACCTTTACAGCTGTTAACTGTGTAGTCGGCTTGGTTTTGAGTCAATGTTGGTGCTTTAAATGCTTTACCCACGCCACCCTTAATGATCAGGTCATTCGTTGTTTGGTGCACCAAGTACACTCGCGGACTGAACTCTTCACCGTACAATTCGTGCTTATCTAAACGACCACCGATGGTTGCGGTTAGTTGTTCAGTCATCAACCATTGGTCTTGAACAAATAACGCACCTTGATACGCTTCTGATGTGCCATTGACCAAGTTTTCTTTGTTGGTTAATTCGCTCAACTGATAGTCCATACCAAACGTTACGGTATGACTCTCACCAAGATAAGTCGTCGCTGATGCTTCTGCTATTTGAGTTAACTCTTCTACGTCACTGCTGTAGTTAGTATCAGAATCCGCAGCGTCGTTGTCGGTCACATTTTCGCGTGAGTAGCGAACTTGTGTATCACCCCAGCTCCAAAAGCCACTGTGCGTAATCGCTTGGCTCTGACGCACTACTCGTGTGTCAGACTCAATCACAGACGATACGTTTTCTGCAGATGATTCACGTTCGTCGTCACTGTAGCCAAAATCGAAATCGATGGTTTGGTTGTCTGTTGCATTCCATGTCAGGCTCGCGAGTAAGCTTAATGTCTCTCTTTCTTCTAACGCAGTAATGTCTGAACGATCGTAACCAGAGCTATGCGTACCAGAATAGGGTTGCCAAGCATCACGGCTAGTTTGGTTAACGGACAGGCGAGCAAACAACTCGTCTTCAATTAACGCGCCCGATGTTGTGAAGCCCATCGAGTACTCTTCTCCACCATCACCGTCTAACGGCGATGAAGTGTCCATGCTTAACGTAGAGCTCCAATCATTTTCTGGAGCCTTAGTGATGATGTTGATTGTACCGCCCATGCCATCTGAACCGTAAAGTGCAGACATTGGGCCACGGATGATTTCAACACGTTCAATTGAATCAGCAGGAATGGTCGATAGGTCGAAGTCGTTACCTCGGATGATGGCACTCGCCGAGCTTAGACGACGGCCATTAACCATGATAAGCGTGTAATCTGAATCCATACCACGAATAGAGATCATCTGACGGCCAGCACGTGTGCTATCAAAGTCAGATTCGACACTGGTTGATTCTGCAACGATGTCAGCCAAGGTAATACCAGGGCTGTCTTCAATGTCTTGAGCGGTGATCACTGACATTGAAGCCGGCGCTTGTTTTAGTGCCATTTCAGTACGAGTTGCCGTAACAACCATTTGCTCATCTGTTGCTTGCGCTTCTTCTTGCGCCAACACGTTAGCCGAAAGTGAGGTACAAATAACAGCGACTGCGATCGAAAGGGGTTTACGAACCAAAAGAGGCTTGCGAATCAAAAGAGATCTCTCAGACATGATATTCATTCTTATATGTGATTGGTAATGATAATGGTTTGCATTAAACAACCAGTTACCACTCTTATCAACGAAAGTTTCATACCAAAAATTGATTCTCGTTATTCAACTTTCAAATAATAAAACCAATACATATTCATTTTAATAGCATGACCTCAATAGCATTCACCACCTAGATAGATTGGGTGTATATCTCTTTAAATAAATCACGAACCCAACGACACATAGGGTCATTATGGAAACGTTTATGCCAATAGAGATAAACATCTTCTGATGGGCTTCTGATCGCTTTGGGAACGCGTTTACAAATTAAATCTCGTTGATTGGCAGCTTGTGTCGCAAATGGTGTCGGCAAGTGAAAGATGATGTCGGTCGTCTCCGCAATATCCGCAGCAATATTGAAGTTGGACAACTGAATTGGGATCGATAGTTGGCGCTGCTTATCAATCAAACCAAGATCTTTAAATCGACTTTCGATCGAGAGCTTCTTATCCCCTTGCAGTGAGATTTGGCCAAGTTGGCTATTCAACAAGTCATCAACGGTGATCTCTTTGTCCGCCAGAGGATGGTCTTTGCTCATTAATAACCGATAATCGCGACTGATTACGAACATTCGATACAGGTTTTGTTCAGAACTTAATGGCTCATGCGTCGACAACACAAAATGCGCATCACCGGATAACAGAGGCTCAAAGTGTCGTTTAGGAATCGAGTCGATATCGACAACCATATTCGGCGCTTGCTGGCGAATTTGTGCCACTACTTTTGGCAAAAGGTGTGAAACTTGAGGAACCAAACCAAAAAAACGAACCGTACTATCACTCGTTTGTGGTTCAAACACGTCTCCGTGAACCAGTTTCTCCAGGCGCGTAAGCACAGAGTTGAGGTCTTGTTTGATGACCTCTGCTTTCGGTGTCAATTCATAGCCATAGGCAGCTCGCACCAACAAATCATCGTTGAACACAGTGCGAAGTTTTTGTAGAGATCGGCTCACCGTAGGTTGGCTCATATCCAACGCCAACGCCGTGTTGGAAACGTGCTTCTCTTCAAGAAGGTGTTTAAGAATAACGAGTAGGTTTAGGTCGACTTGGGCAAGATTCATTATGCAAATATTCACAACAGAAAAAATTCAGTGTGCGCATAGTGCATCTACCACCTCATTAATACAATTGATAATCACTCTTATTTTGATCTAGAGCAAAATGCAGAACCGAGTTTGAGGTTAGGAAAGGTTTGAAGCTCTAAGTCAGAAATGTTTGAACATAAAAAAGAGAGGCACTGTGGCCTCTCTTTGATCGTCTGCTTTATATTGCTAACGCTGAGCTATCAGACTACAGCTTTGTCCAAGCATCTTGCCAGTATTGGCTATCTGCTGGAGCGTAAGACGCACTTGCACACCATGCCGTGTATGGCCAAGGCTTACATTCGTACAAGCCATTATCGCTGCCGACCACAATGTCACCTGCTGCGTAATTTGTGCCTGCTTCATATGGCGGGTAATCACCTGGAGGTGGAGTCGTTCCGCCACCGTCTTTAACAGCGAACGAATCATTTACCATCACCATTTCACCGTCAGATGCTTTACCGACCACTTCAAGTGCATATTGCCCTTCCGCTACATCGTACAAGTCCATGGTAATAGCGCGGCTGTCCGTTAAGTTAACCTGAGTCTGCTCAACCACAGTCCCTGCACTATTGAGCACCATAGCGGTAACATCTAACGCTTCATTTGATGTCAGTGTTAGATCTAAACGAACATTGCCGTTATCTGGCGCATATTCTGACTGAAGGCCTGAAACTGCAAGCTCTAAGTCATCGCCCGGATCTGGGTTACCACCACATGAAGAGTCTGAAACTTTTCTCCAAACACCCCACTCACCTGTTGTTCCTGGCTCTTCGCCGCGATTGTACCAACCTGCTCCCCACGTTGAACCGTCATGAGATACTTGGTCACCTTCAACATAAACGGTGTCGGCATCCCATGCAGCAGCACAGTTAGAACCATCCGTCACAGACACTTTACGGTCAGCGGTTACAGTTTGGTTCGCGCTGTCTGTTACGCTATACACAAGCGTGTAGTTGCCGATTTCATTTACATCAACACTACCAGTGTGTGTGATGGTGCTTGTTAGGTCGCCATCTTCAGCATCATTCGCCGTCACGCCAGCCATAGCATCAAATGCAGTACCCAACACAACAGTTGTGTCAGACACACCATTAAATACTGGCTTCTGGCTGTAAACCTCTACCGTTCTCGCTTTAGTGGTTTCGTTGTTATCGCTGTCTTGCACTCGGTAAGTTAAAACGTAAGTGCCAATAACACTGGTTTCAACGTAACCTTCAACATCGATTGATGACGTTAGATCGCCATCTTCTTTATCTGTTGCTGTTACGCCTTCCATTGGGTCAAACGTTGTGCCGTGAAGAACACGGGTATTTTCGACACCTTTAAGAACTGGCTCACCCTCGACTGGAGGTGGCGTCACTTGACCGTGTACAAATGGGCCGTAGTCTTTAATAAACTGCTCGTTGTATTGTTGACCGTTTTTGTTAGTGCCCATGTCCCAGTTGATAGACCAAGTCATTACACCACGCAGGGGTTGGCCTTGAGTCGTTAAGGTCTCGAACGCGTCGTATAAATCTTGAGGGTCTTGCACAAAGCCCGTCGCTGCAGCATCGATACTTGAAGGAATACCAAACACCAGCTTGTCATGAGGGATCTTGTGGAAGCCACGCGTTCCGTTGATAAGCGAATCAGAGATGTAGTAGATGAATTCTTCTTTTAATGCATCGTTGTTTTGAGCAATCCAGCCCACACCGTCAACCCAGATACCGTCGCCACCTTGGTTGTAGAACTGTGGGTTAATCCAGTCGTAGTAGCCTTCTAGATTATCGATATAAGGTACGTACTTGCCGCCTGTTGTTAGATACGGGAACTCAGGCGCCATAGTAATAAGGAAGTTTTTACCTTCTGCGCGGTAGTGATCTTTCACTAGCTTAAGTGCATCTGGAATCACGGTTTGGTTGTTTGCTGCGGTTACGGCTGCTTGTTCAAGGTCGATATCTAGACCATCGAAACCGTAACGCTCGGTAAGACGGATAATCTCATCAGCAAAGGCTCTTTCATCACCGGTTTCTAGCTCTACGTGTGCATCAGCACCACCCAAAGCCAACAGTACAGAGCGACCTTGCTTGTTGAGCTCAGAGATTTGGTCAATAAATTGTTCTTCTGAAAGCCCAATGGTTGGGTCCAGTTTAAAAGTTGGGATTCGACCATCAGCCACATCGTAAACCTTCATAAATGACACATTCACGATGTTATACATTGGGTTTACTTCATCCAGCGTCACACAAGGCGCATTACCACCTTGGTAGCCGCCACCGTCACACCAGTTGTGCCAATAACCGACCACGACACCAGAATCTGGATTCGTCATATCTGAACCATTCGCATAAACAGCGCCAGACATTGCGGCCATGCCGACCGATACAGCTAATTGTAGAGCTTTACGTTTCAACATTAGTCCCACTTCCTTACTTAACAGCTGTGCCAATCACAACCGAACCAATTCATTGTAATCATGAATATTTATAGAGAAGTAATGGAATTTATAGGAAAAGATGACCTTTGATTTAACTTGTGATTTTAAGTCACAGATTGAATATCAGAATCAATATGATTTTGACTTTTCATTCAAAATGAAATGCTAAAAGCTGTTATTTTCGACTGGACACATTGACCATGCAAATATTTAATCAACCTTAATTCACATAGATAATTAACCAAAAATATAAAAAATCACCAATAGGAAAAAACGAACTTTAAATCGACAAAAATCGATCCAAACACACCGTAATCACTGACCTCAGACCAGATACCATTGCGAGTGACATCACTAAAATAGCTTGGATATAGCCGTCATGCATGTGCTAGAGATACACACGTATAACGGAATATAGGAGTGAAAATTTGTGGAATTTTGGATGTATACCTCAGGAATTTTTCAGTTGACCCTCAGCACTAGATGAATAATATACATCCAATAGTGAAATAAAATTCACCTTATCAAGTTCATTAAGTTGATTAATACCAGCCGCTGCTTTTCTTCCTCCACCCGTTTCAAAGCTTGAGCAAATTTCGTCTGCACCCGTTCTGTTTGATAATGGCGCCCGTAAGCTCACCGTGTAAGACTCGCCATCTTGGTTTTTCGTTAATACTGCTTGCGCTCGGTTTGGATCTTGATTAACGATTTCATTGCCAAATACACCACTGATGCGCCTTGCCCACGTCTCACCTGGCAGTTCAAACACGCGTGCTACTTCACTTTCATAAACAGGAGCAAGGTTTGATAGCTGTTGACGATCATTTTGATAAGCAGCTCGTAGTCGATAAAACACAGAGTTTTTATCATCTAAAAGATCAAATGGGTTCGGGTATTGATAAAGGGTTTGGTAGAGCTCAATTGGCGTGAAATGCAAATCGCTTAATGAAGAACCGTAACCATTGTAGTTAACCAAGGTACCTAGCTCTTCTAAAAACTCTGTTTGAGATTGATTGAATCCATTTTCATCCGCTAGCCGCGCGGCCACTGTTTTCAGGTTATCACCAAAAGCAGCCGCGATTGCCCAAGCCACATGCGCACCATTCAGCTTCTGGTTAATCAGCAAGCTCGTGCAGCTCTCTGGCGCGGTATCAATCAGAGTATCTAAATGATCAGAAGTTGGTAAATCTCCTGTTCGGTGGTGATCGCAATAAAATACATTGATGTTGGCGTCTAGCAGTGAGTGCAATGCAGATAAGTTTTTCTCCATCGACACATCTAAAACGGTAACGGAAGAAATGTCACCTTGCTTACCCGGCTCCATAATTTGAGTAACAACTTGAGAGACCAACTTAATATCACGCTTTACACCTGTAATGAGCAGGCTCTCTCGTGGCTCACTTAATCGCAGCTGCAACAACGCGATTATGCCATCTGCGTCTCCGTTGAATACGTCGTAGTGCATGTTGTCCCTCTTCCTATAGATTTAACCGTTTGCCAGAAACGCGCCAATACGTTCGTTTATTCGATAGTCTGTCATTATTTTAGTTATATTTCACAGATACTTAAGTCTATTTTGGAATGCCTTATTCTCATTAGATTCAAAAGATAAACACATTAATAATATTGTATGACTTATATCACAGTAAAAGAACCTAAAAAGATTATAAAATAAGCGCCTCCCACTTAATGATAAAGAGACGAATGAACACTACCACCACTCTTGTTTATGACACTTTGAAAAGCCTTGCTGCTCACGCTCCTGAGCAACACGCCGAGATTCGCCAGCGTTTATATGAGCAGTTGAGCCTGCCATTTAACAAGCAGCTCTCGTTATACGCTAATGTGCTTGGTCCTATCAGCTCAGGCAAGTTAGCGGGATGCGACAATATTGATAAAGCGGTTGAACTGGCACTGGATGTGCTGGAAGGCCGAAATAAGTAATTCCCCTTTAAATACGTAACATAACGGCCCTAATCTTCCCCCAGATAGGGCCGTTTTTTTGTTCGCGCCTTCGGACTCGTGAATTTCAGGTGCAAAAAAGGCGCAGATGATCCACGCCTTTGGTTTAGTTTACTCTAAATGCTTAAGAGGTCTTGAACTGCGCCACCGCTTTATCCATCTCATGGGCTTGCTCTGCGACTTTATCCACTTCAACTAAGCAATGTTGCGCCGAAGCGTTGTTATCACTTGAGATGGTGTTTAACTCAGTGATTGAGTCGCTCACTTGTGCCATAACAGCACCCTGCTCTTCAATCGCTGATGCAATACGCTCAGAGTTACCTTGGATGCTTTCCATGTCGCTTAAGATAAGCTGCAGGCTAGCATCGAGCTCTTCCGAATCTTTCAAAGTAAGTTGGCCTTGTTGGTTACATTCACCAATCTCGGTCATAGAAGCGTTCATTTGACTTTGGATTGCCGTTACTACACTGGTAATTTCAGTCGTTGATTGGTGCGTTCTGCTTGCAAGAGCACGAACTTCATCGGCAACCACGGCAAAGCCTCGGCCTTGTTCACCGGCACGTGCTGCCTCAATGGCTGCGTTCAGTGCCAGCAAGTTGGTTTGTTCTGCAATGCCTTGGATGATGTTTACTGCATCGCCGATTTGATCAACATGATGGTTCAATGAGCTGATCGAATCTTGGCTGCTAGAAAGGCGTTCAGACAACTGAGTAATGTTGCTGATCGTATCAACCACCACTTCACGGCCTTTATCGGCATTCACTTTTGCTTGATGAACACCTTCAGCCGCAACTGATGTGCTTTCTGAGATTTCACCTATTGTGAGTACCATCTCTTGCACTGACGTTGTCATTGTAGAGGTGTGATTTGCTTGAACTTCAAACTGTTTGATTACTGACTCTAGCTCGTCATGCATGTTCGACGTACTTTGTGTCAGTTGCAGTGACTTAGATTGAGATGCCGCGATTAAGCCCTCCAATTGATCAAGCAATTGGTTGAAGTATTGGCCTAAAGTGCTGAGTTCGTCTTTGCCATCAAGGTGCGAACGAATAGACACGTCGTTAGAATCAACGATGTTGCGGATTACCGAGAGTAATGACTCAATCTTACCAATGATAGAACGGACGATTAACCAGCTGAACAGAATGATCGACACAAGTAACGTGACGCAAAGGATGTTGTTGATCAGCGATAGCTTGTCCATCTCTTGTTGGGTTTCTTGGTCTAATACCGCTGAGAACTCTTTAAATTGAGTTTCGATAGCATGAGAACCCGAACGAGCTTGCCCAAGCAGACCTTCGTTGTGCTTCAAGCCAATCACTCGCTTCTGTTCAACTACTTGACGCGCAGCATCTATCAAAGCAGTTGAGCTTCCAGCACTAGAAGTAATAGAAAGAACACTCGGATCGAACTCACCCTTTTCGATTAAGTCATTGAACAGGTAAAGCTCGATTTTTTGTTCAGCACTGGCTGTCGCGCTGATGTTATCGAGCAAAGCATGAAACTCGCCTAGCAAGCCTTTGTCACGTGCTAATCCATAGACTTCACTCGCTTTTACTAAGTTAACAAAGCTTGTGTGGTAGGTTTCGATATCTTCACGTAGGTGTGTGCTGTTGGCTAAACCTAAATCACTGAGCACCGCATTGAGCTCAGATTCAGACGCTAAGAATTTGTTGTAGTTTACGTCAAACTTGTCGAGGTATTTCATATCACTACGCAGCAAGAAATCTTTCTCGTTACGGCGAAGATTAAGTAGTCGCACTTCAAGTTCTTTGGTGATTTGTTTGGCTTCGCTCATTTGAGCTGTGGTGTCTGCAAATTGCGATGTGGTAAACAACAATGAAATCATGCCGAAGATGGAGAACATCCCCAACGAATAGAGCTTTTTCTTTATATTCATATACGTGGCTCGTCTTTACTAAATTAACTATGAGTATCTAATTGATCGCATCGAAGCATGGAATACAACTCGTGCGACCTGGTTATTGTTATGGTTATGGTTATGGTTTTTGTATCAGTAATGAGCACTAAATCTAGCGACTGTTCAGCCCACCAGCAGTGACATTCTCAATGGTATTCAAACAGAGAATGAATCTTTTCACTAAAGATAAAAGCATCAATAACACAAATTGAATACATGTACATTAGTTGAATGATAAAAGTGAGAGACAGCTATTTGACGGAACATAAACAGCCTGAACACCACGGCATACAAGGCATTGAATTAAAAGACTTTGACGCACATTTGGACGCATTATTTATAATGACATTTTTTTGGCTCTCCAGAAGAGCACGAGCGAAGCGCAATAGTGGAGGTTTTGACTTGGTTTTTAAACAGTGAATCCGTCTATTGATGATTGTACAGTAGAGCGTAAACGGAGAAAAAAATGGACCTACTCAATTCGAGTCAGGTCCATTTTTTGATTTTCTAGTCAATCGCTTTGCAGCTAAAGAGTTAGGGTGCGAACTCAAGGCTGACTAAAACGCTTTCACCATCTTGGTTAGGCACTTCAATAACACCGCTTTCTCATCTTCTTCGATGTCTTGTGTTAGTCCACTAACCAAATTCAAGTGAAGCTGATTGTGGTGAACGTGTATCTTCTGCCCTTCATCCGTCAAGGCAACCACAATCGCACGACGATCGGTTGGGTGTTCATGGCGCTCAATCAATTCAGCTTTAACCAACTTTTCGATTTGAACGGTAAGCGTACCCGTGGTGATACCCAACTTTTCAGCGAGCTCTTTCATTCTTAACGCGCCATGCATACCAAGCACTTCAATGGTATGTACTTGAGCAAGGGAATAACCTGTCTCTTTGACAACAGACTGCTCCCACGAAGACATTTTATCGTAGAACTCAGTCAGTATTTGGTTAAGCTGTTCTATATTTCGCATGGTCGTTTGAATGCACTTCAAGAGTAAGATGATTAATCTTATCAAACTTGGCGAGCATTTGTTTATATTCAGAGACGGTTTTATCACTGTTTGATTCAAGAGTAATCGCTGCTGAATAGTGATGCCCACTCACCTTCCACATGTGTAAGTCGGTTACGGCTGCGTAAGGAGCTAAAGCTTCAGTGATTCCGTTACGGTACTCATCATCAATATTTTGATCGAGCAAGATTGGACTTGTCTGCTTCATTAGGTTCATTGTCCATTTGGCAATCACGACAGCACCCACCATGCCCATTGCTGCATCTAACCAGTTCCAACCGTAAAACTTACCAAATAGCAGCGCAACAATCGCAAGCAGAGACGTCAGAGTATCCGCCAACACATGCATGTAGGCTGCGCGTAGGTTGTGGTCATGATGGTGCTCACCACGTTTATGACCATGGTCGCTGTCGTGATCATGGCTATGTGAATGATCGTGATTCTTACTATGATCATGGCCATGCTCGTGTCCGTGATCATGATGGTGATCGCCGAGTAAAAACATACTCACCACATTCACGGTTAAACCAATACAGGCAACGATGATCGCTTCATTGAACTGAATCGCTTGTGGGTTAAATAAACGATGCACGGATTCCACCAGCATCAATAATGCCACAATACCCAATGCAATCGCGCTGGTGTAGCCCCCTAGCACACTAACTTTGCCAGTACCGAAAGAGAAACGTTCGCTCTCGGCATGTTTCTTCGCATATCGGTATGCAAATAAAGTGATACCAAACGCTGCAGCATGCGTCCCCATGTGCCAACCATCGGCAAGTAACGCCATAGAGCCGTAAATAGTACCCGCAACGATCTCGACAACCATGGTGATGATAGTTAACAAGAGAACGTAGAAAGTACGCTTTTCACCTTGCTGATTGTGTGAAGAGAAGTTGTGTTGATGACGTGTTGGAAAACTCAAAATGGCGTCCTTAGCTGGTGTTTGTGGTTAGGGCTGTCTGTCATTAGGAAATGGTGCTTACAAATTCCCTTTGACTTTCAAGTAATTTGATAACCAAAGCAGTTGGTTGGAATTTAGTTTGATTGTCAAACTTTGTCAACGGCGAATTTGGTTTTCGAAATGGGACGAAAATGAATAAGGCTCACTTAATCAAGAAATAAACTCTGGGGCAGGTCTCTGATTTTGAGTAAAACACTAGCCCTGATCACGGCTCCACTATTCCTCTAAGTAACTAGAATTCATACCCAGTAGTCCTCTGAGTTAATACAAAATTGGTATTTTCTTTCTAAACAAATAGAAACTAAAGAAAGGACATTACCTTGACTAAATTAACCAAAACCGTGTTAGCAATGAGCGCACTCAGCGTTGCTCAAGGCGTCGCTGCTGCAGACCAACCGAACATTCTTGCTATCTGGGCAGATGATCTTGGTTACTACAACACTAGCGCATACAACCGTGGAATGATGGGCTACGAAACGCCTAACATCGACCGTATTGCTAACGAGGGTGCTATTTTTACGGATATGTACGCACAACAATCTTGTACAGCTGGCCGTGCTTCGTTCGTGACAGGGCAACACCCATTCCGTACCGGCCTACTTACTATCGGTATGCCAGGTTCAGCACACGGTATTCCTGACTGGGCTCCTACCATTGGTGATGCTCTTAAAGAAGAAGGTTACGCGACCGCACAATTCGGTAAAAATCACTTAGGCGATCAAGACAAACACCTTCCTACAAACCATGGTTTTGATGAGTTCTTTGGTAACCTTTACCACTTAAACGCGGAAGAAGAGCCTGAAACTTACTTTTACCCTAAAGACCCAGAATTCAGAAAGAACTACGGGCCTCGTGGCGTTATCAAAGCAACCTCTGATGGCAAAATCGAAGATACAGGTCCACTGACTCGTGCTCGTATGGAAAACATCGATGAGGACTTTACCGAAGCGGCTATCACGTTCATGGAGAAATCTGTAAAAGAAGATAAGCCTTTCTTTATCTGGTACAACTCGACTCGCATGCACGTTTGGACTCGTCTGAACGAACATTACAGCGGCATTTCTGGTCAAGGTATCTACGCTGATGGTATGGCTCAATTAGACGACAACGTCGGCGCGTTGCTTGATACTCTTGAACGCTTAGAAGTCGCAGACAACACTATTGTTATCCTTTCTACCGATAACGGTGCAGAGAAGTTCACATGGCCTGACGGCGGTACATCTCCTTTCCACGGTGAAAAAGGCACAACTTACGAAGGCGGTATGCGCGTTCCACAAATCGTGAAATGGCCAGGTGTTATCAAACCTGGCTCTGCGGTTAACGCGCTAATGTCCCAAGAAGACTGGTTACCGACACTAGCTGCCGCTGCCGGCAATGACTCTATCGTTGAAGACCTTAAAGAAGGTGTTTCTCTAAATAATAAAGATTGGCGTGTTCACTTAGATGGCTCGAACTTTATGCCATATTTTGAAGGAAAGGCTGAAAAGTCACCCCGTGAAACTATCTTCTACTTCTCTGCAAACGGTGACTTCAATGCGCTTCGTTGGAACGATTGGAAAGCAAGCTTCGCTATGATGGAAGGCACAATGCAATCGGCTATCCGTCAAGCTCCTGCTTGGGCTTCAATTACAAACCTACGTATGGACCCGTTTGAAACCGCAGCGAAAGAATCTGGCATGTACACTCGTTGGATGGTAGATAACATGTGGCTATTCGTACCAATGTCTCAAGAAGTGATTAAGTTCATGGGCTCTCTAAACGATTACCCAATGCAACAAGGCCAAGGCTTCAGTGCTGCAGAGATCAATTACAACACGCTAAAAATGCAAAAGCTAATTCAGCAGATGCAAGCACAAAACGCGAAATAGCGGAGCAAGGGTTAAACAGCGGAGCAACAGCTAGATAACCCGGCTACCGACCATTAAAGATAACTGACTAATTAAAGCCCCACTGGGGCTTTTTTTGTGAGGCATCAACAATCTTTTTTCTAAACCATGAATGCGCCATATCTGCATTACGACTCTTGTGCCACACCAGATATTCAGTACCAAGATCCGATTCAAACGGTAAAGGCGACAGCTTAAAATCATCCAACAGGCCATACCTTTCAAGTATTGATCTCTGACTAATACAAAGCCAATCCGTCCCTCTTACCATATCAAGCATTTCAAATGGGCCAGGCGCCTTTCGTGCAACCTTTCTACTCTTCGCGTATTTGCTAGTTTTAGTTAATGGCGACTCTTTGGTGTCCCACATACTATGAAGAACATGCTTCTCTTCAAGGTATTCTTCCAACGTAATCTCGTTCCCTAATCTAGGGTGGTTTTTATCATAAGCAACCACCATAGGTTCGTTAGAGAGCTGAACACACTCCATTGCCGGATCGTTGATAGGCGTATGGACTATACACAAATCATATCGGTGTTGGCGAAGATCTAGAATGATGTCTGCAGTATAGTAAGGGTCAATATGAAGACCTATATCTGGCGTTTCCGCATAGAGGATATCGGATACACGCTTCATCAATGAATAAGTTGCACCACTAATACAAGCGACATTAAACGACCTTTCAATTTTTGTTGGGTCGAACTTTCGCTTACTCGGGAAAGTCGATTCAAAGGCATCGTAGGCCTGTTTTATCTGAGGGTAGATGTCATAACAAAAACTGCTCGGTCTATAGCCTTCCTTTGTTTTCACAAACAACGGATCATCATAGGTTTCTTTTAGTCGGTTAAGCGCCTTACTAATCGCGGGCTGAGTAACGCCAAAACGTTTCGCGGTATTCGAGATAGAGAGCTCTTCCATCATGACAACAAAATACGGGATCAGACTAAAATCTGTGTTTTTCATGTTCTATTTACCAAACTAGCGTACTAAATTAACTTTCATATCATTGAATTATACCGTATCAACCAAGCACTTCATTAGCGACCCTTTTATTTTGGGAAGTCACCTACGAATTATCATGCTAGAAAACGATGATTAACAGAACACAAAAAGCCCACACTTGGCAGGCTCAGGTAACTCAAAGTCAGTGATGGCGTTTATTTGCTTTGTAACAGAGTAATCTCATCATTTACCCAACCTAACAACTGCTTGGTTGCTTTCGACAAGACTTGGTTCTGCCTAACAATATAGCCGAGACTGGTGCTCGAGAAGTTGATCAACGGTGTCACTTGCGAATGCAGATGCTGCTTGGTGGATACCGCGAATTCAGGGACAATCGCCACGCCAAATCCCGCTTCTGCCCAGTCGATTTGAGCGTCGACACTCCCTACTTCCATCACCCTGTAATTGGGCAGATTAAGGCTTGGTAAACCTTCATCAATGAAATCGCGGGTTCTCGTATCGTGGCCAAGTAAAATCAAAGTGAGCTCTGCATCAGAGTCTTGGATATCAAACCCATCGCCAAGCGCACACCAAGAAAGCTCCTGCAGTTTAGTGAAATACAATGACTCGTTGTGCTGTTCTTTGGCGATAACAAAACCAATATCCGCCTGAGCGTTCTTAACTAAACTCGATGCCTGAGATGAGGTGGTATTCAAGAGCGTAAGGTCAATACCCGGATACTGCGCTTTGAACTTTTGGAAAGGACGAATCAACAAGAACCGGGAAATAATGTCACTTACGGCAATGGTTAACGTCCCTATTTTTAGGTCATTAATGGCGTTGAGATCGGCCTGACAAATCTGCAGTTCGAGTAGCGTTCTTTGGCTTGTTTCCAATAGCCGTTCACCCGCTTGAGTCAATTGAAAAGGGCTTCTCTCTATCAACTTTATGCGTGTTTGTTGTTCCAGTTGTTTTAGGTGCAAACTCACATTAGGTTGTGTCATATGCAGTGCATTGGCCGCTTTCCCGAAATGCTTGTATTCCGCTAGCGTCACAAACGTCTTCAACAAATTAATATCGAGCATCATGTCCTCTCTCTCGTGTCACTAATATCATTCCCTAAAAGTAAAGAATGCCCCATCGTCATTCCATACAGTGAGGGACGAACGCAATAGGGAATCTCGCTTGTGGGTTAAGACTTTAAGGATATATGGAATCCTTATCAAGATAATAAAGATAATTAATTTCTCTTATCCACCTTGTAGGCCTAACATGATTTCTCAATCAGTTAGGAGAAAAATTATGCCATCTATCGTTGTTGTGGGCGCAAACTGGGGTGATGAAGGCAAAGGCCGCATCGTCGATTTTTTAGCAGACCAAGCTTCTGCTAGCATTCGTTTTCAAGGCGGAAACAATGCAGGCCATACCGTAGTAAATGACTTCGGTACATTCAAACTGCACCAACTACCTAGTGGTATTTTTAATCCTGATTGTACAGCGGTTCTGGGCCCAGGCATGGTGATCAGCCCTGCTGCGCTAACTCAAGAGATTGCAGAAGTTCAAGAGGCTGGCATCAAAGTGAAAATGGCGATCTCAGATCGTGCGACACTGTGCCTCCCTTTACACGCCCTTGAAGATACCCTTGAAGAAGAGCGTTTGGGTGACGGCGCTTATGGCTCAACACGTCAAGGTATTGCACCAGCATACGGCGATCGCGTGATGAAGAAAGGCATTCTTGTCGGTTGGTTGAATCAACCTGAGATTTTAGAGCAACGCATTCAATTCCTACTTGATTGGAAGATGCCTCAACTGAAGGCTCTATACCCTCAATGTGATTTCACTCAGACAGCTTCTGAAATGACAGAATGGCTACTTGAAGTAACTAAAGCGTGGCGCCCGTTCATTTGCAACGTAACTGAGCCGCTAAAAGCACTGCAATCGCAAGACGCGAACTTACTGTTTGAAGCTCAGCTAGGTGCAGGTCGTGACCTTGTCTACGGTGAATACCCTTGGACAACGTCTTCGAATGTAACCGCAGCTTATGCAGGCATTGGTAGCGGTTTACCTGCTCTTCGCCCTGAGCGTATTATTGCCGTTGCTAAATCGTTCAGTTCGTCTGTTGGTACTGGTACGCTCGTAACAGCAATGGAAGAGCAAGACAGCTTCCGCGAAAGCTCTAACGAATATGGTGCAACTACGGGTCGCCCACGTGATATGGGTTACTTTGATGCTGTAGCTACTCGCAACGGCGTTGACCTACAAGCCGCGACTGAAATCGCACTGACTAAGATTGATTGTCTGTCTGGTTTATCTGAACTTAAGATCTGTACCGCTTACTCAGGTGAGCACACTGAGAACCCGATTTGGCCACAAACGGCTGAGCTAAAACCTGTTTATGAAGATATGGCAGGTTGGAATGAAGACATCACGGGTTGCCGCACGTTTGAGAGCCTTCCTCAAGCGGCACAAGATTACGTAACTCGCATCGAAGAGTTGATGGGCGTGCCAATCGTGATGGTATCAGTAGGTCCAGAGCGCGAACAAATGATCATTCGAGCTTAGTTGAGAAGACTACTACATCTACATCTACATCTACATCTACATCTACATCTACATCTACATCTAAGCCCACACTAGTGGGCTTTTTTACGCCTGTCACGAACATCTAAATCTTGTTCTTCTTATTGAGGTACATGTTTTCATCGGAAGACTTTATTAGATTTATGATGTTGAAACTTCGGGAATCCGCCGTACCACAACCATATGAAAAACCGAGTGGCACCTCATCATCGCAACGAAAGCCTTCAATGAAATCATCGAATTCAGCGTGAATGTTATTGAGCAACTCAGAAGCATAACCAGCCTCTTCTGAGTGTATGACGACAATGAACTCATCACCACCGACCCTAGCCGATATGATGTTGTACTTTGCATTGTTTTTTATGCATGACGCAAAGCCAGAGATATAATCATCACCTTTGAAGTGGCCATAGGTATCATTGATATACTTCAAATTATCCAAGTCGAAATACAAACAAACGATCTCACCATCGCTTATGTTTGCTTTATTGAATTCGTGGAAAAAGCCCCTTCGATTAAGCAGCGTCGTCATGATATCAAAGTGACTATTCTTGTATAAAATCCGGCTCTCTTCTTTCATTAGAATTTCAGAACGCAATAGAGTCGATATGTTTTCAATCAAGCTAACTTGGCTCTCGGTATACGCTGTTGGGCTTAAATCAAACACCAAGAGCACCGCAAACACTTCGTCATCGATATCTCTTACCGGGACGCCACAAAACGACTTATAAGCATCCGCCCCATTCGCAGAAACGGAATCACCACCAGCATGACCACTCAAATAGACCGTGCGATTTTCGTTATGCACATACTCACAAAAGAGGCTAATTTTGCTCTTATGTTGGTTACACGATATGTTTGAGGAGCTCCACACACTCTCAGAACCAGAGCAACTCAAATCAGAGATCATGATGATGCCCGCATTCGATGCGTCCATTATGTCTCGTATGTTATCCAATATAGATACCCAAGTATCGACATCGATATTTTTTTGCACCCCTTCAGAAGAGAACTTATCAAAAAGCATTAATATTTCTTTAGTATCAGACAGTTAAACTTAATTGAATATTCATTAGTATACGTTGTAACAAAAATCCCAAGAGCGACAATCTAGGGCGGTTATTACCTAGTACTAAGCAACAACCAAACCCTACATCCTAATTTTGTAATTCAGCTGCATCGTTCGCAGAGGCCCAAATTTCTGAGCGTCTATTCTTGGCTCTACCCTCTGACGTTGCGTTAGACGCAATAGGCTTACTTTCACCAAATGAGCGTAGAACAAGGCGATTTTTCTCGACACCATCCGCGATTAAACCATTCGACGTCGTCAGTGCTCTTTGTAGACCCAATGCTTGGTTGTAACCTTCTGCGCCGGTGCTGTCAGTGTGTCCATCCACCGTAATCGCACTGCCGTTAGCCTTTAGCTCGCCTGCAAGTTGGCTCAGTGCTTTGCTGCCCATCGGCGATAAGTTGTGTTGGTCAAAACCAAAATGAAGTCGTGCCAACAACCCGTGACGCTCTTGGTTACTGATCCAAGTCTTACATCCTGACTGGTTCATACCTAGATTGGATTGACCTGCTAACGCTTGTTTTAGCTCACTGCTGTCAGACGGCTGTTCAATTTGTAAAAAGCCCTGTCTGTGCTGTGCAATGCCAACGACATCATCAACCGTGACACTGTGTTGATACTCACTGAACGCAGTATCGCAATAAACACTGATGCCTTCTTCCGCATTGGCGATAAGGCTAAATTGCAATGTCGATATGACGATTGAACTGATCATTAACTTTTTCATATTTTCCTCTAGTACAACTTAGTTATTCCGCTTGTTTTTGAGCCTTTACGGATGAGTTCTTCTATCTTTTCAATCAATTCATCTAAGTTAGATACGTCGATGATGTCTTCATTTGGGTCGACAACGCAGTCTTGAAAACCACTTTGTTGAGATGCTCGAAAGTCGATACCAATAACACCTATGTATAAGCCCGGTATTTCCTCTCTTGCTTTGTCACACATGCCTCTATCGACTAACCCTTTGAGGATGCCGTTATTCGGACTCTCCTGCCCATCGCTTAAGATCAGCAGCATCTTGATTTTCTTGTTGTAGATTTGCTGCTCTTCTTGATCGGAACTGTTCGGGTCACCGTCATGAAGAACCTGAGAACCTCTCAAAATACCTTGAAAAGCCGCAGTGCCACCGTCTGCCCACATAGAGTTAATCGGGTCCAAATCTGAGAGCTTGTTCGATAGGCGAATATTAGAAAACTGCGATGAATTGGAAGAACCATGCGCGTTAAATAGCTTTGTTCCACTCACACTATAAAAATCAGGCTGTAACCCCGACTTATCAGTAAACATCGTCGACACTGATGTCGATAAATCTACATAGTTGTATACGTCTGCAACCAAGTAGTTATCTTGATAAATCACATCCTTAATACGTTTGGCGTACTTTTGATTCTCCGATTTTGGATATGAGCAACGTGACTGCCGGTCAGCACATCTAATCACGTCATTTTGTGAATAGGTGCGCCAGTAATCCCAGTTAACATCGTTGTAGGAATAAGGTGATACGTTCGTTTTATAGTTATCTTTGTAGCTCAACTGGCTTGTCGCCCGAGCTTGATTTCCCGAAACGATCTCCCTCGTTCGAACGTTAAAAGGCACAAAGCCAACTCGGTTAAGCAACTTGTCTCCGGTTGTATCTTCTCCAGGCTCATCACAAACGTATTTCCACTCACCATCGACATAGTCCTGTTTAATCGATGTGCAAAGAATTTTGCTGGATATTGCGTCGATGGCTGTCTTTAGATCGTCGATTTTTATGTGTCGACTTGAACCCCATCTGTCATTCATTGAACCGGAAAAGTCCGACACAAAAACAATGTCGATGTTGTTATCACCAAGGTAAACCGGGTACTTTCTCGCTAACGAACGTCCCGCTAAGTCTTGCTGCTGATCAAACGAAGGGATAAAGCTACTCGCAAACCAAGAGTCGTGCGTCGTCTTGGCATTCACTGTGTATTGAATATATTCCAGAACCCCAGCCCCCTCGTCTTCCGCTTGGTGGAACCGGTCTGCAGAAAGGTTGGTTGATTTGATGTCCCGAACATAATTTTCGACATACTTGGTCGCGAGCCCACGAGCCTGATCCGGTTGGTCTTCAATGGTTACCGCTATCGCCGCAGCCTCTGCTGAATCTCTTAGTCGGCTGGTCTCTTGTACATAACGTGTGCCCTCAACCGCCCAAAAAGTCATGCCCATGATTGGAACAAGCAATAAGCCCATCCAAACCGCGGCAACCCCTTGCTGTCTTTGGAGACTGAGATGCTGGCGATTCATATGACGATCGTGCTGCATTTTCATTTCATTATCTCCCAGGCATTATTGAAGAAGAGCCAATCTGAACCGTGGTACTGGTGCCACTGTTGAAGAAGGGTTTAAACCAAGAACTCTGCTCTTCACAAAGACTGATTCGGTACAATGGATACACAACGCCCTTTTCTACCGGCGCTAAATCTGCATGCTCGATAATCGAATCGGTTTGGCAATTTAAGCTTCTGTACTTGCTGGTTGAGAATTCAGCGACATTAACTTTATTGGTCAATGACTCTATCTTGATCGCTACATTATCGACTGGTGTATTGAGCATTCGACTTGCCACTTTAGCCATGTCTTCTAACTCTGAATTAGTTACAGGTAGGTTTTGTCCTGCCAATACATCGGCTTCAAAATAACGAGTACGCTCTTTGATCACATTGACTAAAGCAAAGCTGGATCGATCGAGCTTGGCGCGCGCGAGTAATTGATAGCTCAAGTCTGCGCCAAACAGGTAAACGCCCCACAAGGCCACTAGAATGAAAACTAACTCAATCGTATACGAGCCTTGTTGGTGTCTTTTAGAAAGCACACGTTGCTTACGGAGCATCATCTTTCCACCCCTCGTGTTCTAGGTTCAAAACCATAGTGCTTGAAATATCCCTATCCGCAGCACCAGCCAGTTTAATGACTGGGGTGTAGCGGTAGGTCACGGTGATCTCGGCTAAGTTGTAATTGAAGTTCAACCCTTGATCAGAGTGTCCCCTATTCGCGATAAACTCATCATAGGTTTTGAAGTACTGACCTGCGATAGAGAACCTTGAGCTATCAATTAAGAAACTCCATAGATTGTCATCATCTTCGATTAACGATTTGAACTTAGTTTCGTACTGCTCGTTGATCCCTTTACCTTCATATATTTTGGTATTCCTGATGGTTTCTCTGAGCGAATACTCGGTCATGTTCACAACGTAGATTTGGTAACTCGATTCGAAGATCGCAAAGGTGGCGAAAAACAGAACAAGCGCACCCAACACAAACTCAATCGCTGTCACGCCCTTCTGCTTATTAAGACGCTTCATCATTAACTCCTAGCTGAGTCAATTCCGCGGCAATGCTCTGGATCTCTTCCGCTGAGAAGTCACCTTTGAGTAACTTCTTGGCTGAGTCGATTTGCTGAGTTTTCATTAGTGCGATAGCTAGGTTCGCTTTTACGATCTTATTCGCCGGGTCTTCTTTTAAAACCGGAGCTAACGTTTCGATCGCCTGTTGGTACTCGCCATTCGCCATTTGAATCATCGCAATGTTGTTCTTAATAACGACATCGTCATAACCGCGTAAACGTGCTCGATTGAGCTCTTGGTACGCTTCGTTGAATCTTCCAACTTTGGTGTATGACACACCGAGTAAGACGTGAATTTGACCCGTTGTATTTCCCGCCTCGATAGAAGCTAGATATGCGGCAATGGCATTTTCAACGTCATTTTTTGCATCAAACACTTGTCCTTCTAACTGGTACAAGTTGGGGTTTTCAACACCCTCTTTTTGCAAATGTTGAACATAGAAGTCTGCCGATTCGATATCCCCTTTGTTGAAATATGCCCACGCCAGTTTCTCTTTTACCTCTGGGTCTTCGGAGCCCTGCTCTAGCTCGGATTTGTAATAACTAATCAAGCCGTCATAGTTCTTCACTTTTTCCATACTAGTGACGTCGGCAAGCTGCAGGTCTTGTGGTGACGGGGCCGATTGACAGCCCGCTAACACGCTCATCGACAACAAAATGAGACAAAAACGTTTTCCAATCACTCGTCGTCTCCCTATATATTCAATGTCATTTGCATGATGCTCGGTGCGAGAATCAAGATAACGATCGGGAACATGATGAAAAGGATCAATGGGACACTCATCTTCGCAGAGAGCTTACCTACCTTTTCCTCGACCGTAAGAATTTGGACTTTTCGCATGTCTTCCGCGAGGTCACTTAACACACTCGCCACGGATGTGCCGTATTGCAGGTTTTGAATGATGGTCAGTACAAAACTTCGTACTGGTGGCGTCGGGATACGCTCACTCAGATCATTGAGCGCCTTTTCTAAACCGTGTATTTTTGCAGAATCAGATGTGCGTTTAATTTGGTAACAAAGATCTGAATCAAATTCAGCCAGCTCTTTCCCCAAATAAACCAGCGCCGCTTCAATCGTCATACCGGTTTGAACACATACCGACATCATGTCGAGCAAATACGGCAATTGAGCTGAGGTTCGACTGATCAACATCTTGCGGCGCATTTGAAGCATTGTATCTGGGACGACAATGACGCCAATCAGCGAGAAAATAACCACGAGCAGTTTGTTGGTTGACGTCATATCTCCCAACAGCACCAACCCAGAAACCAACGCTAATACCAACAACTTTGCTGGAAAATAGAATTTTGCCCAATCCGTGTTGTAATAACCCGCCTCTATCATTTTTTGCTCGAGTTCATGGCGATGTTCTTTACCAAAACGAACAAAAAAGCGATTTACGCGTGAAGGTGCGCGAGCCGAATTATCCCCGATATAGAGCGCAACCTTCTTATGTCGCTGCTCTTTACGAATAGAATCGATAATCAAAAAGAGTAGCGAAAAAAACAACACAATAAGGGAAGCCAATAACATCATGCGCGAACTCCTCTCACTAACAACCAAACAAGAAATAGACCGAACAGTTCACTACCAAGCACGTAAAACAATACAAGCCTTCCTTCTGGATCGTAGAGAACAAACTCCACATTATCGGGATTAACGTAGTTGAGAATAAGCATAAAAATCAGAGGAATAGCCGCAACTATTTTGGCGGAAATTCGAGCTTCCGAAGTCATCGCCATTTTCTTTTTCTCTAGCGTTCGAGAGTCCACCAACACTCTAATCAACCGCGCCATCACGCCCTTAAGTTGCCCACCTCGAGCTATATTCGCCCTGATAGTCACGGTAAAGAATAGAAACTCTGGGTAGGGGTAATTTTTGCACGATCGTTGAAGCACCACTTCTGGTGACTCACCCAACTTAAGTCGGTCGCCCATTAGCTTAAATTCACGGCCTATCGGGTTGTGCATCACATCGCCTACATAACTGATGGCTTGCATTAAGCTGTCACCCGCAGTGACCGCACTCATTAGAATATTCAGCGCATCTGGGAACGTATTCTCAAATTCGCGACGTCTTCTTGTCACTAGGAACCGATAACCACATAGGGTAAATACCATAGATGAGCCCAGCACTAACCACGTATTGGTGATTGATAGCAATTCAACAACGATGTACCAAGATGCGATGATGCTGCCCGTAATATAGAGCGCAATGTAAAGAGAAGAACGCGGGCCTAACACCATCAAGGTGGGTGATATGGACTCTTTGAACTTTTGCCAGTTTTGTTTACGAACCAAAGACTTGACGTTAATAGCATTGAAGTTTTCAGCTTCTACTTCTTCAATATTGAAAAACTGATTAACCTTTTTTACCTTTGAATCTCGGATCAAAAGCAGCACAAACGCAAAGAGGATTAACGAAAGCCAAAGCATGCTAGGCCCCCTTAAACGATGCTTTCAGCTCTTCGTAGAGCCCGAAGAATTGAGCCTTTTTCACAAGCTCAGATCGCTGCATAATGCCGTCGGTGACAAACTCGCCTTTAACGGTTTCTCCGTAATGCGCGTCGTCATAACGAAAACGGTAGATCTCTTCCATCACCACGCTGTCGCCTTCTAGGCCGACGATTTCCGAAATGCTTGTTATCTTACGAGACCCATCGCGCAACCTGTTAACCTGAACAATCATTTGAACTGCACTCACGATCGTTCTTCTAATCGCATCAAGAGGCTGATTTAGGTTCGCCATCATCACCATCGATTCAACACGAGCAATCGCATCGCGCGGCGTGTTGGCGTGCAACGTAGACATCGACCCATCGTGTCCGGTGTTCATGGCTTGCAGCATTTCGAACGCTTCAGAGCCACGACACTCGCCAAGAATAATGCGGTCTGGACGCATACGAAGCGCGTTAATAACCAACTCACGCTGAGTCACCGCTCCGGTTTGCTCAACACTTGAGGTTCGCGTTTCGAGTCGAACCAAGTTGGGTTGTTGAAGACGCAGTTCGGCCGCATCTTCAATCGTAACGATACGTTCATCTTCGGCAATGTATTGAGACAATGCGTTGAGCAACGTGGTTTTACCTGAGCCTGTACCGCCAGAAATCAACACATTGATACGGCAACGAGAAGCGATCATCAGCACTCGTGCCATATCTGGAGACATCGACCCAAAACCAATCAAATCTTCGAAACCGATGTTCTGTTCTCTGAACTTACGAATCGAGATCGATGTGCCATCCAACGAAATGGGAGGAATCACGATGTTCACACGACTGCCGTCTTCTAACCTGGCGTCGACCGTCGGTGAAAGTTCATCGACACGTCTTCCGACACGTGACGCAATGCGCTTAGCAATGGCTAACAACTGCTCTTCATTCACAAACGAGACTTCGGACTTTTTCACCTTGCCATGTCGTTCGAAAAAGATGTTGTTGGGCCCGTTCACCATGATGTCGGAAATGGACTGGTCTTCGACCAAAGGCTGTAAAGGCCCCAAACCAAACAGTTCATCGATTAGGCTTTTCACTAACCCTGACTTCATCATCGAGGTGATCGGTCTTTGGTAGCTATTCGCCAACAAATCAACCGCCGCTTGTATTTGGGATTCAAGATCTCTGCGGCTCATTTTCTGAACCGCTTCTGCATCTAGGGCTTCAAATATCTGGCCACGAAACGCGAGGTATAAGTCTTTATTAGAACTCATTTAGCACGCACCTTTTTCAACCAAGAGTTCATGCCCTTCTGATCCATAGGTTGACCATTAATCAGCTTCACCAACTGTTCCATAGAACGACTAATATGACGGTCATGTTTATGGCCACGTTTTCCATCAATAATGATGTGGGCCAGCGCTTTGCAGTAGTCGACTTCGAGATCAATTTCTGCGCCTAGATACTTAATAAGATCAGGCTTTTGTAAGACGTAAGCGTTTTCCGGGCGATGGTAGTTCACTACCGTAATCACACGAGTACGCGACGATAACGAAAGCTGTAAGTGGGAGACTTTTTCATACAGTCGTTTTGCACTTCTTACTGAAGACACTGACGCGTCTAACACCAACACAACCACATCAAAGTTTTCTACCAAGAGTTGAGGTTCAACTTTGAAATCCACACCACCAGAAAAGTCTTCGATAATGAAATTGGTGTTGCGCGCTAACAACTCGCACAAGGTCTGGTTGTAATTAAGAACATCGCTTTGGCTCATGTCGCCATCAATCGCCAACAGTCGTAAATTTTTGCGAGCGTTGATTAGGTAACTCAACGCCCCTTCTTCATCCATTTCGTGCAATGGTGCGGTGAACTCATCGATGGTTCTCGGCTTAAAATCCTTTAAGCCAAGCAAGACATCAATGTTGGTATCGGCATATTGATGATCGACAAGAATCGTGTCCGAGCCTTGCGTCGATAATATTGAGCTCAACTCAGTAGTGATAAACGATGCGCCAACGCCACCTTTTGAACCGACAATCGCCACGCGCTTCGCTTTGCGTTTTTGGCTCACACCAGAGAACGTCTTCAGGTTCTTGCTAACGTGATTTAAGAAGTCAGCAAATTCCTGCTTATTCACCGGCCAGAACACGTAGTAAAAACCCATGTCTTTAAGAGAACGAAGCGTAGAAATGGCATCCTCTTTACCAATCACCACCACGCCTTTGTGTGTGGGTAGTTTACTTGCAAAGGCTTTAGCATCCTCAACAACATTGGTCGATTCATTAAGTTCTAGAATCACAATGTGGCTACTTTGTTGTTCTGTCAGCTTGGTCAATCCGGCTTTGGCTTTGACGCATGCAGGATCATTCCACCCTTCAAATCGAAAAACTTCTTGAACAAGATCTAAACACTCTTGAGATTGATAGAACAAAGTACATCCGGCAACCCCTGTCGTTCCGGTTTGCACTGGCTTGGCCTTTGTTGTTAACGCTTTAGTCAGGTCAAACATTATTGCTCTCCTACCAATCGAGACTTGTAAGCCACTTGCTTCAAGCGCATCGATTCAGCAAAGCAGTCTGGCTGCCTCAACCGAACGTGAATCTGTGCTGGCGCGCATTCTTGAGTCTTCAAACGCGTTAAGGTCACCTGAATCTTTAAGTCGCTCGGTAACAACGGAGCGCTTCGATACGAGACTCTTTGTGGCGCGATGACATGTGATGGATATTGATCGAAGATCTTTTGCAACATCGCTTTGCTGCGGGTTGATTTGTAATCCACGACATAAGTGGCTTCTTTGTCCGTTGATTCGATATCTTGAATCAAAGCGGTAATCTGCTTGGTGGTTTCAGCGCGGTTTTTCATCGCAAACTCAAAGCTGTGATGCTCTTTGTACACCAAGGCTTCAGCACCATGACCAACAAAATATTGCTCAGAGGCGCAGCCTAAAAGTGACGTGGTAAATAACGCCATTAATAGTAATTTCTTCATTGGATAAACCCTCCTTGCGACAACAGACGAATCGTTGCATCGGAAGACGTTACCGACTTGCCATCCCACTTAATGTTTAGCCAGCGCGCCAATGTAGAAGTCTTCTTGATGTAAGGCAGTTGAATGTCTTTCGGTTTCATCGGTTCAACAAGATTCACGGTAGCAACGATGATCAGTTCAGTACGTTTTCTTTCTGTGGTTGCTTTTCGGAATGCGGCACCTAGAACGGGAATATCGCCAACAAAAGGGATTTTTTGCATTTTTTCCAAATCAGCACTGCTCATCAAGCCACCAAGGACGAAGCTGTCGCCATCGGCTAACTCTACGGTTGTCATCGCACGTCGTGAAGCCAGTTGCGGGACTTTGATGCCAGCCGTTTCTATATAACCTTCAACTTCGCTGACTTCTGGCGCTAATTGCATACGGATTCTGTCTTGGCTAAGCACTTTCGCGGTGAGATCGAGTTTGATGCCGAACTCTTTGAAGGAAATGTTCACGTTGTTACTGGTAGTAACGATAACGGGCACTTCGCCGCCCACAAGGAAACTTGCAGACTCACCGGATAACACGGTTAAATTAGGCTCAGCCAGAACTTCAGCAATCTGGTCGTTACCTAATGCAGTGATTAACGTACTGAGGTTTGCCGCATCGAACTGGTCAAACACAAACTCGCCAACGCTTGAACCGACTGAACTCCAATCAACACCAACGGTTTGTCCAAATGATTCCGTTACCTGGGCCACAGATATTTTGACGTTAACCTGCTGGGTCGTTGCAACTTCAATGCGTTCGATGACCCCTTCCCACGTCATATTGCGGGCAAACACCATGCTTTCGGGCTCTTCATAATCAGAGTTGTCGGATTTGAATTTCAGCTTCTGAATTTTGTCCCATTTCTCTGTTTTCTCTCTTCCAAGTAGAGTGGCAACCAAACGATAGATGTCGTCGCGAGTCGCTTCGGAATCAACAAGACCACTCACGGCGACTTGCTCTCCCACAGACTGAATCTTGACTTTGGCATCAGGGAAATGAAATTTGAGTTGTCGTCTGATGTCCGTTAAATCCAAATCAACAATAATACGGTCTGAAAGCAGAACATCACCATCAATGCCATAGACGATCAGTCGTGCTTGCCCAATAGCATTGGCGAACACAACTATCGTGTTGTCGTTGATTATTTTGTAGTCGACGATGTCAGGGTTATTAATAAACACTTGGCCAATCGGACTTTTTAACTGGATGTGCTGACCATCGTTGAGCGTGATGGAGCGATCGGCGGCAAAAGCGTTTGTTATAGAAAGTAAGCCAATCAGCGGCACTAGAATGGAAGCAAACAGTACTTGCTTGATTCGATGGTGAATCATCATCACAAAGCCTCTCTCGGGTTGTTCTCGTTACCACGTAACTCAGCAATCCCGGTATAGTTATCGATAATATTGCGCACCTCTGCATACTCAGGTTGCGTGTAGGTTTGGCTTCGGTAAATCTCGATGTGCATTGTTCGTTGCGCTAATGCCAGTTTTGGTAACTCGTCGGGGCTAACTTCGATGACCACCGTAGTCAGTCCATCCTCTTTACTCGGAGCGCGAGCGGTAATTGAGCTATCGCCAGTTGCATCATTTCCAATGTTGAGTACTTTGACGTTTTTAAGAAACATCGACGCCTTCACACCTCTAAAGCGCTTTGGCTTATCGATAATTCCGGCTAAGTTATCGTTTGGAGAACTTACAGTTAAGATATCGATGGACGTTCCAGGACGGATGTAATCGTTGATTAGGTTTTTGTCACTGACTTTAAGTGGGTATAACGTCATGCCTTCTGTGACCAAAAGGTCGATGTATCCCGGCTGGCCGGGCGTCACTTGATATTCAGGCAGTACAACTTCACCTGCGTTAAGGCTGCGATTGAGCAAAATGGAGGGTGAAAAGCTGATTTGTGCGTCTTCTCTGACACCAAGCGTTAATGCTTCACTAAGAGGGAGTTGTTGTTTTACGACACCTTGCGCATCGATCGCACGTCCTTTTTCATAAGGTTCCGTGGTCATCCAAACGGCAACATGTTCTTCGTTTTTTTCTTCCACCACTTCAGCGGTCGTTGTCGATTGAGGTTCACCCTTGAACAAATCGACAACGCCTAGCGCGCCAACTATTAGGGCAGCAATGGCAACAAGTAATACCAGTCGAGATCTCATAATGTTCTCATTCTTGGAGGTTTATATATGTGGCGTGTTTTGAGTTAAAATTACCAAGTAGAATCCAACGCTAATCGCTATCCCATATGGAATACCTTGTTGTCCGTTCGACGTTTTTCTTACTAGCCTTTTACTTATCAGCTTGTTGTATACGAGATAAATAACGGCTAAAAAACCGCCAGCAAAAGCCGTCATAACAAACGCCCAAAGCAAATCGTTGAGAGGTATAGTCAGTGATAGAACTGCGGCATATTTAATGTCACCTGCTCCAATCCAAATCAGGGCGTAAACAATCAGCCCTCCCCCTAACACCAGTAAAAAGCTCATAATTTGAATGTCTAACGGAGACAAAAAACATTGTAAAAAGAGCAATATCAACAAGGTGTGATTTTGTATCTTTCGATAGAGAAAATCGGTAGCCGATACATAGACACACACGATTACCAAAATCAGTAAATACACGTCAAAACTCAAAATTAGAAATATCACCTAGATTTATATGGATTAGCGTAAAGTATGTCTTAACTGATGTTCCTAATTAACTGAGCCAGACCAATGGAAAACATAGGTCTGGCACAAATATCTTTCGATATGATCTACATTAGCCAATTAGGCTTGATGTTAGCTGCTAGCTTCCGTAATCGTATCACCCACTTGTGTGAAGGCAGCTTCAAGCTTTTCAATGAAACCGCCGGTACCCACTGCTGTAGATACTAATACAGCCATTGCTACTGCAATAAGACCATATTCAATCGCAGTTACACCGCGCTCATCGTTCTTGAATTGTGATAAAAACATGCTTGTTTTGACGTATAGCTTAGTAATCATTATGTGTTCCTATAAGGGCTGTTGAAAATTCGTCGCCATTATAATTAGCGCTACCAATCTATGGAAAATAACCCCTATCGACTTAATCAATAGGCCGGACGAAAAATGATCAAAATAAACACAATAAAAACAAAGGAATTAAAAACAAAACTATAATTAACAATGAGTTACATATAAAATCAACCTCACCAGACAATATTAAATAAAATTTATAAACTTAAAAAAGTAAGACATCGGTCAATATTTTAACTTATCTAAACTTTATATAAGCTTTGGAACCAATCTAAGAATTAATTTACCCAGTTTTATTACTCCTTATAAAACTTGTTGAAATACAATTATCATCACGCTATTGTTCTTCAAATCAACAAACCATAAAAAATATAATTTATTTGTGTCAAAAGGTTAGTCGAATCATGAAACTACATTTCGAAAATATCATTTCGTTCATAGCGGTAGTTGAGGAAGGTTCATTTAGCTCTGCTGCTCGCAAGCTTGGCAAGTCACAATCAACCGTTAGCACGGCTGTTCAAAATCTTGAGTCCGATTTAGGTTTCAATGTATTTAATAGGGAACACTCTAAAGTTTGGCTAACAGAAAAAGGAAAACGATTATTCCAGTTATCTTTACCTGTGGTATCGAAATATCGTGATCTAGTCACGATCGCACAGCAAATGAATATATCTGACCAAATAGTCTACCGGGTAGGTATAGACCCATTAGTGTTTAATAATAATGTAAAGAAAACACTGTTAGCGTTTTCAGAAGCATTCCCTAACGTTGATTTACTTGTCGTAACTAAACCAAGTTTCGTGTTAGGTAACTATATAAATGAAGGGAAGATAGATTTAGCCTTAGGTAACCCCTATCACAAGACAAATTACGACTTCAACATAGAGGAGTTATTTCACGTCAACTGTTGGTGGGTGGCTCATGAAGACCTGGTAACCTTTAAGTCTCAAGCACCATCACAACGAGTTCTATTAATGGATGGTTGTGAAGAGCTGCTTAACTTGTCAAACATTGCATCGTATAACTTATGGCGACTGGATGACTTAGGAACCATCATCGATCTATGTAAGGCTCAAAAAGGCATCGCTTTTTTACCGGGGTTTCTCATAGAGGGAAGTGTAGAAAATAGTAAACTTAAAATAGTTACAGACCACCCTGATTTTTTTGGTAAGCGAGTTATTGCATCTCTTTTCTGGCAATTACATTCTGACTTTAGCTTGTTCAACCAATGGATCAAAAAAGAGCTGCAAACTACTGCCAGTTACAAGCAAACATTTGTTGCTGATTTAACTCAATAATACTCTGTTGAAATCTGACAATCACACTCTATTGCACGCTCCAGCTTCGAGTGTGATATTTCAACACGATGATTTATCCTAATATAAATCTAAAATAAAACATATGAAATACTAATATCAATACCGACATGCATTATCCAACATATGCGCTGATATTGTTTTCATTATTTCGCCTCACATATTTTTGTGATTAAATCTAATTAAAAACCAACCTATTAAACGTATTCGATATTTAAGCTATGACTTCGTTTGTCACTCAATATCGAAAAGAACCGCCTAAACCATGTACACAGAAAAATCCACCATAGTAATGACGTTGAATATCAGAATAGCTTTACAACCATTACGTTAGACTAATTCCAGCTATCCGATTTTTTCACGATAATATCAACAATATCCGCCAGCTCTTTTCCTTTTTTAGTCAGACCGTAATATACCGTCACTGGAACGGTTTCTTCTTGCCTACGCCAAATGAAACCTTCTTTGCTAAGCAACTTCAGCCGCTCACTAAGTACTTTACTCGACACTAAAGCCAGCTGCTTTTGAATCTGTCCAAAACGTATCTCGCTACTCTGACCTAGCAACCAAACAATGTGAGCAGTCCACTTCGTAGAGATCAGTGTCAAATATTTATCAGCGCTGCAGTAACCTTCAGGTTGCTTACCCTGTTCACTCATATCCACCTCCTAGATTAGCCATTGTAACAATTGCATAGTTACCTAAAGGTAATTAGTTACTTTTAGGTAGCTAATTTCTTTTAGTAACCACTCTATCTATTATGGCTTCAACCCAAAACACAAACAAGCAGGTGGTTCCATGAAGATACTTCTATTCGTCGTTTTAAACTTAATAACTTTCTATTCTTACGCATCAACAGATTACAAAAAACCGCAGTCGCCAACAGAACTGCACCAACTTTTCGCGGAATACTTTTCAAAACAAGACATCGACGGACTAGGCACTCTGTTCCATCAAGACGCCATATTCGTCCTAGATAATCAGGGTAACCGTGCTAGAGGGCCAAAGGCTATTAAGCCTATATTGAAAAGTTACCTTCAAGGCGACGTTGAAATGCTGACCCATGATGTATCTATCTATATTAACGGCGACACGGCTCTCATAAGGTCTGATTGGGAGATAGTTGGTGGCCCCAAAGGCACCGCTCTCGAAGTGATGAAGTATATAGATGGAGGTTGGCTATACGTTATTGACAACCCGAATGGATTTTAAGTGGCTATTGCACTTTGGAATATTGAAGAGCGCAGTCTGGGAGCGTTACAAGCAACAATTCTTAGAACCCAACAATGCTAGTTGTAAGTCTAGTAAGTCTCAAATGGTGGATTTTACAACGAGCTATGGGATCTCTTGGGACCAAGAAATGACTAGGAGCTTGATAAAGCAAGGAATTTCAGACACAAAAAAGCCCACGCTAGGTGGGCTTTTTCCGTATAATATGGTGCCCGCTACTGGACTCGAACCAGTGACACCTTGCATGTCATGCAAGTACTCTAACCAACTGAGCTAAGCGGGCAATGCTTTGAAACTTAACTAACCGCTTTACTAAGTGGCTAACGCTTCAGAACGAGATGGATAATAACGAGTGAATGGGTAGCGTGCAAGGATAAATTTGCACAAAACGGTTCGTTTGCTTTTAAAAACAACAATCAGAATAAATTTTAAACACAAAGCAGATCAATGGCTTGAAGTAGATCACATTTCGCCTCTAGTTCAATAGCTATATACATCTGCCTGTTTCGTGTCTTATCCCTCTAATAAAGCATTTTAACTCAAGATATTAGTTAGAATCTTCATCCACATCGAATACAACGTTGTAGTTCTCTGTATACGTACAGTTTGGCTGACGGCTACAAGTGAAGAATCGTCGGCCTTTGTAATCGCCTTGGCTGGCCAGTTTGATGATCATCGGGCTGCCGCACTTCTTACAGAATCGAACTTCTTTTGATGGCTCGATTAAATCGATGTGTGCTGCCAGTAACCTCTTCAAACGGCTCACTTGGTAGCTGTGTTTAATAGATGCACCAATCAGTGGCAAGCCTGCCGATTTACACACGTGGATCAGTAGCTTTTCTCGATCGGCCTTTCCCTTATTGAGCTCTTTGCCGTTATCAAGTTCGATGATCACGCGGGGCTCTAACGTTCGCGGGTCACACACGACAAAATCAAAATAGCTACGTGAGATTTTGTTGTTGGCGATAAACCAATTCTTCTTGTTGTTCGCCTTAGCAGGAACAAGAACGTTCGACATGCTGACCTTGGCAAACACTTCGCCATGGTTACCCACAGCGGATTTAAGTGCGTTATAAAATGTCGCCTGTTGCGCCGACATCAACGACCCTTTTTTCTGGTAAGCATGATCTTTGGTGTCGTCATGCTTCACTAGATACTTTTGGATAAAGTAAAAGAACACAACCAGAACAATTACAACGATAAAGATATTAGTCATTTTCCAACACAATCACGTCTGTATAGGGATTAAGAGAGTGGCTAGCGTATGTAGAAAAGCCTCACGTGGCAAGCAAAAGAGCGAGAGTAGCCAACCAGAATCACGACCTTTGAATGCTGTAATCACCAAGAGGTCGCTCATACGCTAGACACACCTCTCCTATTTGCTAATCAAATCATCAATTACACTCTAGATTGATTCAGATCAATTTACCTAAATTTGTGATCAACTAGTCTGAAAAACGTTAGGCAAATGTTAATAAGGAAATTGATATGGAACTCAAACAAGACCCAAGATGTTATACGGACGTATGTGTAGACGGTAAATGGTTCCACTATGACCACTGCGGAACTCGAGCTTATATGTTAAAAGGCGGTGCTTCAGCGGTGATTGAACTAGCAAGAGAACCGGCTACAAAGGGCGAACTGGTTGAAATGCTGCAAGGTGCCGCTAAATAACTCATTTAGAAAATGTTGATATAGATAAACTCGACATATCGCTAAGTAAACCCCACTTCTCACTCAAATTTTGATATTAGCGATCTCAGAGTGTTCCAGAAGCCATTCTTATCTCACGAAGATCAGAATGGCTTTTTGTTTCCAGATTAGCGATTAACTTTCAGCGATGATGACTTGATTCCTACCCGACTCTTTCGCTTGATATAATGCATCATCCGCGGCTTTGAGGTACTTCTTGTAAGTATCTTGATTGAGTTGCTCATGAGCAATACCAATCGACGCCCCTATCGATGTGGTGAGGTCTAGAGAGCCGGAGTGCGTATCAATGGGTGTTTCGGAAATAGCTAAACGGATAACGTTCAACTGTTGCTCAGGATCAATGGAACCAGACAGCAGCATAACAAACTCTTCACCACCCCAGCGAGCCACTACATCATTTGGGAATAAGTGCTGCTTTACTCGCCTTGCGACTTCCACTAAAACCTCATCACCAATATCATGCCCAAAGGTGTCATTAACGCGCTTAAAGTGGTCAAGATCTAGAATAACGAGACTGATCCCAAACCGTGAAGTATTAAATGGCATTGGCTGAGTTAACAACTGCTCTAGATAGCGTCGGTTGTATAAACCCGTTAGCGCACACGTTGTAGATTGAGTGACCAGCGCTTTATTTTTACTTTGAATGCTACGAAGCCGAATCGCCAGTAATACAGCACTAATGCTGACCATTATGATCAATGCCACCACGATTCTGTTTCTCAGTTGTTCCTTTTGAAGCAGTAACTCGTTGAGGTCTTTTTCTGTATTGAGTAATTCATTTTCGTTAGCAAGTGTCTGTTTTGCATAGTCTTGTTCTAGCAAGAAAATGTCACTCTGCCTTTTATCAAACAATAACGCTTTGTTGCCATGATAATATTGTTTGTAGTAACTCAGTGCAGTATCAAGGTCACCCTGAGATTCGTAATATTCAGCCAGTGTTTTTAAGCCTAGTACCTTCCAACTTCTGCTCCCAACCACGTCAAAGATTGCAAGTGCTCGTTCAAGATCATTCAATATGGCGTCATCTTGATCCAATCCAATGTTAGCTAACGCTCGGTTTAGGTAGCACTGCCCGTTTTGAAGCGTGTACTTCTTAATATTCGGCGCTTGAAGACATTGATTAGCCACTTGTAATGCTTTGCTGAAATTGCCCTCTGATAGCAGTACATCACTGTAGGTTCTCAGTAATAAGATTTTGTATCGAACACTGACTCTTTTGCTATCGAGTGCTTTTGCCTTCTCATAAGCAATTCGGCCATTAGTCACGTCACCACTGCTCAAATGCAGAAATGACTCGTTAATGTAAAGAATGCCAATCGCGTCATCTTCAATTAAGCCACTTTTAAAGTAGAGTTTTTTTGCTTTCTCAATAATACGCAGGGCTTTAGGCCAATCCTCTAAATAGATATAGAGCAACGCCATGTTCGACATCAGCTTGCTGTTATAAATGTGCGTTGGATAGTGCTTGCCAAGTTGCAGCCCTTTATAGAAAAAGTACTGAGCGTCCTGCAAGTCGTTCCGCACGTTATTGATCGCCCCCGCGGTGTTATACGCTTTAACCAATAACTTATCGTAACGAATAGATTCAGCAATGCCTATCGCGGACCGAATTTCAATTTCAGCAATTGCAAGTTCGCCTTTCTTTAGATATTCAATCGCAGATTCAACCAATGATTCTGACTTCAACCACAACATACCTTCATGCTCAGACAACGCTTTTATTTGTTCTACGTAGGCCATCACGGCGTCGGCATCCCGTTGATGTTGAGCGACATTCGACAAAATCATAAGTCGATAAGCTTGGTATATTGCTTTGTCATTAACGCCATTGGGCGGCCGTAGCAGATCAAGCTGATGTTTTGCAACAGAGGGGTCACTGCGTGATAAACCGAGAATATGAATTAACTTTTTTCCATATTCAGTTTGAGAGAGTTCTTTTTCTGGGGTGTAGACAGAAGTGTTGTCGGCTTGAGGAGGGCTCAAGTCCACATCATTGAGCGGATACAGTAAATAAAGCCCGAGTACGGCACTCATTGTTACAACGAGTAGAAACGAACCTAAAACGTTGTTTTTATTCATGTATTAAGACCGTTACAAATTGAATGACCATATCACTGCTGTTTATCTATATTAGAAACTTATTATACCCGAGCCCTACACAGATTAAAATGTTGTCATCTCGACGAACTGAACAAGGTTATTCTCACTAATTAGAATAATCAGGCAACTTTCTTGATTTAACTCAGATAATCATCTACCTCATTGGCGTTATAGTAATTTTCCTGTTCCTACCTCCGCGGCTTCTTTAGAACAAGCGGAAGCATAATGAGAATTAACAATGACCCAAATTAATGAGCAACGTCTTGTAGAACATTTCTGCAATCTAGTGAAAATTGATAGTGAATCTCGTAATGAAAAAGCGATTGCTGAAGCGTTGGCTGAACAACTTGGTGAACTAGGCTTTGAAGTTCACAAACTGGCTGTCCCTACAGAAGTGTCTAACGGTTTCAACATCTACGCTCGTCTAGATGGCACTCTTCCAGGCAGCACAGTATTCAGTTGCCACATGGACACAGTAACGCCAGGTATCGGCATTGAGCCAATCATTGAAGACGGTATCATCCGTTCAAAAGGCAACACAATTCTAGGTGGCGACGACAAGTCTGGTATCGCAGCTATCATGGAAGCGGTTCGTTGCATCAAAGCTGAAGGCAAAGCGCACAAAACTATCGAGATTGCGTTCACTGTATTCGAAGAAGGCGGCTTGTTCGGCTCTTTGAACTTCGATATGTCTTACATACAATCTGAACACGCTATCGTACTGGATACAGGCGGCCCAATTGGCACCATCGTAAACGCAGCTCCGGGTCAGCAGAAAATTGTTGCTAAGATCAAAGGCCGCCCTGCTCACGCTGGTTTAGCGCCAGAAGAAGGCATCAGCGCAATTCAAGTTGCTGCAGACGCTATCACTAAGATGAACCTACTTCGCATCGATGAAGAAACGACAGCAAACGTTGGTATTGTTGAGGGTGGTCAAGCGACCAACATCGTAATGCCAGAGCTTAAAGTCGTGGCTGAAGCGCGTTCTCTTAACGGCGAAAAGCTAACGGCTCAAGTTGAGCACATGATCTCAACATTCCAAGAGAGTGCAAAACAGTTCGGCGCTGAAGTAGAAATCGAATCGACTCGTGCTTACGATGCATTCGTTATTGCAGATGATCACCCGCACATTCTTTCTATCAAATCAGCGTTTGAGAAGCTTGGCGTAACAGCAAACACTAAACGCACTGGCGGCGGTAGCGATGCGAACAACTTCAACGCGAAAGGTCTAACAACGGTTAACCTTTCGACTGGTATGGCGAAAGTTCACACCACTGAAGAGTACATTGCAGTGAAAGATATGGTCGCTATCACTGAGTTTGTTGTGGCTTACGTGACTCAATAATCTTACTGGTTAACTAGCCAGTCTTATTTGTTAACTAGACAACCTTACTCGTTAATGAGATAGAAAATGCCATCTAGTTAATGTCAAAAAGCCGAGTTCACGAATGATCCGTGACTCGGCTTTTTTGTAGTCTGAGTTTAGCTAGAAGATTAAGCTTAAAAACCCCTACGCTTCCAGAATTGGCCTTCATCTTTTGCAACAAGGTCGAATGTCTTATCAGCAATGATGTTGCCTTTTAACTCCACGGTCATGCGCCACTTGCCTAGCTTGTTCGAGACCGGGGCCCAAATAGTGTCACCTAAATAGAAATCCCAGTCGTTGTTACCGACATGCTCTTCACCATCGAACGGTTCGAGCACTTCGCCCTTGTCTGTGGTGATATCCGGGTGATAAATGCAGTAGCGGATCTTTTCACCTTTGGCTTTCTTGATATTCAAGATATAGCCAAACTCTACGTCGATTTCAGCATCAACAATGGTGGTGAACTCTTGGATTTTTGGTAGATCTTTAGATTTGGAATCCCAAGTGGAATAGATACCATAAGAAGTCATGTCGACCACAACTGAGCGCTTTGCCATTTCAATCTTTACCTTGGAGTTATTCTATTAAATTCTATTTGCCATTCAGCCAAGCTGGATAAGCACGACGCTATTCTTGCCAGTCTTTCGCCATGCGCTTAATCACAGACGGTTCGATGTCGTGAATACTGCCATATTGCTCTCGGCATACCTCGATGATCAATTCTGCTTTGTATTTTCTTGCAAGTTGACGGTAAGCCTTCATTTCCCAATGCTTAATAAAGGTATTCGAAACAACAACATCTACCCCTTGCTTCAAGCCGTTTTCCGCCGTGTTTTGACACCACTCATGAGCTTGCTGTAGCTGCCTAGGGTCAAAATGGTACTCACCTTGCTCATTCACGTAATACATATCGGCTTCAACATGCAATGCATCGTAGGTTTTTGCTTTTGTTGACTTGCCAGAACCGGGCAACCCTCGAATAAGTATTAACTTCATCTGTCACTTTACAGGCTAATTCGAAAACATGAGTTTATCGTAAATGCTAACCGCTTGCTCTGATAACTGCCTAGTTCTACATAAGAGAACCAAGTACTTATGCCTTACTTGGGTAGTCGTCAAACATTATAAAACTTCCTCGAAGCCGGTAGATGGCTTCTGATAGAAAACACAAATAATTTACATCTATCCATTTTGGATATCGACAAGCGTATCAAACTACTATAGATTTAGATGTATAGACGTCTACATATCTAGCTTAGGGAGAAAGCTTTGCCTATTCGCATTCCAGACCAATTGCCAGCATCTGATGTTCTTCGTGAAGAAAACATCTTCGTGATGCCGTTATCAAGAGCATCGACACAGGAAATTCGTCCACTTCGAGTCTTGATCCTCAACCTAATGCCGAAGAAGATTGAAACTGAAACTCAATTCTTACGCCTACTATCGAACAGCCCATTGCAAGTGGATGTAGAGCTGCTGCGCATTGATGACCGACCAAGCAAAAACACACCGACTGAACACCTTGATAACTTCTACCGCCAATTTGAAATGGTCAAAGGGAGAAACTTTGATGGATTGATCATTACTGGTGCACCGCTTGGCTTGGTTCAATTTGAAGATGTTATCTACTGGGATCACTTAAAAACCATCATGGAATGGGCAAACAAGCACGTGACCTCAACCTTGTATGTGTGTTGGGCGGCTCAGGCGGGTTTGAAATTACTGTATGATTTGCCAAAGCGCACTCGTAAAGAGAAGCTTTCTGGTGTTTATAATCACGAGATTCATCACCCTTACCACCCGCTTCTGCGTGGCTTTGACGATACCTTCTTAGCACCGCATTCTCGCTACGCAGATTTCTCTCAGGAATACTTAGCCGAGCATACCGACCTTGATGTTCTTGCGACTTCTGATGTGGCTGGCGTATATCTGGCGGCGACCAAAGATAAGCGAAACGTGTTTGTAACGGGTCACCCTGAATACGATGCGCATACATTACACGGTGAGTACGTTCGTGATTTAGGCGAAGGCATGGAACCCGTGATTCCAATCAACTACTACCCGAACAACAATCCAGATAATAAGCCTGTCGCAAGTTGGCGTAGTCATGGGCACTTGTTATTCTCGAACTGGTTGAACTACTGCGTTTACCAACAAACGCCTTACGATTTGGATCACTTCAGCGAAGACAACTTTACCAAAGACGATTAAGTTGTTTCTTCCGATTCACAAACACATAAAACCGTGTTCAGTAGGTTGTTGATAAAACGCCAAATTGGACGCGGTTTTTTTATGGTGTTTGAGTCGCATTCCATAATAGATTTACCACTTCAATGGGTTTGATTTCATATGATGGGTTGGTGTTCATAAGGAGCTTCACATGCCCGCCAAGCCGTTATTATCTAAACCTATTTCATTATCCCGCCCCCTTTCGCTATCGAGTCTGATACTACTCGCCTCTCTTTCGTTGGTCGGTTGCGTTTCTGTCACTGAAGGACCGCCAAAGATTGAAAGTGACCCTATTGCGATGTCTGAATCTCGTATTGAATTAGGTTTGGGTTATATGGGGCAAGGGAATATGGTGAGAGCACGTGAGAACCTAGAGCTCGCCATCAAACACGCACCTAGCTACTATCGAGCTCGCCTTTCCATTGCGCACTATTACGAACAAGTTGGGGAAGTTGACGAAGCAAGAGATGCCTATAAAAAAGCGCTGAGGTTAGACGCAAGAAACGGCAACGTATTGAACAACTACGGTACATTCTTGTGTAAACAGGGCGAATACGAGCAAGCCGATAAATACTTTAACCGTGCCATCGACCAACCCTATTATTATCTCGTCTCTGCCAGTTATGAAAATGCGGCATTCTGCGCGTTTAAAGCCGGAGAGGTCGAGCAAGCAAAATACTACTTCTCTCGTGCGATTGACCACGACCCAAATCGAGCTAGATCCGTACTACAGCTTTCTAAAATTGAAGTCAGTGAGGCCGAATACAATGACGCTAGGCTCCGCTTATTCAAATTCCACCAACGTTATGGCTATCAAATTCCATCACTTCAAATCTTGGTCGAACTCGAAAAGAAGGCGGGTAACCGTGCACTTCAACAGAAATACCAAAGTAAATTAGACGAACTGCTCTCCGTTTAAGGCTAACTGAGCTTAGAGTCGTTGCGATAGATATAAAAAACGGGCTTGTTGCGTTAACAACAAGCCCGTTCGTAATTTCAGCTTAATATCTTAACTAAGTACAGTCTGTTATTTAAGCGCAATCCACTCTTGTCTTTGTTCGTCATCCATAAAGGTCCATGCAATAAAGCGACTCACCTTCTGGCCTTGTGACATCTCAACCAATTTTACTTGTTTAGCTCTCAGCTTGCCAAGCTCTGAACGAACCATATCAACGTTGTCTTTCTTAGAGATCAATGTCGTAAACCACAATACTTGAGTAGCAAAAAGCTGGCTCTCTCTCGCCATCTTCATAATGAAAGCCGCTTCACCACCCGGACACCAAAGTTCAGATTTTTGGCCACCAAAGTTTAAGGTTGGTTTATCTTGCTTAGTTGGTTTATTTTGCGTGGTTAATTTGTCTAACTTAACTGGCTTCTTATTCGTTTCTGGCTTGAATGACTGACCGGCTTTCTTAGCTCGGTTTGCCGCTAGGTTATCCAGTTTACGTTGTGATCCCTTTTCCGCCTCTTCTAGAGAGCTGTGGAATGGAGGGTTACAAATTGTGACATCGTAACGTTCATTATCCTTAATCACGCCCTTAAAGATAGATTCTGAGTCGGCTTGCAGGCGAGCTCGAATCTTACCTTTTAGATTAGGGTTACTTTCCGCAATGAAGTTCGCTGTTTTGATGGAGACTGAATCGACATCAGTACCTGTCCAGCGCCACTTATACTCTGTCGCACCAATAATTGGGTAAATACAGTTTGCACCAACACCAATATCTAGTGCTTTCACAGAAGCATGATTATAAGGTTCACCTTGGCCATCGCTATTAAGGATGTCTGCCACTCTGTGAATATAATCTGCACGGCCAGGAATTGGCGGGCACAAGTAGCCAGCAGGAATATCCCAATGCTTAACGCCATAGTGATGCGCCAGTAAAGCCTTGTTAAGTAGCTTAACGGCTAATGGATCAGAGAAATTAATGGTGTCTTCGCCCACCGGGTTCTTGATCAGATGTTCTTTTAGCTCAGGCAATGCTGCAACCAATAACTCGAAGTCATAGCGACCTGTATGTTGATTTCTTGGGTGTAATCCACCTTGAGGCTTTTCAGTCGAGCGTCTTTTCTGGGCTGCGTTTTTGTTAAAAGCAGTTTTATTGAAAGAACCCTTATTCGATGACCCTTTATTCGCACCCGGTTTACCTTTGCTATCTTTTGCAAAAGGTCGCTTTGCTTTGTTGTTGTCAGCACCTTTGGGAGCACTGTTTTTGCGGTCTGATGTGTTCTTTGTAGAAATACGCTTGTCGCTGCTTGGCTTGCCTGCATTTGGCTTAATATCACCGTGCTTACGGTTACCTTGATCAGCTTGGTTGTCTTTTGTTTTTGTTGATGAGGTACTGTTTTTCGACAGGCTTAGCGTAATTCTATTTTGTGATTGGCTCATTGGGCTACTTCTTTAAGTCTAAATACATCATGAATAAACGGGCATCTAACTCAAGTTGATGATATTCCGGCTCCATGTGACAGCATAGTTGGTAAAAGGCTTTGTCGTGTTCTTTCTCTTTGATGTGCGCCAATTCATGCACCACCAGCATTCTCAACAAAGGTTCTGGTGCATTTTTAAAAACACTGGCGATACGAATCTCGTTCTTCGATTTGATCTTTCCACCGTGATTCTTCGCGACGTAAGAATGCAGACCCAATGCATTATTAATTAGGTGTATCTTGCCGTCGTAAATCACTTTACTGATCGGTGGCGTTTTTTTCATGTAGCGATTTTTAATCTCAATCGCATAGTCAAACAGGGCTTTCTCGCTTTTGATTTCATGATTTTTTGGGTAGCGAGCTTCAAACCACGGCACTAATTTACCTGATTCAACAAGTTGAGTTACCGGGTCAAGAATGTGCTTCGGGTAGCCTTGAATATAGCGTAAAGAAGGATGCATGCTGAAAGACCGTACAAGTTACACCACGACAATATGTTGTGGTCTTGAAAATTGAGCCGCATAGTGTAACTGATCACACTTTTCTAATCACCTAGGATTCGTTACACTTTAGCGAGATTCACCAAGAGCTACACTCAAAAAGAGATTGTAAAAATGAAACGTGTTGTATTGTACGTCGCAGACAAATGCCCGCACTGTAAAGATGCACAACGCTATTTGGATTCGAAGAAAATTGAATATCGCCTAACGAATGCAAAAATGCAGCGTGGCCGTAAAGAATTACAGGCGATGGGTGCTCGCTCTATCCCTGTGCTGAAAATCGGTGACCAAGTAATGGTCGGCTGGAATCAGAAAAACTTCGATAAGATGTATAACTCAAAGAACACCTAACGTGCTCTGAGCCAGTCATACTTCTATACAACAAAGCCCAAATATCCAATCTAGGATGTTCGGGCTTTGTTTATTTATATCTTACTCAATCACACATATCGCTTAACGAAATCAATAAAGGTTCTGTCGGCTTTCGACAAATACCCTTCCTTTCTCCAGGCCAACGATAGATTCAGTTTTACAGGGTCTTTAAATGGCACGCCTACCACGTCTTTCTCATATTCTGTCACTAAGCTCAACAGCGCGGTGATCGCAAACTCTTGTTTAACGATAGAAAGAATCATCGGGAGCAAGTTGGTTTCAAACGCAATGGTCATATCAAGATCGTACTTCTTACAGGTCGCATCAATAAAATCGCGGTGGAAATAGCCCGATTTGAACATGACCAGCTCTTGAGCAAAGAATTCTTCAAAGGTCATCGAAGGCTGTTGTGCTAGCGGATGCTCCTTACCGACAACGGCGACCATCTCAGAACTTAAAAGATGATCCGTTTCCAAATCATCAGGAACGTTCTCATGATTAATTACACCAATATCGAGTTCGCCGTTTAACAACATTTCACGAATAGAAGCGGTGCCTGCATCGATCAAGGTCAACTTTAGGTTTGGGTATTGGCTTTTAAATGCCATCACGACTTGCGGGAAAAAGTAGCTGCCCATCATACTTGGAGCGCCTAATCGCACCTCGCCTTTTTCTAAACCCTTTAGTTCATTCATCGCGAGCTGAGCATCATCAAACTGCTGGGCGATTCGCTTTGCATGCTCAAACAGTACCTTTCCCTCTTCCGTTAAGGTGACGGATTTATCTCCGCGACGAAACAGAATTAACTCTAATGTCTGTTCTAGTTTCTTAATGGAAATACTCAATGCAGGCTGTGCGATATGCAGCGCTTTGGCCGCCTGAGTAAAATTACCAAACTGAGCAACGGCCAGAAAATGTCGAAGAGGTTTTGATTCAAGCATGGCGATATATTTAATATATAGAGGTGATATTTTTAATATATTTCTTTAATCGCACCTGTACTGATAACTTGTTCACAAATAGCTTACTAACTCGCGCAGGCACAACGTAAATGTTTGATAAAGGCAGCCCTCAATACAAACGTATCACTCAATCATTGGCGATTGGTTCATTTATCATTTTCTGTAACCTTTACCTCTTTCAGCCTATCTTGCCGCACATGGCGGAGCACTTCCAAGTATCTGAAACTCAGATCAACTGGCTGTTTGCCGCGACAACGCTAGGGCTTTCCATCAGTTTGGTGCCTTGGGCAATCGCTTCTGAAACCTTTGGTCGAAAACCCATTATTCTGTTCAGTCTGTTCGCTATTCCTTTGATTGGATTGAGCATGGTGTTCACAACCACTCTACTGCAACTTGTTATTGCCAGAGCATTCATGGGAATCGCAGTCGCTGCTTTTGCGGGCGTGGCGGTTGCCTATATGGTGGAAGAGTTATCACCCAAAGCATTTGCAGTCGCGATCGGCGGCTATATTGCAGCCAACTCACTAGGTGGAATATTCGGGCGTGTATTGGGTGGCTTGATTACGGATTATTTTGACTGGCACGCAACGGTTTTGTTTTTCGTGGTCGGCTCCTTAATCGGCGCTCTCTATATTGCGTATAGCCTGCCTGACCAACAAAACTTCAAACCTCAGAAAGGGTTGTTCTTTCATCATAACCGCTCGGTTGTGATGCACTTAAGAAACCGTACCTTGTGGCTCGCGATGTTGATTGGTGGCGCTAACTTTGCCCTGTTCGTTAACTTGTATTCAGTAATGGGCTTTAGGTTGGTATCCGAACCTCACTCAGTGCCTGTGGGCTTAGCTTCACTGATATTCCTATGTTACTTGGCCGGTACGGTAAGCTCTAAGCTCTCCAACAAATGGACACTTCGCTTTGACCCGTTAAACGGTATATTGATGGGCGTGTGTATTAGCTTAATCGGAATGCTAATTTCTGCCGTCGACAAAGTCCCGTTCATGCTAGCAGGCTTGTTATTGATTAGTGGCGGCGCGTTCTTCGCCCATACCCTTGCCTACTCTTGGGTAAGTCAAAAAGCACCGAGCGCTAAGGCAACGGCAACCGCTCTTTACTTAGTACACTATTACATAGGCGGGAGCTTAGGTGGTTTCTTACTCTTGTATTGCTGGCAACTGTTCGGTTGGAATGGCGTGATTGCGGGCGGTTCAATCTTCTATGTTGCGATATTTGCTTGGGTCTATCAGTTGAAACAACTTCAAGGATCAACCTCGAAGCTAGCTGAAGCTTAAGTAACACAAGCTGTCTGATTGAATTATTGCTTTTGATTGACGTCCGTTCTGATATCCTACGCAAAATTTCATTTCGGAACCTGTTATGTCGAACACTCAAAGCACAGATCTTCAAACCATCCACGACCAAGTAAAACAGTGGTTAGACGATGTCGTTATTGGCCTAAACCTGTGTCCATTCGCAGCCAAGCCACAACGTAATAAACAGATTAAGATCTTTGTGAGTGAAGCAAATACGGAAGAAACGTTGTTGCAAGACATCATGACGCATTTCGTAGAGTTAGATAACACGCCAGTCGCCGAGTTGGAGACAACTTTGGTGGTTGTACCTTACATGCTGCAAGATTTCTTCGACTACAACATGTTCATTGATTGGATTGAAGCGTTGATCAAGCAAGAAGATTGGGAAGGCGTTTACCAAGTGGCAACCTTCCACCCAGACTATTGCTTTGGTGGTGCGGATCCAGAAGACGATGAAAACCTAACAAACCGCTCTCCGTACCCGGTTTACCATTTGATTCGTGAAGCGAGTATGGAAAAGGTGTTAAAGCACTACCCTAACCCTGAAGCGATTCCTGATACGAACATAGCAAGAGTTGAATCTTTAACGCCAGCGGAACGTCGTCAGCTGTTCCCTTATCTATTCAGCTAATTGCGACCGTTGCCATTAATAACAAATCAATTTCGACTTACGAGCCGGAGTGTTCTTGATGATATGGACGAGAAATAAACTGATCTCGTCCATTTTGTTTAGCAATGTACAGGCATTCATCGGCAACTTTGATTAACGAGTCTAACGCCGACATTCTTTCCCCTTTAGTGTCTCCAGTACTCAATTCAAAATGACACGCACCGATTGATATGGTGACTGGCTTTCTATCGAGTGTGATTTTCTTCATCTCTTGCAAAAGAGTCATGAACTTATCTTCAACACAACTTGGTGTTTTATTGGGGTACCAAAGAATGAACTCCTCGCCACCAAAGCGCGCCACAAACTCTCCCTCTTGAGTGTTATGACTCAACACGTTCGCCACTTTCTTTAAAACAACATCACCCATTTGATGGCCGTAAGTATCGTTAACGACCTTAAAGAAATCGATATCGACAACTGCCAAGGTTCCCTTTCCTAAAGATCCTTTTAACTGCTCAACTTCCGCATTCAGCGTTTTGAACAAGCAACGTCTATTCGGTAAGTGTGTAAGAGGATCGTAAAGAGCTTGGTACTCTAACTTCTCGTTTAGCTCTTTGAGTTTCCGTTCTTGCTGTCTTCTAACGAGTTCCACTTCTATCCATGAGGCCATTAGCCTCATCACGTCAATGTCGAACTCTTTGAACTCACGATGATAAGGAGTCGGACTTGAAAAGTTTAAGGTGCCATAAAGCTCATCATTGACGAAAATAGGGACACCAATATAAGACTCCAGACCGAATGACTGGTAGGCAGGATGAGTCGCATACTTATCGTGTTTGCCACAATGTTCAATACAGATAGGGCTGATAGATTTACACGTGATCTCACAGTAGGTCGAGCGATAATCGAAGGTGTCACCACTATTAAGTTCAACGCCTTCGGGTGTGACACAGTGTTCAACCAAATAAGTATTGCCATCGACTTTCGACAATATACCAATATCTAAGTTAAAGCGTTCAAGCCCCATGATAAGCAACTGTGCAATCTGACTATCGAAGCCCTTTCGATAATCATTGGTGATTTGATACAAGCGGCGTATCACAATTTCACTTTCACTGGCTTGGTTCATAACTGGGGTCCCACTGCTGCCGAGTTTAATGACAACATCAATATTTGGTATATTTAGAAGAGTAAAGGGTAATAAAACACAATAATCAATTGGTTTGTATGCAAAATACCTCGTTGGTCCAATGAATAAAAGTCGACTTCTTCGACTTTGCGTTAGCACCCTATTCCCAGCTTTGATAAAATACCCCATTAACGAAACAGAATGGATAGGAAAATGAACCTTTCTCAACTAAGCCAAGAAATCTACGATCACCTTTACCGCGACATTGAAGAGTTCCGCAGTACTTTTGATCTGCCTGTTGCTGCTCCTGAAACAATGGACGAAAAAGGCGATACGCTACACACCTCTCTAGCGATCGAAGAACTGACAGAACTTGCAGAAGCTGACTCAAAAATCGAACAAGCGGACGCTATTGTAGACAGCGTTTATGTTTTGATGGGACGTCTGGTTCACCTTGGTCAAGCGAAGGTTGAAGACAACCTAGCAATCAGCTACCTGATCGACCTACTGTTGAATGTTTCTAAAAACCGTTCAATCGACTTTCTACCTTGTTGGGACGAAGTACACTCAAGCAACATGAGCAAAGTGTGTCGTAACGAAACAGAATACGCAGAAACTGAAGCTTTCTATGCTGAGCAGAGCATCAAACTGATGGCGGTTCAAAAAGGCGAATACATCATCGCTAAGTGTGCGGAAGATTTCGTATCTGAGGGCAAGACAGTTCGCCAAGGTAAAGTACTAAAATCTGTACACTACCGTCCTGCGAACCTTGAGCCACTAACGGCTTAACTAAGTTTACGACTGAACTAAGGTTATGGCTGTAGCTCTTTAAAGCACCAGCGCACCAAAATAGCAAACGCCACGTTTAAATAACGTGGCGTTTTATTATCTGTCCGTAAATTCTAACTGTATGTAGCTAACTAAGTGCTATACCAGTCGCGCCATGTGATAAGCCGCCACATATTCGCCATTTCTGAAAGCGAACCCTGCGGACTCTCCTTCAATCACGAAGCCAAATTTCTTATACAGGCTGATCGCTCTTTCGTTATCGGTATACACCGTTAACTCCATTCGCTTGATGTTAATCCAGTTATCACACAAGTCGATCGCGGTCGCGAGCAGCTGACTACCCACACCTTTGCCTAGCACATCGTCTTTAACACCCATACCAAATGAAGCCACATGTCGTCTTCTTGGGTTCACACACACTTCCATTCCCAAGTTGCCAACAATCTCATCGTCGATCATCGCGACATAAGAGTACACGTTGTCAGGCATATTAGAGATTCGCTTCTGCCAGCTTTCCAGAGATGGATTTGGGAGTTGCAGCGTACCGGTATAAGCATTAGTGCATTCGTAAACTTCTTTGATTCCCTTTGCATCTGACGGTTCAGACCGTCTCACTATAATACTCATCGCAACTCCTACTATTTTCATCGCTAAATATGAAACACATCCTTAATGTGCACCTAGACACACTATCAAATAGTAAATATTTAACAATAGGTTAGATGAAATTGTTTTTATTGGCGCTGATGTGGGGAATGTATATGGATGATCTGAAGAAGTAAATTTGAGGAATCAAGGTTAATTAAACTGGAGGTAATTCGATATGGGCACCTCGGGTGTGCCCACGCCGCCAAATCTATGGAATTAGTTAGCTTTGGTTCATCATGATCTAACTAATTCTGTTCTGGTTAATCATGAACTAGTTCATCTTGATCTAGTTAATCACGTTCACATTGAACTTGCATGACTTTAAGGTCTGTTGCATTTAGCTTCTCAGCTAGCGCTGCGCCTTCTTCATTACATTGCTCAAGAGTCGTAAATTGGGTGTTAACTTCCATTTCTGCTGTGCTGTCAGCGCCACCCATCATTAGGCTTAGAATCAGTGTGAGTTCGTACATAAAATAATCCTCTTTCGAGCTTTAAAAGCGTCCATTCGAATAAGATAAAGTGACTAGAATCCGCCCTAATTCACTTGTTTCGTTTGAGATAATTCTAGTCATTCGCTCGATTCGAGTCTTACCATTTTGTGCCAAGAGGTAACAAAGTAAGTACGTTTATTTTATTGGGCTTAGTTGATACTGAGTAAACAACCTCGTTCGATATCTTGCTCAAGCACCTCTGGTGTCAAGTCGCCATGTCCATGGTGATCGTGATTAAGGTGATTATGGTTATGCCCATGATCGTGGCCGTGTGAATGACTTTGATGTTCATTTGATCTTTGAGCTAACTTATCTGAATCCAAATAAGTGTCAGTCAAATCAGCACAATAATCTTGAGTCCATAAGCGACGAGCGTCGTCATCACTCATGATTTGCTCAGCTTTAGGGCCCAACTTATCCATGTAGTACATCCCCAACTCCTCACCTTCTACATTGGCGTGGTTGATAAGATTCATGAAAGCAGGTTCTTGATTCTCATCTGATAGATGACCATTTTTGTAACACACAGTTAGACCAATAATGTCATCGCCAAGTTGCTCTAATGCTGGGTTAAAATGATTGTGACTGTGATTATGTTCGGCAGCGGCGACAAGCATTGGAGTAAGAAACACTCATTGATTGAAGAAACCATCGTCGATGAGGAGCCCGTGTGTCTGACTCGAATCAACCACCCTCGAATTGGTGAGACACTAAGTAAAGAAGAGTATTTCCAAGAGGAGCATATTGCGCTCAAGATCAAACGCGCCAACATGAACACGGTCGAGTTTTTATCAGAGAGCGATATCGAGCCGAGAAAAGTCAGAATTGAAACCAGCTCAATTTCAAGCATGCTGATTTTGGCAAGCACGACAGATTACATCGCCGCTTCTACTCGTTCTTTTGCAGAAATGCTCGCACCAGCGCTTGGCTTACGCGTTCACCCTATCCCTATCAAATTAAAACCGCTCACGTTTCGAATGCTCTATCACCGCCGTTATGCTAACGACGAGCAACACATCAAAACCCGTGAAGCAATCAAGTCAGCATTAAGAAAACATAAATGAAACTGAGGTTTTAACTAAAGTTAACCCTATTAATATAAATTCAGTTTAATCACATACTCTCCAGCAAGTTAATTCAATAGAACGACACTGGAGAATCCATGAAAAAGCTTAACCTTATTGCTCTACCACTTACGTTACTCAGCAGCGCAGCGTTTGCGACTTCGACTCAAGTTTACATCGAACAAAACGTTGCCTCTAATGCTGCTGATAATGGTGTCTACACCACAGAAGCTGGCGCATTAATCGATACCTCAGAAAATGGACAAGTCTATATAGGTTTTGATGACCAGGGTTGGCTAGCCGCGGGTTACGGCCACGACTTTCACATCAGCGAGTCTTTCACGTTCAACCTATACGGTGAACTCGGTAAATGGGACAACGGTGAAGAGTTATTAATCGAAGGTATTATTGATTATCAAGTGAACGACAACTTCAATGTATTCAGTGGATTGGGATATAACCAGTCAGGGCAAGTACCCGAAAAACTAAGCGACACCACGATCAACACCAATAAGTTCATCGCCGGTGCGGGGTATTCTCTCGCAGGTTGGGATTTAGCTTACCAATACACTCACGAGAACCGTGACGGATCCAATGTTGGCGCCGATCTCATTGACCAAGACGATTACCGCACTAACGAACACGAAGTCGTCCTATCAAAGAGCATTGACGACTGGACACCCTACGTGAAATACACCTACTTCAATACCAACGAGGGTGACTTACAAATTGGCGGCGGTCCAATGATACCAATCGACAACGACAGCATCATCACACTTGGTTTGTCTTACGACTTCTAAATATCTCAGATTCAATTCTCATAGGCAGATGGATTTGCCCACCTTTCGAGGGCACTACTATGAAAATTACTTCTCAACGTAACAAAGTCATTAATATCGCTGCAGCGATCAGTATCGTTTTGTTTTCTGCGATTCCCACCTACGCAAGTGCTGATCACTTAGATTTCCATTATCTAGAACCGAGTTATCTAGAAACCAGCTATCTAGACTCCTCCTCCGTCGAATTCATGACACCAGATTTTGGTCAGGGGTATCTTAACGATGAGATTAAAGAAAACCTTACTCTGGAATAATTCTTCAACACATTACAAAACGTAAAAGACCAGAAACTCACGCTTCTGGTCTTTTTATATAGCTCTTGTTTTCTATATAACTCTCATCTTCTTATAGAGCCCTGCTCAGCGATTAAGACTCCGTTTCTGAATCACCTTTTTCTAGGCTGATGACATTCAAAACCGAAAATGCAGAGGCTAGGAATAAGCCCAATATCCAAACAAAATACCACATGAAAAACTCCTTAATACAGTGAATGGCCATTACGTTCGACATACTCACTATCGAGTCGTCCAAACATGGTTCGATAACTAAATGCGGTATAACACAGAATGATAGGTACCATCACAAACGCCACGCCTGTCATGATGTTCAAGGTCAGTTCGCTCGATGTTGAATCCCACAGCGTTAGGCTATTACTCGGGTTAACGCTAGACGGGATAATGAACGGGAACATCGAGAAACCCGCCGTTAAGATGATGCAAGCATTAGTCAGGCTTGAACTAATAAAAGCAATCGCATCCCATTTCAACCTTGCGCCAATCAAAGCCAGCAATGGAATGGTCACGCTGCCGATCGGTGCAAACCACATCCAAGGGTACGTATCGAAGTTGGTTAACCAAGCGCCAGCTTGTGTAACGACTTCTTTGTTCAAAGGATTTGAAGCCGAGCTATGATCCATCGCACTGACTATCAGATACCCATCAATATGGTTTATCGCCATACAGCCAATCACCATAAGGAAAGCGATAAGTACCGCACTCGCCTGCGTCACCGTTCTTGCCTTTTTGTACACTACGTCTGTGGTTTTCATCATCAACCACGCACCACCTTGTAACAGCGCCATCAATAACCCGACTAGACCACACAAAAGCGCGAATGGGTTGATCAAATCGATAAACGAACCATGGTACTCAACCATCAAGAAGCTATTGAGCGTAAAAGGTAAGCCTTGCATCAAATTGCCAAACGCCACCCCAAACAAGATAGGAGGGAAGAAGCCTGAGAACGAGATTGCCAAGTCACACACCCGTCGCCACTGATCGCTGTCGATCTTTGCTCGATACTCAAGCGCCAAAGGACGCAACCACAATGAAATAAGCACCAAATACATCGCCACATAAAGGCTTGAAAACGATGTCGCATAAACCAAAGGCCAAGCCGCAAACAACGCACCACCTGCGGTAATTAACCACACTTGGTTGCCGTCCCAATGGGGCGCGATAGAGTTAATCATGACTCGTCTTTCAGCGTTCGTTTTACCAATAAACGGTAACAACGCCCCCACTCCCATATCAAAACCATCGGTGATCATAAAACCAATCAGCAGTACACCAATCAGAACCCACCAAATTAAACGCAATGTGTCATATTCGAACATGAGTCAGTCACCTTATTGTTGAACTTGTTGTGCCAATTTGGCTTCAAGTGAAGTTGTATTTTGTTCATAGTGATAGCGACCCGTTTTTAAACTGCTTGGGCCTTTTTTAGCAACGGTAATCATCAAGTAACTTTCAACAATGATAAATACGATATATAGGCTGATAATGAGAGCAAGAGACGTAAGCAGGTTTTCAACGGTTTGAGAAGAAGCCGCGACGGTCACAGGAAGAATTTCACCTACTGCCCAAGGCTGACGGCCGTATTCCGCAACAAACCAGCCAGCTTCAATCGCAATCCAAGGTAATGGAATCGACCATAGCGCCGCTTTCAGTAGCCAAGGCTTTTGCGTAATGTTTTTACGGTAGGTTTGAAGGAAGGCCGCACCAAAGACAAACAACATAATGAAGCCACAGCCCACCATGATTCGGAATGACCAGAAAAGTGGCCAGACAGTTGGAATGGAATCATCTGCCGCTTGTTGGATTTGCTGTTCAGTCGCATCGGTTACGGTATCTGTGTAACGCTTAAGCAATAAGCCATAGCCGAGATCGTGCTTAGTTTGATCGAAAGCTCGTTCTGTCTCATGTGAGGTATCACCAGATCGCAAACGCTCTAGCAATTCATAAGCAATGATTCCGTTACGAATACGGACGAGGTGCTGGTCACGTAGGTCATGAAGACCAGTGACTTGCTCATCCAAAGATCGCGTTGCAATAATTCCCATCACATAAGGGATTTTGACCGCGAAGTCGGTTTTGCCCTCTTCTTGGTTTGGTAATCCAAACAAGGTAAACGCCGCAGGTGCAGGTTCTGTATGCCATTCCGCTTCAATTGCAGCGAGTTTCACTTTTTGAACGTCACCCAGTTCATAGCCCGACTCATCACCTAATACGATCACCGAGATAATAGAAGCAATGCCGAACGAAGCTGCAACAACAAACGAACGTTTTGCAAAAGCAATGTCTCGCCCTTTCAACAAGTAGTAAGAGCTCACACCAAGGATAAACATCGAGCCACAGGTATACGCTGAGGCCACTGTATGCAGGAATTTAACTTGTGCGACAGGGTTGAGCACCACTTCGGCAAAACTGGTCATCTCCATACGCATGGTTTGGTAATTGAACTCTGAGCCAATCGGGTTTTGCATCCAACCATTGGCAACCAAAATCCACAGTGCAGAGAAGCTTGAGCCCAGAGCCACCAGCCAAGTCACCATAAGGTGTTGGCGTTTCGATAATCTTTCCCAGCCGAAGAAGAACAATCCAACAAAGGTGGATTCTAAGAAGAACGCGACAAGCGCTTCGATGGCTAAAGGTGCACCGAAAATATCGCCGACATAGTGAGAATAATAAGACCAGTTGGTGCCAAACTGGAATTCCATGGTTAAACCGGTCGTGACACCCAAGGCAAAGTTAATGCCGAACAGTTTGCCCCAGAAGCGGGTCATGTCTTGATAGATTTGTTTACCGGTGAGTACATAGATCGACTCCATGATCGCCAGTAAGCACGACATACCGATAGTCAGAGGGACGAAAAGAAAGTGGAACATAGCGGTTAGCGCAAACTGTAAACGCGACAATTCAACTACATCAAACATTTAAGCTCCAAACATCATAATGATGGCTTTCATATTAAGAATTGGAGCGTATTTCAGCACAGTTCTCGCGAACCAAACTAGAACAGATTGATTGTTAAAAAACAGAACAGATTTACTTATTAGACGAACGACTGGTCAGAGTTTAGCTGCAACTATTGGCTTGCAATTCCATTGCCTGAATCAAGCCGCCTAGCGTTCGAATGGCTTCTGCTATTTTGTCGTCACAAGCATACGAACAGTTGAGACGAATGTGATGAGAGAACTTTTTATCACTGCTGAATATGATTCCCGGAGCGACAGAGATGTTTTGTTCAAGGGCTAGTTCATACAACTTCTCAACACAAACAGAGTGAGGCAGTTCTATCCAAATGAAGTAGCCACCTTGGCTTTTATGCACCATCGCACTTGAAGGTAAGCTAGATTCTAACAATGCAATATGTGCCTTCTTCCTTTCATTCAAAAGCTTGCGAAGTTTTTTAAGATGGTTGTCATAACTATAAAACGTCAGGTAGTGAGACAGTCCAAGTTGGATAGGAATACTGCTTGAGAGCGTCGAAAGGTGCTGCAATCTCTGAATTTTTAACGCTTGTTTCCTTGCAACTACCCAACCGATTCGAAAGCCGGGCGACAATGATTTAGAAAACGAACCACAAAGCATGATTTGCTCACCAGTGTCATAGGCTTTAGCAGGCAAAGAGCTTTGATTACCGACGTGAAGCTCTCGATACACATCGTCTTCGATCATCGGGATCTTATGTTGATTCACCAACTCGGCCAATCGCTGCTTGTTGCTATCACTCATCGAATAACCCACTGGGTTTTGCGATTCTGTCATAAACCAGCACGCTTTGATGTCCATTGAAGCGAACACCGACTCCAACACATCTAAATCTATACCAGTTTCAGGGTCTGTTGGTATCTCAACTGCCGTCAGGTTAAGCCTTTCAATGGTCTGCAACACACCATAGAACGCAGGATACTCTATTGCGACTAAGTCACCCGGTTCGGTACAGGATTGTAGGCATAAGTTAAGTGCCTCCATCGCCCCAGAAGTAATTACAATATCGTCAGGTAGGACGTTCAAGCCTTTAACTTGATAGCGTTGGGCAATTTGTCTACGAAGTGTTTCACTGCCTGGAGGCAAATTGGTGAGCATGCTGTTATCGGGCATTTGGCGGCTGGCATTGGCTAAACTGCGCGACAATGCTTGATGCGGAAACAAAGCAGGGTCTGGGAAAGCCGAGCTAAGTGAAATGATGCTAGGGTCTTTGGCACGTTGGAGCACATCGTAAAGCAAGTCACTGATTTTAACAGGATACGGTTTGATGGCTTTTTGTTGTGCGAGTTCTGAGGTGAACACATTTCTGCGCGGTAACACGAAATAGCCAGATTTAGGCTTCGAGCGCACATAGCCTTGGTCTTCAAGCTGCTGATAGGCTTGTAATACCGTCTCGATGCTGAGTTTATAGCGCTTACACGCATCTCTAATTGATGGGATCTTCTCACCACTCAACCAGATGTTTTGCTCTATCTGATTCTTGATTGTATTGGCGAGTATCTGTGATTTTTTCATCAAAAAGTTCTTTCTTATCCAGTGCGCTTAAGCTTCCCGAACTCCCGATATTCAAAGCATTCGATGTGAACTGAGCATTCGAGGTAAACCAAAGCCCTACCCTAAACGCAATTCTCTTCACGGTCGACTTGTTTATCTCTCCCATAAGAAAAGACACCACACTCGTCAAAAAGTGTGGTGCCTTGGTTATTACTTTAAAGCTAACTAACGTTAATTAAGATTAGTTGGCTGGACGCCACACGCCCCACTGATCATTTTCGTAGGTCGCTTTAGGGTTTGTACCACCTTGAATCCACCACTGTGCTTTCCAAGACTGGTTCGAGTACGTTACTACTTCACCGCCTAGGTAAGTCGCTGAAGAGTCCCAAGTGCCATTGTCTGGGTCAGGAGTCGGATCTGGATCCGGCGTTGGATCTGGGTCTGGTGTTACGCCACCGTCATCAGCAATCACTTCAAAAGTGAAGGTTTCAACACTGTCGCTTTCAATCGAGCTAGCCATAAACGATAGAGTTTCGTTTGCAGTGATGCCAGTGGTATCAACTACGATAGAAGCCGTGCCGTTATTTTGAATGCTTACGGAAGAGCCTTGTGTCTGAGTTAGATTTGCCGCTTCGCTTGTTGCAATCACAACTTTGTCGCCAGCATTCACTACGTTGTCACTCTTCACTAGCTCGTAGATGTCGCCTTTCAGTGGTTCAACACCACCGTCGCCACCATCAATCAGCGTTAACTGACCAGAAGCACGGCTATCTTTTGAGTTAAAGAAGTTGCGTGAAGGATCGTTTTGGAAGTACATGTAGTGCTGCATTTCAGCGTGCCAATCACCAATGAAGATCGCGCCATCTTTAAACTCTTCGTGCCAGCCATTAATTTCTGAAGCCAACAAACGAGCCCAATCGTTAACGTTTGAAGCGTCGATAACGATGTCGAAGCTGCGCGCTACTTCACCATACTTGTTGATGATGTCGTACTTAACGGTGTCGCCAACTTGTGGAGTACCAAAACCTTCTGAAATGAATAGGTCGCCACGTACGAGATCGGGCTCAGGGCCCGGCTCTGGTGGAGGGGTTGTACCACCTGCGATTGTGATGTCTGAACAGTTGTAGAAGCCTTCTCCTGCTGCATCGTCACGTTGCCAACGTACGTATAAGATTGCGTCGCCAGATCGGTCTGAAGGAATCGTTACGTTGATACGGTATTTGCCACCGCTTACAGGAACATTCCCCACTTCTTGGATAAGATCTAAGTCCCCCCACGCTAGGCCTTTGCTCAGGTCGGCGTTTGGTTTCGTTAGGTAGAACTCCCAGAATGACGGGTTGTGTGGTGCAGTCGCATTGAATACATATTCAAATGTACCAGTATTAAGCTCGGTGCGAGTCCAGCCTGTATGAGGTGCACCCATGCCGCGTTTTTGCGAATCATTGGCGTAACATAAAGTGCCGTCAGGAATCGCCGCTTTTACAGCGTTGATGTCGTTGAAATCTTGGATATTTTTCGCGTACTCGTTACGTTGAACGAACGGGTATGAACCAGAAATATCTTTTGCTTGAGCACATGCAGCATTTGGTGGCGTACCTGACCAAACCCCGCCTTGCTCGTAACACGTGTTCTGACGTGCACTTGGAAATTCAGACCAGCCATGAGCATTTGCCACTGACGGCACACTCGATAGCATAGCCATACCCACTGCTATTTTTAGAATATTATTATTTATTGTTGTCACTTTCCCACTCTCTATTATTTTACCCTAAACACAAAACCAATTGGTTACTAACCAACCAGCACTGTCATTCGAAGGTTTATAGTTTCTGACTTAAAGAACAACGAAAAATATATACGTCAATTTTATCAATAACAGCGGGTTTTATATTGATAGGAATCAGCATCACACAACTCAAACAAATGCGTTGTAGATAGATGATGTTGCTTCGAATTATGACATTTCAGTATTCTATGTTGATTGAGGGAACATTATTCAAAATGAATAAAAAAGCGGCTTAATGATTAAGCCGCTTTGGGGTTTGTATATCGAATAGAAACTAGAGCCTAATCGATTAGTGGAATATTAATCTAACTTTTTCCACTGCTGTTCAACCCAATTAGAGTCAATTGCAATTCCTGGTAAATAATCTTCATTGTTACACTCTGCCGCCCATGGGCCGTAACACTGATAGACTCCCTCACCTTCAAATAGAACGATATCTCCATCCACATAGCTGCCGAAACCTTCTGGGTAAACATAATCATGTTCGGGCGGTGGTGTGCCGGCTTCAACCAAATGGAAGTTCAACGTCTGTTGCCCTACCAACTTGTCTTCACTGTTTTTGACACTCACGACTAACATGTGGTGCCCAGCTTCTGATTTGGATAAAGGCAGTGCTACCAATTCTGACGAATCATCTTCTACTTCACCACTCCAGTGCGCCAATGACTCTCGACCATGGTTATACACCGTCAATTCAGCTTTAGCATCACCTTCAGCCAGCAGTGTTAGGTCTAGAACTGTTGCTTCTTCACCAATTACGTATTCAGGCTCTAACCCTTCAACCGTGAGTGAGATGTCTGGTTCCGGTACTTCAACATCGTAGCCTACTTCTACACTCTGAATACCACTGTCTGTATTAACGTATATCGGGTTTACGCCATAAATTGGAGCAAAGCCGTTTTCACTCAACACGCCCGACTTAATATTCTTACGTTCTTCATTTACTTTGGTCGCTAATGCCTTTGACCAGTTCTTTGATTGGCCAGCTTCGCTGTCTGTAATCTCAATACGAGTACTTAGTGCTACGTTTTCGCCAGAACCATCAAAGACACGAGTATAAACCGCATCACCTTCCCTGAGGTTGGCGGTCGGTATTATCTGACCTGCTTTGTCCCAACCCGGTAGTTGCGAATCATCACCATCAAATACCACATCAATCGCATTGTAGAATGCTTTGTCTGTGTCGCCGACATCCCAAACAGCCAAAATGACATGGTAACCTTCTCGCACAGGTACCTCACAGGTATGAGTAGCCGTGTCTTGTGTCATATCTCCGTGACCATCAACCTCACAGAAAGGTGTTAGGTCAAAGGCTGCTCGTTCCAATGGTTCATTCTGTTCCCATCCTTTTTTCGTGATGTAATACTTAAAACCAGCCGCTATGTGGTTAGCCCTAAATGTCCATTCAAATTCTTGAGAGCCCGCTTCTATTGGGCGTTTCTGCCAGCGCTCTGAAGTTTGTTCATCTAGATTTCTTGCGATTGATATCTCAGCACTAGCAATGTAACCATCATCAGGCCCGCCTTCAGGGAAACCGTCATCACCTTCCACACTTTGTGGTTCGTACTGTATGTTGCCGCAGTCCATGTTCTTAGGCTGACCTTCAGAACCTTCTAAGTGGCACAAAGCGACACGACTTATTATGTTTCCTTCATCATTTAATGACACAAAACCATGTGCCATAGCACCACCACAAACGGTAGACAACGCAATCGCTAGAGCCGTTTTCTGTATTCTTATTCTCATAACATTTCCATTTAAAGACTTCATAATTCCAATTAACAGACCTCAATAATTTGGCCCGTCGACCTATCAAACAGTGTGGAGTGATCTGATATTGCGATTCGCTATTAACGGTTACTTGGCTTGAATATGAGTTATTTAGCTCGAGCGTTAATAAAGAGAATGCATATCAGTCGATTTGAGCATGGTTTATGAAGACGGGATTATTTAATCAATAAGACTGATTGATACTCAGCAAAGTTGATAAGGTAACAAAGCCAGTTCATACATCTGAAAAATATGAGGTTTATTCAAAATTTAATGAGACAGAACATTAACTATTTGAATAATTTTATGAATGGAAAAGGCATAGGCTGATTCAGCAAAGATTGGATGAAAACGGAAAGAATAGAGTTTCTCGTCAAAATAACGATTTTGACGAGTCATCCTAAATAGCGGGTTCGATTAGATCAGGAGTGGGATAAAATTGCTTATTAGTTTATTGCCTCAAAAGCTTAATAACGGCTGTTCATACCAAAGCGATGTGACATGTCATCGTCCATGCGGCCGCCTTTCCAACCGCCGCCACCCAAAAGATTGAGCACATCACGCGCGGTGTAATTCTCGCCGCCGAAGAAGTCATTAGACACATCATTACGTAACAGCTGGATAGTGGGAACCAATTCAACATCTAAATCTTGTGGATCAGCAAACAAAGCCAATGCGATTTGTTGTTGGCGCTTACTCAATTCACGAGAACTCGTTTCTACCTGACCAATCGAGAAAAAGTCACGGCTTCCATAGCTCTTTACCAACCTTGCAGACAGTAGCTTAATCACCTTTTTGATCCTTCGTCGCTGAATATATCTAAACACTCTAATTCCCCTTCCAATTTACAAATATCACATCAAATGTTGTTCAGATTTGAGCAACACTTAGAATGTCACTCTTTATGATGATGCTCAATATATAACGTCAGTAATATACTGATTAACAATGCGAAAAAGCAATTTCGAGACGAATACTCTTTGCACCGCTTCTCAATGAAACGGATCAAAAAGTAAATTCTTAGGTAAACCATGGTTCAGAACACTAAGCACCTTCTCACGCAACCACAACGTACCTTGGTCACGTTGATGCCGCACATGCCAAGACATCGAAATGGGCCCCGGCGGCATGGTGAATGGCGTTTTCTTAATCATCAGTTCTCCCTTGCTCACGCTCTCCAATATTATCGGTAATGGAATCGTCGTGATCATGTCAGTATTGATTAACAACCTAGGTATGGAGTAACAGTGGTTCACCGTCATGGCGATGCGCCGTTTCATTCCCTTCTGTCCTAGTCGCATGTCTACCCCGCCTGTCGCCTCACCTGATAACGAGAGCAACAAATGATCAGCACTAGCAAAAGCACTTAGCGATAGCTCTTCACTAGCCAACGGGTGATCGGCACGCATTGCGCACACAAAGTGATTATCAAATAGATGCTGAGTTTGTACTTGAGCTGAGTTGCCTTCGAAGTAATCCAAGACCATATCGACATCGGCACTGAGCAATAACTTTTCTCCATTGACGTTGTAAGGTACGGCGTGAATATTAACGTCAGGCGCTTCAAGCTCTATTCGTTGCTTTAACGGCAACCAAAACAGATCTGCCATCCAATCTGTGGTCGCGATTCTAAACGTGCGCTTTAACGTCGCAGGATTAAACTCATCACGCTCAGTTGCAATCCGTATTGATTCTAACGGCTCACCAATCGTTTTCCACAACTCGACGGCGTAAGGGGTTGGGCGAATCCCCCTTCCTTGTTTCACGAATAAAGGATCTTGCCAAGCGTGACGCATTCGAGAGACGGCGTTCGATACCGACGGTTGCGTCATCGACAATCGGTCTGCAGCCACAGTAATCGAGCTTTCCTGCATGATCGCATCAAAAATAACCATTAAATTCAGATCGACATTCGCCATCTTACTTGCCTAATTACACAAGGAGTTAGATGAATGAGTATCGACAAACTCATCATATAAATCAATGCATATTATACCAATCATCAATTAGACGATAAGTTTCAAGTTGGGTAAAGTGAGTTCGACAAGCAGATTAACCCGCTGTTAGAAAAACAAATCAGATGACTCACTTATAAGGAAATACGATGAAAGCCGTGTATTTAGAAGAGTATGGAAGTGCGCAGAACTTAACCTTCGGCGATATAGCCAAGCCCACCATCACACCAAATCAAGTGCTGATCAAAGTACAAGGCGCGGGGGTAAACCCTGTCGACTGGATGGTAAGAGAGGGATTCTTAGAGGCTACTGGTCAACATGAAATGCCACTCATTGTTGGCTGGGATGCAGCGGGACAAGTTGTCGAAAAAGGCAACAATGTAAGCAACCTTAAACTTGGGGAGCAGGTCTATGTATATGCGCCCATTTCTGAACAAGGCGCCTACGCCGAATATCTTGCTGTCGATAGTGATTTAGTAGCAAGAGCGCCCAAGTCTCTCGACATGGTGACCGCTGCAGCTGTGCCATTGGCCGCAACAACAGCATGGCAAGCACTTGTTGAAGGCTGCCAACTCAAAGCCAGTCAACGTGTCCTTATTCACAATGCATCCGGAGGTGTTGGCAGCTTTGCGGTTCAAATAGCGAAAGCGCTCGGTGCTTATGTTATCGGAACAGCATCAGCCAACAACAAAGCCTACTTAACGGCTTTAGGGGTCGATCAATTCATTGATTACCAAACTCAACGCTTTGAAGACGAGGTTGATGAGTTAGATGCTGTACTCGTCGCTGTTGGGGGTGACGGCATCGCGGAGCGTTCACTCGAAGTCGTACGAAAAGGTGGCAACGTAGTTTCACTGTTAGATGACATTGAAAGCGCATTACCACTGCAACTAGGCGTAAATTTTCAACGTTGGTGGGTTTCACCCAATGCCAGAGATCTACAACGTATTGCTGCTTTAATTGATGATGGCGTAATTAAAGTGAACATCGATAAGGTGTTCCCACTATCTAAAGCCGCTCAAGCACAGGAGTTAAGTCAATCGAAACGTGCTCGTGGCAAAATCGTATTGGAAGTTTCGCTGTAAACACGTTCAAGTAAAGAGGATATAAAATGGCCATTAAACAAGCTTTTCGTAATAAGAACCTACCCGATATGAGCAATGCGTTTAGTTGGGGACTGAAACTAAGTGAGTTCAGCGAAGTATTCTTTGTGACAGGACATGCTGACTGTAACCCGGACTTTATCACTCAACACCCTAATGATCCTGTTGCTCAAACACGATTGATTTTAGACCAAATGAAGACATTCTTAGAAGAAGCTGGCTTTAGTGTTAACGACATTGTCAGGACGGATTGGACATTTACCAACGAAGTCAACTCTGCACAATTCGAAGGTATTGCTCATGTCTGGGAAGAGTTTTTAGGGGATGTCGAAGTAAAACCAGCGACAGGCACGTTGCGCTATGTTCAGCGTTTAGGGATGCCAGATATGATGGTTGAATATGAGATGATGTTAGCCCGATAACTGCCGAGCTTTCCAATCCTAAGATTCAACCGTCTTACCCAAACGATAAAGGCTTAACCAAACAACAGATAAGTTTGATTATCGACTGAGATACTTTTGACTTCAGTGTTGAACACGGACTCTAGCTGTTCAGGCGTAAGAACGTGCTCTGCACTACCTGATGCTTGAAGTACGCCTTTGTCGAGCAACAACACTTGGTCTGCATGTCTTAAGGTCCGGTTTAGGTCGTGGTTAGCCATGATCACGGCGATGCCCTTCTCTGCCACTCGTTCAATGAGTTTGTAGAGTAAGGCTTCTTGCGCAATATCTAGTGGAGCTGCGGGTTCATCGAGGATCAGCAGCTTTGCGTAAGGATTAAGCGTCGGCCAAATTTGCAGGCACATTCCGGCCAAACGAACGCGTTGCCATTCACCACCAGACAGTGTCTGAATTGAACGATGAAGTTTGTCTGTGATGTCTAGCATCTGACTAATTTCTTCCAAAGCTGCGTTGATTTCAGCATCAAGGCCGTGTGAGGAGCTTGGCAGTGACAACGCAAGGTATTGAAACACTTCCAAGTTGAAGGCAGGTCTTGCACTTTGACAAAGATAAGCACGATGCAATGATAAATCTTGTAGAGACAGTTCAGACAAATCCTGCCCGTCGAGCTTTATATCCCCTTTGTAGCCATCACCAACGCCAGATATCGCTTCGAGTAAGGTACTTTTACCACTGCCATTAGGACCGATGACATGAGTCACCTGCCCTTGCTTGAGCTCAAATGATAACGGTAATAAACGAGCGCCGACGCTCAGGCTCTTAATTTGAATCATGATTTTTAATTAACATCCAAATGAAGATAGGCGCACCGATACTGGTGGTCATCACACCCAAAGGCAGCTCTGCTGAATCTAATAAAGTTCTTGCACAAATATCAGCAAACACCAGTAACGCGGCACCTGCAACGGCAGACAAAGGAAGAAGGTATCGGTTATCGGTACCAATCGCTAAACGGAGTAAGTGTGGCACAACCAAACCCACAAAGCTGATCACGCCACCTAACGCTACTGCGCAACCTACTAAAATAGACACAGCGAAGATTAGACGCCAACGTAATCTCGGAACATTCACGCCTAACTGTGCAGCATGAGTCTCGCCAATCATTAACTTATCTAGCTTACTACCTTGCAGGCACAACCAAATAATCACAGGGATCATCACCAACGTGAGCGAGTGTTGATACCAAGTCACGCCACCCAAGCTACCCATCAGCCAATACATCAATAAGCGTAGGCTTAAGTCATCACTAAAATAGAACGCCCATGTCACCATCGCACCAGAAAGAATGCCCAACGCGACACCGACTAGCAGTAATTTAGCCGTCGTGAGTCGCATGGTTTTTACCATGCTCACTAGAATCACGGTAAAACAAAGTGAACCTAAAACGGCGGCAATCATGAACAGTTCTGGTGTAGGCGCAAACGGCAAGAAGAACAGTACGATAACCATCGCCAAGCTTGCGCCACCAGAAATACCGAGCACACCTGGCTCTGCTAATACATTACCCAATAAGATTTGTAGGCTTGCGCCAGATACAGCTAACCCTGCCCCGATGGCAATAGCCGCCAATAATCGAGGTAAGCGTAAATCAACCAGTAGTTTTTGTTCTAACGTGGACAAGGTGCCCAGAGGGGAAATGAAAAGATCGCCAACCATTAGGTAAATCGCACTCAGCGCGACAAGCAGTGCTGCCATCAGATAAATGGCTCGGGTCCATTTGCGCTGTTTTTGGTGAAGAAGTTGTTGGAAATCCATATCAAGCTACTTTGAAATTGTTCGCGTAACCTTACCTGTATCCCTAAATAAACTCAAGGCTCACACCGTAATGTGAACCTTGATATTTCAACCAGTTGAGCGGTTGTTTTCGTCGCTTTAACCCGTTTCGATATTAATCGTACACAAGCTGACCGTGGTCGAATCGTGTTTCAACTTCGCACACCATTAAGGCCGCTCGTTGACCGATAGCAACGTTACGATTTGGGAATACCACGGCTTCGTTTTCATTCTTCGCCATCAATGGCTTATCACCATCATGACCAAACACTTCTCCGTGCTTGAATGCCGTAAAGTTTTCTACGTCATCAGAGAACATGAAATCAAAGTCATCGTGCAAACGAACAATGGTTCGGCTTACGCGATATGTAATGGTTTTCTTTGGTAGATGCTCTGGTTCTATTTCAGCAATCAGATTGCGCATTGCCAAATCGAAAGCAGTAAGCTTATCAAGCTGGTTCTCACCAATTCTTGCTACCTGCCCTAGCTCCATTGTCAGTGCTTGCGCTTCGAAGTTTTCAGCGCTGTACCAACTGAAAGTGCTCGTTGGCGCATTCGACAACAACACAGCTTCAACGTGAGCGCTGTTGATGAAATCGAACAAGGCTTTACTGCGAACTTCGTGGCGAACCTTAGGGCTCACGGCGAAAGAGTAATGCTTAGACAAACGGATCGCGCAGTGCAAATCTAAGTGCCAACGAGTCGCAGGTACCGTTTCCTTGTAAAACTCAGTAACCAAGTACTTAAGGTTCTTCGCAATATCCACTTCTCGATTACTCTCGTGCTGTTTTTCATCAAACAGACGGTTCATATTCACATCAAGAAAACGAGTATGCGCGTTGGTTGCTTCTGGGTGAGCAATGATGAACAAACATCTTGCTGTCACGACTTGGAAGCCTGTTTCAATATCCTCAATGAGCTTATCAATCAGCTCCATTGGTGAAGTTTCGTCGCCGTGAACACCTGTTGAAAAGATGATGTTCTTGGTTTCAGAATTATACTCAGCGGGAATCACTTCCAATACACCGCGTTGATGAAGCTTAATTTGAACACCGTTACTCAGTACGGTCTGTCCTGCAACCACTTCTTGCTCAAGATCTAGGCTGTCAAAAAGAAATGATTGGCGAAAGAGGGTCTTCGTCATGCGTTACTCCTTAATTGCACGGCCGTATGTTAATAAATTGTACATAGAAATTGTGTTGCTAGGATCGCACTTATCAATAGAAACTCCGTTATCACTCACAAATACTACCCATATATTTTTATATTACCTGCTGACTTTACTAACCGACATCTGTTCCAAATAACTTTCTCTATTTAAAGCAACTTTTGGCTGTCTCAGCTTTTCTCAAGTCATGTCAGCAAGATAAGAGCCACGTAAGCTAACACAGCTCTTACCTGCCATGAACAGATTGAGATCAATTAATCTTCCTGATCGAGCAATCTTTCAAATTCATCGATTTGAACTTTGACCATGTCGATGCTTTGTTGCCAAAAATCCACTTGAGTCAGATCCATACCAAGGTGCTTTTGAACCACTTCTTCCGCCATCATGCTGCCCGTATCACGAAGCAACGAAACATAATCGCCATAGAATTGCTCACCTTTCGCATCGCGCTGAGCGTAAACACCTTTACTGAATAGGTAGCCGAACAGGTATGGGTAGTTGTAGAAGCTCACTTGAGAGATGCTGAAGTGCAGCTTGCTTGCCCAGAAGTAAGGGTCGGCTTCTGTCATTGCATCGCCGTACCACTCTTTCCAAGTTGTTTCCATCAAGTCACACAGCTGCTGAGCCGTGAGCTCGCCTTTTTCACGCTGCTCGTAGAAGGCTTTCTCAAACTCAAAACGAACGGGAATGTTCACCATTAATGCCAAAGAAGAAGAAAGCTCTTCCCACAGCATTTCAAGTTTCTCATTACGTGTTTGTGCTTGCTTCAATAGATGGTCACGAACGATATTTTCAGCAAAGATCGAAGCGGTTTCTGCTAGCGTCATTGGGTAGCGTGTTTGACACAGCGGCATGTCTTTCATCACCCAATTGTGGAACGCGTGGCCTAGCTCGTGCGCTAATGTCATTAAGTCTGAGCGGCTACCACTCCATGTCATGAACACAAGCGGGGTGCGTGTCGCAGCAAATTTAGTGCAGTACGCACCTAGACGTTTATTGGCTGCTGGAGCGGCATCAATCCAACCGTTCTCAACCATTAATGCGACGAAATCAGCCATCTCTGGATTTACTTCAGCGAAGGCGGTTTTAATCACTTCGATCGCTTCATCAAATGGATAAACCTTAGATTCGCTGTCACCCAGCGGTGGCATCGCTGCTAAATGGTTCCAAGGCTTCATTTCATCGAGCCCGTGAACTCTTGCCATTAACAGGCCTGCTTTCTGGCCTACTGCTCGATTTGCCTTTGCTACCGACATCATGGTGTCTAGCGTTTCTGGCACAATGCGGCTGCCGTGTAGGCTTGGATCAAGGAAATGCACATCGCTAATCTTCGAGCGCTTTTTGTTTTCAGTCAGTCGCCAACCCGCCAATGCATTTAGGATCGAAGCAAAAGACTCTTGATGCGTCTTCATTGCGCCTTGAACCGCGCGCCATGCCGGTTCTTGTTTGTCGAATTCGCTGCCGTACAACAGGCTCGCGGCTTGTGAAAAACCTAGAGCTTCGTCTTCACCGTCCAGCTTTAGCGATAGTTTTAAAGAACCGGTTAGGTTGTCGTATAAACGCCCCCACCCATCACGGCCATCAACCTTCATCGCCGCTAACAACTGCTCTTCAGCAACACTGAGTCGGCTACTTGATAACTTACGTGAGCTTTCAATCGCAAAGCGTTGCCCTGCAACATCCGCACTCTCATGCTCTAATACTGCATCAATAAATTCTGGTTCTGCGTGAATTAGCGTGTCTTCGTAAGGGCTAAACGCTTGAGACATTTCAGAGTTCAGTTTCGCTACACGACCAAGCAGTGCTTTAGCTTCTGTGTGCGTCGCGTCTACCGATGCGTGGCAATTAGCGAAGGTGTTGATCGTGCTCAGTAACGTGCCTGCCGCTTCAGAAGTTTGAATGGCGTTTTGCATCGCTAGGATAATATGACGCTTTTCAACGTGTAGGTACAACAGCTCAATACATTGTTGAATAAGTTCAATGTCCTGTTCGATTTTTGCATCATTAAGATCGCGATAAGCAATGCTTAGATCCCAACTCGGTGTTGTCATGACTAAATTCCTTTCACGTAGGTAGTAATACCAATCTGGTATAGCGGCTGTAAACGCCGCTTTATACTTCTATTTATATTTCTGTTTCTATTTCTATTTCTATTTCTATTTACAGTTCTAATAGATTGTTAATTCTTAAAACCGTGTATTTTTAACACTCAGAGAACAGGTAGCCCTATCGATTTAACGCAGATAAAGCTCTGCGCAAACTGAGTAATTTGAATATGAGTTATCGATGCGTTTTCTATCGATAGCTTCGAGTACAAACTCGGGTTTTTCCAATCAATATCAAGGCAATGCGCTAACAATATGCGAATCACACCACCATGAGTAACCAACAATATATTGTCACTTGGATCATTCAAAAGTTGTGACCAAGCTTGAGTTACTCTGTCGTGGAAGCTCTGTAAGCTTTCTGCGCCAGTTAATTGATGATTAGCAGGGTCTTTCCAAAAGGTTTCTAACATTCCCCACTTGTCTTCAAGTTCATCAAATGGGACACCATCTACTTCACCGAAGTTCATTTCCTGAAAGTCTGGTGCAACTGATAAAGGCACTGACATACGCTCTGCAAACAAGCTCGCAAGATCACCACATCGTCTGAGTGGCGAGGAAACCACACTATCAAAGATAATGTCTTGTTTAGCGAGAGCTCCACAGATCTGATATTGAAGATCAGGGTTGACCAACACGTCTGACAATCCGTTAAGTGCTGCCTCCCCTTCGACCTTGCCATGTCTTAATAAATAGATGTTTTTAGTTGTTCCATTAACCATGTGCGACCTAGCCTTGAGTATCTAGCAAGTGATTATATGGTTTTAAGCGCAGCGGCAATCCGGCAGCAACCAGCGTGACGCGTTCAACGACGCGAGCTAGCGCTTGGTTCATGCGTCCCGCATTGTCTACAAATAAGCGCGACACTTTACCCAGCGGCACCACACCTAAGCCAACTTCGTTAGACACCATAATAATTTGCGCTGGGCTTTGCTCTACGCTTTTGACCAATACTTCAACCACGGCTTCAACCTGTTCATTGGTTGCCTCATCACCCAGTTCAAAGATGATGTTGTTCAACCACAATGTTAGGCAGTCAATCAGCACCACATCGTCTTGGGTAAAAAACTGCAGTTCTTCGGCTAATTCAACAGGGGCTTCATGCTCAATCCACTGCTCGCCACGACGTTGTTGATGGTGCGCGATTCGTTCTCGCATTTCATCATCAAGATATGTCGCTGTCGCAATATAATTGAGGCGTCCATTTGAACATGCTTCAAGCGCACATAATGCTTGTTGCTCTGCAAAACTCGACTTGCCAGAACGAGCGCCGCCCAATACCAGATGGCTGTTTCGCTGACTTGTTTGATTAATTTGACTAGCTTGATTCGTGTTTGTCATAAGGAGCCTTTATAGAAAGCCATTATAAAATGCAGTAATGAATACAAGGTAAGTCAGCAACTCCATCAGCTGTTGAGCGGCCCCCAAGCAGTCGCCAGTAAAGCCGCCAATTCGAGCCGTTAACCACTTTTTGAAACCTGTTCTGAACAGATAGGCGACGACAGATAAAACCAAAGCGAATTCAAGACCAAACCACAGGCTAGGCAGCACGCCTACAAGCAATAAGAAGGCAAGTTCACCTTTGGTTTGCTTGTTGGCCAAAGGCTTACTTTTACTGGTATCTAAATCGCTGACATAAGGCATGTCGTAAATAAGTGACGCAGCAATTGCACGGCTAGAGGTATAACTGGTCACGATAACCATAAACAAGACTGTCATGTTCACCAGTTCATTCAATAGCACCCACTTGCCAAGCAGAGCCATAACTAGTGCAGACGCGCCATAGGTACCAATTCGACTGTCTTTCATGATGGTTAAACGGCGTTCTAGGGTCATGCCGCCACCAATACCATCGGCCATATCGGTTAAGCCGTCTTCATGGAATGCGCCAGTGAGCATCAGGCTAAAACTCATCATCAAAAAGATCGCCACCGCACTCGGCAATATGATATCAAGTAGCAAGAACACACCGCCACACAGAACACCAAGTAACAAACCAACCGTTGAAAAGTAGCGACCAGAACGATTCATTCGCTCTGATGAATAGGGCGTGTTCTTCGGCATTGGTAAGCGAGAAAAGAAGCCCATCGCCAGCGCAAACAGTTCCCACTGATAAGTGACTCGACCTTTCAACGATCTTTCTGATGCATCACTCATTAAACCGTGACTCCAGCACTTTCGAAGCTCGCCATGTTGTTATAGAACTCGGCTGCCGCACGAATAATGGGCATAGCTAGCGCAGCACCCGTGCCCTCGCCTAATCTCAATCCAAGATCGAGCAGTGGCTCAGCGTCTAGCAGTTCTAACAGAATTTTGTGCCCTGACTCTTCAGAGCGATGAGCAAAGATCATGTAATCACGGCAGTTCGGTTCAATTAAGGTCGCGACATACGCTGCAACAGATACGATAAAACCATCGACTAATATTGGTGTTCTGTTCTGGTAAGCGCCAAGGAAACCACCCACCATTTGAACGATTTCATAGCCACCGACTTGTGCTAGTACCTCTTTAATATATTTAAGATCTGTAAGCTCTTTAACGTCTTTAAGCTCTAAACCTTTGCAACGCGCGACACCTTGCTCAACCACAGCCACTTTACGTGCAAGCTGTTCATTGTTGATGCCAGTGCCTAGGCCGACACACTCATCCGAAGACCGATTCGATAATGCACTTAAGATCGCTGATGCGCTGCTGGTATTACCGATGCCCATTTCACCAAACATGATGATATTGGTGCCATTCGAAATGGTTCTAGATACAAGCTCTGTACCCAGTTCAATTCCACGTTCAACCGTTTCTAAACTCATTGCCGCTTCATTGGCAAAGTTATTGGTTCGCGTACCCAAGCGCTGAGAGATCAACATGTCACTGTCAGATTCCACAGGTAACAATATCCCCGTGTCGACTACCGTGATATCGATATTATTCACCGCACAGAAGCAATTGATCGCTGCGCCACCGCTTAAGAAGTTCAACACCATCTGTTGTGTTACCGCGCTTGGGGCAATACTCACACCTTCATCTGCTATGCCATGGTCGCCAGCAAAAATGATGATACTTGGCTTATTCAATTCGATGTGTTCAACCGCAGCTTCTTCGCCTTGGCTCTGAATCAATGCCAATTGATGAGCGACTTTTTCTAGTAAGCCAAGCGCACCGAGCGGCTTGGTTTTTTGGTCAATTCGGTGTTGGATGTACTGCGAGTATTGGGTATCTAACATAGTTTTTAAAAACGCTTATTCTGGGTACGTTAATTTAGGATTGGCTATTTTGGGCGAGCAACAGAGAACACATTGGAAAGCGTCGCGTATTCACCGCCACCAAGTCGAGACAGTGGGTCCAATGCCAACGCATCAACCTTAAGACGTTCACTCTCTTTATCGATCACATCTTCGGAAATGTACACGGTTTCGACTTGAGCAAAGATAAGACTTTGTGGCACCTCTCCAACTTCTTTTACTTCGTATAAGGTGCAGCCAAAAGCGACCGCGCACTCATTTACTCTCGGTAAAGAAAAGCCCTCAAATTCAACCAGTTCAATATTATTCGCTGTTACTTCAGAGTCACCATGATCGAGCGTAGCTGCTGTTGCTGTCATTGTTTCTGCAGAACTTGAAGAAGCAATGTGAATCACTAGCTTACCCGTTTCAAGGGCATTACGGGTGGTATCTTTGATTTCGCCAGACGGTTTCTTCCCGACCGATAACATCAGTAGCGGCGGATTACTGGAAACAGGCGTGAAATAAGAGAAAGGCGCTAGGTTGTACTCTTGTTCAGAAGATTCCGTCAATGCCCACGCAATCGGGCGAGGAACAACGGTTTGTGTCATCAGGTGATAAATCTGAGTGGGAGCAAGAGTATCAAGCTTGAGGTTCATAGCACGTCCTTGGTCTATGTGAATTACGACTCAGTTTACGTGTTAAGCAATGCTGTATCTATGCCTAATCAACAGAAACCGTAGAGAGTGTTCTTAATTTAAACAGATCACACTGGTTTTTTCTCAAATTGACAATCAAATTGACGAACCCTAAAACACCTACAATACTGATAATAGATTTATCAGTAACTTACATTTTGGCATCGTTTATGCTTTATCTAAAGTACTTGTTAATCTCTCCATTGATAAGTACCCATACAGTGAATGCCCACAACACTGACGCTACACAAAGAAAGACAATCGATTGAAAGACAAAACAGAACAACGATTTAGGAGGTGTAATGATTCCAAACTCAAGTAAAAGAAAACCAAATAAATCAAGTAAGAAAACCAGCAAAAAGGTAAGGAAAATCCCACTATCCTTCACCTAGAAAGCAGCAAAGTAAGTAACAAAGCCCGTCGCCCAGAGGGCTTTGTTATCTCTACTGACATCACTTCCTATCTCTTTGTTCAAAAATCAATCGAACAGCTACCCAGTCCAACTAATTAGACATTTAGTACATAACAAAACCACTAAATAAGTAAATCAAATTGCTTTGGTACACTTATCACTCAATGTAAATTATCCCTTACATTTTATACACTTACATAAATCTCAAATCCGTTTACATATTAAATCTTGTTGCTAATATTTCCCTGTCAGTTATTAAGGGTACTTATGGAAAACAAAGGCTTCACGTTAATTGAAATGGTGGTGACTATCATCATTTTAGGCATTCTCTCAGTGACTGCAGCACCACGATTTTTGAACCTGAACTCTGATGCCAGGATAGCCACACTCGATGGATTCATTGGCGCTTTCAACGCAACAAACGAAATCGTGATGGGTAAAGCCACTATTGAAGGATTAGAGAAGGAAAAACTAGCAAAGCTCTCAGATCAAAATATTTGGATACGATGGGGAACGATCGCTCTCGACTCTGACAATGTTGAAAACGCTATGGAAACGGAAAACTACCATCTATTGAGCTACGGACCTCAATTTAACCCTACCCTTATTGTCTACACAGGCAGAGAAAGGAAGTTTGGAGAGTTGGGAAGCTATAACTGTTTTGTTCAATTCACACGATCTTACACATCGAATCAAAGCCAAGTCATCAACATTGGCGATCTGACAATCAATAAATTCTATGACGGGTGTTAACCTCCTCGTTTAAAAATTTCGCATGATCATTATGTCGTCTGAACTCTTTAAGCCCGCAAATACGGGCTTTTTGTTTCCATAACATTATTTTTCCATAGCTAATATTGATAACTGACAATTAATTTGCATGTGCCTTCACATTAAAAGCGAACAAGTTTTCGTCATTGAATAAGAAGGTTTAAATTACAACAGTGACTTACTTGAGTGTTAGGGAGAACCATGAGCATTGCTGGAGACAAAACATCGGTTGTTGTGGCTGGTGCAACCGGGCTAATTGGTCATCATGTGATGAGGCAACTCATTGATGAACCCGCGGTCGACAATATCTATGCGTTATCCCGCAGATCCCTCAATGCAAAGTTTGACTCCAACAAGCTCCACACCCTTATTAACAGCGACCTGCAAGTTACCAGTTGGGATGATACGAATGCGACGCCTAAACTTGGCGTTATCTGCTTAGGTACGACTAAGAAAAAGGCAGGATCAAAAGAAGCACTTCGCAAAGTCGATGTTGAATTGGTTAGCCAGGTTGCACAGTCGATGAAGTTTCTTGGGGTACAACGCGTTGCCGTCGTTTCGAGCTATGGCGCTTCGCCAGATTCTTATTCACACTACCTTCGTTGCAAAGGGCAAATGGAGCAAAACTTAAAACGTATTGGCTTCAAGCAGCTTTTCATCGCACGTCCGGGGCCGCTGGTTGGTGAACGTGATGAACCAAGAGCCGATGAAAAACTCCTGCAAAGCATCTTTCCTTTAGTCTCTCCCTTTATGTTTGGTCAGTTCAAAAACCTACGCCCTATTCAAGCGGAAGACGTCGCGAAGGCAATGTTGTTCCGATTATTCGAAAATAATTTCAAAAATACCGAAATTTACTCGTCAAGTGACATGCTCAATTTATTGGCAAAATATCGCTAAAAAGCTCACCTATTCATCACAATGTTGAATATCCACCCATACCATTGAGTGGATATTACTAATCGTTCTAATAAATTACTTTTCCTTATTTTACGTTTTGTAACAGAACGTTATTTTAGCAGCAGTACTGACACCTATACATCTAGGTGCCTAATTGATTTAGAGTTATTCATAAGGAAAACAAATGTCATTTTCAGCTATCGCTGCCTTAGCGGTATTCACTGGTATCCTCTTTTTTCTCTACGGACAGCAGAAAAAAGAAAACACACTTTCTCGCCTCGTTTTACTCGGTTTAGTTTTTGGTAGTGCATTTGGCCTTGGTCTACAGCTGCTATTTGGTGAAGGCAATCCCATCATCAAAGAGACACTAGACTGGGTAAACATCGTTGGTCGTGGTTACGTTGGATTACTTAAAATGGTAATCATGCCATTAGTCTTGGTTTCAATGATTGCGGCGGTGGTGAAGCTTGAAAAAGGCGGTTCACTGGGCAAGATTTCTGGTATCACTATTTCAGTATTACTCGCAACAACAGCGATCTCTGCAATTGTTGGTATTGCAGTGGCTCAAGCATTCGGTCTTTCGGCTGAAGGCTTAACAGAGGGCGCGCGTGAAACAGCTCGTATCGCAACACTAGAAAGCCGCATGGGAAGCGTGTCTGACCTAACTATTCCACAAATGCTGATTAGCTTCATTCCAACTAACCCGTTTGCTGATCTAACCGGTGCTCGCTCTACGTCTATCATCGCGGTGGTTATCTTCGGTGTGCTTACAGGCATTGCTGCTCGTAAAGTAATGGCTGAGAAAGAAGAGCTAGAATCACCGATCCGTACTTTCGTTGACGCTGCTCAATCTATCGTTATGCGCTTAGTTAAGATGATCATGGCACTCACGCCATACGGCATCGCTGCGTTAATGGCGAAAGTAGTCGCAACATCGAGTGCTTCAGACATCCTAAGCCTACTGGGTTTCATCGTTGCTTCTTACGTAGCAATCATCCTGATGTTTGTTGTTCACGGTGTGTTGGTTTCTTTTGTTGGTGTAAACCCAAAAGAGTACTTCCAAAAAATCTGGCCTGTCCTAACGTTCGCTTTCACTTCGCGTAGTTCTGCTGCAACGATTCCACTGAACGTTGAAGCTCAAATCACTAAGCTAAATGTGCCACCAGCGATTGCTAACCTGTCTGCAACTTTCGGGGCGACGATTGGTCAGAATGGTTGTGCGGGTATCTACCCTGCCATGCTAGCAGTCATGGTTGCGCCTACGGTTGGTATCGACCCAATGGATATCAACTTCATTCTGTCTCTAATTGCTATCATTACAGTGAGCTCATTCGGTATTGCTGGTGTAGGTGGCGGTGCAACGTTCGCGGCGCTTATCGTACTTCCTGCTATGGGCCTTCCTGTAACGATTGCAGCACTGCTTATATCTATCGAACCCCTTATCGATATGGCACGTACAGCGCTTAACGTATCTGGTGCAATGACAGCCGGTACGATCACAAGCCGCCTAATGGGTAAGAAAGACAAGCAACAAGATCTGGAACAAGCGAACGCTTAATGGATTCGATTGATTCAATAACTTGAGTCTCGTTAAACAAAAAACCGATGCAAATGCATCGGTTTTTTATTATCTGTCTTTTATCAGAGTCACTTTGTAAACGGCAGAACCTAAAGCAACAACTGAATCACTTTCTCAGCCAGTGCTTCATCGTCATCTTCACTCAATCCACTGATACCAATAGCGCCAATCACCTGCCCCTTTATCTCAATGGGAACACCGCCTTTAAAGCCAGTGATCTTTGAGTCGGTCCAGTAACTTAAGTCTTTACCGGTTTCTCTCGCCCAAGCACCTAAGTTACCGCTTGGCTGTCTGTCTCTTGCAGACGTATAAGCTTTGTTCTGTGCTAACAACCCGGCTTGTACGCTCACATTATCCATGCGAATAAACGCCAATAACTCTCCGTGCGTATCACACACGCTCACCGCAATTGCTTGTTGATTATGCTCAGCAATATCGAGAGCGTTAGACACCAACTGTTGTGCGATCTTTTGATTCAACATGCTCATTCCTTATGGCAGTGCTTGGCCACGTGAGTACACGTATAAGTTGTACCACTCTTCACGAGACAGACTTATCTGAGTCGCTACCGATGAAGCTTTGATTCGCTCTAGGTTTGTGGTGCCAATAACAGGTTGGATACGAGCAGGGTGACGAAGCAAAAATGCCAACACAATCGCTTCACTTTCTACGCCATATTGGTTTGCTAACTGAGCCACGTAGTGCGCCGTCTTTTTCACGTTTTCATGTTCTGAATACAAACCTTGCTCAGCAAATCGGCCTTGTGCCAAACAACCCCAAGCTTGCAGTTGGATGTTATTCATTTGGCAATGTTCAAGGGTGCCTGCGGCGAAGTCTGATTGATGGTGCCCTTGCGAGTTAATCATCACCCCATCGTTCAACCAATCCAGCTTGGCTAAGCTCATCTCAACTTGATTCGCGACAATGGGCTGCCCGAGCGCAGATTGTAGGTACTGAACTTGATGGCTGTTCATGTTTGACACACCAAAGAAATCGACCTTACCTTGCGCTTTTAAGTTCTCTAACACTCTTGCCAGCTCATCAAGTTCCATCAAAGGATCAGGACGATGTAATAGCAGTACATCGAGCTTTTCAGTATTCAATCGGTTGAGAATACCGTCTACCGATTGGCTTACCCAATCAGCCGAGAAATCATAACGACCAACATTGCCCCCGCCTTCAAAACGAATCCCACACTTAGATTGAATGAACATCTGTTCACGCAGATCAGGCGCTTGTTGTAATGCTTGACCAAAGGCTTGCTCAGCTTTGCTGAAGGTATAGATGTCCGCATGGTCGAATAAATTAATACCCGATTCTAATGCTGTGTCGATTACGTTTCGTGTTTGAGCAACATCCGCACTATTCACTGGATTATCATTCCATCCACCACCTAAGCCCATGCAACCATAGGCAATTTGCCCAACATTCGGTAGATGGTTTGATAATGGGATACTCTTTTTATCACTCGTTTTGTTTGTAGATTCAGTGCTGTTCGTCATATCGATTCTCGCTTAGAAGATTTGCTGACCAGAAATATGCCTCTATCATATTGTTCTTTTAAAAAAACAGAATATGCTAGTTACGAAATGATTGTTTGATATGACGAACAATAGATTGGTAGGAACGCGCGAATGAACGAACACAAAAGAATAGAAAGACTGATCCTGTTTGTAGAACTGGCTCAGCAACTTAACTTTACCAAGGCAGCCGAAAAACTCGGTATATCTAAGAGCTACCTTTCTGAACAGATCAAACGTTTAGAAAACGACTTACAGTGCCCGCTTTTGGTCAGAACCACGCGCAGTGTTCGTTTAACTCAAGAAGGAGAACGCGCCTTACAGCAAGGCTTAACGATTCGTTCGCAAGTCTTACAGCTTGAACGCAGTGTTTCTGAGCAACACGACATCGTAAAAGGTCTATTACGCCTCACTGCGCCAAAGATGTTTACTGAGGTATATCTATTCGATATCTGCCAACAGTTTAGGCAGCAATATCCAGAAATCCGTTTTGAGATAAACAGCAGCTACACCAACTTTAATCTCAATCAAGATGATATCGATATCGCGTTTCGTGCCACCAATACTCCACCTGACAACATGGTGGCGAAACACTTGATTAGCTATCAGCATGATTTAGTCGCGACTCCTGGCTATCTTGATCAGTTTGGCCGCCCCAACAATGCCAACGACTTAAATGACCATCAATGCTTAGCAACGCTGCACCAAACCGAGTGGCCTTTAAAATCGGCAAATATTGATGTGTCCGGTTGGCTTTCAAGCAATGACAACCACTTGCTCAAACAACAAGCTATGGCAGGCAGTGGCATCATCCGTATTGCAAGTTACTACGCTGCGAAAGAGGTCGATCTTGGAGAGTTAGAGCAAGTGCTGCCTGATGAATGTCTGCAACAAGGCAACAGTATTTACCTTTTCTATCCGCAAGTTATTTATCCGGCAAAGAAACACCAAGTGTTCGTTAAATTTGTTCAGCATTACTTCGAAAACTTGAGAGCTTGATAATTTAAGAGCTTGAAAACTTAAGAGCTCGATCATTTAAGAGCTTGAAGATTTGGTAGTTTAAGAATATGAAAGCTGAGTTAACGAGTTGAAGAAACGGAAACCGATGAACAGATAAATCAAATAACACGAAATAAGGTTTAAATAACCCTCTTGATTTATATACCTATATTTAGAATGGTATTATCGAACAATAATAAAGCGATTTTTTCGAATGCTCTCATCGATGATTGTTCTTGATAGAAAGAAATCGTGCATTTGTTCAATAATACAATGAGTTATCTATGAACGATTAACATAACTGATATATGATGCACCGCTTCAGTATGTCACATCATTTTGGCACCAGTTCGATAACAGGATCCTCATGAGCTTTATTATATTATTACTTCTTCTGCTATTCGTAGGCTTTACACGTTTACTTCAGTGGCGAAAAACCTCTCTGTTTTTATCTCTTGTTCTTATATCGTCATTTGTGTTGATTGGTTCAGGCTTAATTCCTCGTTACTTACTGAACGACCTACAAGCCGATTACGAAAATAAGCCTGATATCCAATGGTCTGACAATAACGCTATTGTTCTTCTGGGTGCGGGAACGCAGTTAATTAAAAGCACGCAAGAGTTCGAGCCAGCCTTTTTCTCTTTCGGCAGAATCAACGAAGCCGCAAGCCAATATAAAGATTGCGCCATAGCCCAAACCACATGCAAAGTGATCATCAGTGGTGGCGATGCACAAAATAACGGTGTTACCGAAGCAGAAGTTTATCAACAACAATTGCTGAGACTTGGCGTTCCGATGGGTGACATCATTCAAGAGCCAAATAGTGTCAACACTTGGAAGAATGCACAGCTCACTAGTGACCTAATGAAGCATCATAAATTCGATAACATTGTGTTAGTTTCGTCTGGCCTGCATATTCGTCGCAGCGAGCTCTACTTCAACCACTTCGGCTTAAACGTTATTCCAGTAAGAGCTGATTATATGGCAGCTCAAGTTTCGTGGTTGCCACTATGGTACAACTTTGCGGTCACAGATTTTGCTTTGCATGAACAGATAGGCTTTGCTCGTTACAACATCTACAACTTTATGGGTTGGAACAGCAAACGCGAACAGCCAGGTGATGCTTAATCACGTTCAATTGAGTTAGCTAGAGCCATATAAAACAAAGATGCAGCAATAATCGAAAGGTTGTTGGCTGCATTCTTAGATCCTACCTATCACAACACCGTTTCTTATTCTCATTTACGTCTGTTCTTACCATTCGGCAATCATTCCTGCTAGCTAATCACTCAGCCAATTTTCCAAATGGCAAGGCTACGAAAATATAAACGTTCAACAATCAACCACCTAATATTTTGATAGTTGAAACTAATTGAAAACAATCGAGATAATCCTTTATCAAACAACAAGCCAATCAACATAAGCAACTGATAATTATAAGTATTTATTTTCAATTCATTTCAGTATTTTTGGCATTGTTTTATATGACAGAGTACACCCCGCTAGTAACCCTCGGCTTTAAATAATATCAATAAAATCTAATAACTCGATTCTAATAAAAATAGCCAAATAATGGCATTTAGGAACTTATTAATGATTAACGTCAGTAGAACCATTCTATTTAGCACTGCCCTATCGGTAATCTCTTTTACAGCTCATGCGAAGATATACTCAGACCAAATCGTCTTAGATAAACTTGGAGAAGATATCTGTCGTTTCGACTATCGCGCTCTCAACAATTCAGAAGCTCAAGAACATAAAACAGCCCTGATATCCCGCATGAATGTTTGGGACATTGTTGGCCTTCAGCATGATTGGGTGATCATGGGCTCCGGCTATCATGGCCTCATTAAACCAGGTCAACCAAGCGACAAAACCTGGTGCTACCCCAATACACCAGAAGCGGGCTTGCCATACTACGAAGCACAAGCTATTCAAGAGAACAGTAACCTTGAAGTTCAACGAGTTTTAGTCAATGACGACACGAACTTTATCAGGCCGCTAAGTTACTTGGCTCATAGTCTTGGTTACGCTTGGGTTAGCGGCAATAACGGGCGTTACGTCGGTCAAGATATGGCAATAGAGCAACTTAGCCATGGTTGGGAGATCAAAGGGAATAACAATGGAAGCTGTACCGGTGAGCGTTGTAATGAGAAGACAACCATCACTGTCGATAACTTCGCTTACACGCTTGATAACACATCCTTTTTACACGGCTCTATAACAGAGACCGACCAAGAGCTGATTGAAACCGTCTCGGCTTATGCAATCAATGATAGCGCTCAGCCTAAACAAATCGTCGTCGACCTTCATTTTGAGCAATCAACACAATGGAGTAAAACACAGCGCTTCGACCTTGCTGATTCAGTCGTCATTGATGAGACCTTTCACTGGCCACAAGTTGGAAAAACTGAGGTAAGAGTCGCGCTAGAAGAAGGCCAACGTTTCTCCGATACCAACAGTGGCACTCGTTTTGAGCCGACAGAACTGCAAGCCATCATTACCGTGCCTGCTCACTCCGTGCTGCCTTTTCAAGTCGAGTTCTTACGCTCTACCATCTCTTACCCATACCGCATCAAAACCAACATGAGTTACGACGTGAGCTTCACAGGTTTTCTTCGTTATAGCGGCAATGCGCTGAGCTCACATCCAACAAACCGCCCTACTGTCTCACACACCTTTACGATGGGAACCACCAGCGAAGATCAAGCCAATATCCGCTACCAATGGGACCACCGCTATATTCCTGGAGAGATGAAATGGTGGGACTGGAGTTGGGCAATCAACACCAATGGCTTGAGTAGCATGCAGTACGCCGCAGGAGCAAGTGTCCGTCCGTTCTACTCTCACGTGTCTGGTCAATTCAGTGCTGAATCTCAATATTCAGGGATGATAGATATCGGCGCTGAGCATTCTGTTGATTCATTCGATACAACGACGTTCAACAATCACGAGACCTACTACGCGGGTGATATTAAAATAGTGACTGATTTCAACCTTGACACCCTCGCTCAACTTGGGTATCAAGATGCTCAACTTGTGATTAACCCTGCGCAGCAATAAACCCATTAGAAATAGTTCAGCTGTTATTCCAAGCCCATTGCGTCTGCTCTGGGCTTGATTCGTCTTACATTCTCTCGGTCGAACATCTGCATTGATGCCTAGATATTCACTCTCTGAATCATTTTTCACTGACTTAAAAGTGAAATCATAACGACACACTAATTTGCGTAACTTAGGGTGCAAATAGGCAATTAGATTACAGTGCCTATCAGGAGGATGTATGAAACCAAATCGATCTACGGGACTCACTGGACATGTAAAACACTGCCCATGTTGTTCTACCGAACTGGTCATCAAAGACCACATTCACGTTTGCCCGCGCAATGAAATTGGTGACTGTTACTTCGATGGCTATGACCAACACGAACAGCGCGCTAATGCTGATTTTATCAATCATGCAAATGCTTCTGATAGCCTTGTTTACGGCATGTCAGAACACTAAACGTAATTAAAGATTTGTTGAAGTCATTTCGCGCCAAAAAAAATGCAGCGCCAATCGAATGATTGTTCGCTGCATTCTTAGATCCTGTAAACTTAGCTAGCCATTAGAATGGAGCTAGGTAAAACGGACTACCACATTAGATCATCTGGGATCACGAAGTCTTTGTACGGGTCATCTTCGTCTACTTCATCAGAGCTTGAAGCTTGAGTATCAACAATAGATTCTTCGTCACGCATCGCGATCTTGTTCGCTACCGCAGTAGGGATAACAACATAGCTTTCGCCTTGACGCGCGATACTTAGAATGCCTTTACTTAGTTGCTTTTGAGTCAGATCTTCTACGTAAAGGTATTTAACTAGCGTACCGTCGGTGAAGTTGTATTTGATCTCACCATTCTTCTGTTCGATCTTGTTCATCTCAATCAGTTGCTTCACTTGAGCTTTAATTTCTTTGCTCAACTGCTGTTCTTTCAACTGTTGGTTTAACTCTTTGTCTTTCGCTTGCTGCGCCAGTTTAGTTTCTTCTGCTGCCGCTTTTGCTTCACGAGACTGAACGCGAGACTTTTTAGAGCCCTTCTTCGCCTTCTTTAATTTTTTCTCATTTACCAAGCCAGCTTTAAGCATTTGCTCTTGGAGTGTTAACTTTGCCATGACTTTCCCAGTTCAGGATTAAAAACGACACTATCATACCTGTTTTTGAGGAATCTGTTTACTGAACAATGGCAAAATTTATGCTGATAGAGCAAGGCGGTTAGCGTTTTCCCTTATCGTGATTCACAGCATCCATTTCTGGTTATTTACCGACCTATGATTTCCACGAAAACAACCAATAGTGACTTACCCTCAAACCCAAATCGTTCCTCTGTTTTTTAGCGTGCGCGCGTATCACTTATCATTCAGGCAAAGCAATATGTTAATTTTCAATGAGTAATCTAATTTATAAAACCATGGCATATATCTAATATTTGGATAATTCCCATAGAGTTATAACTCCAATGTCACAACTCTTTACTACGTTATTCTTTAAACCAATCAGTAAGGATAACGTGAAAATGAAAACTCAATGGACTTGCCTGAGTGCAATACTTGCATCAGCTTCATTCATTTCAACCTCGGCTATTGCAGATACCGATGTGTACCTGACCAATAACACTAGCCAAGTAATGACGATTCAAACCAATCACACGGGTACCGACCAGCTTCAATTCGGTGATGAGTGGCAGCAACATGTTGAACAGATTGGCCCTTGGGAGACGAAGAAGCTGATCAGTTTCAATCGCTGGACTGGTGTGAAATCTGGGAAGACCTACGAGTTTGACACTGTAGTATCGAACGCTGTAGGAGAGAGTGTCACGCTCAACCAAACCATGAAGGGTCATTGGTACAACTCGACACTGCAACATGGCTTGAGTGCCGCAGACGTCAACCTAACGTTGCATGACGATCGTAATATTCATCGCAGCACAACCGATGCATTCGGGGTCAATGCAGAGCTAGCACTTAAAGCCGATTCTACGGCGCGCTACGATGATATTTATTACACCATCACCCCGCCCAAAGTGGATGAGCAGCCAGAGCCGGATGCCAATACACTGAAAGTCATGACTTACAACATCTGGGCGCTGCCTGCCATCGCTTCACATATTGGTGACCGCTATGACCTGCTCCCTCAATACGTAAAGGGCTACGACGTGCTGGCGCTTCAAGAGGTGTTTGCCAACGGACGAGATAAGTTCCTACGTGAGCTTGCAAAAGAGTATCCTTATCAAACTAAAATGCTCGATAAAGATGGGATTAACATCTATGACGGCGGCGTGATCATTGTCAGCCGCTACCCTATTGTCAACGAAGCGCAATACGTGTTCCCTGATTGTACAGGCACAGATTGTTTCGCTGATAAGGGGGTTAATTATGCGGAGGTTATCAAGAATGGTCAGGCTTACCATGTTTTCGGCACCCACACGGCATCATTCGATACCGATACCGCTCGTGACTACCGACAGCGCCAATTTAAACAGATGCGTCAGCTTGCTCAATCACTGGAAATACCAACTTCAGAGACGGTTATTTATAGCGGTGACTTCAACGTGAACAAGCTGAAGTTCCCAGGCGACTACCAACAAATGTTCGCTAACCTGCAAGCCGCTGAGCCGGAGTATTCAGGTTATACTGCTTCCACCTTTGATCCTCGTATCAACAACTTTGCAGGCGAACCTATGTCTGGCGGGGAAAACGTCGAATACTTGGATTACGTAGTGGTGAGTTCGGAGTACGCACAAAAAACTCACAACAATAACCGCGTTGATGTTCCTCGTTCAACAAGCAGTGAGTTATGGAAGCACTACAACCTTTCAGACCACTTCCCTGTTAGCGCCGTGATCAAGTAACTCGGTGAACCAATAATGCATCGAGTTATATTAATCATAATGCTCGTCGCGGTGACGAGCATTATTGGCTACTCATGGTCATCAAAATCGAACGGAATACCGCTATCTTCTGCTCAACACGCAGAAGCTAAGCCGCGTGTTTCTACGACAACTGATGACGATAATTTCACACCAACTGCAACCACCAGTTCGGGAAATGCAGCATCGCAGAACAAACAACCCGAAGCAGAATCATCGGGCGGAGAAACGCATGTTGAAAACTTAAGCGAACTTGAAGGTAAAGCTCTATTCGATGAACTCGATGGGTTTTGGGCGCTTTGCCAACAACGCGATGACTGCACTGAGCAACTCGCACGATTGAAATCAGAGTTGCCGAGTATATGGTTTGAGTTACTGGGCGACTATCCGCAGCTATCAGTCGACTGGCAATTAGCCCAAAGTACCATCCCACTTGAATCCATAGAGACTCTTGAAGATCGTGTTGCCTTATTCAAGCAGTCTGCACAGCAAGTATGGGGAGAGTTGGCCCACCAGCTATTCGCAGACCAGTTTGCGCATCTAGATTTTACGCTCGACGCCAACCCCCTTGAAGAGAACGAAGCGAGCCAGTTTTTGGCCAATTATCAAGATTTGCTTAGTGAATGGCAAAACAATACGGGCACGTTAAACGCCGAAACACAGCTTCAAAAATATGAACTGGCAGTCTCTTTGATACCCAGCAGCTATAGCCCTGCTGAAGTTGCATCAGTCAAAGCCGACCTCCAAGGTGCCTACTTAGATGAAGCGCAGGCCAGCAACATTACCGCAAGAGAACAGCAAGTCGCGCAACAGCAACAAACCGTGATGAGTTATCACGAGCAACTGGATCAGCTCAAAGCGACCTTAGACTCTCAGCGAAGCTCAAGTTATGCCACTTGGACTCAACACGATTGGGGCAGTTACTATCAACAGCAAATATCCGACTTCAGGGAGCAGTTTTTTAGCAAGTAACGCTTTAACTTAAACCGTCACGAAACTGAGCGGGCGTTTTATTGAGCCAACCTTTAAACGCCCTTCTGAAATTTGCCGGGTCGCTATAACCGAGCCTTTCACCGATGTCATCGATACTCATGGTTGTGCCGAGTAACAGCTCTTTGGCCAGTTCCACTCTAACTTCGGTAAGCAATATTTGATAACTGGAATCATGGGTCACTAGCTCTCTCCTGAGTGTACGAGAGCTACAACCAAACTCATCCGCGAGTTGTTCAATATTCGGGAAACTGCCTGCGGTTTGATAAAAGATCGTTTTGATTTGGTTAGTCAGCAGATGCTCAGAGTCCAGCGTTTCCACTATCGACTGGCAAGACGCGAGATAGCGCTTCAGTGTCGCGGCATCATGAGTCAATAAGGTTTGTGATAAAACCGAGGCATCAAAACGCAGTTCACAATGGTTTTGCTCAAAAATCACCGGGCACTGGAAGCGGTTGTCATAAAGCTTGGTGTAATTGGGACGAGCGTAAGGCAAAGCCAAAGTATGAATATCCAACTCATGACCAGTCAGTTCTTTGAACAAAGAGACGATTGAATACTCTCCACCAAAAAAAACGTAAAGAGCTAACGTACGATAAAGATAGGGATTCCAGTTGGAATCCTTTTTTTTGCTTTACAAATATAAAAAAAGCACATATGGTGTAATTATGTGTAACTGATAACGAGCTTTGTAATGATTGGTTTAAGTGAAAGTATTCAAGTTAGGATATACAAAGATATAAATAACGCTTCTTTTCCCGTAGTTGTTCGGGGGAGTGGTCTACCTTGCTGCTTGCACCTTAACGCTTATCTCAATGGCAATCATAAGTCCCCATTTTCAAAGGGGAAATCAAAACAGTTACCATCATTCTACACTCGAAAGAAATATGCTTATGAGTTGAAGTTTTTGTACTGCTTCTTCATGCAAAAGAACATTGACCTTGTCGAGCGTGTAGCAAGTGGCTCTTTTCTATCTATCGAGGAAATAGACGGTTATATTCGTGCTTGTAAATTCTATGTGGACACTGAGGATGAGAGCGAAAGCGGCACTGTAGTTAGCCTTACCGATAAAAGAATTAGGGATGCAATCCATGCGACATCCAACAGTCAACCAGAAGTATCAGCGCATACTTTTCATCAACGCCTCAACCGTCTTAAAGCCTACATTGAATTTTTATATGTGTGCCATCACTACGATAAAGCTGAGACTGAACAGCAAATCTCCACGGATGACCAATTTAATAAATTCAAACTCTACATCAGTACAGCAATTTCTAGCTCCCGAAAAGACAATACCATCACAAAAGATCCCCTTGAATCGGTCATTCCATCCGATAAATTTTTTAATTTATTAGAGGTTATTCAAGAACGTTCTTCAAACAACCCCTTCAAGTCGAGCAAGCTTCGAAATCAAATTATCACCCAGATATTGATTGATACAGGTGTTCGTGTTGGGGCTGTCTTGAAATTGAAAGTGAGTGATTTAGTGGACGATTGGGACAATCCTAGGTTCCTGCTCACCCGAACCCCCGATGACCCTACGGACACAAGGCGTCTTCCCGCTGCAAACAAAACAAAAGCATTATCTGTTTCAATCTCTCACGATTTAATGAAGCTGATTAAGCTCTACATCGAAACAGTGCGCAAAAGTACACCAAACTCTCATGAACATGATTTCGTTTTCATCTCAGAAAAAGGAAGAACTATCGGAAAGCCAATGTCTTACAACGCAATTCACAAAGTCATTAAGACGATTGGAGATTGTGTTGGGATAGCACTACATCCACATCTACTTCGTCATAAGTGGAATGAAATCTTTGAAAACAAAGCCAAAGCCAAAGGGTTCTCACCGGATAAAATCGAAGACCTTCGCAAATATGCGATGGGTTGGGTAGAAGATTCAAAAATGGCATCAGTCTACAACGAGTTCCAGTTAGCCATGACGGTAGCTGAAATTTCATCCAAGAACTTGAGCCAATCCGTACCCAACCTGAGAGGTAGCAAATGAACAGCGCTGAACTTAAAAGCTTAAAAAAAAGCTATGAAGGTAAACGAACTTTTCAATCAAAAGAAACGGGTTACGAGTTTGATCTCTTTTCTGATGAATGGTTGCTTGGCTACAAGAAGCTGCTTAACCTTGGCTGGATGAATGCGTTAGATAGCGAAGCCTTTCTCGACCTACGACTGGCTATCGCGCACGCTGCCAAACATTATGCTTATTCAAGCATAAATGGGTATGTCAGCACCTTAAAAACCATTTGCGATTACTTAGAGCCAACGACTTTTGAGGCGTGGTGGTTAACACTCACGGACTATAAAAAGAAAGTAAAAAATACCCTATACGCATTTAACAAACGAAGTCATGAGTACAGCAGCAATCTTCTTACTCCGCTCTATGACCTCGTTAAGAATGAGAATTTAGGCAGACAAGATGGCTCAAAAAATATCCTTGATGAAACAACGGGGGCTTACAGTGAAATCGAACGTGATAACCTTCTTGAATCACTAAGAATTGAAACCCTCCATGCACTCAGCAGTGAGATTGCAACAGCAAAGCCTTTCACTCGCCTAAGAAACGTTCTGGCTTGTCAGTTGATGGTGGCCATTGTCAGAAGACCTACGCAACTGGTTAAAATTAAATGGTGTGACCTTTTGCGTGTGGGTCAAACATTTAAGTCGCACAAAGAAAGCAACCGTGATTGGCAGCCTTTAACACAGCATCATTTTTCTGATGTAGAGCAATTGCACCTACGAACCTTCAAAGGTAAAAATGGAGCGTTTAGAGTCGATGCCGAGTCACGTTCTCATCGCCTGGAGCCAAATCTGTCTGAATTGTTGCTTCAGTATTACCAAATGTACGAAACCTTCCTCTGCGCTTCATTGAGCAAGAGCGGCGTTGTCCTCTCTGAGAGTGAAACAAAAGAGCTGATGCAACGACTTCCCTTGTTTCCAGACCAAAGCTTATTCTCGGTAGGATTTGATACCAAGGAGAGTCTCTTTCAATCCGTGAGCGATACATCAGAGGCTTTCCACCTATCTTCGGTTGCTCTTGCCCATAATATAGCTTACCTCTTCAATAAAAAATTAAGTATTAAAAGTGACCGAATAGCGCATAAGCCCCTTGCATTTAAAAACAATCGCTGGCGTCATACCCAGTTAACCCTCGCCGCTTGGATGGGGTTAAGCCCTGCGCAAGTTGCTGCCATTACAGGTGTCACGGTAGAGGCAATACAAGATTACCTTGATTTAAAAGCGCCTGAACGAGTCAAAATTGACGAAGCCTTTGCGGGTAACAGTGTCATCCAACGTTTTGATAGCGTATCTTCGAAAGAATTACAGCAACACGCTGACTTTAAAGTGAAAAGCCCATTTAATGAAGAGATGGGGCACAAGCTTAACCCAGCCAACTGCTCAAGCTGTCAATCAAAGGGAGCCGCCCCAATGGGGTGCTATCCCTGTGATAACTTTCGACCTTTGGAAACCACAAACCATCAGCAATATTTAGATAAGGCAGAGCGTAAACTGGCGATTAATAGTCAATCAGGCCACCCCGCTACGGTTAAACGACTGCAAACCATTATTCTCTATATCAAAGTGACAATTATGCTGTGCGAAGAACGAAAAACCATGAAGGTGGGAGAGTGCAAATGAGTCAGATTAACCGCTATATTGATAATCAACACACTTACATCGCCAAAAAGAAAGCGCAGCCTCTGATTGGATTTACCAACGCTCAAGGTGAGCCTGCATCATGGGAGGATATTGCTGTCACGTTTACCGACAGTGACGACAGAACCCAGAATATTTTGTTTTGTAATCTAAATAGAAAGATGCCAAAAGTGGGAACACACTTCACGGATGAGGATCGATTAGCACCTGAAATGTATGACTTATTATTTACCTATGCACTTGATATATTGAAAGAAAACACATCTACAGTCAATAAAACAGCAAAAATCACAGCCGCAAGAGTCTTCCTTTGCCACCTAAATGAGAATATCGCGACCGCCACCCTTGAAAGGATTCAATCTGCCATCAACCTGATGACATACAGCACTAACTTAACAGCTTTTATCAACTGGCTTCGTCAACATAAAATGCTCGCGAAAAGCTGTCAGCCCGACATCAATACTAACGCTGAAACACTTCGCTCTAAAAGTGGCGATGATGCATTGCAAGCGGAACAAAACAAGCTTCCGTCGGAAAACGCATTACTGGCGCTCGGGGCTATCTTCTATGATGTTATTCCAGCCTATCAGGATGGTGACAAGGAAGGTGCTGAGGCTTGGCAACCCCTTTTATTACCAATGCAAAAGCAGCGAGACAGCTTTAGTTGCACCATGGCAGCACTTGGCATGGCTTCACCCAATCGAATTGGCGCAGAGCAAGTGCTTTTAACAGTGCAACGCATAAAGCCTCATACACAAGTTGTCGATGGCAAGAAAAAAACGGTGCATTACCTCAACTGGCGAGGCTCGAAGGGGTACAAGGATAATGCCAACCACATTAATGCAGAAATGGTCGATAGCTTAGACAGAGCGTTGCACTACACTATTCTCGCTACAGAGCCTGCAAGAGCGCTGGCTCGGTTCTATCGAAAGCCGAACCGCCCTCTGAAAGAAGTGCTCGGTGAATTCAAGCCCAGTGATGAGAATATTGCCCTGCTTAAGCCTTCCATGAGCAAGTCAACCAACCTATTACACCTTGGTTTGCTGCTGGGCTTTTTTGACGGTAGTGACAAATGTGCTCGCGTCACGGCTGATACGAAGGGGGCAATAGATAGAACATATAAACCGCATCATCCAAAGTTCATCAAGCCCATTGCACAGCTCGAAGCCTTCGACACACTGGTGTTTAAAAGTAATTGCCCTTACTCTCAAGCCCTTACAGGATGTAATTTTACAATGCAGCGTCAATACGATAAGTACACAGCAGGCAAGCAAGAACTCACCGTGGCAGAATTTCAGAATCACACCATCGAGATGAATCAATCTCACCTAAAAGGTTACAATAAAAACCAAACTAGGTATGTCAATTTTGAGAACTCACTATTTGCCTACACACAAAAGCAGCTTGGCGGCAAAGCGGCACACCCTTTCTTTTTAGTGCCTATCAGTTCGCTAAGTGGCCTCTTTTCTAGTGACCTAATAAAAGTCAACAAAAATCGGCTTACGCTCTTTGAGCGACACGGCTTCTCATCCAACTTTTTGCTCAAGCCGCACCAACTGCGTCATTGGCAAAATGATCTTCTGGCTAAAAAAGGACTGCCTCACCACCTTATTTCTATGTTGTCAGGCCGAAAAAGCGCCGAGCAAACACTGACCTATATCCATACCACTGACGCTCAGAACGCTTCTGTCATTGGGGACATCTCTTACTCTAATGAACCAGAAAGCGAGATCGAAAATAAGCTAAAGCTTCGTATTGCGACCATGGATCAATTTAATAAGGCAATCGACAATGAAACACCGACTTTTGTCCATGAAACAGGCTTTTGCGATCAAAACCTTGCCCTCTCACCCTGTACTTATATGTCGGAGTTTGAGACGCAATGTGCGTTATGCTCATCTTCTTGTCATGTAACCCATGATAGGGAGGCAATAGACTTACTCCAAAAGGATTTGAAAGTGCAAACGCACAACTTGGAGAGGATTCAAGCGTCTATCAACTTTGAAACAAGTGAAGGGCAGCACAAGTGGTACAAAACCTATTATCGCAATACTTGCATGCTAAAAAAACTCATTGAAGTGCTGTCCGATGAGGCAATAGAAGAAGGTCGTATGGTGCGCTTGCTAGCTCGCTCAAACAGCATAAGAATCACTAACTTAGAGACCCAAACGGTGGAAGAGCAAAAGTTAGCGTTGCCTGATGCCGAGCAAGCCCTGCAAGCTGCTATTGAGGCAAAAAACGACAAAAACCAAGATGAAGCAACGGATAATTTCTTAGGCTTTCTGGACTCACTCTAGGGTAAACAATATGGCACTTAAATCACTAGAAACCGACCAACAAATTTCCATACAGGCCCTTATTCGAAGCTGGGAAGGCAAGTTAACATGGGATTTATTAGTCACAAAAGTAGAATCCAGCTTAGGTATTGCAACCACGAGGCAAACGCTCGACAAGTACGCCAATATCAAGCACGAGTACAAACAGAAAAAGCAAGCCTTAAGGGGCAAGCCTGTTTCGCCTGAAAACAAGGAATTGCTTACTTACTTGCAAAAAGACGTGGATTTAGCAGAAAAGGTGATACAGCTGGAAGCGCAACTTACGGTCGCACAGTCAGAGATTGGTAAGCTTCAGGCTTTCATTCAAAAGTTATCCAGCATAGGCAAAACTAACCCAAGTGTCATGGATGTGTTTCAAAAGACCTTACAAGACGTTGAGCGCAGCAATAAGTAGAAATAGAGCTAAACCTCGAATTACGATATAGCGAGAGATAACATGGCAAGTGGTCAGCAGAAAGCACAGCAAAACTTGGAAGCATTTGAAGTGTGGAAAGCCACACAGACGGACGATGACTTTAAGCAAATCATGTTCCGAGGTCAGCTTAATCGAAACGAGGTGGCAAAGGGCATCGGCTGTGGAAAATCGGCGTTAAACCAAAACCCTGCCCTCAAAGAAGCGCTCAAAGCCTTAGAAGATAAACTGCGCGGCAAAGGTGTCCTGCCACCGTTGAGCGACGCTGCCAACAAAAATGAGGGCAAACCTCAAGCCTACGACAACACAGCAAATCGAAAGCTGCTCGATTCAAAACGGGTGTCGTCATTAGAAGCTGAGAACATTGAATTGAAAGCCAAGGTCAAGGAGCTTGAAAAGCGACTTGAGCGCTTTGGTGAGCTATCTGAAACTTTATCCGAAATGGGGTTGATGCCACGATGAATAGCGCTTTGCATGAAGACCAAATGCGTGTCACCAGTATCCCTTATCGCTCGAACAAGATGGTGATATTCAGCGGTGTACCGCTGGCGAAAGACTCTTACAAAACTAATAGTGGGAAGTATTACGTCACTATCAAAGCCGACCCCGATAGTATCCCTGTGCTTCCAACGCTGGGTCAGCACTGGTCAGTCAAAGGCGCTCGCCAGATAAAAAATATGGAGATGGGTGATTATGTCATGCAGCAGCACACGTATGAATCACCCAAGCATGTTGAATGCATGCTGCCCGAAACTGGCGAACAACTCATTCGTTTTATCGCAAGAGAAACTGACTTTAAAGGTATTGGTGAAAGCAAAGCTAGGGCGCTCTGGCAGCTCTTAGGTAAAGACTTCCATGCCACACTGCAAAATGACATCCCAGACTCTAGAAAGCGTCTAACATCGATTCTGAGTGACGATTCAGTGGAAGCGCTCTTTAAGGGGTACGCCAAATATAAAAATCTGGCACATTGCAACTGGATGAGTGAGCAAAACATCCCCGCCAGTGTGCAGCAACGGCTGCTCAAGCATCACGGTGAAGCCTCTATAGAGGTAATTAAGGATAATCCTTATGCTTTGATGGGCTTTGGTCTTTCGTTCAGTGCCATTGAAGATATTATCAAGGCAACGGATTTTAAGAGCGATGTTGCGAAGGATGACCCAAGAAGGCTCAGCGCGGCTCTGGAAATGGCGATTCGCAAGGAGATTGAAAAAGGTCACACCTATACCACTCATGCCAATGTGCGCCCTTACCTCAACAAACTATTGAAAGACAAAACACTGGTCACTCAGTCGTTCCAATCCGGCCATGATAAAGCTCAGTATATTTTAAATCCCGACACAGGAGCCTACCACCCAACGGCGCAACTTCTGATGGAAAGTGTCGTTGCCAAACGGCTTAATGCACTGACTAAGCGAAATGACTTATTTGATGAAAACGCCAATGCTGCCTATTGCTCTGCGGCTGCGGAACTGCCCTATGACTTAACCTCCAAGCAAATCGAGGCCGCAATAACATGCCTGGACAACTCTGTAAGCTGCATTACTGGCGGTGCTGGGACTGGCAAGACAACGGTACTTAGAACGGCTCTCAGGGCTTACCGTCAACTCGGCTTTGAGATACACGCGGTTGCGCTCAGTGGTCGCGCTGCAATGAGGCTACATGAGTCAATCGGCTTTATCACTTCAACTATTGCTAAGTTACTTCGTAAGGAACCGATTGAGCCAAGTGTTGAGCAGCCGAATCATCTACTGGTGATTGATGAAGCGAGCATGATTGACTTGCCGACGATGTATCGCCTTGTGAATCACATTCATCCCTCTGTACGATTGATATTCACTGGCGACCCGGACCAACTACCACCGATCGGCTGTGGTAAGGTACTGGCAGATATCGTTAAAGCAAAAACGGTGGCTAATACGATGCTGGATATCGTCAAGAGACAGGAAGGTTCAACGGGTATCCCTGAATACTCAATGCTCATCAATCAAGGTGTGATACCTGATCAATTAAGCACGGGGACAATACACTTTCACGAAACCAGCACAACAGACATTGCCAAAGTCTGTTGTGAGCTTTACCAAGAGTCCCCTGAAAGCAGTCGTGTCATGGCTCCAACCAAGGCGCTCGTATCAGAAATTAATAAACTCACCCAACAAGCGGTCAATCCAAACAGCGATAGCCTTGAATTCGAAATCAATGGCGACAAGTTCTTTCTACCACTTAGCTTGAATGATGCGGTTTTATTCACGCAGAATCATTACGAGAAAGGCATTCAGAACGGCTCTCTTGGCACTCTAACCAGCGTCAAGCCTTCTGGTGACAGTTACGGTGAAGTAACACTGGATACGGGTGAAAAGGTCGAGGTAACACAAACCGTTCTAGACTGCATGGAGTTGGGTTATGCAATCACCTTGCACAAAGCTCAAGGATCACAGTTCCCGCGCATCATTATCGCCCTGCAAAAAGGAAGAATAGTTGATAGAGCTTGGCTCTATACTGCAATTACGAGGGCTGAAAGTGAAATTCATATTGTCGGTAGTAGCAAGGAAATGAAGCAGATTACCGAAGCACTTAGCCACTCTCATAAGAGGAACAGTTACCTGGAAAAGCTGTTGCAGTAGTATTTTGTTGCAGTAGGTATTTGTGATTACCGAGGGAGGTTGACGGTCTAAATACCGAAGGATTCTGTCGCTGCTCTATTCATAGTAGTCCACTATTGCAGATTAGTTTCTATTCGATAATTGATTCCTCGGCACGTGCCTCCCGTAACTCTCTTGTATTCAGCTTTTCTTCAAGCCAGATGTTCCTTACTGTTGAGTGACTAATCGAGATGTTAAAACGCTTTCTCATCTCACCACTTATCCTAATAGAGGTTAGGTGAGGCGATTTGAGTGTTAATGAGATGACGATATTTCGAGTCTTTTCATCGATGCGATTATTGTTGTGTGATTGACCATACAGACGTTTCAAAGCAAGTGGGCCATGGGCTTCAAGCAATTGACGGTTGTTGTGAATGCTTTTGACAGAACAACCGCTTTGTCGGGCCGCTTCTCTAACATTCCCTAACTCATTGGCAAGCTCTATAGCCTCGATCTTTTTCTGAACCTCTTCTCCGTATTCTTTCCTAGAGCTAGGCTCAGTAAGCTCTTTAATCGATAACTCTCGGTCAGCAAAGTAAGCCGTAAAACCACCATCAAGTTGCTTACGTAATTCGACTTGTTGACTCACGATAGAGTGCCGTAATGGGGAGGTGATTTGATACATTGCGTTGGCGTAACTGAAGGTATGATCTCGACGGATTTTTCGATATTCTTTTTGAATACATATCGCGTCAATGTTGAGGTACTTCGGAACGGGTGTATGCTCAGAGCGCATTAATTTGGCGTTGACTGTGAGGGTCGTTGCCCAATACTCAGGGATGAAGGTATTTTGTAGGTAGTTATTTGCACTGATCATATCAGTAACCCCAGCCAGCCTTAACTCAGGGACTAGACGATCTTGGAACGTATCAAAGGCACGTTCGATGCGACCCTTGCCTTGAGGCGAATTGGCAAAAATAATTTCTATACCCAGCTCTTCACAGGCTCGTTGCATCTGGGAGAAGTGGCAACGTTTTGGTCCACCGAAGATGCCAGCTCTATCGACATACAGAGTCTTAAAAAGACCTTTTTTCTTGATATAAGTTTTCATTACTTTGAGGCATCCTTCGGTGGTTTCTGAAGGAAAAAACTCCGCATGAACCTCACTGGTTGCATCATCAATCATGGCGATAAGACAGGATTTTTTATCACCGAACCAAAGGTGCGGACTGCCGTCCATTTGCAGCATTAAGCCTTCGGCTTCCATACGCTCACGTCGTCTTCTTACCTTAGAACGTCGATGTTTGGCTCGTTTTACATGATGGATTTCATGTGCCCAGGTACGAAGCGTCTCCCGTTTTACTTTGATACCTTCAAATACCTCTAACATATCGGCGAGATGAAGCATGTTAAAGTCGTAATACTTGGTCTTTATAAGAGCTTGAACTTGTTGCTTTAAGGTAATGGGGATTTTATTAGCGGGTGCCCTTCCTGTGTTGCCATGAACCACAAATCGGATACCATCAGAGCGATATCGCCTGAGATAACGTTCGATGGTTCTGCGAGACTTCTTGAGGAGCTTAGAGGCATTAGTAATTGAGATTTTACCGAGAGCAACTTTTGCGATGATATCCACGGTAAGCTGAGATTGAGTATCCATAACGATCATCCTATACACCCCTGACTAATTCGTAGCACTAGTCAAAGGATTACGTAAAAATAGAGACCGTCAATTTCCCTCGGTAATTAAGCGAATGACAAAGTCGCTTGGTAGTTACGATACGACAGAATCGCTTGGTGATCACATTGTTGCAGTAGGTATTTAAAACTCGTTTATGCCCCTTTATGCGTTAGTGCTTTTACTCATTCATATCTAGTTAACGTAAATTTACACTACAAAAAGTTATGCGAATTTCGCTCACTTAGAAATTATGCCCATCTTAGCCGACTAATTCCTTTGAATTGGTGATAAGGTATTGATTTGTGAACAAGTGAGTGAAAGACGGCTATTGACCGTCATAATTAGCATTATGAGGCAATTGGAGTATCGAGTATGTATAAGAATATCCCGAGTCTACCAATAGCAGAGGGGAACGCACTAGGCATTGTTTTAGATGGTTGTATTCAGCAGTACGACAAAGTTTTTGACACTGCGCCATTCAAATCATTTGCTGTGTATTCGGATTACTCAGGAAAGACTAATGGTAAATATCATATTTATAGTTTTCTCTTCACTCCCTTGGACTTTGTAGGGAACTACTATGCAGCAGTAGAAAAGTCACGCATGGTACGAGGTTTAAACCGTGGTGAGTTATCGTTCAAAAAAATGGGTCATAACCCTAAAATGCTTGCAGTAGCTCAGGACGCCTTGCGTCACTCTAATAATTTGTTGCCAGGTTTGCTTGTGAATGTAGTAGTAGATAAAAAGATAAACACGCTATTTTCAGAAGACCAAAGGGGAAGCAAAAACTACTTGAAGCAATCGCTAGAGGATGGTGGTTTTCTTCATTTACCTAAACAGAGTATTGAAACAGCGCTGCGTATTGCCCACATATTTTCTTTTTTGACGGCATCGGTGTTACCAAGCGATAAGCCGATTTTTTGGATGTCAGACAATGAGGATGATTTCTATCCCTCAGGAAATGAAAAAATCCGAAAGGACTTTCTAAAGTTGTTAGATAGGGTGTTACCACTCTATATGTCTAGTGGATACGATTTTATTAATTTCTGTACTCAAGGTGCTGTAGATGTTAAATGGCATCGTGAATTGGTTAGTCTAGTTGACCTTAGTGCTGCGGGACTGAATGATATAATGACTAGCAATGTACTAAAACAACCAATAACAGCTAAGTCAGAGGTAATCGGCAAGTGGCTTTCATTAGAGCAAGGACTTAGTTTACAAAAAATGAACCTTTATATATCTATGTCTGACAGTGGTATCCATAGTGGCAAGGTTGATATTGGGTTTAATGGTGATAAATCAGATATGGTGAAACTTGCATTATAAGAAAGCGTTAAGACAGGTTCCCAACGCATGGCGGCTTCAGTTCAAGCCTTGGGGTTAAGTCCATATAGCACAATGGCTTTGATGAAGGGCTATTTTTTCGTCTAAGTTTGTTTCAGCCTACATTGTTTGATGTTAACTTTATGAAAATGATAACAAACAATTACTACATGGAAGATAAATGTACATTCGTACAGTCGAAATTGAAAACTATCGAGCCTTCAAAAACTTCGAGATCAAATTTTCACCACTAAGCGTAATTATTGGTGAAAACGAAGCAGGTAAAACTAACCTATTCGATGCTCTTGCCTTGCCACTTAACAACAATGACATTAGCTTCAATAAGAAACGGCTCTCGGTATCGGATATCAACCGCGAAGCAATTAAAGAGTTTTACCAAGCGATCATCAACGGTAACGACGAAGATGAGATCAAGCTTCTGATTCCTAAGGTTCGAGTTGAGGTCGAGTTTACTGAGCCAAAGAACATTATTGAAGAAGGCGTTATTGGCAAGTGGATAATCGGAGAAGAAGCCGACGATAGCTACAAGATTCGTTACGACTTCAAGCCCAAAGATACAGAGCAATTTGTTAAGGCTGCCAAGGAGCTACTTGACGGTATCGGGGACATAAAAGATACACGCTGGTTCAACCTGCCAATTGAGCTGTACGATTACGACATAACACAAAGCAACAATGGGTTAAGGGTTAGCTATTCTGATTTAAGACTTATAGGCATCAACTCGATCAACGCTGAGCGTGATGACTTTGCCGAAAGTAACACTCAGAAATCAAACGACATCCTGACCAAGATGTTGATTTCAGCTCTCGAAGATTCCGACAAAGCCAAGATTAACAGCGCATACACTTCTTTTTTCGATGCAATCGAAAACACCGAGACATTCACAAAAATCGTTACACCTGATCCAGACTTCGAGAACTTCTTCGACGAGGTTGTTGATAAGCTTGAATGTATCCCGAACCTGCCTAATTTAAAAAGCATCCTATCCAACATTACTCTGAAGTCGGGTGAAAGCTATCTGTATCAGCGTGGTCTTGGATATCGTAACCTCGTGTACATCTACCTATTATTTGAGTTCTTTAGCGGCAACAAGAATGCACTCAACCTATGCTGTATCGAAGAACCTGAAGCACACCTCAGCGTCAACAACCTCCGCTTCGCAACTGACTTTATATACAAAAGCACACAAAAAGGCGGCTCGTCTCTACAAACGCTAATTAGCTCCCATAGTCCACTGGTCATCAATAAACTTGAGCTAACCAACGTGATCGTCCTATCTGGAAATAATGCGATCCACCTAATTGATAGTAAGAAACATCTTACTAACTACCTTCGTAAGCGACCAAACTTCGACATTCTAAAATTACTGCTGAGCAATAAGACCGTTCTCGTTGAAGGCACTACGGAAGAGATGCTGATTAACGCTATCCTCTATCGCAATAACGAAAATGTTAGCAGTCTTGAAGTTATATCTATTGAGCAAACGGGCTTTACAACTTTCATGGACGTTTGGCTACAAGTCAACAAAGGCAATACTAAGAAGAAGTTAAGCATAATTCGAGATTATGATGACAATGACTCAACCAAAGATAAGCATCAAAAGTATGATACTGATAACGACAATATTCGAGTAAGAACCACTACCAAATATACGCTCGAAGATGATCTTGCGGAGGCTGATGGAAACCTTGGCCGCCTGAACGCACTTTTCAAGAAGAAGTGCAAAACCTCTAGTGATATGGCTGAGTACCTGAAGAAAAGCAAAGCTGAAAGGATGCTCAGGATAGCTGACTCCATCTTAGATGAAGAGAACAAAGATCCGATCTCGTTACCCAAACACATTCAAGAAGCCTTGGATTTCATGAAATGATTGAGATTCAGATAGCTGGAGCTGGCGCAGGTAAGACTCATAGTCTGGCTGAGAAGATCATTGCGCACTACGACTCAACATCGCATAAGAAAATCTTTGCGATTACTTATACCAACAATGCCACGCAGAACATTTCTCAGGCGATTATCAGACAATTAGGATACTTGCCAGACAATATCGTAGTTTGCACAGTTCACACGTTTCTATTGAATGAGGTCATTTACCCTTACTCTCCTTTTGTTTTAAATGAAGTACACACTACCTCTTCACAATGCAAAACGTTTTCAAACTTTCCTGCTGGAAAGTCTGCTGAGAAAAAACAAAGAGAAGCCAAGAGCACCATTTCAAGGCTAAAGAAAATTGGGGTAATACATGTCGATGAAACATATTCTGCTGCATGGAGAGTTGTCGATGAAAACTATTCAAAACACAACAGCCAGAAGAAGAAATCTAAAGTTAGGAAAGTTCATAAACTCCTAAGCAGTGCGATTGACAAGATTTTCCTTGATGAAGCTCAGGATCTAGACGAAACCGCTCTTAAAGCTTTTCAAAAAATCGGCGAGAACTCTGCTGATATTTACATGGTAGGCGATCCCAAGCAAGCAATTGATTATCCGAAAGATTTCAAAGGTTGGTTAGCAAAAAACAAAGCCAACAAAAAAGTAAAAGTGCTGCCGAACATCACGACATCTCGTAGAGTTCCACAGAGGATTCTTGATCTATCAAATACCTTCTGCCCCAAAGGGCAAGAGCAGATGAGCTTGTCTGAAGTCGAAGGACGCCTCACATTCATCACTACAGAAGATGACCATTATGACACTGTACTTAGCCATCACATTGAGAGTGGGAGTTTAGTTAGCATCTTCAGAAAAGAAGGTAACTACTCAACTAAACAAGCAGGATCACTACCCGAATTTGACCCTGAGGTAGAAGAGCTACTTACAGTAAAATTCCCCGAATACGAAGAAGGGGTGGTCATATATTCATTACAGCGTTTCTTTGCATCTTTGCTGTCCAAAAATGACAACAACAGTTCCATACGTAAATTTCTTGCCAAGCTCGAAATCCCGTATGAAAAAGAGTTGTTTAAAAATCTTTGTCGAACTGCTGAGCAATATAGTTCATCCAAGGACAACTCGGCTAAGTACACAATAAGCAGCATCCAGCGCACTAAGGGCTTAGAGTCTAAGGTCTGTGTATTAGTCTTAACACCAGCGATTTTCAAATGCTTAATGCAAGATGCTGTAACCAAGTTCAACAAGACTTGGAATATAGTTTACGTTGCATTAACGAGGGCTGAGTCAGAGCTTGTTGTTGCAGTAGACATGGATTTACTTGGCAACAAATACAACCACGATGACATTGTTAAAAGCCTTGAATCTATTGGGTTTGAAGTGTTAAACCCAAATCATCCAAACCACAAAACAAAGAAAAAATTAGAGTGAACATAGTATTAACCAAAGATAATTGCCAAAAATCTGCTTTGTCCAGATTTTCCATACCTTTAGTTATTCATGAATTGCTAATTTAGGGAGGTCTCTAATACAGAATTGTCCAAAATTTAGCTAAACGACGCAACATTTCATGCAGAAAGATCTACGTAAAGATTAATTCTATCTATAATTGCTCGATTAGCGTGCCAATCAATGTCTAGTTCATTCTCAGGGTTACCCTTTCAGCTTATATGAACAGGAGCCATCCATCCCTTTACGGTAAGTAGAACACCCCCAGAAGTCGCTGTATTTTCCTTTCCAGAGCTTCATTTCACTGCCACAATTCTGACACAATGGACGCTCATCACTACAGCTTTCATCTATACATACTTGAAGACCACTTTTGATATCTCGACTCATTGGGCTTCCACACTTGATGCAAGGTGTCTCTTTGTTTTTGCATCTAGGGTAGAGAGAACAAGACATAAATTTGCCATATTGCCCTACTTTCAACCTTAATGTGCCCTCACCGCATTGGTGACATGAAATCTTTTCAGCTTGCTGCTGAATAAGTGAAGCATCAAATTCATTAGTTTCCACTGGATATCTTTCTTGAACCAACTCTGTTACAAACTCACTAGCATCCATCATATCAACGAGTAGATAAGCACGGTGTTTTGCTCGGGTTAGAGCAACATAGAACAAACGACGCTCTTCGGCATGTTCAAACTTATCTCCTTGCGGTAACAGTGCATCCATAAGCGGTGGGGTTTGTTTTTGAGATGGAAATCCATGCTTTCCCGAGCTCAACCCCATTACTATGACATATTCGGCTTCTTTTCCTTTTGAAGCATGGAACGATTGGTTTTCAATTTCCAAAGTAGGAAATTTATGTTTTAGGGTTCTTAATTGATGCAAATCAGGAAGTTGATACCAGTAACGAGCAAGAAAATAGACCTTATTCTTACTCGCCTTCTTGGACGCCAGTACTTGGTTTGATATTGAAGAAAGCGTCTTTTCTAGCGCAGATAATCCAACCTCATCACTGCCTTGGCGAACAATACTTACCGCAGGAGTATTCACATGGACTAGTGAGTTGATCTTTTTGTTCAACTGAACTGGGTTTTGAGTGACGAATCGAGTCGCTACGTCCCCAATAGAGTTGTTAAATCTAAACGTCATATCCAGCGTAGTTTCAGAAGTTGAACCGAAGTAGTTGGAAAACTCTGTAGTAAGTCGTACATCGGCTCCGCTAAAGCGGTATATTGCTTGCCAATCATCACCAACACAAAACAATGATGAACCAAGGTAACTATCACGTAGTGCCTTAACAAGCCTAGCCCTCGGTTCTGAAATATCTTGGAATTCATCTACCAGCAGGTACTTCCAAGGAGACAGGAATTGACCTGTTTGAACATACTGTAAAGCTTTACCGATCATATCGTTAAAATCTATGACTTGATGGTCTCGAAGGTACTTTTCATAGTTGTGATATAACGGCATTAATAGTTCGAGTGCTTTAGCTGTTTGTCTAGAATCTATCGACTCTTTGATGATTTTGTTTATACCATCTTCATCCAGACACGCTGCTTTGTACATATCAACTAACGCTCCAAGCAGTTTCGCTAATTCTGTCACTTGACCTAGCTGCTCCAAGTTAGCTAACAGAGCGTTATCAGATACAGGTTGTGTTTCTACGCCGCGCTTAATCAGTTCTTTTTCTAGCGCGGTAAGTAGTTTTCCGTTTTTATGTTGATGGTAGAACACCTCCACATAACCCGTCTGATATTTCTTGTGGGTTTCCCGTTTCCACTTGATACTTGCGTGATAACTCTCCTTATCAACATAAGGGGCCGTGTTTCCGTTTTCATCGGTGCCATAATATTCGATGTAAATATCATAATCAGGAAGGTAGAAATCTGGTTCATACTGACGATATTCACTGGTTGCAACATCAAATCGATATTTAGCTTCATATTCATAGTTGATGCCCTTACGCAACAACCAGTTCGCAATCACTAGCTCACCATAGCTTTTAACTTGCTCTCCCCTCATTGAGCGGATGTCGTTATCATTTAGATACTTAAGATGTGCTCCTTGAGATTCAAAATCCCAAGGGTTTTTATCGACGTAGTAATATGAACTGAAATAATCGAGTAAGTTTTTTTTGTAGAGACTATCGAGCATCAATTTCTCGATTTCATCATTCATCCATTTGGCTTTAACTTTGGCACTATCTTCGAGCTTGGACAAGCTCGGTGCTTTACCCTCAACAGCAGAGATAATCTTCACGCCTAGACTGTGAAATGTACTCGCTTTCACATCATCGAAGCCTAATTTATCCTTGATTCTTTCATCCATCTCCTGGGCGGCAATACGTCCATAAGCAAGCAACAAAATATCATTTGATCTAGCTTGGCCGCTGTTAACTAGATAACCTGTTCTTCCGACCATGACACTTGTTTTACCCGTGCCAGCACCAGCAAGTAGAAGGTTATTGTCGTTATCAGTCACACAAGCAATTCTCTGCTTATTTGTCAGAGGATTCGATTCAACACCATCAAAGAACGATTCAAATTGAGCAAGTTGTTTTGCGACATAACGATTGCGTATCTTATCTATATCCGAAGCATCCCAGTTTTGGATGTTAGTAAGTTGTGATGCCGTTTTCTTTGCCAGTTCTGAAAGACCTTGTACCTTTTTCCAGCCTTTCCAACGCTTTATTTCAAGACTCACAACCGACTGAATTTGTTCAATTGAAGAATCTCTAAGGAAACTAGATGTACATTTTTTGTAGGCATCATTTAGGAAGTCTTGCAAGCGCTCCGCACTTTGATTTGCCCACAATGGAAACAGTTCTTTTGAATACTGATAAGGAGTTAGATAGCCCAGCATTCGATAGCGATATGTTTGACCGCGTGATAGCAAAGCCAAACACCCGCCGTCTATTGAAAGAGTGAGATGCGGTGGACAATCGAGGTGATGCCAATCAAAACGCACTTCATTCCCTCTTTCAATAACACGAATTCCATTGTCATCTACTATAACCTCGATCTCTTTGTTAAAGAGACGGGCAATTGGGTTAGAAGTAAGAGTCCACAAAATCATTGTACGCAGCCAGTTTAAAGTTGATGTATTTCGAAAGTTGCAACCATTGTACGGTAATTGTTGATGAGTTGTCTTTGAGCGTGGTTAAGCACTGAATTGATTTTAAGGTTGGCTGAGGACTACTTTATTAAACTAGATTCATCACTATGGCTAACCGTGTAATGGTTGAGTTAAGATGGTCATTTATTATACGGCGCTCATATGCTGGGGTTTGTCACAGTTCGATAAAGAGGCCTGCTTCACCGAGGATCGTGACACACGAGAGCAAGCAGATGACCTCTAGAACACCTATGCCCCAAGACGAGCTACAACCGCGCTATGTACTAATGAAAGTAAGTTGATTCTTCACTATTAAATCTAATATCAAGGCCCTAAACTGCAAGGCCAGATTTGACGTGCCACGACGGTCATACTGTAATGCTGTTAAGTTCTTATTATCCAATCATTGTCATAGTAAATATATTCATCTTCTTTAGTATGTGTCGACTAAGTTATTAAAAAGTTGGTGGTTTACAGATGGCAGGTGGCGATATTAATTTTGATTGGAAAGAACCCGTACTAGGTGAAGACAGTGAAGGAAATCCAATAGAGCTTTTCCCTATAGATACGTTACACAGAGGTAAGTACGCTAAATTTCTACATGGCTACCTTGTCGATAACTCATCACAGAATGGTTACGTTCTTAATCTGAACGCACAGTGGGGAGCAGGAAAGACCTATTTCATCAATCGTTGGATAGATAGCATCAAAGAAAAGCATCCTGTTGTGTATGTCGATGCATGGAAGCAGGACTATTCAGACGACCCTATGTTGACGGTTATCTCGTCTATTATTAACGCTCTTGAAGTACACCTACCTGATGGGAATCAGAAGGCGATAGCGCTGAAAAATAAAGCTACTCGTTTCTTTAAGGCTGCAGCACCACTACTAGCTAAAGGCTTAATTAAGAAAGCTACGGGTATGAACATCGACGAGATTAACCCAAAGGATGACAACGACTCGTTGAACACAGACCTATATAACTTGAGCGGTGAAGCTGGTGCGGCACTAGCCAAGTGTTTAGTTGATGACCACAACGAGAAGTTAAAGACCGTCGAATATCTTCGTGAAGACATCAAATCTCTAATTAAAGCTATCGACCCAAAGAAGAACCTACAGATACCTGCGTTTGTATTTATCGATGAGTTAGACCGCTGCCGCCCAAGTTACGCTGTCGAGATGCTAGAGGTAATTAAGCACTTCTTTGAGCTGGAGGATATTGTTTTTGTTGTGGCGACGGATACTGCGCAACTACAACACGCGGTTAAGGCTGTTTACGGTGAAGGATTCGATGCGCAAACATACCTCGGACGATTTTTTCGTCGACGCTACTCTCTACCGATTTCTAAGTCGAGATATGAGTTTGTTAAGAATATGATTGGTGAGGATTATGCGATAAAACCTAGTTGGAATAGCTATGCCCCTGCTATTGAGGTGGGCGGAAACTTATGGAATCTAATATCCATAGTTGCGGGTAGATTTAACTTGTCTTTAAGAGATACAGAACAGTTAGCTGATAAGTTTTTAGCGGTACTTAGTAGTGCTGATAAGTCGATGAACCCGTACTTACTCCTAACGTTGTTTGCGCTAAGGGACAAACACTATAGTGTGTATGAATGTTGGGTAGGGTCTGATATTAACGCAACAACACTCCAAAAAGTAATGGAGAGTGCTGGCTTAGATAAAACATCCTTACCCTTACATCGTGGCAACTCGGGGTACTTTGTAGCGATTGAAGATACGGAAGCAGTGGATTTCAGCTTGTATGAGATGTTGTATTGCATGGATAAGTACAGCTCATTTAAATCGTATGGTGATAAGAGTTCTGAAGAGCGATCCTTACGTGCAAACTCTAGAGGAGACGACTACGATGCAGGTGAAAAGAACTATATTCAATTAAACTTTCTAGGGCTAGCAGCCAAGAAAAGTGATTATATAGACTGGGTAGAATACGCTGTTTCTTTTGACGAATAGTAAGCTTAAGGGGTAGTTGATATGGCTAGCTCAGGTATGCCCCATTACATGTTTCTTCCACAGGGCACATATGGTGAGCCAAAAATTTTGCGATACAAAAACTAGTGCCCCCAGAGCATTGAAGACAACTTAGATAATCAACGTCTGGGCAGGATTAATGAGCGTTGTCACAAAGTGCTCGAAAACAACCTAGTTATAATTCTGGCACTTCTTATCTTGTCGGCATACCCTGAAATTTATCCCAACATATCAATGCGTTACAGGTTGTTCGCAACATCGATAAAGGGAATGAGTTAGTGCGATTTCTCATTTTCCTGGAATGCTATGTTATAGGCCAAGGCTCTACCCAATAAAAAATAGTGTGTACTGAACTTTGCACTTTTAGTGTCAGTTACATTTGAGATGTCGTACCATTAAATGTTATTGTCTAAGTTTCATAGTATATAGGAATACGACATGAAAAATGATTTGAATGCTCTAATGAGCTTAGTCAAGGATAAAGATGAGTTCTTCGAAGAGGAAAATAAAGAACTAAATACTCTATTGAGAGGGGTAAGCCCTGATGATGTGCCCGATGACTTCAAGCAAGAACTAATAGATCTTATCGATATGATGTTACTAACGGGGAATGTCTTGACTGTTAATAAAAAGCATGTGGACTTCCTGTACAGTGAATTATCTGATGAGGTAACAAATGATCACTAGAATATTTACCGTAATTTTAACGCTAATATTATTACCAATTTCATTGCTTTTTGGCGTTCTTCGCGGTGCTGTAGTAGCCCTAAAAGGGGGCATGGTTCCAATTGAAAAGGTTATTGAAAAAGGTAGTTTTTTCTTAAAACCACAAATATCCTTAATTGAAAAAACATATGAGAACAAATTCTCTGTGATTACTTGGGAAAGCCTTGTCTACGCTGTAGGTATCGGCGAAGAAATCACTGGTCGTCCTATACTTGACGAAGAAGTATTCCCATATCTGGTTTCAGTGTACGGCAAAGATTTTGAGCCAAGAATCAGTCATTTACTCGACTCACTTCAGGAAAAATATGAGCCAGGCACATTTAACAAAATCAAATCAAATATGAGGTCATTGGTTAAGGCTGATGCTCAAAATGGAATGATTAACTGTAGCAACTTTTTAGTTACGAATGCACAAGAGGTCCATGAAGATTTGCAGAGTAGAATCAATGCGTTTAACTCATAATCCTTTGTCCAGAATAATACTAATAAGGCCAATCAACAGGAAGCTGAAATGCTGCGTCTATGCTGGCGACGTTATCTTGTCCATGCATCAACTAATCCGCCAATAGCTTCATTAGCAGATTTACTGGCACGAACATATCCAGCACCTTCTTAGTCTGAATCTTACCCGTGATCACAACTTACCCGTGGCACTTTCTAGCTCGAAAGTGCCCCATTGCGCGTTAGGAAGAGAGTTGAGCGCAAGTTCAAGCCCTGCTATTTGACTTACTTTTCCTCATGCCTAGAGTTCCAACAACGTAGCTAAATTTTCTAGTCCACAACAGACTGACTTTCAATAACAGTTACGCACGAATATTTTGTTCAACTAGTTCTAGGCCATTGAATAGTAGAGAACTAAAGGGAAGTTTTTGACTGATAACGAGCCTTGAATCGGAAGCAATGTGTGCTTGCACGGTTTTCAACTAGAAATTGGATTTGAACTGCATTATGTATGCTTTTCAGTTGGCTAGGTAAGGTTCTTGAGATATGCTAAATACATCAATTCGTGCCGGTACGATACTAAAATTGTAGGGATAGTAATGAAACCTAGTGCCTTAATCTCGCCTATTTTACTTGGGCTCTCATTCTCTTCTATAGCCTCTACGCCTGCTTTTGACCACAATAGCAAAATTGGAATGTGTGCGGGCTTAGCTAAAATCGCTTCCATAAAAGTTGATCAAACAAAGCTAGCATCTGCCCTCGATAGAAGTGAAGGGCAAGATAAAGTTCTAGGTGCCATGACTTATGGTGGTGGGTATGCAATGGGTAATGTGGACATGTTCCAATTACTTAAACCTAACACAAAATCAAAACCAGAAGTTACCAAGTTAATTTTCCAGCAAACGGGTTGTAATATTTACCAATAGGTGCGGAATTGATCTGCTCCAGCAATACTGGACAACTCACTAAGTGATTTTTCAATACGAAAAGTTATCCGTGTGAAGCTAAATTAGTACATAACTAAACACGGAAATGTCCAGAAACTGCATAGATACGAACCTCATAGACAATTTGGATAGCATAAGACGCTATCACTACGTTATTACTTAAAATCAGGCTGGAATCACTTACCTCACATAACCTACCTGTTAAGTTCTTAATAAGCATACCTAAACCCAGAGCTTTGTTCATAACTTTTGAATTTGCCGTTACTTCACTCTCCCGCCATAAGCAACATCAGTATTACTTAAAGTAAACTCTCTTATTATAAGTCTTTCTTCTGGCTCAGTGCTGCAATAAGTTTCTTTCTTTCGCTCTCTGTCATTTCATAGATCATGCACGCCAGTTCAGCAGAGCTTTCATCTTCACAGAAGAAATAATTGAGCGGCACACCAAGCTCATCGGCGATTAGCTTTAAGGTTTGAACATCTGGGGCGTGCTTGCCTTTCTCGTATTGATTCATTCGAGGGCTTGCTGAACTTGCATCCATACCTATGCTTTCTCCCAGGGATTTTTGAGAGAGCTTTGCTTTTTTTCGAGCTTGTTTGAGTCGCTCTGGGATTGGGTTTTTAAATGACACTTAGATTTCATTTCTCTGATCTCAAGTTAACTAAGATTTTCTTAGTTTTATGGATTTCTGTATACTAAGCAATCCTTAGTTTTTGGTTGGTGTAATTTTGGAAATGAAACGGGCTCGAAGAATTAGTGCTGTCATGCACAAGTTATTGATAGAAAATGGGTTAGATGGATTCACCGTGCTAGAAGCGAGAGATTTGTGGCTATCCCTTGATAATGTGGACTCCAATTCTGCCGAAGCTCACAAAAAGGTGTACCGAGCAATTTTTCACTTTGAAAAGAAAAGTTGGTTGCGAAGTGAGGGCTCAGGCCGGAAAAAACGCTACTTTCAAACGCAACAATTTAAAGAGTTACATAACAATGTAACAACGAATAACCAAGCGGATATGAAGCCTAAAGTACCCATTCAAAACTATTCCATTTTAAGCAATGAACGTAACGAATATAAGGGCGAATTGGAAATAATACTTGGGGAGATTGACGAGTATCAGTCGATCGTATCTCGATTTCCTGAGCTAGAGAATAAACTGGCCCCTTTGCATCAAGAGGCTAAAGAGCGCGCCGCTTTATTGCTCGGAAAAGTGAACGTTTTAACAAAGGTTCTTAATACTCTCTATGAAGGAAATGAACAGTGTTAAGGAAGTGGCAAAGTGAATGCTCTGACAGAGCGTTGAAAAAATATCAATCCAACTGCTCCCATTTCTTTTGCCAAGCTACACCTGGAGCAGGTAAGACAGTGCTTGCCGCTAATATTGCGTCAAGGTTGTTACAAAGTGACATGGTAGACCTTGTATTGTGCTTCTCACCATCGTTGACGGTTTCTGATGGTATAAAAAGAACCTTTTCGTCGAGACTTAAGTGTACGTTTAATGGTGGCATGGGATCTGTCGGGCAATCTTTAACATACCAATCTATCCAATTCCTCAATGACGAATTTTGGCAAACATTGCGGAATCACAGGGTCTTTGTTGTCTTTGATGAAATACACCATTGCTCTGGCTCTGAGGTTGAAAATGCGAACATTTGGGGGCAGCAAGTTCTCACTAAGATTCAAGGGCTTGCTACTTTTACCCTCGCACTTTCAGGTACACCGTGGCGTTCAGACTCTTTACCCATTGTGATGGGTGAGTACAGCGACCCAGACGGACAGCTTCTTGTCGATTACCAATACACTCTTAAACAAGCTATAGCTGATGGTGTTTGTAGAACGCCCAAAATCGTCTTGGTTGATAATGAACACTTGTCTGTTAGTAGTAGAGAAAAAGTCGAATCCTTTTCATCAATATTAGAGATGCTTAAACAGACAAAAGCATCCTACCAGAGTGTTATTCACAACCAAGAGGCGATGGAATATCTACTCGGTTTAGGATGTGAGCAGCTAGAAAAAGTACGTCTCAGATCACCCAATGCCGGTGGGCTGATTGTTGCAGCTTCGGTTCAACATGCGCAAACAATCAAAGAGATACTATCTCAAAAGTTTGGGCAAACCGTTTCTATCGTCACTTATCGACATGAAGAGCCGCTAGCAGAAATAGAGCGTTATCGACAAAGCGACGCACAATGGATTGTTAGTGTAGGTATGATCAGTGAGGGTACTGATATTCCGCGCCTTCAAGTATGTTGCCATATGAGTTCAGTCAAAACTGAATTGTATTTCAGGCAGGTGCTCGGACGAATACTTCGTGTGAATAATACAATAAACCAACAAGCGTGGTTATTCACTTTTGCAGAGCAAAGCCTGATTGAGTTTTCTGAAAGGATTGAACAGGATATTCCTGAGTCTCGTCTCTATGTAAGTATGGGGAAACCTATCGAAACAGAGTTCTCTGGTCGACGAAATAGCTTAAGTGTCGCGCCTCCGCTTGAGCCCCAAAACAGCGCGAGAACAACAGTATCTTGGGAAAGCAGTACAGAAAGTTCAAATAGTCTCTATGGAGCATTAGGAATGTTTGATGAGCTTCGACTTGGGGCATTTAAGCAGAGAGTGATCTCGGCTTTCTCTTCCATGTAATTGAAGAAACCATAGGCTACATTTTCACTAAAGGCACATTGGGGAGGCCAGAATGAATTACTTTGCAGAGGACCCCTTCTAGGTAATGTAAACCTGGAGGGCAAATGAAACAGCTAAAACAGCAGTACCGAGAGCGCATTAAATACCAGCGCCAACACCTTTTGGATCTTTATCCGAGCGTTCGTAGTGGAACCCACAAGCACTTTTCTACCAAGCAGGAAAAGAGCTATTACTTTCTTCATAAGATTGAGTGCAGAGAGTACCCAGTTAAGCTGCGCGCCACGCGAGGAAGAGCATTAGCTAACCCATGGGACGACTACCCGTCTTATGTGTATGGCCTAGCAAAAAGTTGGAAGTATAACTCGAAGCGCCAAAACCAATACTACCGATAACCCATCAAAGCTCTCAATTCTGGAGAGCTTTTTTATGCGATGTGCTCTCTCAACTCGAAGCCTAATTATTAGTAATACCATAGTGTTATTAGGTTTAAGTTATTGACTTTAATTACTAATCCTTTGTAGTTTACGCGGGTGCTTCTTAAGTGATTACCCACATCGCAAGTTGCGATGCGCAGGTTGCGATGCGCAGGTTGCGATGTGAAGTTAAAACCACCTGAAATATTGCTTTCTGTAAGAAGGGGGATACGTGCTTCTGATTAACACACTATAGGGGCAGACTATTGTGTTGACTGCGCGAAGCGACACACTTTTGCCCCTAAACGTTTAGAGCATAAGAAACTATCAATAGATTAATTTGTGTGTAAGCCTGTTGCACCAGTTTTTTTAGTCCCAGATACGACAAAGCCACAGGCAATGCCTATGGCTTTGTAAACAGCTACAGAATGTTTGTCATTCAAAACGAAGAGGGAACACATTCTGTGTGCAGCGTCGGGTGTTTTATCACCAAAGTATATGGAAGGGAAAGCACCTAGACTTATCATATGTCCTCGGTGGTCTGCTTTGCAATTAAGCCAAGTTCAATTCGATACAATTACTTCTGGCCAGACAGTAAATAGTACATCCAAGAAAAAGCAGGGATACCCGAGGCTCTCAACGTTAGTTTAAAGCTAAGAACTGTATGTGGCAAGCTTGCTTCTGCCCCAAACCGTTTCAGAGCGTGTCGTTTTGGCAATAAAACTAGCTAATGTGCAAAATATGCACATTGCTTATCAAGCAACTACCGAGAAATTACGTAGTTGCATAATTTGCAACTACTCCTATAAGCCCCGATTTTGCAACGGCCTGTTGCAAAAATCAGTCTGAAACACTTTTGTCCAGAGGCTTCATAGACCTGAAGTTTTACTCGTGGCACTTTTCTCAAAAAGTGCCAGCTAGCTCAGATCTGCCCCAAAACTCGCTAGATCAAATGCTCTACACATTTTAGTGGCGTGCGTTTTCCCTACAAAACCTAATATCAAGTTCATGGCTGATTTACTTACCATCTTTACCTTCTTTTCTACATATCCACATAGTTTATTAAGTTTGATTGTTGTTTGAATATGGAAAGTGGCATGTTTTATTGAGCTTTTGGTCTCGCTTTGTCGATGGTTGACTTTTTAAGCTATTGTTTCTTAGTAGGTTTGTGGTTTTCATGTCTTGATATAGCTCGCATTGTTAAAACGTGATAACGCGCCGGCGCGATTTTATGTGAGGATAGAGTACACAATTTTAATGTATTTTCTTTAATTTTTAGTGACTTATGATAAATTAATCGAAAGTCGAACAGGTAGAAAAACGAGACTGCCTGTTATTAAGAATGTTAGGCTTCTCGACATCATAAGGAGTAACCATGTCGCAAACGGTAAGGCAACATTACGTACCAAGAGTTTATTTAAAAGCCTGGGCATGTCCAAAAGGAAAGGTCGAGGTTCTAGATAAAAAAACAGGGAAAATTTTCACTCCCGCAGTAGAGAACATTTGTCTTGAGAAGTACTTTTATGAAAACCCAAAACTTCCTCCAACAAATGAAATTGAAAATATGTTTTGTGATTATGAAGGGAAGTTTGGGAAAACTAGAGATTTTTTGTCTGCTATTAAAAACAACGCTATCGAATTGTCTCAGCCTATATCAGAAACATTAGCCAGTGCACTAAATGCATTACCAGATCATTTACGAATATTAAAAGAATTTGCATGCATTTCATATTTTCGTACACCCAAAGCCTTTCAGGAAATGCTAAAACAGCTAAAAACAGACAATAATCCTGAAGCGGCAAAAGCAATAAAACAGTTAGAGTCCCCTTATGCTCTTAATAAGCAAGCCTTTGAATCTACAATATTGGAAAGGTTTAAAAAAATGCATATTGCTATTTTATTCAGTGAAACGGATTTAACTACAGGAGATACACCGTGCATTCCGCTAGCGGGAGGCACAGGACATTCAAATTATGCTTATGATATAGGAAGGCATGAAGCTTCATTTGCAACTATGGCTATTACATCAAACATTGCAGTCATGTTCATGCCTAACTTAACAGCAGATAATCCCATTATTATTCCAAGAGATATGCCTAAAGAGCTGTCTCTCCAACTAAATGAAATTATTATGGAGCACTCTCAGCGTTGGGTGATAAGCACTCCAAGTATAGCAGCCTAACAAGGCTACATGGATTCCCCCGGTTGTCAAACATCCGCTAAACTTATGTTGATGGGTTTTGGACTGCCGCTCTACATTCGGCCTACTTATCGACGATTCGCATACGTCGTGGCCCTGATGACTTGCGCGACTGCGGTGCCTTATTCGTTAGATGACATCTAGTGTGTCCGCCGCATTAACAGGCTCTCCGCAAGTGGTCTTAACCTATCTCCATCATTAGCGTCTGCAATGACCCGGTGGGTTTAACTCTTTATGCTGCTTAGTTTTTTACTTAAGCAGCATAGTTTTCGTATTCTGTTTGATTGTGTAAAAGCGACCATATAATTCGTGCGTTCTTCGCGGCAAGTGCCACTATCGCTCGGTTCATTCCTCTTCGTTCTAGAACGCCTCGACACCACTGACTTAACTTATCTTGCTTGTCGCCAAGGTTGGCAATTACGGTCCTTGCGCCATGAACTAATAGTGTTCGTAAGTATTTATCGCCATGTTTGGTTATCCGACCTAAGCGTGGCTTTCCTCCCGTCGAATATTGTTTTGGTACGAGTCCTAGCCAAGCAGAGAAATCACGGCTTTTATCAAATTGAGAGCCGTTACCTATCGAAGCAAGTATCGCAGTAGCGGTTTGCGGTCCAATGCCCCGAACTTTCATCACTCGTTGAACATTAGTGCTGACCTTAGCAAAAGAATCGAAGACTTGTTCAGTATCGGCGATACGTTGATTCAATTCACCAAGGTGGCGATAAGCATCGGCAATCACTGTTCTCGCGAGGTGTGGTAGTTCATTTTCTGCGTCTTCCAGCATTAAGGGAACCTGTTTCATTAATGAAGAGCGGCCAACAGGAATGGTTAACCCGAACTCAGAAAGTAGGGCACGCATGCGATTCATAAGCGCGGTGCGCTCACGAACCCAATGCTCTCTCATTCTATGTACCGATAAGATGGCTTGTTGCTCGGGGGATTTTACAGGCACAAAGCGAGTAGATGGTCGCTGAACAGCTTCGCAGATAGCAACAGCATCATTAAGGTCGTTCTTTCCCTTAGTTCGATAAGGAATTACGTATTTAACAGCCATAATGCGGGCGTCGTGCCCGAGTTTATTGAGTGTTCTTGCCCAATAATGTGCACCACCACACGCTTCAACGCCTATACGCATGAGTGGCATATTTGCTATTGTAGTCAGTAGTTTAGAGCGAGTTACCGACTTATGAAGTATGACCTTACCATTTTGGTCTACGGCATGAAGACTAAAGTGGTTTTTAGCTAGGTCGATACCGCAGAAATAAGAATAATCAGACATGGTGCCTCCGATGCATTTAAGTACCACATAAGTGTGGCAGATCCTCGGTAGGGGGAATCCATGTCATTCGTTATGTTTTTCTGGAGTCAGATTTGGAAATTGCAAAATTAATTGATACTGGTTTTTCTACTGCTGATGCTGAATACCCTGAAATCTTTCAGGTTGATGGTGATGTGATCTTAAAGTTTCGTGATTGGCGAGAGGAAAAGGTAGAAATCTTCTTTGCAGACCCAATTGCAATGAAGTGGCAAATGGCTGAGTCTTCTTTAAACGGAGAACGCTGCGATAGTTGCTATGAAATTGAACAGTCTAATTGGTTGAAGTTGCATATTGATCAAGATGAAGTATCCGAATCCGAAGGCTACAAACACTTTAAGTTTAATTTCAATGAGATTGGACAGTTTGAGGTTTTAGCTCTCAACTATCAATTAAAAACATAACAAGGAGGCCTTGTGGGAAAATTAGTTAAGCCGATTATAGTGGTTGTAGTTTTTCTAGTTTCAGTTTGGGGATCAATGTGGTTAAAAAACAATGTCAACTTATCTGAAGCGTCATTTATGGTTCTCATTACTCTCGCGGCTATTTTTAGCATTCTCCTGCCAAATTTGAATCAGTTAAAGTCATTCTCAATTACTCGAGGTGAGCTGATTCTACAAGAAATCAAGGACAGTGAAGTTGCGGTGAAAGAGCTCGCTTTAGCTACACTAGAGCTTGTAGAAGCAAGCACAGAAGCAGCAATGGTGACCAGTGATTTTGACGAAGAGCGATACAAAAGGGCTATTGAAGAACTGAAGTCTTTGACAGCTAAAACATAACAATAAATTTAATCAGATTTGTAACACTTGGCATTTTTGCTTTGAATTAGCTTAAGTATTTACGGCACAATGGTTTAGGTGGGTGGTAGTGTTACTCACTACTTAATTTGGCGTTAGCCGTTAGAGTCAAGCTTGGAGATAAAGGTAATTAATGCGACAAGAAGAATGGTATTTATTTCAAGAACAGATATGCCAGCACTTTAGGTCTATCGGTGCTGAATCGGAAACCAACGTTTGTTTGAAAGGTGTAAGAACCGAACATGATGTAGACGTGTATGTAAAAACTAAATTCTTAGGCATTGATTTACAATGGATAATCGAAGCTAAACATTGGAAGCGCAATGTAAACAAGGGACATGTACTTGCACTACGAAGCATTGCTGAAGACTTAGGTGTAGATAAAGCATTTATAGTTTCTAGTAGCGGGTTTCAAAGTGGTGCTATGGAAGCTGCAAATAATACAAATATAAAGTTGCTGACTTTCGACCAACTTAAAGAAGAAACTAAAGGCTTTGTTGAGTCTGAAATACTCAAAACTTACGAAACACGTTTGGATTTGCTAGAAAATAGATATTGGTCTCATTCCAAAAAAATTCGAATTAAATACGGCCTTCGTCATCATTTAATGGACCATGAGCTTAGATTTACAGGTCAAATGTTACTAGGTGTAGCACGTAAAGCGTTGATGGATGCATCAGATAAAAACTATCCAATATTTCTTGGTACAGGACATAAAGAACACCAAGGAGAATTGTTTGCTGACAACTTTCAGCAACTGCAAAACTGGTTGAACCTCAATTTCAATCACTTCGAGGCAAAGCTGTTAGCATCGGAGTGGGAAATGCATAAAAATGGAGATTATAACCCAGACTGTATCTTGTCTTTGAGTAGTGATGAAACTCCGTCAAAAATGATGGCCAAAGGCATGTATAATGCCGAAGATGACAGCTAACAGGGCGGTATAAGCCAGAGAGGCAACATGAAATATTATAGTCTGGATACGATAGAAAAAGTCTTTTCGTTTGCCACACGATTTGTCCCAGAGAACCACATGGTTTTTCGAGGAGTAATTAACTCTGAATATGAATTGATTTCCTCTGTCGGTCGCCTGCCATTGCTCGGAGATTCGAGCGAGGAGCTTGATAGAGAAAGGGCGCTATTAGAGCAATTCAAGATGAAGAGTGCGCTGCGAGTACAGTGTCAGCCGTCAAATGACTGGGAATGGCTTAGCTTGGCGCAACACTATGGTTTGCCTACAAGACTTTTAGATTGGAGTATTAACCCTCTAATTGCGTTGTACTTTGCTACAGCTCACTCACCTGAAGAACTATACGGAGGAAAGCCCCTGAGTAACTGTGCGGTGTACGGCCTTATAAGTCATATACACATAGATTCGAGTTATCATATTGACCCACTTGATCTAACTCAAACATTGGAGTTCTATGGGCCAAGCATCTCAGAGCGTCTAGTCAATCAAGCTGGCTTGTTTACTGTTCATCACGAACCTAGAAAGGCATTTGACACTGACAAGTTGCATAAATTTGTTATACCTGGTGAGTTAAAACCTCAAATTCAGTCAAAACTTGGTTTGTTAGGTATTAATGAATCAACTATCTATCCTGGTCTCGATGGTATTGCAAAATCACTTAAAACAGAATTTTACAATCATACTACTCGACCATTAGATCTTGAAAAGGCACCTGAATATATGCAATCGCAACTGGGTGGCTTATAACAAGCATTTAAGGTTTCAAGATACTTTTTCTAATCTTGTATAAACATTTTAGAGCTATAGGTCTAAATCGTTTTTGTCCAAAAGCGAGTTACGGAGGCTCTTATACGAGTGTTATACCGATGGTCAAGGAAAATCATATATGCCTAGCGAGTAGTGAGCTGTGCGAGCGTCAGGAGTGGCTTTATTATTTTACTTTACCATCATTCCCCTAAATACCCTTTTAGCAGGGTGATGGTTTCACGCAGTGAGGCCATCGCCTTACAAAGCCTTCTGGAAAGAAATTTTATAGAGCAGTCGTTTTTAATTTGCTACTATTTTTGTAAAGAATAATGGAGGTAATTTTGAACAGAATTCATCCATTAAAGCACTAGGTTTACAAATCTTTCTATTTTCGTAAAGGAAAGTCTAGATAGAAAGGCCTTGTGAGCCCTTGTATACTTGGAAACTCACTCACTCACTCACTAAGTAAGATTATTTTTTAGTGAATATAATGTGAGCTCAAGAAATATTCACTGCAGAAAGGAAGGAGATCACCCACTTCCAAGGTGTTCTCAATCTGAATCACTGCTTGCTCGGAATCTAGAAACAATTTAACCGAGAAGATAGGACCGTTCAGGAGCAGATATTTAAAGCCCGACTTGATGGCCTCCCCGACATTTTGACTGGTCGATAGCGCATAACCCAACACACCAAAGTGGCTCAAGCTAGCGTGTTCCCCCAGCCAAAGCCCTAAGCCATCGTGAGGAAAGCTCTGATTCGCCACGCTAAATAACGCAAGTTTATCAGCGTAAGTCAGCTTTCCATTCGGGTCTCGCCAATCCATGTTCGGCAAACCGACATCATTGAGTAACCTTTCAATATCGATACCTCGTTGCTCTAACGTATTCAACAGCAGCGCGATATCTAATGTCCCCAACTGATGCCGATGTCCGGTTGGCTTATACTCCGCGATAATCTTCAATAGTCTCTCCTTATATTGAGCCCATTCCCATCAACATGACTACTCAGCTTCAACAACACTACTGACAAAATCGTGATTGGCAACGCGCTCTTGTCCGAATATGACCTCCCAATTCTACGCTACTCATCGCACAATGGCTTTAATTGTTAAATTAATGTGAACCATCGCAATGATAAAAACAAACCCAGCCCCACACAGTTTGATTGATTCTAATGGTCAGCCGATCATTGGACATTTCGATGGCATCCCCAAGCACCTGAACATCGAGAGCTTTGACTACCGAAACTCGATGGATTCAAAAGCAAACTCTTGGCAGAAGCACTTCCACTACAAACAATTCCAATTTGTCAGCATTGTCACCGACACGCACATTATTGGTGTCGCTATCGCGGATATTCGCTACTTAGGCTCGGCATTTTGTTATCTGTACGATATTGAAAACAACCATCTAGAAGAGTCATCTTGGTTGAGGCCATTAGGGTTTGATAAACAAGTTACCGCTTCGCCATTTGACGGCACGACAAACATTGCAGGCCAAAGCATCACCTTTGATATTAAAGACGGGCAATGGCGAGTTTGCTTGAATACCAAACTCATCAAGGCCGATATCGCTTTAGAGCCTGAAGCCGACAGCTTGCCCTTGGCGATGTGCAGCCCAACGGGTTATTCAGGTTGGACTTACACCCAAAAGCACAATGCTTTGCGCATCAGCGGTGAAATCCAAATCAAGGGAGAATCACTTGTTCTCGAACAAGCTCGTGCCGGTTATGACTTTTCAGCGGGCTACATGAGACGCGAAACCAGCTGGCGCTGGGCAAGCATCAACACGCAATCCAATGGCACAGATATTGGCCTAAACCTCGCGGCGGGCGTGAATGAAACCGGAGGCTGCGAAAACGTGTTATGGGTCAATGGAACCAGACACTTGCTTAACCCGGTACAGTTTACGTTCAGTCGCCAAGACACGAACTTGCCTTGGCAGATAACATCACAAGATGGACGTATAAACCTGACCTTTACGCCCTTAAATAACCGCAGCGAAAAGCTCAATTTATGGCTGTTAAAGAGTAACTTTCGTCAGTTCATTGGTCACTTTTCTGGCTCGATTGAAGACAACAATGGAGTGACACATCGACTCGTTGGTGTTCTTGGCCTAACAGAAGATCACTTTGCTCGCTGGTAACGTAATTCTGCTGATTGAATCTCAGGCGAGCAAGTCTAAGTAAACTTGATACTAAGAACGCGTATGGCGTCTCAACAAGGATAAAACATGAATATCGACGCATTAATCAATCACCCGGAATGGCTACTGCTGGTATTAGCGCCCTTATTCGTGGTGTGCATGTTGGCTGAGTATTTTATCGCTCAGAAGCAAGGTCGACTACCAGACAATTCCAACTATAAACTTTCAGAAGTGATGTGTAACTTCACGCTGGCGGGAATGCATCAACTCTCCGATTTGCTCACTGGGTTATTGGTCGTGCAGCTGTATCTATGGCTGTTTGGTTGGCGCTTAATGGACATTGAAATGGGCGTGCTGAGTTTTGTCGTATTGATGGTGTTACAAGACTTTTTCTATTATTGGTTCCATAGAGCAAGCCATCGTATTCGCTGGATGTGGGCCGCGCACGTCGCGCACCACAGTTCAGAACAGATGAACTTCAGTACGGCTTTCCGTCAGAGTTTGATGTACCCATTCGCAGGCATGTGGCTATTTTGGGTACCGCTCGTCATCATCGGTTTCGACCCTAAATGGGTCATCTTTGTGGTGCTTCTCAATCTAGGTTTGCAGTTCTTCGTCCATACACAATGGATACGAAGCTTGGGGCCACTTGAATACATCTTTAACACCCCTTCGCATCATCGAGTACATCACGGCAAAAACCCGCAATACATCGATAAGAACTACGCCGGTGTTTTGATCATTTGGGATAAATTGTTTGGTACGTTCGAACCGGAAGTTGAAACCGTGCGTTACGGTGTCACCAAACCAGTAAACAGTTTTAACCCGATAGTGGTCACCTTTCAAGAATGGAAGGCCATATTCAAAGATTTGAAGAACCGAGAGCTAACCATGAAACAAAAAGTGCGATTGATACTGTCGCCTCCTTCAGACTAATCAAAACGATCGGATTTAGTACACCTTATGAAAATCAATGAGGTTGAATGTGAGGTCGCTTACCCAGAAATCGCCGTCCAAGTCGGCACCTTGCACGTATCGCTTGTCGCCCATTTCTAAAGTCACAATGTATTTGCCCGCGATGAGCCCCTCTACCATGTAAAAGCCATCGCTCTCAATCTCGCTCGAATACTCGGTGCCTTTCTGGATATGTTTAAAGTGCAGATAAGCACTGTTTTCTAGCTCGCCTTCCACTGTGCCATCGACGCCAAATGACACCACCATTTCGATGTGAGCATGAGTTAGCCCGACTTGCTTAGTGTTTACAAACACAGGGTTTTGAATCGGCGTGAGGTTAAGGTCGAGTGCCCCTTCATCGATATAGATAGGTAGATTATCTCGAGCCGGAACACTTGAGAATTCAAATCGGCCCTTTGCATCACTGACCGCTCGTTGGTCCAAGATTTGTAGGCTTACGCCTTGTATGGGTTGTTTGTGGTGATCGTAGACAACGCCCGTCAGCTTAGAATGGTTGTATCGATTCCACTCAACAAACTCACCAATGCTTTCATCAAAGTAAGTTTTAGCACCGAATTCGGTTGTCATCTCGACACCGTATCGGTCTTCGGTTCCTTCTAGCTTAAAGAGTAAATAAGGGTTCACTCGAGCTTCTAAAGAGGCGGAAAACGAAACTTCCTGTTTTTGATAGCGAGCCGATACGTTCGTCGTGAGCTCTTGAAAAACCTCCAACGGATCTAACAGGCACTCTTTGCACGCATTTCTCAGAGACAGCTCCGTTCGTTCATGATGACCAGAGCCATCAACAGTTCCAGAAATATTCCACGACGTATCCGAAAAACCGCTTTTAGCCAAACCAATAGTGTGTAGATAGTCTTCTTGATGAGAAGCTTTGATGTATCGATAGTCACCGGCGTATGAGACAAACAGATTACGAGCCACTTTCGAGTTCAACTTGGGTTCAACGCTCAACTCATCTTCATCATCCCTTACCGTCAAAAAGGCCGTTAGATTGGCAAGCGACAGGTTGTATTTGAAAACATCGTACTCCATCGACTCTAAGTCCAATTCATCGGTTTTATTAAGCTCTATCGATGCCGACTGATCACCATTGATCAAAATATCAAACTCCATTGGAAACCGATTGAACTCCGGCAACCAACCGATATGACCCGCGAACCAATGCGCCGGTAAGTATCGTCCTTGAACGCCAATCAAGTCTTTTCCATTTTGCCTCATAAAGGCACTACCCACAGTGAAGTAATCGGCAAGCCCATATTCGAGCGACACAGCGCCAGCTCGGTCTGCACCTTCATTGCCCACCACTTGCACACCCCACTCGTTGCTTGGCAGAAATGCATCTTCTAAACCGGCGACGGTGATCTCTTCTTCCTGCCAGACACCTTTCGATAAGTAGTAGCGAAACTTGATGGTGTCACCGGGGGAGATGTTGTCTTCTTCAACCACGAAACGTCCAAACTCATCAGAGCGATAAGTGGTTTGATAAATACCATTGACCAAAACATCGATACTGATGTTGGGTTGAGTGGTTCGTTCGAGTTGAAGGTTGCCGAACTCTGTCTGTCGCTTTCGGTTGGTGTAATAGAGCCCATCTTCGAGGGTTTGATTCACGGTAAAGACGCTGCCATCTAATAACACATGGCCGACTTCCAAAGAGCCTTCACCGTCATGAGCTTCTACCGCAATGTTGTAATAAACGATGGGGTTATCTTCTCGTGAATCAATCGACAAGCGAGACAAGGAGTGTTCAGTACTTAATATGGTGTCTGAGATTGCGTAAACATCACCGCCAGTTTCACTGTCGTGATAAACAGAAGCCGCTAACCGAGTCGCTAAACCCACAGCGGCAACAGGTTCGAAAGCTGGCGTGTTTTTAGCTCGCTTGAGATCCTCGGCCTTCTTACGTGATTCATTTTTCATCTTAAAAATAGCGGCTTCCAGTTCAGTCAATGAACTGAATTCCGGAGTAACGGTGAGCCGATAATCATCAATATCCCAACGCACTTTTGCCGGGATACAAGCTTGTAAGCTGTACCAGTGGATGTAAGTTTCTGAGTCGATGACTTGATATTTGATCGACTGGATATTGTTGTCATCGCGATAACAAATGGCTTGTTCGGTATCTAAAATGTACGGAGGAGATTCTCTTCCCACATCTTGAGGCAAATACAGTTCGCAATATCCGCTTTCATCACACTGACCATTCATTTCGAGCAGATAAAAAGCGGCATTGGATATCGAAATGAAGGGTTCTTCGTAGTCATCCATCATGACACGATAAAAGCTATCCCCCACTTTCCCGACTCTAACTTCAACATGGGCTGGATAGAGTTCACTCGCATCACTTTCTGCTTTAGATTGCGAATACGCAGCAAAAGGAAACAGTGAAGCGAGCAACAAAAGTCGCCAAACCATGCAATTGAACACTGGCTTTTACAGAGTTCGCTTCAATGAAACGAGCACTACAGAACACATTCGTACAGAGGCTGTTCGTTCTGAAGCAGTGAGATCTTTGAGCCTTTTGGGAAAGGCTTGGTTAATTCAGCATTACGAAGTAGCACCACTTTTTCGCTATGCTCATCGACATTCAATTTCGCAGTAAACTGAAAGTTACCATCGTTTCGAATCTTGATGCTTTGGTTGTCACACGCAAACTTAACATCTTGCACCTGCTCACCTTTCTGAACATAAACAGGCACATAACTGTTGATGTGAAAGTTCAGTTGAAAGGCTGAACCATCACTGTTGGTTTTACTTGAAGACAACGCAATGTCTGATAGCTCTGCAGCTTTTGCTATTGGGGAAAACCACAAGTAAGCACGATATTCACCATCAGCCATGTCAGCAGGTAAAGCATTCATACGTAAGCGAACCGTGCGTCTTTGATTGGGTTTAAGTTCACGAATTATTGGTGGTGACACTTTAATCCAACTAGCGATATCTTCTGATTGCGCGATATTAGCGTCAGTTCGAACTAAGCCACTAGCCTTTACCGGGCGATAAATCGGTTTTATCTCCAAGCGAATCGGTTGATTTGAATTGTTTTCGACGACGATTTTTTCAGTCACCGAAGTGTCGGCATCCAGCACAAAACGAGTCGGTGCGATGAGTAACTGAGCATAGGCTTGTGTTGTGAAGATTAAGCCGAGAACACATGAGATAAACAACTTCATTTATAATTAACCTCAAAAGGGATTGTACTGGTGTAAAGGCCTGCTGGGTGGTTAGCGCCGATTTTCACTTTGGCACCAATACACAATAATTTGCTTCTTCCATTCCCTTTGATTTTGGCTCTACCACGCTTTGATAAGCCACAACCAAAATAAAACTTTCTAATACGCAGGCGTTTGGATTTACGAGAATGGTTTAGATATTGCTTGGAAGGGAGAGAAACCACGATTTTTTTACCAGGCTCACCTTCAACATAAAAACGAACCACATAAACCTGACTATTGGATGGGTTTGAATCCGCATTCTGGCCCGACCCAGAGATATACATACCCGGAAATTTCACTTCCATATTCTCAGGAATAATTTCTAGCGCATGAAAAGGGCTGGAGTAAATCATCAGACCAATATAAATCGCGTATTTGAATAGAACACTCATAGTAAAAGCGGCTGCTTTATAGCAGCCACAATATTACACTGGTTTCATTTAATTACTGGTAAGTAACATCTACTGCAACGTTAGCAGTATATGTACCAGCAACTAATGTCGCACTTGAAGTACGTGCAGTACCACCAATATTAAGAGCCGCAGTACCACCGGTAAGAGTAATAGCGTTATTAAAGTCGAATTCAGCTGCAATCGTATTTACGCCGTTAACCAAGTTAGTATCAGAAATACTTACTGTTACTGCATCACCAGATTCTCCAGAAAGAGTAAATGCCGCAGCTCCAGCATCACCTTGAGCGATAACAACGTCCGTTGTGTTGTCTGAAGTGATGATACCGAAGTCAAGATCACTTGTTTTTGTCATTGTAATTGCTTGTTTTACTTCTAGTGTTGCATCAAAAGTGTCACTCACAGCGAAAACGTTCGCTGAAGAGATAGAAAGTGCAGATACAGCAACAACCTTAAAGACTTTGTTCATTTCTTTAATCCTTTATATAAAATCGGCTTTATTATTAGGGTTACCTAATAGTCAATCAAAGTTAACAATTAAGTAACAACAATCCTATTTAGAAAATATATATATTGACACTTATTTATAAAGAAATGAGGCGCAGTGAGAATAAGATCACGTAAATTGATATAAATAACACTAACAATAATAATGGTATTGGATCATTTTCACCAATTATATATAAAACTGGTTTTACACTTAATTCCTTTATTTTTGTACGTAATTATTTCTATAAAAAGACCTTAATTAAATTAACCCTAAAATAAAGAACAAGAATAAACCATTATTATATTCAAGGTTAATTACTATATAGATCGCCGTGTTGCAATGTAGTCTCAGAAGTGAAACACACTGACAATTAAAATAAATTGTAATAAAAATGAAATATTAGAGTTTTCTTTATATCCAATTCAAACACAGATTATAGGAAGTATTAAAAATGAGACAGACATAACGCTCCAGACAAATTAACCCCGACAATCATAAATACCGAAAAATTAATTAAATCTAAGAGGATTGTATTGCGAAAAACACCTTAACTGGACAGAGCCTAGACAGGAAAGTGAAGCAGTTTAAACATCTGCGCTGCGGTTTAGACATAAGCACAGCGGATTAGCCTCAGGTACAGGTACAGGTACAGGTACAGCAGATTAACCACCAGTCAAAAAACAACGAGATGTTTCTAATCACACAGCTTTAGAGTAAAAGACAAGCAAACTCATTCGCGGTAAACCTGAAACCCGACTCATCGCCTTACAACAGCTAAGGTGAAAAGATAGGTAAAAAAGAGGTACACCGGCAGAATTGTGACCATAGAAAAGCCACAATTGGATTCAAAACCTTCCCTACCGACTCGATTGAATAGTAAAGCACCGTTTTCCAGCAATTTATTTGTGATCTGGGTTGCACGCGTACCGCATACTATCAGATACTGAACAAAACTAACCTTCAGCCACAGTAAACGTTCTGCGCTTGCTGTTCAGGAATTTCAATGAGTTCAGATAATCAGCCGACCTACTTCTTTTTCGATTACGAAACGTGGGGCGTTAGCCCAGCAAAAGACCGTCCGAGTCAGTTTGCGGGTGTTCGTACCGACCAAGATTTCAATGTTATTGGAGAGCCTCTGGTTATCTATTGCCAACCTCCCGCTGATTACCTCCCTGCGCCTGAAGCTGCACTGATCACCCGTATCACACCACAAAAAGCGGCTTCACAAGGTCTTCCTGAACCAGAGTTTATCGCTAAGATCCATGCAGAGTTGGCGAAACCAAACACCACAAGCCTTGGCTACAACAGTATTCGATTCGATGACGAGGTAACGCGTTACACCTGCTACCGAAACTTCATCGACCCATATGCGTGGAGCTGGCAGAACGGCAACTCACGTTGGGATTTATTAGATGTAATGCGCGCTGTTCATGCACTGCGCCCTGAAGGCATTGTTTGGCCAGAGAACGAAGAAGGTTATCCAAGCTTCAAACTGGAACACCTATCTGTGGCAAACGGCATTGAACATGAGAACGCACACGATGCGATGGCCGATGTTATTGCAACCATCGAGTTAGCGAAGAAGCTGAAAGCTGCACAACCTAAGATGTTCGATTACCTCTACAACATGCGTCATAAGCGTAAGCTGAATGACCTGGTTGATATTGTAAACATGACACCATTGATGCACGTTTCGGGCATGTTTGGCCGTGACTGCAACTACACAAGCTGGATTGTGCCTATGGCTTGGCACCCAACCAATCAAAATGCCGTTATCGTGGTTGATTTAGCCAAAGATCCAAGCCCACTGTTAGAACTGGACGCTGATGAACTCAGAGACAGACTCTACACCAAACGCAGTGAACTGGGTGAAGACGAGCTACCCGTACCAATCAAATTGGTTCAACTGAACAAGTGCCCTATTCTTGCTCCAGCTAAAACGCTGACGGCTGAAAATGCCGAAACCATCGGTATTGATCGCCAACAATGCTTGAAGAACTTGGCACTGCTGCGCGAACACCCAGAGATCCGCGAAAAACTGATCGGCCTGTACTCACAAGAGCGAGAGTACGAAAAGAGTGATGATGTTGATACACACCTTTATGACGGTTTCTTCTCACCTGCTGATAAAACAGCGATGAACATCATTCGCGAAACTGACCCAAATAACTTGGCAGCTTTAGATATCACCTTCGGTGATGAACGTATTAAACCGTTACTGTTCCGTTACCGTGCTCGTCATTTCCCATGGACGCTCGACGAAGCTGAGCAATTGAAATGGGCGAACCATTGTCGTGAGTTTTATGAAAGCCGTTTAGAAGAGTACATGCTAAACCTTGAAAACCTCGCGCATGAACATGAAAGCGACGAGAAGAAAATGGCTATCTTGAAGGCGGTTTATCAATACGTAGAAAAGTTAGCTAGCTAATTCCATTATCAAGAGACGTAACACTTTGAAAGAAAGATTGATCCAACTGGTTTACTGCTTAATCTCCTTCACCTTAATCATAGGTGCACTTACAGCAGGTAACGCGTTACAGCACTTTTTGGATACCTCAATCCCTGGCAGTATTTTTGGCATGTTGATTCTGTTTGCCGCCATGGTGATTGGTATTGTTCCTTCGCACTGGGTACAACCCGGCGCAAGCTTGATTATCCGCCTAATGATCTTACTGTTTGTTCCGATCAGTGTTGGGTTGATGGATCACTTCGACATGCTCATCGCGAACGCATTGCCAATTATGGCGAGCGCCGTTGGTGGCACGTTGCTGGTGTTGGTGTCCTTATCATGGTTTTTAGACCGCTTGCTTTCGAGAGGTAACTGATCATGTGGATTCTACTCACCATCGTGGTATTCCTGTTTGCTCGCTGGGTAAGTCAAAAAGTAAACTCACCGCTGTGTAATCCCCTACTGATCAGCATTGGTATCATCATTCCGATACTCACGTTCTTCAAAGTACCGTTTGAGACTTACTATGCCGACAACACCTGGATTACCTACATGCTTCAGCCTGCGGTTGTTGCACTTGCTTACCCGCTTTATGAACAGCTACCTCAAATCAGAGCCAACTGGCGCATTATTACCTTTGCTTGCACGCTAGGCAGTGTGATGTCGATGGCAACGACAGCATTAATCGCAGTGGCTTTTAAAGCGGACTTAACTTTGATTGCGAGTTTATTAGGTAAGTCAGTCACCACACCAATTGCGATGGAAGTATCGAGCCATTTAGGTGGTGAAGCAGCAATTGCGGCAATACTGGTATTGATTGTTGGTCTATTTGGGGCAATTTTTGCTTATCCAATCTACAATCTCATTGGTATTAAGAGCCCTATCGCGCGTGGTTTAACCATGGGTACCGTGTCTCACGCTTTAGGTACTGCGACCTGTGCTGAAAAGAATCAGGAAGATGCTGCATTCAGTTCTCTAGCGCTTGTGCTCTGTGGCGTCATTACCTCGATTATCGCACCGAGTATATTTTCGCTTGTGGTTTGGTTCTACTCTTAACCACTTTGATTACAGTTTATACGCGCTCTAAATAGATGAGTTGGTAAATTGCTAAACTCACTGGTTCGCGACTTTTAAGCGTTACAGATATCAATAAGCCCAAGCATAACCTGATTATTTCAGTGATAGCTTGGGCTTTTTTCTCTCATTTATTCATCAATACGTGACAAACCAAACTCAATTTCAAGCAATAAGTGCGATATCAATGGTAGTTTTTACTCTTGCAATCGATTTCATCTGTGACCTCACTCTAATTGTGCAAACCAATGTAACAACAACAACACAGTAGTGATCAAAGTCACAGAAAATTCCTGAGCATTGCATAGAATTAAAGCCTAAGGTCAATTAAGGATTCAACATGAACAGTCGTATTACCCTGGCGCTGGAAAGTGCTCCAACAGCAATCAAAGCACTTTTGAGTGACATCGTATTAGCAGACAACTTTGACGCGACATTGTCTCCAGAACAATTTGCTAGCCTACTGCAAGCAAGTGGTTTAGCGGATGACGAGCTACGTATTGCGCTACTTCCTTTTGCCGCAGCCTATTCTTACGCTCCGTTATCTGACTTTTATGTTGGTGCAATCGTGCGTGGTTTGTCTGGCACTCTGTATTTTGGTGCAAACCTTGAAATCGCTGGTGCTCAACTTGGCCAAACAGTACACGCTGAGCAATCTGCAATCAGCCACGCTTGGATGAAAGGCGAACAAGGTATCTCTGATATCACAATCAATTTCAGCCCTTGTGGCCACTGTCGTCAATTCATGAACGAACTGACCACAGCAAAAGAACTTAAAGTTCAGCTTCCACAACGTGATGAAATGTCTCTGCAAGAGTACCTACCAGACTCATTCGGCCCTGCTGACTTAGGTGTGACAACTGGCCTAATGACTAAGCTTGATCATAAACACACGACTGAAGAAACAACGCCTATTGTTGTAGAAGCGCTAGCAGCACTAAACCGCAGCCATGCGCCTTACACCAAAAACCTAAGTGGTGTTTCACTGCAATTGACGTCGGGTGAGATTTTCACCGGTGCTTACGCTGAAAACGCAGCGTTCAACCCGAGCTTACCTCCTCTACAAGTGGCGTTGATTCAACTTAAACTGGCTTGCTTCGATTTTGAACAGATTGAAAGTGCAGCGTTGGTTGAAATTGCCGAAGGTAGCATCAGTCACCTAGCGGATACGCAATCTACATTAGAAGCGATTAATCCCGACATTCCAGTGACTTACTTAGCAATCTAAGTACATCTAATTAACAAAATTTTAAATAAGCAGCCCTATTTAACGGGGCTGCTTTTTTTATACCTGTAATTAACGCAACAACTTGCGCAAACGTTTGCTTTTGCCATTGAAATAAGTATGATCACCCCGTTTTCAATCAATCGCTCAAAAGATCGGAAGGAATTTCTATGTTTGGTACTGCTACTCGTGAAAATGCTACTCGTGTACTTCTATTAGGTTCAGGTGAACTCGGCAAAGAAGTTGCTATCGAGTGCCAACGTTTAGGTTTGGAAGTTATTGCTTGTGACCGTTATGCAGACGCACCAGCGATGCAAGTTGCGCATCGTAGCCATGTATTAGACATGTTAGACGGCGATGCACTTCAAGCGATCATTGAACTAGAAAAGCCAGATTATGTGGTTCCTGAAATTGAAGCTATTGCCACCAGCAAGTTGGTAGAGCTAGAAGCGCAAGGCTTAAATGTCGTCCCCACTGCAAATGCGACTAAGCTAACGATGAACCGCGAAGGTATCCGTCGCCTAGCTGCAGAAGAGCTAAAACTGAGCACTTCTCCTTACCGCTTTGCAGACACCTTTGAAGACTTCGCTGCCGCTGTTGAATTCGTGGGCATGCCTTGCGTTGTTAAGCCAGTAATGAGCTCTTCAGGTAAAGGCCAAAGCGTTATCAAAACAGAGGAAGACATTCAGAAGTCTTGGGACTACGCACAAGAAGGCGGTCGTACTGGTGCGGGTCGTGTGATCGTTGAAGGCTTCATCGACTTTGATTACGAGATCACGCTTCTAACCGTTCGCGCAGTCGACGGTGTGCATTTCTGTGCGCCTATCGGTCACCGCCAAGAAGATGGTGATTACCGTGAATCATGGCAGCCACAAGTCATGTCAGACAACGCACTTAAAACAGCGCAATACACCGCTGAACAAGTGGTTAATGCACTAGGTGGTCACGGTATCTTCGGCGTAGAGCTGTTTGTTAAAGGCGATCACGTTATCTTCAACGAAGTATCCCCTCGCCCACACGATACTGGCTTAGTGACTCTTATGTCTCAAGACTCATCTGAATTCGCACTGCACGTACGCGCGTTTACCGGTATGCCGATCAAATCCATCACGCAATACGGCCCATGTGCATCAGCGGTTATTCTTGGTCAAGGCACTTCAACCAACATTCGTTTTGAAGGTCTTACAGAGGCGCTAGACGCACCACAGACGCAAGTTCGCTTGTTTGGTAAACCTGATATCGATGGTCGCCGTCGTCTAGGTGTGGCGCTTACTCTTCGCAACAGCACTGAGACTGCGATTGAAGATGCAATTGAGAGTGCTTCTAAAGTAAAAGTAATTTACTAGCTGCTAATTACTATTTTCTAGCTAATGACTACTAATTGGTAACGACTAACTCAGATCTGAAACATTACGTTCTCGCATCTGAACAATCACGACTTCAAACCTGAACAACAAAAAAGACGGGCTATCGAGCCCGTCTTTTTGTTGGTGTTATCTTTTTTATTGAAGCGGTCTTTTCGCTAGAGAGCTCACTGCGCTTAAGCGTCTGACTCAATCAAGTACACTTCTTCACTAAATCGAGACAAGCCTTTTTTGGCAATCTTCGGATGTTCATCGTCTGCAATATCTTGATTCAACAATGTGATTTTGTATCCCGCGAACAACTGATCAATCTCTAGTTTAGGTACGCTAAACGGAGGCCCTGCCATCTCGTTTTGGTCGTAATCCAGAGTCACTAGAAGGATCTTACCACCCGGTTTCAGTAGTTGTTTCAAACGCTCTACATACTGCACTCGCATCTCTTCAGGCAATGCGACTAAAGACGCGCGATCATAAATGGTATCGACAGGCTGGATTGGCGCTGAGAAGTAATCGCCCGTGTAGATGTTCAGTTCATCGAATTGATACAGCTCGTGCTGACCGCTGATTTGAGTCACAGTCGGGGTGTAAAGGTGCTCTGCAAAAAATGCGCGAACCGCAATCTGGCTGAGTTCGACACCTTGCACATCACTATGCTTTGTCGCCAACCAAATCAAATCTTCACTCTTACCACAAAGTGGAACAAACACACTTTTCTCGTAGCTAGGCTCAGTATTTTCCCAAAATTTAATCAGAAGTGGGTTTACATCTTCGAGGTGGAAACCAATTTGGTTGGCTGCCCATTTATTGTGCCAAAATTCAGGATTATTCATCTTTCGTTCATGTTAAACAGTCATAATGCAAGGGTACAGTATAGAGAGGTAAGAGCAACCTTAGCTTGGTTTAAAGTACCACATTGGTTTCGATGAAATCAGAAACTGGCTAAGTTCAAAGTTCTAATAATTGCGGAACTAACGGTTGGATTATTTGTCTATATCTTCACATTTTAAAGCAATATTAAACGTTAAAGTTGGTTTCTGTCTTAGCTAGCCCCATTTAATATGTAGTGAGTTTAGTTAAGCTGTTTTTACTCTTGTGCGTTACTGGTTACCCCTTTTAACTACCCGTTTTTGTAACCTTGTATTTTGGAGTTTGAATGAGTGTATTTCTCCGTACGACGGCCCTAATGCTATTGGTATTGAGCCGAGCGCCTGCATTCGCAGCAGCACCTGTTTCAACAAGTTCGACTGATCAAACGCGCACTCCTGCGCAAAACCAAGTTTCATCAAACGTATTCCGTCATAGTTTGAGCGGCCTTTACGGCATCAAAGCCTTCGACTCACGCCCGACTCAGCCTTACACCGACTTCGATATTCTGTACAGCAAAGCGCATCAAGGCCAAGCTGAACTAGAAACTATCTGTAAAAGTACTGCCCTACTCACCAATTCTGAAGCGCTATTTGCTGGCGTTAAATCTCAAGCTCGTGCAGAAGAAAAAATCGCCCTTGAGCTTGATGGTGATGTGACAAAAATTACCGACTTAGCCCGTGCAACTATTATCGCGAATGATGTCGAGAGCTTGGTTGAAGTTTACGAAGCGCTAAGCCGTGAAGCAGACGTTGTTAAGCTGAAAAACAAGTTTAAATCACCAGCTGACTCTGGCTACCGTGACCTTAACTTGTTGGTTCGTTTGCCAAAGACCAACATCATTGCAGAGGTTCAACTTCACTTAAAAGCGATTGCTGATGTGAAAAGTGGCCCTGAGCACGAGCTTTACGAAATCATCCAAGGCATTGAGCGTCACGCAATTGCAGAACAACGCCCTATCAATGACATTGAAGCAGCACAAATTAATAGCCTAAGACGCCAATCTTTAGAGCTTTACCAACAAGCATGGCAACCTTACATTACCACGCACATCAAAGCGGCTTAACCACTGGCATAAACGCTTATCACAAACAAGAACGACAAAGGGCTGCATAATCGCAGCCCTTTGTTTTATTTACTGTTTAACCTATCGTTACCTATTGTTTTATCTATAAAATCTCGTAAAAATCAACTTAACCAACTTCCCACAAAGCCTCACTTATTGGTGATAATACTCTTTAGTCCGATTGTATAAATCTAATGGCTTCAACGTGCTATAAAACGCCGCAGCATCTTGTAAGTCTTCATCCGAAAGGTGTTTCACCACCGACTGCATGTACAAATCTTGGCGCTCATCGCTTTTAAAATTGCGCAGCTGCTTAAGAATATACCCAGCTTTCTGACCTTTGATGTTTGGATAAGATTGTACGAAGGGAATGATCTTGTCACCATGGCACTGACTACATAAGTTCTGTACCAACTTTTCACCTGAAACTAAACTAGGTATGTAATCTTTGGTGGTTACCTTGCTATCGACAAGCGTTTCAACCTCAGTTTTAGCTTCCGCTTTAAGCTTCGGTGCTGGTTCCGACTCTATCCCTAATGATTCGACTCGCGAGGCAACTTTATCTTCAGTGCTCGGCTGTTCATCAGTACACGCCGATAACGACAAAACTACTGCTGCAGCGGCTATCGCAATAGCTCTATTAGCAACAACTCTATTAACAATCGCTCTATTAACAACAGCTCTATTAACTACAGCTCTATTAACTACAGCTCCATTCGCAACAATTCCATTTACAAGAGAGTTCCGTTTTAATCGATTGATGATCATTGGCTCTCTCCCGGCATAGGTGGCATCAAGGCGCTATCAATAGGCTTACGACGATACTTGTTCATATCGATGCCTTTGTCTTGATAGTAAGTACTGAGGTAGTCCAATACTGGATCCCAAGTATCCGACAGATCCCACAGCCCTTGAGTGTCGACCATCCATTGAATGGTTTCACGCCACTGCTCTCTGTTACCGCTGTTCTGAGCAACGATTAAGCTGGTATGGCAGGCGTTACATTGCCCTTTCACGGTCTCCCAACCGGGTGCCATAATTAGACCCGACGTTTTGTCTACGCCGTAATACTCTTTCGGATTCTCTGGAACTTCATCAGCATGAACAAGCATCGACGTTAACAAGCTGCACACCAATGCCGCTCTCATTATGCCTTTACGGTAACTGCGCTGACTGACAGGAGTGGAGTCTGCATGAAATGAGAGGCCATCAATCAAATTGACTTGTTTCGAACGGCCATAATTAGGCTTATTGGAAATAGATGGCATCACGACACTCTTACAGCAATACGGTGACAACCATTGAACAGATAACCTTTAGGGTTCCATTGCGGTTGTACGACTGGCTGGCTATCCCCTTCACTGTCGGTTGCCTTTGCCCAGATCTCGTAATAACCAATCGTAGGAAGGTCTAAATCAGCTTCCCACTGTTGCCACGCGCCCTTATTTACTGGCTTGTTCAGCTTCGCATCATGCCAAGTAGTTCCGTAATCGTAACTCACTTGCAACTTCTCAACGGTTCTCAAGCCAGCCCAAGCATGACCACTGACTTTGACCTTCTTACCTAACGTAAACTCAGTGCCACTCTTTGGCGAAGTAATTAACGATTTAACGATCATCTCTTCAATGATTCGGAAATCTTTGTTATCTACTTTCTCACCCGGAGCGATTGGGTTCTTAGGCACTTGATAGGCAGGAGCCGCCATCTTGTGCCCATCATGGATCTTATTTCGAATACTGATGCCAGTCGTGCATTTCTGAGAAACAGAAGCCGGTCGGCCGCCAAATACCGTTCGTAGCGGGTAACCATGAAGATAAGGGATCGGCTCGCCATTCATTTCCCATGCGATTAACGCGTTATCGTTCATCGCAGCTGCAATGGGAACGCCACGTGAAATCGCCTCACCTTTACCACTCAAGTGCTTATCAAAGCCATGGTTACCGACGTAAACCGCATCATCTTTAATTCCACAGTCTTTAAGCACATCACTCAGCAACACACCTGTCCACTGTGAACAATAGACGCCAGCATTGCTCCATTGATTGCCTTTGGTGCTTGGATAGAAGTTATTACGGCTGTTACCACCACACTCCAACACAAGGCTTTGCGTGTGATGCTTAAACTTCGATTTCAACTCTGCGATCGTATAGGTTTTTCTCTTTTTTACCGATTCACCTTTCACTTCGAAGGTCCAAGTCTCTGGGTCCATCTCCGTAAAATCTGGCATCAAGCCATTCCAACGAACAAAAGGAACATCTGCAGGAGTCACAGCAGGCGCAAGCATACTTTCTGGCGGATACGCATTCAAAGGGTTGGTATTTAAAACGGTGTAGTAATCCGGTAGATCTTCAGCTTTTGCCCACGTTAATGCATTGATGTCCAGTGCAGCTAAACCTTCAGGGCGATTCGCGGCAAATACCCACGACACCGGCAATGCAGATACTGCGGTTGCTGAAAGCGCGGCTTTAAGAAACTGTCTTCTATCTAAACTCATTGTGGTGACCCTGTGTTGTTCAGTTGGTAAAAGTAATTGGCTAACTTCTTGATGTCTTCTTCTGACAATAGTTGCACGACTTTGGACATCGTTTTGTCCTCACGCTTACCACTTTTAAAGTCAGTCAGTTGCTCAGTAAGGTAGACTTGGTTTTGCCACTTAAGGTTAGGGATAGAGGGAAACGAGGTGTCGTTGTTACTGCCATGACAAGCAATGCACATATTGGCGAGTTGCTGGTACTCCGCTGCCGAAGCGACAGTCGATAAAAAGAGTAACATCAAAGCTAAAGCGGACTTACGCAAAGCTTCTCCTTAGATTTAGATCAACAAAATAGATTAACTGGCTGTTTATTGAGCGCATTACAGCAAATCACTCGAGTGATTTAAATTCAATTAGATTTAACCTATGTTCAATCTCACTGAACGGATTTCAAAAACAAATAAGGCGCGTTGAATACATACTGCCTAGCTGTCCATTTTAAATGTGTGGTTTATCTTTTATTCCAACCCCTCTCATCTAACTCAGAAACAGACCGACCGTAGTCAGTTCAAATAAGTCACAAATATCTGGGTGATTGCTCTTTATCCCTTTAAGTTTTTTTGCTTAGATACAATTTCAACCATCTGACAATTAAAGGGATTTCGTCATATGAAAATCAAAACATCTGCGATTTTCGTGCTCTCCGCTCTAGCGTTACCTTCTCATGCCAATGAGTGTGGTGAGTTCACGATAGCTGATATGAACTGGAACTCGGCAAGCCTAATAGCACACGTAGACCAATTTATTCTTAATGAAGGTTATGGCTGCGACGCACAACTTATCCCCGGAGATAGCGTTCCAACGGGTACCTCTATGATCGAAAAAGGTCAGCCAGATGTCGCGCCCGAACTTTGGACAAACGGAATCAAAGAAGCACTCGATAAAGGCGTAGCGGATAAACGGTTACGCTATGCAGGTAAGTCGCTGGTTAATGGGGGTGAAGAAGGATTCTGGGTCCCGAACTACCTTGTTGAACAGTATCCAGAGCTCACAACAATTAAAGGTGTGATTAAAAACGCAAAGCTGTTTGAACACCCAGAAGATGATGAGAAGTTTGCGTTTTACAGCTGCCCTGCAGGTTGGACTTGTCAGATTACCTCCGGCCACCTGTTTGATGCGCTTAAGTTAGAAGATCACAATTTTGAAATGGTTGATCCCGGCTCAGGTGCCGCTTTAGCTGGTACGATAGCGAAAGCTTACGAACGCAAAAAAGCATGGTTTGGGTATTACTGGTCACCTACGCCTGCGCTAGGTAAGTATGAGATGGTTAAAGTTGATTTTGGTAGCGGTATAGACGTCGAGGAATTTCGAAACTGCACTACTCAGCCTGACTGTGAATCACCTAAAGTGACGATGTTCCCACCAGCGCCGGTTCACACGGTAACAACGGAGAGCTTCGCAACGAGCCAGCCTCTTGCCTACGAATACTTCCAGAAACGTGGTTTCACCAATCAGAAAATGAGCCAGATGTTAGCTTGGATGGAAGACAATCAAGCAGATGCAGAAGAAGCTATGTATTACTTCTTAGAAAGCTCTCCAGAAGTTTGGAAGCCTTGGGTGTCTGAAGAGATCGCAAGTAAGGTTCAACAAGCCCTTTAGATTGAAGATTCAAAGGCAGAGCCCTACTCTCTGTTTTCGCATCTAAAGTAAGATCGTTACGGGGAACAAAAAGAAGATGGAGTTTGAGAGTTTGAGAGTTTGAGAGTTTGAGAGTTTGAGAAAGATTACTCAAAGTTAAAGAAATGCGTTTAGCTTAGACTCTATGCAGATACAAAAAGACCACGCTAGGCGTGGTCTATTGCTTGGCTACTTCTCGATTTTAATATTCTCGACTCGGGCCTTTAGTTTTTGTCCCGGTCTAAAAGTAACAACACGTCGAGCAGAAATTGGAATGTCTTCACCAGTTTTCGGGTTACGACCAGGTCGCTCGTTTTTCTCACGAAGATCAAAGTTACCAAAACCAGACAGTTTTACCTGTTCGCCATTTTCAAGTGCCTTACGAACTTCTTCGAAAAACACTTCAACCGTTTCCTTGGCATCCCGCTTGCTGTATCCGAGTGTTTCAAACAGGTTCTCAGCCAAATCGGCTTTAGTGAGTGCCATAAAACTTTCCTCAAAGCTATGTTATACATTGCTACCATCGCCAGTAGCGCCAAAGCATTTACCCTATTCAATCAATGAGATAAGGTCATTTACAAGGAAAGTGTATGCCAAGCTTCTGATTTTCGCCAACTTTTTTATCTCAACTATTTAATTATTCTTTCAAATCAGAAAGATAAGTCGCTTGTAAAGTCACATATATGGCTAAAAAACATCTACCTAACCACCATCAAATAGAACAACACTCCTATTAATTGACTAAAAATAGAATTTAATACTTTAGAGACCTAAATGATAATTTTTGAGACTTTTCTCCGATACCCAATAAAATCAGCCACTTGATTTGATATCGAACTCAACAGAGGTTATTAAATAAGCGTTATTAAATATGAGATTTGTATCATTTCAGCATTTAATTCGAATTAGCCTGGATAAAACCTTACTGAGTTACGCTTCCCACGGAGTTACTTGTTTAGAAGTTAACATAATAAAGCTCACCTCTGCATAAACAACCTAGCCGATACAGCTAGTATTGAACATGGCTGGTCGATGCTCCATCTACGTACCAGTTTGCCCCAGAAACAAAACTCGCAGCAGGACTAGAAATAAAGGTCACCACGTTGGCAACTTCATCAGGGTTTGCTAATCGACCCATTGGGTTTCTTTCGAGGACTTTCTGGAAGGTCTCAGGCTTTTCTCGCTTACACTTACCCCAAAGGCCGTCAGCAATATAAGTATCTCCAGGTGAAACGGTATTAACCCGTACCTTACGGACGTAGGTCAAAGCCAGAGATTTCATGTAATGGGCTAGTGCGGCCTTCCCTGCCCCATAAGCATTAGCGTGACAAGCGGTATATCCGCTCGCTTTCGATCCAATATAGGTTATTGCTGCGTAATCCGATTCAAGCAATTTGGGTAAAACCAACGTAATGGCATGCTGCGTTGCACTAATGTCCTTTTGCAGTACATCTTCCCACTCATCAGAAAGTGCACTCACGTTAGGAACAAAAACATCTATGCGAGGAATAGACGCAATCCAAGCTTTCATTTGAGCCGGATCATGGGCGTCAACGACCTTGCCAACAACTCGCTCCGCCGTGTTTCCGAGCAGCTCATACAACCTGTCGATTCGATGTTGAGAACGACCACAAAACCAAATGTTCGCTCCTTCGTTGGCAAACCCTTCCACTATTTTCGCCCCAATTCCGCTCGAGCCCCCTGTAACAACAACATTGATATTATCTAATCCCAAATCCATCGTAATCTCTCAAAGTAGTATTAACCATCTAAATTAGTATCGCTAATAGCCTCTTCCCATTCAAAACAAATAACAAAAGTGACACTATGTGATACCTTGAGGGTATAAATAAGTAACAGGATAAAGTGATGGATACGCTCAACCGAGAAATTTGTAGCGCTATAAAACGGCATTTAAAGAAGACAGGCATCTCTTATAAAGAGATTTCAGAGTTCACTGAAATGTCTGAAGTGAGTATCAAACGGCTTCTTAATGGCCACCAATCGCTTTCCATTCTAAAGTTACAAAAGATATGCGAATTAATTCAACGCCCTCTATCCGCAATTCTCTCTGAGGCAGAAGAATCATTGGCCTCAGCCTCACTATTTACTGATGAACAAGATGCGGCCTTTTGTGAAGAGCCTGCGTTGTTTACTATTTTTCAAGAGATCGTTAATGAAGGGACAAATGCTCAACAGTTAATGGCTCGTTTTGACTTAAACAAACCTTCACTGCATATCTACCTAAGAAAGCTTGAACAGCTAAAACTGATTGCGATGTTATTCGACTTAAAGTTCCATGTCATTGTGCCTTCAAATACGGCTTTCTCTGAACACGCTCGATTTAGCGCGACGTTCAAGAATCAAGTCATCGATGCACTGAAACAAGCGGTGCAATATATTAGTGCTGACAACAAACAAGCGTACTTTATTACGACCAAATTTAGGCTGACCGAAGAAGAATTTAAAGACTACAACCTTAAACTTGAAAAATTAATGTTAAAGACCGTAAAACTCAGCCAATCACGCAGTCGAATGACCGAAGGGTTAAACGACTATGCCATTGTCGATATGGGTGCCAAGGGTATTTTCCACCCAACACTCAAAAAGCCAGTAAACTTGGTTTAGGAACAGCTCAACACGCTTATTATCCCGCAGTAATCTCTTCCCTATTACTGCTTAGTGAACCTCCCCACCGCGTACCTAACCCAGAATATATCGAACACCCTGAGTAGTACCCCTAAACAACGACAAAGCAAAAAGTTTTTTTCCGTAACTAGTTTGTTTTCCATAATCAATTGTTATGTTATAACATCTCTATATTATCACTGATTTTGTGGATTGAATGAGAGACATCGAAGCGATCATCGAGCACGTAAAATATGGCTGTAAAACAAACGGAAAACAGTTTACCGCTAAGAGACTGTTGATACTGCGTGCACTGGTTCATGCCGACAGAGCGCTGTCTGCGTATGAACTCGTTGAATATTGTAAGGAACACTTTGATCAACACGTTCAAGCGATGTCGGTTTACCGGGTATTAGAATTTCTCGAAGAGCAGCACTTAGCGCACAAACTAAAAGTCTCCAATAAGTACATACTTTGCGACCATATCCTTTGCGATCATGAACACGGTATCCCGCAATTTTTGATTTGCTCTAAGTGCGACAAAATCAGCGAGCAAACCATCGCCCCTTCCATTATTCGCGATCTTCAATCTCACGCAAAGCAAGAAGGCTTCACCGTAATAAGCCCGCAGTTAGAGATCAGCTGCGTATGCGATGAATGCGTCGATACATAAATGCCCAGAGCCATCAATGGTGGTATGCCCAGTGGCATTACGAAAAAATAAAAGAGCTCAATATGTTAAGAAGAAACCCTAGCGGCCATATGCCAAACGTGTCCGAAACCGCCTTCATTGATCCGACTGCCATCATCTGTGGCAAAGTCATCATTGAAGATAACGTGTTTATCGGCCCCTACGTCGTCATTCGTGCCGACGAGGTTAACGAACAAGGTGACATGGAAGCGATTGTGATTAAGCGCGACACCAATATTCAAGATGGTGTGGTTATTCACTCTAAAGCAGGAGCAGCGGTTACCATCGGAGAACGCTCTTCTATCGCTCACCGCTCCATCATTCATGGTCCTTGTGAAGTCTGTGACGATGTCTTTATTGGCTTCAACTCGGTGGTATTTAATGCTGTGATTGGTAAAGGTTGCGTGATTCGCCACAACTGTGTGGTAGATGGGCTCGATTTACCGGAAAGCTTCCATGTGCCACCAATGACCAATATAGGGTCAGGGTTTGATTTAAATAGCATCTCAAAAGTGCCACCCGAATACTCTGCATTTTCAGAGTCTGTGGTTTCAGCCAACCACACCCTAGTTCAAGGCTATAGGAGAATTGCCAATGAGCTCTGATAAGTCACCTATGTTAGGCATTCCAACCAACATTATTACCGGATTCCTGGGAGTAGGAAAAACCTCTGCGATTCTCAACTTAATGAAGAACAAACCAGAAAATGAACGCTGGGCTGTGCTAGTGAATGAGTTTGGAGAAATCGGCGTTGATGGTAGCTTGATTCAAGGCAACCAGACCACACAACAAGTGTTCATTCGTGAAGTACCTGGCGGTTGCATGTGTTGCGCCGCAGGTTTACCGATGCAAATCGCACTCAATCAACTGCTTACCGAAGCCAAACCAGATCGCTTGTTAATCGAACCAACAGGGCTTGGGCACCCTAAAGAAGTGCTGCAAGTTTTGTCTTCTGAGCACTACCGTAAAGTCCTGTCACTACAGAAGAACGTCACCTTAGTCGATGCGCGTAAGCTCTCTGATTTTCGCTACTCAAATCACGATACCTTCAATCAGCAAATCTCTATTGCCGATACGGTGGTTGGTAACAAGGTCGACTTATATCAAGATGGCGACGCCGAAGCACTGGCTGATTACGTCACCGAGATTTGTCACCCGAATACCAAGTTGGTCTTCGCTCATCATGGAAAGATCCCTTTTGAAGAGTTCGAAGGAGACACTAGTTTCTTCGGTCAACAAGTACATCACCATCATCAACACCACGCCCATAAACAAGAAAAGCCGCTCGCTTCAGAATTACCGATGCCAGAAAGCGGCATGATCAAAGCGACCAACCAAGGTGAAGGTTTTGAAAGCGTTGGTTGGCGATTCTCAGCAGAGAAATTGTTTGACCACCAGCGTTTGAGACACTTTTTAGTTGGATTAAAAGCAGAGCGAATGAAAGCGGTATTCATTACCCCAAGTGGTATCTTCGGCTACAACTTAACAGAAGATGGTTTGACGGAATCAGAGCTCGATGAGTGTGCCGAAACCAGAATTGAAGTGATCGGGTACCAAATAGATGAAGACCTAGAGTGCCAATTGCTCAAGTGTATGGTTACTTGATCGCTTAGTTACCTGATCGCTTAGTTAATAGAGTTCTGAATTAAGAGCTAGTTAATTGAGAGCAAGTGAATAGAGTGCTGTTAATTGATGCTTTAAGTAACTTCACTTCTTCGACATAGAGTAAGACCTCGCAAATGCGAGGCCTTATTTGTTATTCAAAGCATTTGAACTCTATCCGTTTCATTGAATGCTGCCCGCTTATCAATCACTTTTGTTCTGCGAGTTTCGTTGTAGCTTGAGTATTAGAAGCCTTAGCAGGCTTCACAATCAAACCGATACCGATTAGAAACAGTACAGATGCAACAACTTGAGCGACTGACAATACTTCGTCATACATAAAGTAACCACTTATCAACGCGAATATTGGCACTAGCAAGGTTAACGGCGCTGTCGTGCTTAACGGGTATTGGATTAGCAGCTTATTCCACACCCAATAACCAAATAGCGTGGTTGGATAAGCCTGATACAGCACCGCAATCGTCGTGTTCCAATCCCATTGTTCAATACCCTGCCAGATAATTTGGTCACCGTGTAACATCACGGCAAACAACACCAATGGCACCGGAGCAAACAGCATCCCCCACACATTAAATGCAAAAGCCTGAGTGGTTTTAGATGCCTTAACAATCACGCCCATCAAGGTCCAACTGCATGCCGCTATCATAATCAAGATAACACCTTTGAGTGTCACGTTGCCCGTTGCTGCGGAAACCAACACCGCTAACGCACACATGGCTAGCATCGCACCCATTAATTTACGAACGGAAGCATTCTCCTTGAACACCCACACGCCAACCGCCATGCCGATTAATACGTTGGTTGAAAGCAAGACCGATGAAAGCCCCGAAGACAAACCCGCAGTAATCGACCATGAAGCCATACCCCAAATTCCCACACCGAACACAAAGCCATAACTGACTAAGTAGCGCCAAGCGACATTAGGTCTCGCCACAAAAAATATCACCGGAATCACCGCTAGCGAAAAACGCGCAGCAGTGGCCAATAATGGATGAACGTTGGTCACACCCATTTTGATCATCGAGAAATTAAACCCCCAAATTGCCATAACGAATACCGCTAACAACAAATCATTTCTTTTCATACTCACCCCTCCTTTGTTTTGAATGAGTATCCCTTGAACAATAAAACCAGTACAGATACAATTTTCATAATAAAAACCAGTACAGTTAATAACGGTCGTGACAATGAGCATCTACAGAAAGCTAGCCAATCAATTTATCGATGAAATAGGAACAGGCAAAAGACCGGAAGGCGGACGCATGCCTTCGCTTCGTCAATTGGCCAAGCAACAGGCGATCAGCATGTCGACCGTGGTGAGCTGCTACCAAGAATTAGAATCACAAGGTTGGATCCATTCTCGACCGCAAGCAGGGTATTTTGTTTCTCCTCATAAACCTGCTCACTCAACCCCAGAGTGGGCACAGTTTGAGAGTAAGGTGTCGAGCGTCAAGCAAACTTCTTCGACTCACAACTCAATCAATGGGCCTTTAGGGGTCTCTAGCACCACCAATGATGAACAATCGATTGTAGAACTGGAGCGTAGTTTCCGCCGCGCTATTAGGCGTATGAGCAACAGGCTCAACCATTACCCAGATACACAAGGTGAGCCGATGTTACGACAGGCATTATCCACTCATTTTGCCAAGCTCGATGTTCACTTTTCACCTGAAGAGATGGTGATTACGGCTGGCTGCATGTCGGCGATTAAAGCTGCACTTGAATCGTGTACCAAAGAAGGCGACACCATTGCGATTAGCTCTCCTTGTTTCAACGGTATTCTGGAATTGCTCGGACAAATGTCGCGAAAAATCATCGAGATCCCGTCTCTAGATGATGGTGTCGACTTGCAACAACTGGAAGCACATTTGAAGAATAAACGAGTGGATGCCGCGATCTTTTGTACCTCTCATATGAACCCTCAAGGGATCAACATGTCAGCCACTCAAAAGCAGAAACTGGCTGAATTAGCGAATCACTATCGAGTGCCGATCATTGAAGATGATGTGTATCTGGAGCTTTCTTATTCCTCACACACGCCACTGCCAGCAAAATACTATGACAAAGGCGGCTATGTATTATGGTGTGGATCAGTATCGAAAAGCCTGTCACCGAGCTACCGATTAGGATGGTGCTTACCGGGTAGGTTTATCAACGAATACAAGGCTCAGTTTTCTGCAGCAAGCTATGGCGTTGCCCTGCCGACTCAGCTTGCGGTTGCTGACTTTATCGAATCTGGTCAATACGCAAAACACGTTCGAAGAAGGTGTGCTCAAATCCTTTCATTACGCCAGCAATACCTAAGCTATTTAGCTCAGCATCTTCCTCAAGATGTGAAGATAAGTAACCCACAAGGTGGCATGGTACTTTGGCTGCAAATACCCAACTTGAACCAATCAACCTTTGCTCAGGCAGTTGCCGACCAGAACATTGATATCAGGCTTGGACACCTGTTCAGCACTCTCGACCTTTACAGCAATTGCTTACGCATCAATATTGGTTACTCGTTAGAGGGGAAAGCCAAACAGCAATTGGACGACTTAATAGAACTGATTCACATTCATAGGTAATACGTGCTAATTCATAGCTAATACGTGCTAGGTAATAAACAAAGCTAGCACACCGTAGCTTTTCATAATCGACCTTTTCATAGCCATTCGAGCACCGAATTTTAATAGCCTTTTATCATAAAAAAGAAGGTTATTATTCCCATCTGAACTAGGTTAAAGCCCCGAACCGTAAGGAAAATCACTCGCCTCAAAACCCTTAAATACTGAGTTTGCAAGCACGCACAAAAATATGCAACTTGGCTAATGACACCTCACTTTTAATCGTCAATATACAGCCGTCAGCGCTGGCGTTTTCCTGTATTTGAAGAGAACTATTATGAGTGATAAAACAAAAACCAAACCACTACCTTCCTTTATCGAAGAACGCTTGAACTTCTATATTCAAGACCTAATTACCCAGAACCAAAGCCAAAAGCATTTGGTTTTGGGCAAACGACCTAAGCCCAACGCTGTTGTCATGCAGAGCAATGATTACCTAGCGCTGTCACACAACAAGCCGATCCAACAAGCTCACCAAGCGGCGATCAGTGAACACGATGACAACGTGGTGATGTCTGCAATTTTCTTACAAGATGTGCAGTCTAAACCTGCGTTCGAAACTGAGCTCGCGAACTATGTCGGAATGGAGAGCTGTTTGCTTTCTCAGTCTGGCTGGGCTGCTAATATTGGGCTATTGCAAACCATCTGCCCACCGAGCACACCGGTGTACATTGACTTCTTTGCACACATGTCGCTTTGGGAAGGCATTCGCGCTGCAAGCGCCCTCGCCCACCCGTTTATGCATAACAATATGAATCACCTGCGCAAACAGTTAGAGCGCCACGGCTCAGGCGTTATTGTGGTCGACTCGGTTTACAGCACAATCGGCACCATCGCCCCACTACGCGACATCTACGAAATGGCGCAGGAATTTGATTGTGCCGTCGTCGTTGATGAATCGCATTCACTGGGTACGCATGGTGAAAATGGAGCTGGCTTAGTTCACGCATTGGGTCTCACTAATCAAGTCGACTTCATTACCGTCAGTTTGGCTAAAACCTTTGCTTATCGTGCAGGCGCTATTCTTGGGCCGAAGCAGCTTTCAGAAACCTTACCTTTTGTCGCGTATCCAGCTATTTTCAGCTCGACCGTGTTACCACAAGAGGTGGTTCGTTTAGAGAAAACATTAGAGGTAATAAAAGGCGCAGAAGACAAACGAGAAGCCTTATTCAAAAGCGCTAAATCGCTTACTACCGGTCTCAAACGGATTGGCTTTAACATCCGCAGCGAGTCTCAAATCGTGGCACTAGAGTGTGGTAGTGAAAGAAACACCGAACGTGTTCGTGATTTCCTCGAAGAACGAGATGTATTCGGTGCGGTTTTCTGCCGCCCCGCGACGGGCAAGAACAAAAACATCATCCGCTTTTCGGTCAATGCCGACATGACACCAAGAGATATTGACCATGTGCTCACCGTTTGTCATGAAGCGTACAATCATCCGGAATTAGAGTTCGTGTGATTGTAAGGGCAATTCACACAACAGGATTCTTTGAAAGATAAGACCCCTTCCGATAAGCAATATAAACGGCAGGACTGAATGGACGCTATCATGTCGCGATACAAAAAGAGCCCAGCGAATTGCTGAGCTCTTTTCTTATGTTCATCTATTCATCTATTCATCTATTCATCTATTCATCTATTCATCTAGCTCAGCTGGATAACCGGACGGTGCAACAAATCAAATCCAGTGAGCAATTTTGTCGAACAGTCGGTTTTTATCTGCCGGTTTGACGATAAAGTCTGACATGCCTGACGATTCCATTTTCTCTAAAGTGACTGGCGAGCTGTCACCTGTGTGAGCAATAATTGGCACTGAAGAGTATGCTTTGTTAGCACTTCGAATTCGGCGTGAAGCTTCCACTCCATCCATGATGGGCATTTCGATATCCATCAGAATCAAGTCGATCTCGTCGCTATCCAACGCGTCTAATGCTTGTTGGCCATCTTCTTTCTGCACAACATCAAAGCCCTGCTTTTCCAATAACATCGCGGTAAATCGGCGCAGAGATTCGTTATCATCGACCACCATGATCGTGCGCTTATTGGTAGCTTCTAACGGTTTTACAGAAACTGATGGCATCACATAGTTGGAGTCGAAAAGTAAGCGTTCAATGGTCGCCTTGGTATTCAGTAGCCAAACTTGTGTTTCCACCCAAATAGGTTCAAAAGCAACGTTTCGGACACGTTTAATTGGGTGATGTTCATACAAATAGATGATTCGAGCTTCAGTGAATGAAAGTAAAGATTCAATCCTATCGAGGCAACTTGCTCTTAAATCCAAGCTCTCCATGTCAACGAATATCAAGTCGAATTCGAACTGGTATTCCTTATTTTTAAGCGCTGATGCTACATCCAACACCGTGAGCTCAAAACCCATAAAACGGGCTACCTCAGTCATTTTATTGGTGAGAACTTTCTGATCACTCACCATTAGCACAGTCTTAAGTTTAGTCAGTTCACTCTTGATTTCTTTCACCGAATGGGAAGACAACGATGGAAAAGTCATCGTGAACTGTGTCCATTGATCCACTTCAGACTGACATTTAATTTCACCACCAAACGAGCGCATTACCTTCTGACAAAATGGCAAACCTAAGCCGTAATTACCCGATTGGCCAGTAGTATAAAAGTCCTGGAAAATGCGTCGAATCACATCATTTGAGATGCCTGATCCGTTATCGGTAACCATTATTTGATTGGCCACTTCATCACTACACATAGTGACATGAATATGAAAATCTTCAGGGCTGCGATGGTGGAATGCGTTCTTGAACAAGTTATACATCACGTACTTCAACAAAGTGTCGCTACCCAAGAAATCAAAGTTACTCTGTACGTCTAAAGATATTGCTGATTTATCGGCTGAACGCTTGTAGTTAAAGCTGTCTATCGCACCCTCAATCACCGCTTGAGCTGAATGCTTCTTGAAGGTAGATCGAGATACTCGGTTTTCATCAATTGAAGTCAGTAACAGGTCAATCGTCTCGTTACCTGAGTGAATGATCTCCATCGCTTCATCGCCCACTTCACGTAACTGTATGACTTCTTCGTTGCTTAAAGCATATTGCCCTTTGTGATCACCACTTTTAGGGTTCGGCAATATGGACTGCATAACATCAATAGAGGTCAACAAACCGCTCAGGGGGGTTCGCATCTCGTGCGCGATACCGGCTCCAAAAGATTTCGCCAACGACACCTTATTCTCGTGTTCCATCTGATTGCGGAAATAGAACAAGTTGCCAAATAAGTAGATAAACAAAAAGATTGGCACATGCGTCCAATCCATTGTGAGTTCTAGGTAGAAGCCTTGTGCAATCCAAGCGCACAAGGTCGCCATCCCAATACCGGCAAAGGTTTGTGCAAACATCACTCTTGTCACGTGCACTAATAAAATATGGAGGAAAATGGCCGACATGAATGACATAACCCAAACGTTGGACCAATTATTCATGAGTAGCATGTAGAAGAAGAAACCTGGCAAACAGATAGTTACTGCAACTTGATAATAAGCCGGAAGGTATTTTCGCCATTCAAATGGGACACGATTGCGATAGATAATGCCGAAAAATAACACTGAGCAAAACAGACGCAGCATTAAGTTTTCATAAGGTTGAGGGAACAAGAACTCCCACACTATGTAGTAAATTGGGAAGCCGACAAAGCCCATCCAACCCACGAGAGTAAGGTTTGGTTCTGCGTACTGATAAACTTTACGAATAGCGTTCATACGAAATTCTTTATTCTCTAAGCCCTAACGTTTACTAATTCTATGGTTTGATTTTTATTCTTATATTTTGGCCTCGATTATATTACACATCACCTCCGAGCAGTGAGGTTTCAATCAAATATGTATCAACGCTTTTGTTTTAATTATTGACTAAGATGAATGAAGTCTCAGTTTTATACTCTAATTCAGACACTAAACATGAGTTCCTAAGATTTGTCCGTTAGCGCTTACACCAATTCCCCCTCTTACTTACCATTATGTCACTGTAACGCGATGCATCTTTCTTGGGGTATCGCTGTAGTCGATCACAGCATAGTGCTGAGTTACTCGATTATCCCATATCGCTATTGATCCCTTGTCCCATTTGAAACGAACTTGAAACTCAGGGCGTCGTGCAATTGCGAACAGTTGGTTAAGCAAAACATCACTCTCTTGTCGGTCGAGTTCATTGATATAACGAGTAAACTGCTCATTGATATAAAGTGTTTCTTTACCTGTTTCCGGATGGCTCTGAACAACAGGATGGATTACTGGTGGATTTTCCTGTGCGGTTTTAATTAACGACTTATGCCAATCAAGCTCAATCTGATCCGACTCTATACCCTCAAAAGCCACCAGCGAATGAGTCGCCGATAAGCATCTCAGCTTTGCTTTCATACCTTCATCTAATGAATCAAACACTGCGGTCATCGAACACCAAATCGTATCCCCGCCTACGCTTGGAATATGTTGGGCATGCAACAAAGAAGCTTTAGATGGCAGGCTACGCCACGTTAAATCGGTATGCCAATAACTTTCCATCGGAGCATTGCCCCGCGTTGTTTCAATCACACTGACCTGAGGTGCACTTTCCACGCGAGGAAAGAAAGGATGCGCAGGTTCGAGTTGTCCAAATCGCTCTGCAATCACCAGATGCTGCTCTGGCGAAAGGATTTGATCATCCAGAAAAATTACTTGATGGGTTACAAGCGCCTGATAAACCTCATCAAGTTCAGTCGCACTGCATGTTGCGAGATTGACTCCATGGATACGAGCACCGATGTGAGGGGTAATGGGTTCGATTTTCAACATAAATTCGCTTATTGATGATGTGACATTTCAGAGTCAATTTAGATACTGACTATTAAACCGGACAAATACGCCATTTCTTTCAATCCTACTCAACATAAAATGGCTTTACTTGGAAAACAAAAAAAGAGCCCCTAAACTGGCGCTCTTTTCGTTTTTTGATACTTCCTGTATCCGTAGACAAGTCCAATCTGTAGTACCTTCACCGAAAGCCAGATCATCGATATCTCCAGTTGTGTATCAACTTAAATCTAGCACACAATCTTCAAGCTTTTCTGAGATACAACCGAGATAATGAACTTAGTGCCACTCCATCTCACCGCTTAACACTTTAGCACCCAGTTCTAGGTCGCCTTCCGTTACCTTAAATTGCGGGTAAGCTGTCTTCATGTAATCACTGATATCTACAGACGTTGGATTGCTTGTGCTTGATAACGCCTTTTCAATATCAGCCACGTAATCCAATGTAAATTGAACGCCATTAGTACCCGTTGGCATTTCACCTAAGTAGTGACCCGGAATGACAACTTCAGGCTCAAGTGCTTTCATGCGCTCTAATGATTGTGCCCACTGGCTACGAATCTCGTTCGATGCAGTATCTGCCATCCATACATGCACACCGCTATAAACCGACACTCCACCAAACACGGTCTTTTCAGATGGAACCCACAGGTAAGCTTGATGTGTATTGATTTCTCTCACTTCGATAGTTTCACCTTCTATGCTCAGCGTGGTGTCGTTAAGCACGGTTGGAACAATGACTTTAGACGGTGCGTTGCCTTCTAAGATTGGGCCCCAGTATTCGAGCTTTGCATCTTTAGTGCGTTTGATATGTGCAACAACCGCTTCACTAGCTACGATCTCGACGTTTGGAAACGCCGCCACAATCGGTTCTAAGCCAAAGTAGAAATCTGGGTCGCCGCTGCTGATATAAACCATCGACAACTCTTTGCCAGTCGCTTTGATTTGATCCACCAGCTTTTGCCCATCTGCGACGCTAAATTGCCCATCAAACAAAATCACTTCCTTCTCACCAGCTACCAACACAGAGCTTGCGGGGAATATCGCGTTTTCACCCGGATTGTAATGAGTGATGTTTAGTTCAGCAGCAGAGACAACACTCGATGCTGCCAACATTGCTCCTAGGCTCATCGATCCTAAAAGCGCGGTTCTCGATAGAAGGATTTTAGATAACTTTTTCATAGCTTGATTCCGTTATTTCGAGCTGAACGCCTGCCAACTCATTGAGTGTGCAAACATCTTATTTGATTGGATTTAGATGAAATAGACATCAAATTAACTTTCACTGTTGCGATTTTCGGACATATACTGATTTTCTTGTAGCGATTAGATTCAAAAATCATTGGGTAATTAGAACAATGGATAAACTCGAGGCAATGAACGTCTTTGTCACCATCGTTGAACGTGGCAGTTTAAGTGCAGCAGCAGAGCACCTTGATCTATCTCGAACCAAAGTCACGCGCTATTTGGGGGAACTCGAAAGCTGGATGGACACGCGCTTGCTTCATAGAACCACTCGAAGCTTGAGCTTAACCAACGCGGGTAAAGAAACACTTGAAGTCGCAAGGGAGTTGCTTGCCCTTGAAGCGTCGTTAGCGGGTATTCGAAACCAAAGCCACGAACACTTAAAAGGCCAACTGCGTATTACCGCCAGTTACTCCATTGTCGATAGTTTCCTGATGGGCGTGATCAGTCGCTTCATCGCTAAATGGCCAGAGGTCTCAATTGATATCGTTTCTACTGATCAAACAGTCAATCTTGTTGAATCACGCATCGATTTGGCAATTCGCATTACCAACGAACTAACACCGAATATTGTCGCGAAGCAGCTAGGTGAATGTCGCTCGGTGATTTGCGCATCTCCTCAATATCTAAAAGAGAAAGGTACGCCATCAAACGCTCAAGATTTAGCGCACCACAACTGTCTGTCATTCAGTTACTTTGGTAAAACCGCGTGGACGTTTAATGGTCCTAATGGATTGGAATCTGTGCCGATTAAAGGAAATATCAGTGCCAACACCTCTGAGGTTCTGCTTTCTGCCACACTCAAAGGCAATGGGATCAGCATATTACCCTTTCCTTCCGTTGAAGGCTTGATACAAGATGGTCTATTAGTGTCATTACTTCCTGAGTGGCAACCTAAAACACTTGGAGTGCACGCGGTTTACGGAACGCGAAAGCAAGTCACTCCGCTGTTAAGAGCCTTTATTGATCACCTATCTGACGATATGGAACAGTCTAAGAGCTGGTAATGTCGCAACTCAACGTCCTCATAAATAACACGGCGACACAGTAGTAAGAATTACATTAGGACTCAAAAATAAAGCCCACAACAAGGTGGGCTTTAGCTACCAGTCTTTTGAACTGACTAAACTAGTGAGTAACTTGGCTTCCTTAAGCTGTGATTCAAACCTAAAGTTAAAAGTTTGCTTGGAGCGTCAAGCCACTGTAAGCCGAGTAAGCGTTCAACATCACATGATATCTGCCGCTTTGGGTGACATTCACCGTACAATTCTCGCTGTTGCCCGATCGGTAAGGTCGGCAGTCCCACGTACTAAGCGTTGGTTTATCTCCGAAACGTAGATACAGATCCGCGTCACCTGTGCCACCAATGGTGACCACTGTTAGCTGCTGGCCCTGTTGTAAGTCCATGTAGAAGTAATCCTTTTGTCCTCGGCTGCCACTTAATCCATTAACCGGCACGCCAGAGACTAGCTTTCCATCTGGATCCGGTCCAGGTGTTGGACCACCGCAATCCGGCTCACAACCACTATCTGCCAAGCTATATAGCAGTTTATTGGTGGTGCCTCTTGTGTCAGAAACCTTATTCTCCGAGGCTCTTGAGTTCAGTAACCCTGTAAGCTGAAGCGGAGTTAAGCCGTTGTTTTCTTGTAAGTACAAGGCTGCAACGCCGGCAACATGTGGCGTCGCCATGGAGGTTCCGCTAATCGTTTTATAGCCGCCATCATACCAAGCTGACTTAATTTGAGACCCAGGTGCGAATAGGTCAACACAACTGCCCCAGTTCGAGAAACTTGAACGCGAATCAGAGCTGGTCGTTGAGCCTACCGTTACACCACTTGGTACACGAGCTGGTGATGTATTACAAGCATCGGCATTTGAGTTACCTGCCGCCAACATAAAACTCACTCCAGATTGAATCGCGCCTTGCACCGCGCTATCTAATGCAGTGGATTGACCTCCACCTAAACTCATGTTGGCGACCGAAGGCCCTGATGCATTTTGTGCTACCCAATCCACACCAGAAATCACGCCGGATGTGGTTCCTGAACCCGAACAGCTAAGTACTCTTACCCCAACAATATTAACGTTTTTAGCCACACCATACTGGCTGCCGCCAATCGTTCCTGCAACGTGGGTACCATGCCCATTACAGTCACTCGAATCAGCATCATTATCTACGAAATCATAGCCAGAAACCGAGCGCCCGCCGAATTCCTCATGGTTGTTATTAACTCCCGTATCAATCACGTATGCTGTGACGCCAGAGCCATCAAAGTTAGCATTATAGTTTCGATCCAAAGGAAGGTTTCTCTGATCTATTCGGTCTAGCCCCCAAATCGCGTTGCTTTGAACGGCTTCATTCGAAACAACAGGATCGATACTGAGTATTTGGTCTTGTTCAATGTATTCCACCCGAGAATCACGTCTGAGTTGCTTTAATTGAAGTGCGTCTAGATTTGCCACAAAGCCAATAATGGAACTATCAAAAACATCGTCTGTTTTGATTGAAAACGAATTAGCCATGAGGCCTACCGTTTGTTGAGTGAACTGCTGTAATCCAGCCGCGTCATTCATTAGCATCTGCGGTTGTTTCAATACAACAATATAGCGATCAGTGATCGCATCATCTGATGAAGCCAACACCAGTGGAGCAATAGGTTGTTGTGAGTTTTCAGTAGAATTTATAACAGAACTTTGAGCCAGACTTGATGCGGAATAAATACCAAATGTGGCTGTAATACAACAACTTAATACTTTCTTTAACATAGCTTGTTCCTTGATATTTTAGGTTTGTTGGTTGTTACCTACGACAAACACGAAAATGCAGACAGCTAGCGTTATACGCTCAATACGTGAAGCAACAGTGTTACAAATTCAACCTAAGACAATACCAATGAGGTTGCTTATTAATTTATATTCATCTCACTAGGAACTTCGAGTTGGAACAAATTATTTTGAAAAGCTTATGCAAGCGCAATTTATATAATTTGATCAAAAGCTCTAATTTCAATAAAAGTTGAATGCATAGATAAAAATGGTGTATGAAAGCGGAATGATCTTCACTATTGACAAATAACACATCAAAACGCTGCAAAATCTGGAAAATACAGAATTAAAATTACAGACGATTAGTCGTGCTTATAGTGAATAAATATTATTAATTGTACTCGCCGACAGCTTACCTCTATCTTGGCTGCACTATCCAACACCATAAACAAACGCGATTACGCAGGGAAAAAGACGATGACCGCCATTACCGATTTAGACATTCTGCTAAAGTCCATGTCACCAGAGCTCATTGAAGGTGATTACGTTTTTTGTACTGTAGACGGGGGATTGGCAGATTATGTTCAACTCGAACCAATCGCGACCTTTCGAGAAAGAGAAGGGTTAACTTTGGTGCTGACAGAAAAAGTGGCGACTCAAGCGCAGTTAAGTTTCGACGGTGTGTTTAGCATGATCACTTTATCGGTACACTCGAGCCTAGAAGCGGTTGGACTAACCGCAGCCTTTGCCACCAAGCTAGGCTCATATGGCATTAGCGCCAACGTGATTGCTGGCTTTTATCACGACCACATCTTCGTTCAGAAAGACAAAGCTGAAGCCGCAATGAGCGCGCTTAGAGAGTTTTCAGAAGCTGAATAACTCGATCAGTTTACTCGTTCACGTATGAAGTTGACTAACAGCTTAGTTAGATGTGTGTGATAACTCATCGAACGGTAATGAATATATATCGTCAAGGGCGCTAATTGGTGATCCAAGTGCTGTTCAACCAATGTGCCCTGCTCTATTTCCTCACGACAAAACTCTCTTGGTAAAGCAACAAAACCAAGCCCGCGGATCGCAGCGGCTTTCGCAATAAACCCACCATCGACATTAATGTTTGACTTGATATTCAGCTCCTTCGAGTCGTCTTTTGCCCCACTAAATACCCAAGGATTGCCACCAAAAGCTTTAAAGCTAGAGATACATGGCAACACTCTTAACTCTTCAATTTTACTTGGTGTTCCATGTTCCTCCAAACAAGTTGGAGAAGCCAAAACTACGCTCTCCCATTGGCATAAAGGACGAGAAATCCAATCCCTATCATCCAGCGATCCTCGCTCAAAGCTAATCACGATATCTGGGTCACTGTTGAGTGCGCTTTCGATGGACGTACTGTGTTCACAGAACAGAGATATATTGGGATAGTCGACCACAAAATCAGCAAGAACATCGCCAATGAACGGAACGTCTGGCGTGCTTAAGCGAATACTTCCTTTTACTGATTCAGTTGAAATGGTGAGGCTTTGCAACGTCTGACTCAGGCGACGAAGCGGCTCTCTTATCTCGTCATACAGAATCTCGCCCGCTGAGGTTGGCGTAACCTTGCGGGTAGTTCGATAAAACAGTTTATTGCCAATCTCATTTTCAAGTTGTTGAACATGACGACTTACCGTAGAGCTCGGAATTAACAAGCGCTCCGAAGCCTTGATGAAGCTGTTCTGTTCATACACACAAAGGAATGAGTTTAACCAAGCGTTATCGATCCTTTCCAATCTTATTATCCCAATATCACCAATACTGAATCTCATATTAGCCTATTTATCAGGATTATCTATCGCGATAAGGTTCAAAAAAACGATGTGAGTTAAGAGTGATGAAAACTGAAAACCAGATAATCTTCAAGCGCGATGGGTATCAACTTAAAGCCGAACAACACGGCGAAGGACCAAACTTATTGATTATTGGTAGTGTTGATTACTACAAGCGAGTAATACCGAAAGCGCTACACGACTACTTTACCTGCCTATATCTAGACCATCGTGGCTTTGCTTTAACGGGAAAAGGTAATCAGATAATTAATTTAGATATTATCTCTGACGATATCGAAGCTATCTGCGAGAGTTTTAATATACAAAGAGCCAGTGTTCTTGGTCATTCCGGACATGCTTACATGGCTCTTCACTTCGCCAGTTCTTCCAATATTCATATTGAGAAGGTTATGGTTGTTGGAGCATCACCAAGCTTATCTAAAGAGATGAAAGCCAAACAGTTTTCACACTGGGAAAGTCATGCGTCAGATGAGCGAAAGCGCCTATTTAAACAAAATATTGGTAAGCTCGAACACGACATAAACAAAGAACCACATAAAAAGTTTGTCCATCTATGTAATCGATTAAGCCCTATGCGCTGGGCGGTTCCGAACTTTAATGAACTTCCCCTTTGGGAGCAAGTACACACCAATACAGCACTACTTGACGCGCTATGGGGGGATATCTTTGACAATATAGATGTAACGACTCTGCCTAAGGTTAATCAGCTCGAAGTTATTGTTGCTATTGGCACACTCGACTTCAGTGTCGCACCTTTGAGTACTTGGTTGGAGTTATGGGGAGCTTTTAAATCATTAGAACTTATTGAGCTTGAAGGCGTGTCGCATACCCCAATGCTTGAATCGCCTGTGAGTTTTGTTGAACTAATGTGCCACCACCTACTCGATTGAGTCAGTGACTTATCTTGTTCTACCATCTAACAATCGCCACAAAAAAAGCGACGTAATCTACGTCGCTTTGGCTTATTGCTTACCGATTACTCACTGATCAGGCATCAGCGAATGAAACAGTTAAGCAAGCTTAAAAGTCGCCACTTTGTCGCTTAAACCAGCGGCTTGGCTCTTAAGTTCGTTCGACTCAGTTAAGCTGTCCTGCGCGCCCACAACTAAGTGGTCAGTGACATCTTTAATGGTCGTAATGTTCTGGGTAATTTCACCCGTCACGTGTGTTTGCTCTTCAGCTGCAGTCGCGATTTGAGTCGCCATATCACTGATCAAAGCAACTGCAGTATTGATCTCTTCAAGCGCATGCGAAGCTCTGTCTGCATCTTCTACTGAATGTATCGCCAGTTTAGAACTGCTCTCCATAAGCTCAACCGCTTGCGCCGTTGTGCGCTGCAGGATATCAATTGTTGATTTGATCTCTTCTGTTGAAGAGTGGGTACGCTGTGAAAGCACACGTACTTCATCCGCTACCACAGCAAAGCCACGACCTTGTTCACCAGCACGAGCCGCTTCAATCGCCGCATTCAAAGCAAGCAAGTTGGTTTGCTCAGCAATACCTTGAATCGTGGCGAGTACTGTCGAGATCTCTTGAGCATGCTTGTTTAGCTCGCTGATCACATTACCTGCTTCGTTCACTTCATTGGCTAGGTTATTGATAGAACCTTTAGTGTCGACGACCAGAGCGTGACCACTGTTAGTGCTTGTCGCTGAGTCTTGTGCCGCTTTTGCTGTTTGCTCAGCATGCGATGCAATCTCTTGAGTTGCACAGGCCATTTCCGTTACAGCCGTTGCCACCATTGTGATTTCTTGTTGTTGATGGTTAAGCTCATCCACAGAACGGTTCGCACGTTGAGTACTTTGCTCTGACTGGCTATTTAGCTGTTCTGACTGCCCACGGATATGGCCAATCAACTGCTGTAAGCTTCCAACAAAGGTATTGAAGTTATGAGCCAACTCGCCCACTTCATCTTGGTTTTCTACATGAATGCGTTGAGTCAAATCACCGCTACCATTCGCGATTTGCGCCAATGCTTGAGATACGTGGTTCAACGGACGGAATAGAATAGTACACAAAAGGTTAAACAGTATGGTACATACAATGACGACCAGCAGTGTCACTAAAACTTGACCAATCACTGCATCAAATAACGGTGCAACCAGAGAGTCATGATTAACAACACTCACTGTAATCAGGCTCGTTCCGTCAATAGCACGTGCGTACAGAACATAGTCGCTGCCATTCAGCTCGATAGAAGTGTCTTTACCGCTAGTCAGAGCCTTTTGTACATCGGAGAAATTTAACCCAAGTGAACTGATATTCTTGTTCAGTAACTTAGTGTCAGGGTGCGTATAAACCGTGCCTTTGTTGGTCGCGATGAACATGTAACCTTCACCAGGAAGAATCACCTGCTCTAGACTGTTTAAGATGTCTGTAATTTCTACATCAGCACCCAACACAACCTGTTGCCCATGCAGTTGCATTGCTGTTCCTAATGAAACAACGTTCGCCCCAGTTGCTGCAGCAACCGTTGGGTTATCCATGAACACCTTGCTTGGGTTCGCAACCGCATTGGTGTACCACCCCCATAAACGGGGATCATCATTGCCCGGCGGCAGTACTACTCCGTTCGCGTTCTTTTGCGAACCATCAGGAAATGCCAAGAAGACATTATCAAAAGAAGCTGAGTCACGAACCTGTTTTAGATGAGTCACCAAGCTTTCTTGTTTGGATTCTTTCGAAAGAGAAGTAAGCGCACGCTCTTTGGATAAGATCCAATCCGATACATATTGATTGTAAGAAGCCGATGCGCCCTCTAAACGCTGTTCAACTTCTGTATCCAACCTTTGCAATGAAGCACGAAAAGACAATGCCTCGACCAAAATCCCCCCCAGGATAATGGCCATACTGGCTGAAATCGCCAGCTTATTTTTAAGCGAGAGTTTCTTGAACATAGGAAACCTATAATTTGGAAGTAAAAAACCGTGGCGAACAAATTGGTTGCCAAAGCGGTTTGCAAGCGGGATATATTTTACGCTTTAAAATAAATTAAGAAACCAGCTAACCGGTTGAATTATTCATATGTGTGAGTAAGAGCACGCATCGTAACCCATTGATTTAGAGAATGGTGAACTCTAAGTTTTGAATTAGAGACGAGAATAAGTTCAACGGGTAGGTGTCAAACTTTAGGGCTGGTAAAGGCGCAGAACACGCCATTTCTCACAACCTAAATAGCGTTACGAGTTTTGATCCATTAATCTAATCGTTCATTCTGTCGTCTGAGTTTTCCTATGTCCCGAAGCCAACGTCTCTTTGACCTACTCCAACTATTACGTTGCCATAAATACCCAGTTACCGCCGACTACTTGGCGATAGAACTCAATGTAAGTACTCGCACCATTTATCGCGATATCGTGACGTTGCAAGCACAAGGTGCTGAAATTGATGGTGAAGCAGGAGTTGGCTATCTGTTAAAACCGACCTTCACTCTCCCTCCGATGATGTTTTCAACGGAAGAATTGGAAGCGTTACGGCTTGGCGCGGAATGGGTAGCGAAGCAAGCCAATGGGGAATTCAGTGAGTCAGCTAGAAATGCCATTGCCAAGATTTCTGCTGTGTTACCTGCTGACCACCAGGCCAAACGCAGTGAAGATATCGTGCGTGTTGCTTCAATCATTGAAGTCGCAGAGTTAACCATTGACCTGTCGGACATCAAGTTCGCAATTAAGCAACAGAACAAAGCTGAGATTCATTACACAGACGCCAAAGCTAAGATTAGCTCTAGAATCGTTTGGCCAATGTTGATTGGCTTATTCGAACAACAATATGTCTTGGTCGCTTGGTGTGAAACGCGAAGTGCGTATCGTAATTTCAGGCTCGACAGAATTACCGAATGGAAAATACTTGAGCAAAAGTACCAGCATGCGCGCCACGACTTGATCAAAGATTGGCAGAACATGGAAGGCATTGCAGATAAAGTGATTCGCTACTGACAAAAACTGTCACAGGGGTTAGATACATTGCTGTGGTCCCAAACCGGGCTCAACACAAAAACCGAGTTAACTGAAACCAACACGGCAAACCCAATTGAACAGTTCAGGAGCTACTATGTTTACCATCGATTCATTTGTTCTTTATGTCACTGACATTCACCGCAGCATGGATTTCTATTCTAAAGCCTTTGATTGCGAGCCAAAGCTTCTATCACCGACCTTTGCTGCTCTAGACTTTGCAGACAACGTTAAAATCACACTCAAGCAGGCTGACGTTCTAACACCAGCAAGTAACATCAAGGGTGGCGGCACTGAGCTCTCCATGCCTGTTGCTGATAAAGAGACACTGGAAAACCTCTATAAAGCGTGGAAAGAGAAAGGCATTCAGGTTGAACAAGAACCAGAAAAGTCGGTTTATGGCGGCATCAACTTCCTTGCTGTTGATCCAGACGGACACCGTATCCGCGTCTTCGCTTAAACCAATAAGAGCAAGCTGCACTTAACCGCTTGCTCATCTGATCTCATCTCATCTCATCTCATCTCATCTCATAAAAAAGCTTATTAGCCGAAATCTAACGTCAGCAATAATCGTGTCTCGTCAGATGAAGTAACGGGAGAACGATGCACAAGGCCCGCATTTTCATTGCCACTCCAACTCTCACCTTTCAATAGCGCTACGTCACCACTCACCATTTGCTGGATATCAGATTCATGAGTGTATAAGCCTGAAGCAGAATCTGGTTGTCCGTTCGCTCCTCGCCCTAGCTTCGATCGGTCGACCGCATAGTTAGGTAACCACTGCGTCGCGACACCATGATAAGTCGTCACCAAACGGCAAGGTACTTGATCAAAATGAAAACGAGGACACATTGCCTTATTTAAAACCGCTAGACGAAGCCCTACTTCTTCAAGCTCAAATAAACAACAGAACATATCCACCAACTCTGCCATATTTTCTAATAGCGCTTTAGAAGCCGTTCCGTCTGTCGAGAATTCTAACTTATCGTAGGCATTGTCGGGTGACACGCTAACAGACTTACTAAAATTTGGATTCGACGCGATAAACTCATCAATGTCACCTATTAAATCAGTATCAAACTTACGCTGCCAAATCGCGATGTTGATGTCACTTTGATAGATGTCGGCTAATACCGTGGGCTGCTCCGAAGCACTAACGCATGCCTTGTGACTCGCCTGATCTTTGATACTAACAGCCGAACTAATATTAAGTGGCTGGTTGCTATTGGTTGTCAAACGCTTGGTTAACACGGCATTCATTACGTCATCTCCTTGATACATGCTTATCGTCCCCCTTTCACCAATACGCTCGCTATTGGCAGTAAGAGTGATTTTTAGTTATGTTATAACATAACTAAAAATACACAAGTAACTTAGCCGATCATGGTTCCAATAATATGGCGATGTTCTACCTTCCTCAGGTAATTTGGTGAATGCTAGACTAAGCTTTTATCTATCTTTATTTTCCCAAAGATGTGATCCAAAAGATGTGCCAAAGAAGTTCTTTAAGCAAACGGCTCCATAACGTTAAACCTGTAAATTCATCAATCTGGTGACCACTTATGAAAAAACTAATACCTACGCTCGGTCTGTTTTGTACCCTCATTTCTGCGCCATCTTTTGCAGAAACGGGCTACACGTTAGATCCCAAGTTATCGAACATTACATTCGCAACCATTAAGAAGCAGTTTGTTGTGGAGCCCGCATCCATCAAGCCTTTATCTGGTGGCCTTACCGAAGCGGGTCAATTTGCCATATTGTTGGATTTGAAAAGTGTGAGTACTGGCGTGGCTATTCGCGACCAGCGACTCAATGAGCTTTACTTTGAATCGATGACTTTCCCTGAAGTGAAAATCTCTGGAAAAGTTGAACCGTCAATGTTGTCTGGTGACCCAAAAAGAACAACCATTGCAGCGGAGGTTACCTTGCACGGCGTGACAAAAACGATTGGTTTTCCCGTTTTAATCGTTCCATCAGAAGAGTTAGTGATGGTTAGTTCAGCCTCGACAATCATCGTCAATGGCGCTGATTTTGGAATATCGACAGACAACTTGAACAAGCTATCAGCTACCGTTGGTGGGTTAGCGATTTCCGACAAAATCCCTTTAAGCTTCAATCTGCTCTTCGATAAATAATGGGTTCACACCAACCCAGTTAGACCTTTCTTAATTCACATTCATCTATCGTTTAAGGCGGGTGAATGTGAGTTAGAGCCGGCAAGTCAGTACACAGATCTAGATAAACAAACCACTCATGTTCAATTAAAGCGGCCGGTCGTCCAACTTTAGTCTAACCATTAATCACTCAAATCAGCGGTGATTAAAACAATCGCTTATTGCCTTATCCTCGGCAGAACAACACATCCACCTAAGTGTTTAAACACACTCGCTATTTACCTATCTCAAACCGGTTTTAAATGAGCAAATTATATGACTAACCGCCTAGTGATATTGATGGTGAATGATGTCAATATGCAAAACTAAACAAAGATCTTGTCCTAGTGCTAGAACATCTAGCTGAACCTAAAAAGAGCCCTTTTCATGCTGAATAAACACATCGTTAATCGAGACAGCTTGGCTGGAATGGGGGCCACTCTAATAGGCAACGGGATCGGTAGGTTTGCCTATATAGCATTAATGCCGGCGCTCATTCAAAGTGGTTGGTTTAGCGAAAGTGATGCATCTTACCTTGGTGTCGCGACCCTTCTTGGGTATATATTGGGTGCACCTGCTGCCAACATACTGCTGCGTTACTTTAGTGCTGGGCAGTTAATTCGATTCGCGATGTTGATAAGCAGTTTTAGTTACTTAGGCTGTGCGCTACAAGAGGCGCCCTTAACATGGTTCTATGCTTGGCGAACGTTGGCTGGAATTGCGGGAGCCTTATTAATGGTTGTCGCCCCACCAGTGATTGTCCGAAAGTTTAATCCCGATGTGAAGGCGCGTGTCAGCGGTGTCATATTTTCAGGCATTGGACTTGGTGCGATGTTATCAGGCACATTAATCCCAGTACTGATCTATTTTAGTGTGGTGTCGGCTTGGATTGGCATGGGAGTGATCGCATTAGTCACAACGATACTGACTTGGAATGCATGGCAAACCCAACCTAACACGTCTAAAGCGCCTTATATAAAATCCTCCTTCTCTCAGCTCTCAAAGCCAAAACTAATCAGCGTTGCGCTTATTCTGTTAGCGTATACCTTCGACGCTATTGGCTACTTACCCCATACCTTGTTTTGGGTAGATTACATCGTGCGCGAACTGGGTATGTCGTTTAGCAGCGGTGGTTTATTCTGGGCAACCTTTGGTATTGGCGCCGCCATTGGACCATTGATTACAGGCATCTTAGGAGACAAGTTAGGGCTTAAAAAATCCCTCTGCATTGCATTTAGCCTAAAGGCTCTAGGCGTCGCATTACCGCTTGTTAGCACACACCCTATCGCGCTGTTAATTTCTTCATTACTGGTTGGTATTTTCACGCCGGGAACGGTAACTCTAGTGTCGACTTACACGTTGGAGATTGTAGGCTATGAACTGCATACCAAAGCGTGGGCAGGAATGACACTCTCTTTTGCTGTATCACAAGGTGTGGTTGGGCTTTTGATGGCGTACTACTTAAATCATATGGCTTCATACGACGTGTTATTCACCATTAGTACTGCTGCTTTGATGCTGTCTGCGGTATGTACCTTAATGACTGTAACTCACTCTAAGCCTGAACACATGACCTAGTTCTAAGCTAGCTTCCTCAGTTCATCTGACGAATACAATAAAGGATTATCATGCAACTCTACTTAAATGAAACCTCCCCGTTTTCACGCGTGGTCGCAGCAACTGCGCTTCTATCACGCTGCTCTCCTTTGTCTTTTGTTTGGGTTGATCCATGGAGCTCCCCGGCCAATCTAAAAAGCGTCAATCCGTTTTGTTTAATTCCAGCACTCAAACTTGAAGACGGAACCGCACTAACGGAAAGCTTATGCATTTGCCAATACCTAATTGAAACGTACCAGCCTCAAACGCTACGTCAGGTAACGTTTAGTCGTGCCAATGAAATGCAAACATTAGGAACAGCAAAGACGTTAATGGAGATCGCGTTTAGAACCGCGGCATTGATTCGCTATGCAGACAGTGACAATGCGCTTATCCATAGAGGGCAAGAAGGTATGGTTGCCGCCCTAGAGCAACTTGACCAAGAGATAAAAAAACAAGGCCTAGAATCCCTTTTGAGCGACAACTTGGCCACCTTGTATCTCCATGTCGCTTTAGATTACGTCCAGTTTCGACATACTGAATTGTTTGATGAAGTGGACAGCCGCAACATCATCGATTTTTTACACCTTTCTCCGTTCGCAGACGTACTGACACTTATAAGCATTGAGAGTTTGGCAAACAAGTCTGATTATGAAACGTTGCTTGATTCGTTCGGTCGGGATACCTAAAAGCATCCAAAACTAGAATGCGTAAAGTCTTAAATTCAACGTGAGATAGGCTCAGAGATGTCGTTGATGTCACATGTCGTTACACAGCATGACGTGTTAAGGCTTTACATCTTGGGCGAGGTAAACAACAATCCCTGAGAATAAATCCATAACATAATGTATTTAGAAATTATGAGTAGTACAGAAAACAAAAAATCGAGCCCTCTTTTCGAAGTCGTATTTAACGTCCTTCTTCCTTCATTCATCTTAATGAAGTTCAGTGGAGAGGAGCATCTCGGAACAGGCTTAGCATTACTTGTCGCCCTTGCCTTCCCTATTGCTTACGGTGGCATGGAGTTAATCCGCAACAAGAAGTTCAACTTCATCGCGGCGCTTGGCTTCGTCAGCGTGCTATTAACGGGTGGCATTGGTTTCTTCGAACTAGACACTCGTTGGTTAGCACTAAAAGAAGCATTAATCCCCGGCCTAATTGGTTTAGCGGTTCTTGGATCGACCTTCACTCGCTACCCGTTTATCCAAAAAGTTATCTTTACACCAGCTCTGTTAAACATCTCTCTTATTGAAGAGCGTTTAAGACAGTTCGGTAACCAAGCAAAGTTTGATCGTTGTCTAATGACATCGAACTACCTATTCGCAAGTACCTTTGCTTTCTCTTCTGCGATGAACTATTTCCTAGCGACTTGGATTGTGACAAGTCCTGCCGGCACTGCAGCCTTTAATGAAGAGTTGGGTAAGCTCACGCTATACAGCTACCCAGCCATAGCTATCCCTAGCATGCTGATGATGTTAGGTATTTTCTATTACATTTGGCGCCAAGTTCGCGCTATGACGTCACTAGAAACAGAGAAAATCTTTATTACTAAGTAGATCTTACCGAACTAACTTAGTGTCTCGTCCTAAAATAGAAACACACACCAAAAGCTCAGCACATTCGCTGGGCTTTTTTGTTTCTGCTCTCTCATTTATCCGACAAGTGATACGCTGAATTATGATTAGCTTTCTCAAAAAATGAGAGATTACGTTCACCTTTCTCATACTAGCTTGATAGCTAGCATTTAAATTACCTATAGCTAAAGAACTGCATTCGGTTATACTGAAAGATGATTTAACGCCCAATCTTGTTGATTACTTTACAAAACCCTGCCTAGGTGTTAACACTATTTCAGCCCTTATTGCTAAGATAGAACAAGCTTGGCCTTAAAGTTAAGCGCCAGCCGTACTCAATAAGGAATATAGAATATGAACAAATCTCAGTTGGTTGAACACATCGCAACTTCAGCAGACATCTCAAAAGATCAAGCAGGTTCAGCGTTAAACGCACTTGTTGAAGGTATCTCTAACACATTGGCTAAGGGTGATGATGTTGCCATCCTTGGTTTCGGTAGTTTCAAAGTTAATTCTCGTGCTGCTCGCACTGGTCGTAACCCAAGAACCGGAGAAGAGATTCAAATCTCAGCATCAAAAACGCCTGCGTTTAAAGCAGGTAAAGCACTAAAAGAGTCATGTAACGCTTAGAGTAAATACGATCTCAAAGCAGAATCCAAGGAAGATTACTATGTCTATAACCAAAGAAAAAGTTAAAGCTAGCCGCAGTAAAAAAGCAGGCAAGTCAACCAAAGCACAAGCCGAAACGCCCAAGACTCGTCAGCGCATTGAAGAGCTTATGGAAGAGCGTGAATTGGCAAAACTGTTAGAGTTATAGTTTGTTATTCTTCTAATGCCACTGCAGCCTTGCAGTGGCATTTTTGATTTAAGAAACAGCGCTTCACTAATCAAGTGCTTATACCGATTAACCCTTTCAAGCGACCTCTTTCTGCAATTCAGTCACCCCATTAATGCGTTGATGCAATTTGGTATCGATAGTCAACGAGATTAGAAAACTCAGCAATGCAATAATAGCTCCTGTAACAAACACCCATTGATATCCAGACATCCACACCACTCCCAATAAGAATGGCAGAAATACTGCGGCGATATGATTGATAGTAAACGAAAGACTCGCCGTGGACGCCACTTCGTTTGACCGGACGGTTTTCTTAAAGTAAGTAGTCAACGCTATCGCAAAACTGAAAATGATGCTGTCGACAACGTATAGCCCACCTGCCAGATAATGATTCTCTACAAAAGCATACGATAAGAACACCTACATCAACGCCACATACTCAATCAGTAGAGCTCTCTTTTCTCCTACTCGGTCAATAAAACGACCCACCACAGGTAATGCAACAGTGGCGGACAAGCTGGATAACATAAATAGAGCGGCCATCATTGCGATCGTATAATGGAATTTGGTGACCATGAGTAAGCCTGCAAACACGACAAAGATCTGTCTTCTTGCCCCGCTTAGAAAGGTCAATATGTAATATGTGGTGTATTCACGACGTACAATAAGCTTGGTGTGCTGTCGTTCACCGCAGCTAGCATTTTTGAATGTGAGTAGATAAAAAGCTAACCAGAAGCACGCTGTACCACTAGCAAAAAATATAGCCTTATCTGATACACCAAAAACATAATTGGCGACAATAATACATATGAAAGTCACCATGGAGAAAAAGGATGCCGCGGCTCGAATCCTCCCCATGGATTCACTAAAGTTTTCCGTACCTAGAAGTTGTGTAGACAGTGATTTATTCACTGCTTCTAGATAATGAAAACCAACAGACATCAGGGTTGTGCTGAAATAGAAGCCATAGATTGAGGGTAAGTAACCCGTTATGGCAACGCCTAATCCCAGCGCAGCGACAGAGAGCACCGCAACTTGTTGTTCAGAAATAATAAGTAATAGAAACAGCACTGTAAATGAGAGTAAACCAGGGATCTCCCTTACACTCTGAAGCAGACCAACGTCCGCTCCTGTCATGCCCACGGTATCGACAGCGAAATTGTTCATGACAACTCGCCACCCCGTATTCGCTATTACAGAGGCAATAGCGATGATCACTAACATCGAAAATGAACTTCTCGATGTTAACAAGCGTACCCAGCCAATCATTTATACCACCGACTTCATCGGCTTCTGTCTTAAACAACCGTAACTGCGCGGTGATATGCTTCCTGCCATGTTTAATTCCTCAAAAGTATCTTTACTCCGAAAAAATCAGTTATATGAAACTCAGCTTCGGAATTGGGAAGAATACTACTCGCCAGACAATTGTTACACGATCGTTTTGTAAATGTTACTTTTTGCATTTATCAATCTGCGTTAAGCGTAAAGGCCGCCCAAAATTTGAACGTTAAGTAACTGACTTAATTACATTGTCATACATACCCATACATACCCAAATCGCATTTTTCACTATCATCATTTTCATTGTTAGTTATGAGAGTCAGGGAAATGTTCGCAACACTAATGTGTTGGTGCAGCGTTTCTTTTTTGAGGTGATTATGAATGTCGTTCGCATGGGAATAGAAGCCAATACCCATAAAAATAAGGGTAAGTACAAGGCGATAATTAAGTTTACTATTCGAGCCCTGTTTTACTATTCAGCCACTAGAAAAATGAGTGAAAATTTCAACTCTGAAGAGAGAAAGCTGTTATTTATCAAACAGCCTAACTTCTTATCTAAATTTGTAACTCCCTACTTATGTACTGGCTTTAGCAATAAAGAAAAGATAGAAATCTTATCCAAGCACTACGACTGGTTTGAAGAAACCTTCGCAACAGAAGCTAGACACCAAATCTATAATGAAAGACTCAATCTTTTAAAACTAGAGATAGATGACAACGTTTATCTGGTTAATCTCAGCTTTGAAAGAAACGCGAGAAAAGAGGGTGAACTGACAATTTCATTGACCAATTCTCTACTCGAAAAAATGTATAGCATCTCGTTCACTGTTTTCGACAACAGCATCTACATTGGTGGTATTCAGGGTGGAGCCAATGACAATGGATTTAGCCGTACATTCACAAAAGCTTTCTACGGTTTAAGACCTAAATCCTTCATGGTAGAAACACTACGACTGTTAGCCATTAGCTTAGGTATCGAAAATATCTATGCAGTAAAAGAGTCTGGTCATGTGTCGAACTCATTACGCTACGGCAAGAAAAACAAAGACATCAGCCTTAAGTACGATAGTTTATGGGAAGAGCACGATGGACAGGTACACGATGACTATTTTTATCGTCTACCGATCAACCCAAACAGGAAAGACCTTGAGGCTCTAAAACGCCAAAAACGTAAATTATATCGTGAGCGGTATGCGTGGCTAGATCAGTATGAAGAAGAGCTAAAAAACAAAATGAGCCACAACATTCAAGTTCAGTTTAACTAACAACTGCCTTCTAAATAGGTGCTAACTTGCTGGACTTTCTGGCGCTCCCTCTTTCTTTTGTGACAAACACAAGGCCTCGTAACACGGGGCCTTAGAATCGAGAAGCAGCTCTGTACTTATCTTTCTGATTTCACTCAAACTTCCTTTTCAACTTAAGTCATTCTTTTTCTTACTCATACGAATCAATAAAGGCTCGGAGTGCTTGCTGGTCAACAATTTCCAACCCTTGGTCTCCTTTTCTGATGAAACCCTTGTCTAGTAGGTCTTTAACCGCTCTTCGATACACTCTGCTCGATGTGCCAAAACGTTCCGCTTCTTGATTCACTTTATCGAAACCGCCTAACACGGTATTTGTCTGGCTTTGAACCAATAAGTCGTAGGCAATGTTGTAGGTAATTGAGTGTAAAAGACGGTTAGTGTAAATGCCCATAGAGTCTTGATAATCTTCCGCTAATGCAGAGGCAAAGAAGAACATCATCTCCGGGTTTTCATGTAGTGCTTCGGCTAGTTTCTGAATGCAAATGACATCAACTTGCATGTGTTCGTCAGCCACTACGTTCCACTGACAAGGTGTCTGAGTGAAAAACTCCATCTCACCGAAGATATGGTAATCGCAATTCACCTCACCCAATTGAAAGCGTCGCCCATTAGCTGCAGAAATACTCATAGAGACTCTCCCTGCGGGCACTACATAAAGATACTGAAGCTGCTCACCTTGACGTAGGATTTCATCGTTTTGATTGAAGTAACGAGAGTTAACTTGGTGTTGGTAGATGAGATCTCTAAATTCAGAGCTTTTTTGTTCTAAGTAATTTTTAAAGCGTCCGCTTGAGTATGGTGCAATCTTCATACTTACTCTCTCATTGCATTACTGCTGTTTATATTCAAACGATTGTAACCACTTAAACCACAGGAGAGAACCCAATAAAAAAGCGACGGTCTCCCATCGCTTTTGTCTTGCATTTATTCAGGCTCTTATTGAGTAATTAATGCTTCCAGCGCCGCTAATGATGCTAGCCGCTCTCCCTGCATCATTGCCTCTGCCTCATCGACATATTGCCCAACGCCCTCTTTTACATCTTGTTCGTACAAGACAACATTGTTCAAGATAGAAGCTACATTAAGCCCTCTCAAGCGTCCCACGGTAAACAGCGCGGATGTTTCCATGTCTGCACCTAAAATGCCTTTGCCATTCCAGTACTGACAAAGCGCCTGCTCGTCATCGGTATAAAAACTGTCGTGTGAGCGTACCGTGCCCAAATAGTAAGGTGTTGTTTGCTGCTGCAAGAACTTGTCTAGCTCTTTAAGCAGAGAGAAGCTTGCATAGGCGGGATACGACGGCTTAACGTAAGCGGTAGAACCACCCTCATCGCGAACCGCGCCCTCTGCAATAATTAGCTCACCAAGCCCGATATGTGACTGCATCGCACCTGCAGACCCTACTCTGACGATATGAGTCACACCACAAAACTTAAGTTCTTCTACCGCAATGATCATTGAAGGTGCGCCAATACCAGTGCTGCAAACTGATATCGCTTTCCCTTGATAAGTTCCAGTGAAGATTCGATACTCTCGGTTCTCAGAAACCATCTCGGCATCTTCAAGCAAGCTCGCGATTCGATTCGCTCTATCAGGCTCACCACAAACAATGACTAACGGAGCAATTTGCGTTTCATCAACGCCGATATGAGGTTGCTTTGCCATCTTCACTCCTAAGACGCCGTTGCTTGAGTTAACGATTTATCACTGTTTCGTTTAGCTGTGCGTGCCCACTCACGAGTACCGTTTGCCGCAATAAACATTAAGATTGCGTATTGAACAGACATTGCGTACACACCCTGCGTCGCATAAATACCAACACTGATAATGTTAATCACAATCCACAGTATCCAGTTTTCAACATACTTACGTGTCATAAGAACTTGAGCAACAATAGATAGAATGGTCATCGTGGCATCCCAGAATGGGAACGCATCAGGTTCAAGTACTGGTTCCGTTAAATCAGCACCAAATAGATTCAAGCTATCAACCGCGATGTTTGCCAACGCAAAGAAGAATGGGTCGATATACATTGTAAGCAGTGCAATCGAAATCGCACAGGCTGCAGCTGTTGCTACTAGTTTGTTTTGGCTCAACCAACGAACTTCTAGCGTTTCACCTTGCTCATTAGGGCGTGTCCATGCGTACCAGCCGTAAATGTTGGCGCAGAAGAAAAAGAGTTGAAGCAGTAACAGTCCGTATAACTGAATTTGGAAAAAGATAACCGCAAATAAGGTGACATTCAGTAACCCGAACAGGTAATTAATGGTTTTTTCTTGGCTTGCAAACCAAATGCAAAGCAGGCCAAACACCGTGCCGAATGCTTCGATCCAGCTCATTGCATAGCCATCCCCTATTGGGATATTGACTAGAGTATTGTTGATATCAAGTAGGGCGAATAGGTCCATAGGGATGTCCTTTATTATTTGTTTTAGTAGCACCTATCTTATTGCGCCGATAGAAACAAAGAGGAGGACATTTGTCCCCCCTAGATTGCATGCGATCATAAATCAGAATAATAATTCCGGAAAATCAAATTCACAGAAAGGTGTCATCGCCCTCCCAACAGTCTTGAACTCGAAACTCCAACAGCAGAACAAATCACTTCCAAAAACGAAACTTTAGCTTACTGGCTTTAAGCTGATATCGCGTTGACGGTTACGTTTGAGAAGCGCATGATTTTATTTCGAGCAGAATCGTTTTTGGCCGTGTAATCGACCCATCACACGTTTTGTACAACTTACCCAATTGAATGGCAGGTCACATGAATAAGATTGTTATGTTAGTAATGGGGCTGTTTTTTACCAGTCGATTGTTTGCCAGTATTGTGCCGCATGTTGGTCAACTTGAACATGATGCGCCTATTCTCCTTCGCTCTGCATTGATTGTGGGCGTTGCGGCTTATGTCGTTTGGACAGCGTTCAAATATTTCAAAAAGAACAAAGCCTCTAGTTCAGAACAACTCTAGGGAGAGGCATTAGAAATGCTTGAGAGTTAGCAGTTAAACTCGGTTACTTATCTGCAAAATAGTCGACCAAGATTTTACGCCACTTTCGCGACTCACGAATTTTCAGAAGAGCGCGGTTAATTTCTTCTTCATACGAGTTGTTTTCAGTGATGATAAAGCCATAATTCTGCTTTTCGAGTTGATACGGCAACACCTCTAGATCATCGAACTGCCCGCTTATTCTGCCATTACCAATCATATATTTGAGCACCACATCATCAGCGACAATCGCCTCCACTTCACCTTCCTCTAAAGCCGCCAACAGTCTTGGCATATCGATACAACTCTTGTGTCGAATACCAAAACTGGTGAGCATCAAAGAAGAAGTCGTCGCGACTTTTGCCCCTACTTCAACATCCGCTAGATCATTCACGCCTTTAATATGGGAAGAGCCTTGGCTGAGCGTAAGCTTGCTGGCTAATACCGCCGTAATACTGGCGATAAACAGCATACTCAGCACACCAATGAACACCGTAGCAATTCGTCCGGTTAAGCTCTTAAACTCAAAATAATTGAATGGGCCTCGAGTGATAAAAAGCAAACCCAATATGAAACTTTCTAACCAACGGCCCGTTCGGCTTTTCATCGAATAGAGCTTTTCATTTTCACCGTGCTCCAATACGTAAAAAAAGGCACCAATCACACCAGAGATAAAGACGATAACGCCAATGATCAGCCACAATGCAGGGTTTAAGAAAATGGCGTGTAAGGTATGAAGGTAACCTTGCTTCTTCACTGCGATAGCGAGGTGAGTTTCATAAAAGGAATGGGAAAAGTCAGCAAACAACTCACGCTCTGGGGTGATTGAAATACAAGAAACACCGATGTCGATTTGCTCTGTTTCAATCGCATTGAGTAATTCATCCAAACGGTGATTCTCTATCGTGTACTCAACGTCCATTTCTTTGGCAATCTGTTCCCAAAGCTCGACACTCAGGCCATTCCATTGACTTTCCATCGAACTGATCACAAAAGGAGGACACGGGTACACTCCGACTTTAAGTGGAGAAGAAGAGGCAAAAGTACTGAAGAATAGAAAAAGAGAAACGATTGAAGTGACACCGTATCGGAGTGTCGATTTGAAGTATTGGTGCATCAGCAGCCCTCCAGAAGAAGGCAGCAATGAATTGAATCGAGTACGAAGGCTCGACTAATGAACACACATCAGCGCGATCAGAAGTGAAGAAAGATTATGATAAATTCAATACTGCCCTAGCTTTATTCGTTATTACCTTAACTATAGAAAACCTCTATTTATTGTGCAAAAGAATGGGCGTAACAAACTAACGGCATAGGGAACATCGGATCGATAACTAGTGGGATGACATAAACTGGCTTTGTGCCGACGAACATAACTTTCCGCACTGCGTAATTTGGCTTTCAAGGAAGTAGATATTACGTCTGCTTTTGACCCATTGGGCACGAACTTCCAGTTCTTGACCAATAGAAATAGGATGATGAAAGCGAGACGCTAAACTCACCGTCATTGCAGTGATGTTATTTTGGAACAAACAATGCAGCATCGCACTGTCGTGTAACTCGGTGACAAGACCACCCTGCATGATGCCATCGTAGCCCTCAGCTTTATCTGTTGGTACAATCTTGGCCCGGGTTTTATATTTAGCTAAAGTCTCATGCTTAGCTAAAGCCTCGTGCTCACCAATAGCTTCAAATATTATTGGATTGTCTGAAAAAAAACCTTGGCTGCACACTTGGCAACGCCGATGGTTGTGTGGAATGAAAACCTTCATACTTACCTTTTAACCTTAAATACCTAGAGATTAATATGGCTCGACCAAAAAAACATCGCCAGTTATGCACCCGAGCGGCTTACTCTTGTTTTAAGCCTAATGGCGTTCCTATGGACGAGCTTCATAAAGAAGAATTGCTATTAGAAGAGTTAGAAGCCTTACGCTTGGCTGATCAAGAAGGATTGAGCCAACTTGAAGCAGCTGAACAAATGCAGGTGTCTCGCCAAACGTTCGGCAACATCATCAAGCGTGCACGAGCCAAAGTCGCCAAGTGCATCGTCAACGGTCACGCGTTGGTGATTCAAAGCGCTTAACTCGCGAACTAGCCCAACGTTAGCTAGCTCAATGACAGTGAATTCTCGATACTCAGCTTGATGGCTCAGAGATCTGATACAGCTTTCGACTCTGCCCTTCACAGACATCTTTGCAATTGCATTCACGCTCAATATCTAACTGCGCAAGCCCTCCGCAGCTGCCTTTGATTGGCTTGCGAGAAAAAATCACACCTATCGCCATCAACGCGACGATTCCGACAAACCCCAATAGCGTCAACAAAAAGGTCATTTTCGGAACCCTCGAATACCCCCTAAGTGATTCGGCTGTGCCATAAGAATCGCGGCGCCTTTCTTGCGCCCTTCCTCACCGCAGCCTTTCTTACTACTCCCTTTATTACTGCACTCTCTCTGACTGTGCCCTTTTTTACTGTGACAAACGTTGCGAGGCTCCCGACCGTAATCTAAATCGGTCACTTGTTGCAGATTACTAAAATCCAAAGCACCTATTTCTGCCTTTCCTGTCGATGCCAAGACTCTAATATCGTGGTTGAACAAGTGCGCTAGCATCTTCTTCCCTATGTGACGGACGACTACAGATTTCACATCGTAAGAACGGAGGACAGAGATCCATTGCTTCTTTTTATTGCAAGCGGTGTCGGAATCAACCAAAGGAACAATCTGTTTTATTTGTCGTTGTTCATCGACAATCGCGATCTGTGGAGAGCGAGCAAAATGGTTGCCGACATGAAGGTCGCGACAAGGTACTGCGTATAACATAGTAACTTCCTGTTATTGATGATCAGAAGTTCAGCATACGCCCCATTATTAGCATATGCCAATAACCATCATGTGAAAAATAAGATTTACTGGATCGATAACTAAGATCAAAAGCAACAAGCTAAAAGCTACAAGCTACAAGCAGCCAATAGAGTTGGCGCAGGTTACTCTACCTCCCACACCTGTTCATGGAGAGCCTCCCTTCCCCAACAACAAGAATGCCCCACTAGTGCGGGGCATTCTTTGTACGTACGAGTTGAAATTTCAAAGACAGAAGTGACAATATAAATCGTTGTTACAACGAAAGAGTAAAAGTACTCCCCACACCCAGTTCAGATTCAACGACTAGCGTTCCTTCTAGATTCTCGACCATGGCAAGCGCTAAAGATAACCCAAGACCATACCCCTCGATATTGCTGCGGCTGCTGTCGACTCGGTAAAGTCGTTCAAAAATCAAATCCTGATATTTCTGTTCAATGCCAACACCAGTGTCCTGGATGGTTATCGCGATCTTACCCTCTGAACTTTGCTCGGCTTTGACCGTCACTCTTCCTTCGGGCTCGGTGTACTTAATCGCGTTATCAACAAGGTTAACCAACACCTGAGTCAATTTGTCAGGATCTGACTGAATAACAAGAGCATCAGCGCTCTCAACCTCAAGCTCAACTTGTTTATCTTCTGCGACATCTTCATACCAGCTCACCACATTGGCAATCACATCAGAGATCTGAGTCGGCACTTTTTGTGGTATGCGCTTTCCGGTCAGCTCGTCGTTCAGCTTCATCAAGGCGGTTAACATATTACTGGCCTGCATGGCGTGTTCAGAGCAGTCCGCCAATGCATCTTTCATCGCTTGTTGGTCGGCGTTGTTAAGTAAAGCAGTTTGGGAGGCTAACGTAATACGCGACAAAGGAGTTCGAATATCATGAGCGATCGCATCGACGGTCGTATTCAAGGTTGTCGTCACGTGCTGTAACTTGGCAACCGCAGTATGGACACTAGAACTGATCACGTTGAGCCCTTGCGGTAAATCAGATTCGGCTTCATTTTTAGTGCTAGGAAATTCTAACTGCCCTTTTTTCAGCTTATCGAGCAGGTCGCCAAAGGTCACTAACGGAGACATCGCACTCTGGATGATGTTACGAGTGAATACTGCGGTCACGGCCACGAGAGCAAGCAACGCATATAAGATCATTAGCCATTGATTGTAGGCGATAAAGTCTCTTGCTCGGTTATCCAAAACCAACCAGAAATCATACTGCTCCCCTTCAATAGGCAACGACATATAGGGACTCAAGACAAAACTCTCTAACCACGATCGGTGATCATCAATTTGGTAGCTGGAAAGAGGCTGTTCTGTTGATAGGTTTTGAGTTCCCGCAATGAATGTACCCTCAGATGAAACGCCCTTCTCAACCTTATAAGCCGCAATGTTGTTTTCGAGTAACCGGTGAGGGTTAGCCTCTAAAACATGAATCAATCGCTCACTCGAATCGTAAGTCAAAATACGCTGATACTCGGTCGACATAGACGTAAGGATCTTCTTTTCCGTTTGGTAAAGGTCGAAAAAGAAGATAGCCCCAACAATCAGCTCCACCAGCAGCAAGCAGAGCAGTAAGGTCGACATAAAGCGAACCAACAAATGTCTCTGTGTTTTAGCAAGCGCCTGTTCAATACTACGACTTGAGGACATAGCCAACACCTCGAAGTGTGTGAATTAATGGCTTAGAAAAACCCTTATCGACTTTGCTGCGAAGCCTACAAACCAAAACATCGACCACGTTGGTTTGCGGATCAAACTGATGCCCCCAAACATGCTCAAGAATCGCCGTTTTCGACATCACAGCCTCTCGGTTTTCGAGCAGTAATTTCATCAACATAAACTCACGCTGATTAATGGTGATCGTTTGTTGATCTCTTTGTAGAGTGTGTTTAAGTAGGTCTAGGCTAAGCGGGCCGTAATGCAATTCTAATGCTTGAGGCGTGGGCTGCTTGCCTCGGCGCACCAAGGTTTGGCAACGAGCGAGTAGCTCAGGGAATGCAAAAGGTTTTACCAAATAATCATCAGCACCTGACTGTAGCCCTTGCACTCGTTCTTCCACTGAGTGTTTGGCACTTAATATGATGACAGGCGTCGCGTAGCCTTGCCCTCGCAGCTCGGCAAGTACTTCAAACCCATCTTTCTTTGGCAACATGATATCGAGAATGATCACGTCATACTCTTCGGTTACGGCCTCGTGTAACCCATCAACACCATCTGTTGCGTGCGTCACCGTTATCCCTTCTTGCTGAAAACCATTCACCAAAAATCTCGCGATATGAATGTCATCTTCAATCAATAGTATTTTCATTAACGTCCGTTTATTTATTTGCCGTGGTCTTAATACACTCTATCAATATCCTTTCTCGAATATAACCAACATTGCAACTTTGTAATGTTCAAGAAAGCCAGTCGTAATCATGCATTCGTTAGTATGAACCTGTTGATTAAAAACACCCTTTCTAAACAAACAAAAAATAGAATTCGGAATTTGAAAACGAATATTTTTTGAAAACAGATTCTTTTTGAAAACAGATGCTTTAACGGAGTAAACATGAAAACGACAAAACTAACAGTACTAGCAGCAACCCTTGGTTTCCTTAGCCTTTCTCACAATGCAATGGCAGCAGAAACACAAGCGGTCTCTTTCACTCAAATCTCATCAGAAGCGGCCTTCAAGCTTGCCCATGAAGCCGTTAATCAATGTGAAGCCGATGGCTACAAGGTTTCTGCGACTGTTGTTGATTTGTCGGGCAATGTGATTGCTCAACTACGTTCTGATGGCGCTGGCATCCACACTCTTGATAGCTCACGCAAAAAAGCGTTCACAGTGGCAAGCATGAAGCAGCCGTCAGGTAACCTGATGAAACTCATCGCCGACAAACCTATCATGCAACCCTTGCAGAATATGGACGACAACTTGTTGTTCCTAGCGGGTGGTGTTCCGGTACAACTGAACAATGCCATGATTGGCGCGATTGGTGTAGGTGGCGCTCCGGGTGGCCACTTAGATGTCGCTTGTGCTGAAAAAGCGATTAAGAAGTTCTTCTAAGCAAGTCCATTCACTCGCCTAATTTGGTTATACCTTTGCCCACCCCAACAATAAATGCCTCACACTTGCGGGGCATTGCTGCAAATTAAAGCAGTTGCAAATAAAAGCAGTTGCGAATAAAAGCAGTTGCGAATAAAAGCAACTCCGAATTGAAACCGATAATAGAAACGTAAACAGGCAAAACATGACACAAATTTGATGTGAACAACCCACTCAATTGTTATATTATAACATTACACTTAATAACTATTCGTTCTCATGAAACAGCTATTTATTCTAATCGATGTCATCAATCGCTTCTCCACACGCTATGTAAGCCGTTTCTCGACATGCTGTCGTTCTCTAAAGGGTTTGCCTTTTGGCCTAGTATTACTGTGTTTTGCGCCAAATCTATATGCCCACCCTCACTCTTGGATAGAGATGAAAACCCATATTGAGGGAGAGAATGGCATGATCACCAGTCTCTCTATGGAGTGGTCTTTTGATGCTATGACATCCATGTACATGTTGGATGGCGAAAATGTCTCTGCCGATACAGAAGCTGAAACATTCAAAAAGCTCGCTGCGTCTGTAATCGAAAACATGATGTACGAGCACTACTTCACGTATTTTTATGATGGTGAAGAGCCCATCAAATATCAGGTGGTTGAGAACGCAAAGTTTGAGCGTGATAAAGCCAAGATGGTTCTAACATTTGACCTACCACTTTCTAAACCTAAACCAGTGACACGAGACTCGCTTCGCGTACTCATTTTTGACCCTAGTTACTTCGTCGACATGTCGTGGTTATCGAATAGCGACGTGACCTTGTCACCTGAACTAGCGAGACAATGTCAGTTGGAATTAATCGAGCCCAACCCGACGCCAGAACAGATGAGTTATGCGATGTCTTTACCAGCCGACGCAGATCCAGATAACACGTTAGGCCAACTGTTTACACAATCGGTTGAGCTTCATTGTGCGGCAGTTCCTACATCCTAATAAAGCGACTCTTTACCGCCATTACGTAAGCTTCTCAATTCATTTAGAGAAAAATATCTGATATAGGTTCTTGTGAAATGCAGACAAATCAACTTAAAACAAACTATTACCTTATTGGCGCCGGAGCTTTATTGCTTATTGCTGTCGGTGCATATCAAGTGTGGTCCATGTGGCCATCGTTAGTTATCTCTAGCATCCAATGGCAAAGAGAAGTCAATTCAGAGCTTGCAGACCTACTTTATGAAGCTAAATCCAACCCTTGGGGTGCAGGCAGTTACCTTATCGGATTCAGCTTTATCTACGGCATGCTCCACTCTCTGGGGCCTGGGCACGGCAAGGTTATTGTCTCTACGTACTTAGCCACTCACCCAACCAAAGCAAAAGCGAGTTTAGTACTTACGGTCGTCTCCGCTTTTTTACAAGCACTGGTCGCAATCTTACTAGTAAGCGTGTTGCTGTGGGGCTTTAGTGCTTCCATGCGAGTCGTGAATGACAAAGCGAATATGTTTGTTTCATTAAGCTTTGCATTAGTGGCCGTGGTAGGTACGTTGATTTGCTGGAAAGCTCTGAAAAACATCTACTCAACGATGCGTAAACCGCAACCAACTCTGAGAGTGAAAGCCATCACTCCATTAGCAACAGGCGCAATTTCGTCAGTGTCAGTTCGTTCGTCAGCGCCAGTTCGTTCGCCAATAGCACTTCGTTCATCAATATCAGCCCCTTCCCCGATAATAGGCGCTACTAGTGCAATGCAAGCCGCTGCTAACACTCATGCAGATCATTCTCATGCCGACTGTGGATGCGGCCACCAACACGTCGCAGATCCAGAAGCCATCAATAAAGCTTCAACATTTCGAGAGTACGCGGGAATAATCGTGACGATTGGTATCAGGCCATGCACCGGAGCAATTATGGTTCTGCTTTTCGCAAACATGGTTGGCCTATATTGGATGGGCGTTCTGAGTGCCTTTGCGATGGCCGTAGGCACAGCATTAACAACCTCATTAATTGCAATGATGACGCTAACAGGTAAACATCTAGTGAAGCGCTATTTGGCAGCGGGTAACAAGAACAGTAGTGAATCATTGAAAGTCGCAGGTCACTACTTGCAACTCTTTGGCGGCATTTTGCTTGTGTTGATTGGCTTGTTATTAATGAACGGCCAAGACAGCGGCATGTCGCCTGTTTTCACCATGTCGAGCGCAAGAATGTAGCAATATATCTGAGGTTCTTTCCACCCGCTCCGCACATATCAAGGCCTCGCAAACGCGAGGCCTTAGCTTTAGTCATTATTTAATATCAAATCAGGTAAACAAGTAAGCTATGCCGAGAGCAAACCCCGTCAGTATTATTGATTTACAAAAGAGCATCAAAACCGCTAAAGAAAAGTACCGACAAGCGATACAATGCTGGAGTTACTAGATTGCAGCGTAGTAGCCCCTTTATAGAAAGCTCATTCACAGAAAACATTAAAGTAGCCAGACATGTCTAAAGATCCCGGTTTCACCACAGAATACATCCTCGATAAGACGTTTTTCACAGAGTGTTATGATCAAACTAGCCTTCCGACTCAATTTCCAAAAGCCTATTTAAAAGGAATACTGTTTCTTATTTTTGGTGTGGTTTTATTAGAGTTTGAGCTACTACCTAACGGTTACGTTGGCTGGTTCTTTATTGTATTAAGTGTGATTGAAGCGTTCAGCGTTTACTGCAAGAGAACCTGGTGGATATGGCGACAAAAAATCAGCTCAGGTGCTGGCAGCAAAGTAGTATTTCAGGGGGACGTTAACGGCGTAAGTTATAAAAACGCTAAAAACACCAATACTATCGCTTGGACTGACATCTCCCAGCTGCAACAAACCGATTTAGGTTTTATCCTTCATATTGGAAAACAGCGCCAATATGTCAGTAAGTCTTGTTTAAACGATGAAGCAATCGCGTTCATGATTGAACAGCACGAGGCTTCTAAAGCACCCAAAGCAAATTAGCATCAAAAAATGCCTGCCAATTTGGCAGGCATTTTTCTATCATCTTCAATAATTCGTATGGCATAACCGGACAACAACAATGAACACCGTTTACCAAATCAGTGATTGTCACCTTTCCGATGAATCCAGCTATGAGAACCTGCGTAGAGCCCTGGAATACGTCAGCAAAGACACAGCATGCAAGACCATTTTTCTAACTGGTGATATTTGTTGTAATCCAAAGTCTGGCGACTACATTCGATTAGAGGCGTTCATTAGGCAACACATTAGCGACCAATCCATTTACGCGATAGCGGGCAATCATGATGACTCTCGCTTAATGCGTACAGAGTTAAAAGGATCGTCAATTTTCGTCACCGATAAAGCCACCAGCTGTGGACGAGAATTTGTATTTCTGGACTCTAGCTTCAAGCCGCTGGATAAACGTCATCCACTCGGTTCTGGGCGCATTGATAACCTTGGCATGGCTCGGCTAAAACAACAGCTTAGAAAGACGAAAAACCCAATCGTTGTAATCCACCACCCTGTTATTCCAGTCGGAGCTGACTGGATGAAAGCCATCCGTCTAGAAAACGATGTCGATGTGATGAACGTGCTTCGAAAATATCGCGTTCGTGACGTGATCTGCGGCCACGGCCATGACGGGATAACGGCGACACAACAAGGCGTAACCCAATACATGGCGCCTTCGACAGCCTATGGCTTTGACCACTCGATCAATGAATACAATCGCAGCGAGAAGATAGGATTAAGTCGAATTTCGTTCTCTGCTGATTCCATCGACTACCAAGCTGTCTATTTTTGAACCCTCTACCTTGAATCTTGCTGTCTTAAACCTTGTGGATTCGCTTTCGAATAAACCAAGCTATATAGCGTTCTATGCCAATAGAAGAGGCTTGCAGCGATTCAATTTATCAATCTGTGATTGAAGACAGCACGCGAAGAAGTTTGGCGTTACACTCATTAAGGTCAAACAAATAACGAGGGTCTATGACGTTTTCTCCTGCCATTTTGCGTAAAGTCTGGTACTCCCCTTCTATTAACCTTGGGCTTCGCGCCACCAGTGCCATTGTGCTGTTTCTCGGTTTAGGGGTTTTGTCGAATCAAACCACTATCGCCATGACCGCTCTCATGACTATGCCAGCCGCCCTGATTAGTGGCCTCGATGCAGCAGGGCCAAGGCGGTGGACACGTTTTGCGATCACCGCAACCGCTTGGGGCATGACTCTGGCCATCAGTTACGCTCTGCTGAAAAGCGGACTGCCTTTATGGGTGACTTATGGTGCTATGGGTGCTTTGCTTGCCAGTGCGGCAGTCAATGGTCCATTCTGGGCGAGGCTCGGTATGTCGAGCCTATTGATAGCAGTCGTCACTCTCTCACTTCACAATTCCAACACAGCGCTAAGCTTGTACCCAATGTTGGTGCTTGGCCCCTTTACTTTTTCGCTGTTTAGCTGGCTTTGGTTTGCGCTATGGAAGCACTATGCATTGCGCGTGTGTCTGTCCGCGATTTACGAAACCTTGGCAGACTACATCCAATATCGACAAGCATTCTTGTTAGGTAGCGAAAGTGATGCACCGAAAAGACGCATCAAATACCAACTCATCGAGTTGTTCCAACAGGCTCTTCAATCTGAATCTTTTCGATCTAAACAAGAAGATGCTAACTCGCTTCGACAAGCCTTGTTCCTCGCGCTTGATACGTTTGAAGTGATACTCAGCAGCCACACAACGAATCCCGATCTATTGAACCAATTTCAGTCCAGCAAACACAAACGAGACTTGCTATTGGTTTGGAGCCAGCATTGTCAGCAAAGACTAAGACACAAAGCCAAACAGCTTCTACACAACACAAACGAAGAGGTGAAGCACTTAAGCTCATTAGAGCAAGAAGCTAATGACTTGATTGAAGCGGTCAAGCTCGAAGACCAACCCCGCTTTCGTTATTGGGCATACGCAGTGAAGCATATTTCCCGTCGTATTGAGCTTAATGAACCCGCTTATGAACGTTCTTTTGAAGTGCAGCCGTTCGAGTTGTCTTTTCGCCTACCAAGCCGAGGCAATCCGATTTGGCGTCATGTTACCCGTGTCGGTTTGATGTTCGCACTTGGTGCTGGAATTGCGGAATACTTTGAATTGATTCGCCCTGATTGGGTTCTGATTTCGATGCTAATGGTGATTCAACCAAGCTTCTTGGCGACACGCAGTAAAACGTGGCAACGCTGTTTAGGTACGGCGCTTGGTGTGCTGTTCGCGACGTCTTTAATTCACATTGGCGTACCAACGACCGCGATGTATACACTTATCGTCATCCTCTTGCCTGTCGCGATGCTTAATATTATGCGTCATTACTCGCTAGCCATTGGTTGTATTACCGCGCTATTGATTTTGGTGTATCAGACCATGGCGCACCAAGGGCTCGACTTTGCAGCACCACGTTTGATCGACAACATAGTCGGGGGCGCGATTGTCCTGCTCGGATACAGTTTGTTATGGCCGCAATGGCGAGGCAAAGAGATCCACACTCAAGCGTTAAAAGCGCTTAATAGTTCAAAAAGCTTATTTGTGTATTGCTACGAACAGCTGCAAATTGGCACCGAACAACATGACCATATTGCGCTAACCAAGCAACGTGCCGCTATGCTAACCGCCGAAAGCGACCTTGAGCTGATTTACAATGAGATGCAGCAAGAGCCAAAACACACTCGTGCCGATCCTCACTATTATGAAGATATGCTGAGTCACTATCGATTATTAAGCCATTATCTCTGCTTGCTGATTCCGCTGGTCAGAAAAGGCACGCAATACCAAGGTTCACAACAAATCGAACGCTTAATTCATGATGCGATGGATGCATTGATCAATACCATTCGTGATAACCGCGTCCATGAGCTGCCCGCGCTAACCAATCAAACCGATACCGGTCACCCAACTTCCACAACAGGTCAACGCTCGGTAGAAGAAATCATCTGGTTAGCACTGATGACAGTAAAACAAATGCACGATTTAGTTAGACGTAATCTAGAAGGCTAAATCAGGGCTTAACTATCAAAGGACTTAAATACCAAAGATCTTAAACACCAATGGCCACTCAGATTTTGATCTGTATTTTTAGAGCGAAGCGTTTGGCACACCTTTAAGAAAAAGAAGAGTATCTAAAACTTGTTATTTAACTCATTCCAATACTTACGTTCTTTTTCAGTTATTGAATATATATGGTCATAACGACCACATCGACCTAATTGCCTTAAGTGACCGTGCAAAACCAATTCGTTTAGAGAATTTATAACGTTTACAACATCATTATTTGTAGATGGTATCCATTCCAAATCAGGACCTAGTTCGCTTTTGATCTTGGAATCTTTAAAATGAACAACTCCATAATAAGCAACTGATTTACAAACCATTACTAAATTCACCACATACGTCGTGATAACTTTCTTTAGTATCGAACATTCTATTCTACTGGTGGTCCATCACTGTCGAATAACTTGTAGTGGCATGGTGAATTTTCCCAATATTTTAAAGGTACTAATACCTTAGAAAAGACGGAAACAAAATGACCGAAGTACAATATTCATACGATCAATTCAAACCTTGAGTGTTTAAGTTAAATTGCTCTCATCATGAGATTCAAGTCACGTTCATCAGTGTTTTTTCTAGGTATCGTCTACTCCTCTCAACTGTTTAATTAGAAGCTGATATGACAAAGAAAATCATCCTAGATACAGATCCGGGCATCGATGATGCAATGGCAATCCTATTTGCAGAAGCACATCCAGATATTGAGCTGATGGGGATCACGACCGTTTATGGAAATGCGACGATAGACAATGGCACTCAAAATGCTCTCTATCTGAAGCAAAAATTCGGTATGAAGGCACTCGTTGCTAAAGGTTCGGATAAGCCCTTATTAAGAGATCCCGTTGGAGCAACGGTTGTTGTGCATGGTGAAACGGGGTTGGGTGATGTGACGGCACCAAGTTCGCTAGATTATGAAGCGATTAAAAAGCCAGCTTATCAGTTCATTATCGACAGTGTTCGAGCTGAACCTAGAGAGATCACTCTTGTGGCTGTCGGTCCTCTGACTAATCTTGCACTTGCACTGGAAGCTGCTCCTGACATCGTCGACTTGGTAAAAGAAGTGGTCGTTATGGGTGGTGCATTCGGTGAAAACGGCCACAGAGGGAATGTAACACCATTTGCCGAAGCGAATATTCATGATGACCCTCATGCTGCCGATAAGGTGTTTACGGCATCATGGCCAGTAGTCATTATCGGGCTCGATGTTACAGAGGAGAGTTTTTTTACCAGTCAATACCTTGATGAGTTGCGAGATGACGCTGGAGAAGTTGGGCAGTTCATCTGGGACATTAGCCGTTACTACTTAAAGTTTTATTCTGAAAAAGTAGGAATGGATGGTTGTCATGTTCATGACCCATCAGCCATTGCTTATGTTATCCAACCGTCTCTTTTTACAAGTCGTAATGGCCCGGTCAGGGTTGTCACAGATGGGCCAGCGGAAGGGATGACCATTCAGAAAGCTGATCAACGTAACTATATGAATGATGAATGGAGTTTATTTCCTGCACAACAAGTCGGCGTTCAAGTAGATAGCGATACTTTACTCTCACTCTACAGAGAGACATTGATAAACTATTCACAGCAGTAAAGTGGGCCTGTCGTAAATATTGAGAAATGCGCGACAGGCTAATGCTCTAGATACAATAATCCTACAATTGCGTAGAAACGCTCAAAGGCACTGTCAGTTTCATCTGATTCAGATGAAACTGCTCTTCAATATCAATACAAGCCACGAGCTAAGTGTCTATCCATATTAAAAAGTAATTTTCATTGACTAAGTTCGAGAATTGACTAGCTCACTTATGCCCCATTCCCACTTAGAGTAGGAATCCATTCACATCCTGCTCAACTGGTTTTACCATACAACTAATAGAAACCCTCGAAGCACTCTGGCACATGAAATCAGGATGATTGACTCACACTCCACGAATACGAATACGAATACGAATACGAATACGAATACGAATATCTCTATTATGACCTCGAAAAATGGGCAGATTAACCGTTTTCAGCAGATGTGATCATGAAATTAACTAAACACAAAACCAGTTCAGGTTTACCTATTAATATTCGTAGAAATTCATATATAATCTCATATCAGGAAACAAAAATTTAGAATCATTATCACCACATTGTAAGGAAACAGCTTGAAACAAGAAAAGCAAACAAATCGCTTGGCAAATAACTCTACATCCAGAGTAAAAAAGATAGCAGATGTCTTTTCCGATGGAACAATTCGAGAGTTGGAACTATCGGTTAACTCTCAATGCAACCTAAACTGCATTGGCTGTGGTTTTAATGTTCCTAACCAATTAACCCCTTATAGCAAATTGGGCGTAGATGAGCATATAACTGCATTAGTAAATTTAAAACGATGTGGAATTAAAATAAATAAAATTGTAATTGCTGGCGGTGAAGCAACAATCTTCAAAGATTTATACTCTACTGTTAAAAGAATAAAGTCACTTAATATATCAAAAGAAGTTGAATTAGTAACCAATGGTTTGTATCCCAAAGGTGTATCTTCTGAATTAATTAATATTTTGGATAGTATTGTGATAAGTGACTATATTAAGACACATACTTTTGAATCAGCATGGAATGAATTTCTTCGAGGTCATAACTTTAAAGGTAAAGTCGATTTTAGACGAAAAGATGCTTGGGACGATCTTCTTTCAGAGGTTTATAACAGTAAAGAAGATACTGAACTTCATTGGCAAACGTGTTTTTATCGAAAATTCGATGTTAATTTAGAACGCAGTCGCATTTTTAGTTGCTCTAGAATAGCTAAAAAAGGTTGGGATGAACAAGGCCTGCTTATTGATGATAGCACTACGTTTGAACAAGTTATCAACTATCTATCTGATGATAAACCAAAAGATGCATGTTATTCATGTGCAACAATAAACAGAGAATCAAGTATTAAGGTAGCAGTGCAAAATTCAGGGAATTTAGAAAGAATAGCAGCCAAATCAATACAATATTTAAACGAGAATAATAGTAAATGAATAACAAACTTTACTTCGTAGTCGGGTTAGAGGGATCTGGTAAAACCACAGCGACAAAACTTCTTGCTGATAGTGTCGAGGGTGGTGTAGCAGTTCAAACATCATATCGCTTATTTTATTTTTTAGAAAATGAAAAAACATCTTTGGAAAAAATAAATAGCTTATCTATACCGCAGCGTGAGAAAATCATCAATAAATTTCATTATCAATTGTATACTGATAAAGAATTAAACATATATTCATTTTTTGACGGACATATGTTTGTCGATAACCTTCAACAAGGAGTTCGAATAAATGCTATGGCTACTGAAAACCGTTCAGTTAGTGATGGCTTAATATTTCTTAATGCCTTATCAGTTCAAATCAACAAAAATATTACGAAAGACAATTTAAATCAAATACGTTGTCGAAATGTGAAAAGCATAAATAAAACAAAGGAACTCTCTGAAATTGAGTTTCAAGCAGCAGAAGATTATTGCTTAAAAAATAATATTAATTTTGGTTTTTTAAACTCTACTGATAATAACGGTGAATTTACAAGTAAACGCTTCTCTGATATTACGTTTTTGAATCACTATTTATTGCCTCAAAATGAAGAATTAAGAGAGAAGTACAAAGATCAATTTCATTTCGAACTGAAGCCATCAAACCTGAGAGAACGCCACCTTGATATTGGTCGTTTAATTGAAAGGTCTTTCCACTCAAAAGTAGATATAAATAAAGATAACTACCAAGTCATTTCTATGGATCGCTCTGGTAACTTCATTGCAAATGGCTTTGTCCACAACTTTGATGGTCAATACTCGACATATCATCAAGCTTGTAGTGGTATCGACTTAGTTTCGATGGATCAAGATGTTGTTATCATCGACTCAGTGATTGATACTGGTACGACAATTGAAGACATTGTGGGAAGGTTTCCAAGTAACTACAACAAACAGATTCATGTTGTCTGTCTATGTATCAATATCAAATCACTTCCTAAGCTACAAACTCTAAGCGACAAAGTTACTTTCCATTGCTTAGGTTTTTCCAATAAAGAAGAACGACCAACTGGAAAGAAAGATATGGGTGCTCGTTTGTATGGCACAAACAACTAAATGAGTGCCCTTTACAATTCACTTAGTGCATTGAGCCACTCTTTTGAGTGGTTCTCTACACTATTACATTTTCTGTTGAAATGTGACCGCCCATTTTGTAGTGGATGATTGAACTTAGCCAACTACATGTAGGCTGGCCATATGGTTTCAATACAAAAATGTAATCCGAAAAATTAGAATGTTCGAAAGGTCGTAACTCGGAATTGTCCAAGAGTTTGTTATCACTACCCGAAAAACAAAAATCCTCGCAAACGCGAGGTCTTAGTTTTATCCATAAATAGTGAGTACATCTCTAACCTAGCGAAGAGCCCCTAGCCTCCGAATTTTCTGTTATTTTTACGCGTCTAGATTCGCTTGATGTTTTAAGTGCTCAATGAACATCGGAACCTTTTTTGCTATGTGCTTTCTCGACGCATAAAAGGCGTACAGCACCAAATCTTCAGGTTTGTATTCAAGTGTCATAACTTCCAGAGAGCCAGTCTCTATTTCATCGCGACAAAATTCAGCAGGGAGTATCGCAAACCCCAAACCAGCCAATGCACCTGCTTTAGCGAGTTGTCCACTATTCACTTTAAATGTAGATTTTACTCTTTGAGTAATTACCGGACCTGTTTCGTTCTTAAATACCCATGGCGTACCATTTAACGCGGTAAAGCTGCTAATACAAGGTACATGTTTCAAATCCGTAATCTTGAAAGGCTTAGAAGATGTATGAAGAAGTTTGGGTGAAGCCACAACAACACTAGGCCAACGCTTAATCTCTTTCGCTATCCAATTGTTATCCTCTAGTTTCCCTCGATGAAAACTCAAAATAACGTCAAACCCGTCAAGCGGATCCTCTTTAGGGCTGATACTCGTATCACAACATAATGAAATAGATGGATATTGAGTACAAAACGAAACGACGGCTTGGGCCAAGTCAGGTGAGTCTGGCATTAAAACATTGAGTTGCCCTATGACTTCACGAGAGTGTTGTGTCACCTCCTCAAGGGCATCGTTGAGTTTATCCAACAATGGCTGAGTTCGTAGATAGAGGTGGTCCCCTGCTTCTGTCGAAGAAATTCGGCGAGTCGTTCTATCAAAAAGTCGAGCATCTAGCTGCTCTTCTAGCAACGCGATATGACGACTGACGTTTGATGTCGGTAAACACAGAAACTCTGCAGCTCTCTTAAAGCTATTGTTCTCATAGACACAGTGAAAACTTTTTAGCCATTGTTGATCAATCTTCTCAAGCATTCCCATTAATCCCACCCATTCTAATAATCCCATCTAATTGGATTATAAAGCCAATATTAGCCACTTTATTACCAGAAACAGGCTTATACAATACTCATCATTAAAAGTGAACTGGATAAGGTTTCCAATGAGTTGGATAGAAAAACTATTAGATAAGAAAAATATAATCAGTACGCGTAAAGCGAATATTCCAGAAGGCGTATGGACAAAATGCCCCTCTTGCGACCAGATCCTGTACAGCATAGCCCTTAATGAAAATCTGGAGGTATGTCCAAAATGCGATCACCACATGAGGATGTCGGCACGCTGTCGCTTAGACAGTTTTTTAGATAAAGGTATGAAAACTGAGTTAGGCAAACAACACGAGCCGAAAGATTTGCTCAGTTTCAAAGACAATAAACGCTACACAGAGCGCCTTGCCCTAGCCCAAAAAAGTACAGGTGAGAAAGATGCAATAGTCGCGATGCAGGGAGAGTTGTTAGGGATGCCTGTTGTGGCGTGCGCTTTCGAATTTTCTTTTATGGCTGGCTCAATGGGTGCCGTTGTGGGCGCTCGCTTTGTTGATGCTGTTAATGCAGCCATCGAGGCTAACTGTGGATTGGTATGCTTTTCGGCTTGTGGTGGAGCGCGTATGCAAGAGTCACTGATGGCTTTAATGCAAATGGCAAAAACGAGTGCTGCTTTAAAACGGCTATCAGATGCAAAGCTCCCTTATATCTCCGTATTGACCGATCAAACTTTTGGCGGTGTATCGGCAAGTATTGTGATGTTAGGTGATATCAATATCGGTGAACCTAAAGCGAGAATTGGTTTTGCCGGACGAAGAGTGATTGAACAAACGGTACGAGAAAAATTACCTGAAGATTTTCAGCAGAGTGAGTTCCTATTAGAGCATGGCGCATTAGACATGATTATTGATAGACGTGACATGCGTAAACGAGTAGCTAAACTGATCGCGATGATGACCAATACACAAATTCAAGTCGAGCATTAGACCACTACACCTCGCCCTATAACTCCTCCCAAAATGAAGTTCAGCGATCTCTTTAGATTAACGACCGAGGGGGAGAACATTCTTTGCCGCTAAACTGAAGCCGCACTTGTCTCGTACTTATCACGATCGGTATTCAGTTCCTTTTCTTCATACAATCAATAAGAGATTGAGAATACGAACCGCACCCAGCACATTCCATTGGATTACTGTATTTTCACTAGCTTCTTATAGTTAAAATGCCGTATGGTACAAACCATAAAATTATTAAGACTTGTGGTCTTTGCCACAGAGACTCTCCATTTTAAACGAAAAGACTTACTATGAATTTTGATATCAATGCACTGAAGCACCACCAGCTGGTCGAAGATGGTCAATTAGAAGGCTGTTACATTCATCAACCTGTGCAAGGCAGTCAACCAGATGACAAAGCGGTTTTAGTAGAGTGCCAAGCGCTAGAAAGCCTGGGATATAAGGTGGTTCAGGTTAAAGCGAAAGGCGGAACAACTACGTTTGCCGAAGCTATGCAAAAATTTGCGAAGAAGACGGGTCACCAGCCCAAAGAGTAAGCGGATGAGTAGAGGGCGTGACCAAGTTCGCTAACAACAGTCTTTCGACTACCCTGTCGAGCGACCTTAATAAACACCATTTCATGCTGACAGCATGGGCTGTAGCGAAAGCTTTTTTCTTCAGTTAGCGCTTGCTGTCACCGTTGCCCCCAGAGCAATTTATCCAGGATTTGAACGAGTCGCTTCCTTTCTTTTGATTCTTCCCCCCCTCTTTCCATGTTTTCATTGTTTTCATCATCGATACAAATTTGGGGCTTTATAGATTCTCTAGATTTAGGTCTTTGACATCTCCCATCCAAAAAACTCTATCTTTATGATCTAACAAATCATTTCCACTGATGGGGTGAAAAAGTATCGTTAAGCCTTTTCGGTTGAACGTCAACCAAGTAACTACGTCACTTAATAAATTTGGTTTAAAGTAAAGCTGACAGCTCCAACAGGGATGAGGGCCAACCAATTTTCGATGAAGTTGGCCTTGTCTTAGATCTGTAATTTCTAATGCTATATCGTTAATTACCCTTTGAGCCGTTCGCTCGGTAAGGTCGTTAAAATAAATATGTGCATGCCAACCTTTTAACCTTGGAGAAGATATTGCTTCTTGGTTATTACCATACGCAATTGGTAATTGGGGAGTGAAACTGGGCATAAAATACCTCTATAAACTGGAATTCTTTATTCACGATTAACTCGAAAATATCGTTCATTCCGGTGAGTCAATCTTTGGTTCTGTTTTATCGAGAAAGAGTATGTTACAACCTATATCATTAATACACTGCATAAGTTAAATGTTACCTATGAACACTTTAGATTACTCTACGTTGGATGGACGACTACTTCGCATGTTTATTAGCGTTTATGAACACCAATCAGTAACAAAGGCAGCGGATAGTATGGGGGTGACTCAATCAACAGTTAGCCATGGGCTTAACCAACTGCGCAAAATAGTAAAAGATGAATTGTTTGTCACTTCAGGAAGAGGTATCGCGCCTACGCCAAAGGCGGGAGAACTTATTGAAAAGGCCAGAGAAATCGTAATAGCGATGCAAGCCTTCGCAAGCTCACAACAATACAACCCACTAATAGATGATAAAGTTTTTTCCATCGCGGCTAACGACTATGAAATAGAAACCGTTATAAAACCTATGTTTCATGATTTCCAGAAAGCAGCGCCGATGAGCTCGTTGCACATAGCTCCAGCCAGAACTCAACTTCAGTGGGCTTCATTACTTCGGTCTGGCGATGTAGATTTTGTTTTGTCACCAGAACTAACGAGTAACGAGTCGGATTTAATTCAAACTAAGTTGTTTTCTGACCAAGAGGTCTGTTTTTACAACCCTCAAAAGCAAACACCGCCAACAACGATAGAGCAATATTGTTCCAAACCTCACGCCATCATGTCTTTTGAGCACTCTCACCAAACCGAGATAGACACAATACTTAAAAAACGAGGAGTGAAGAGAAAAATCGTGGCTAGTGCGCCGAGTTTTGGGGCGATAGCGTCTTTAATTAAAGATACAAACATCATAGTGACAATGCCTTCTCGCTTGTCAGAAACGTTATTTAGAGACTTTAAGCAGGTCCCCTTACCTTTTGAGCTTCCTCACTTCAATATTGTTAAAGTCTGGCACAATAGAAATAAGCAGTCAGAGCGTCATTCTTGGCTTAAAAATCGATTACAGTGAGTATTATTTGGGATTGATACTCTTAGTTTTTTGGCTGTATGTTAAAAAAGACCGACCATGGTATGAAGTTTCTGTTTTTTGAAACCAAGTAAACGCCTGAGTATTAAACCCACCTATTCATCTATTCATCTATTCATCTATTCATCTATTCATCTATTCATCTATTCAGAGTAATTATATTGCTCTGATTCGCCTTTTAAAATAAATAGTTATCAGATCCCAGCCAGTATCCCGTGACCATCATTAGATCTAGATCTAGATGTAGATGTAGATGTAGATGTAGATGTAGATAATAGACTTCACCAACCACCTCGCCACAACCACCTCACCTCACCTCACCACAACCAATCGAATTTGTTCATGAGAAGTATGAATAATGCCCTATTTTTTTAATTAATTAGACTGGCTAGCATACAGGAGCTCAAACAAAACAAACCTAAAAAGGAAGAATCATGTCTATTAAATCTGTTGCAATCGGAATGGCTGTTTGTCTATTTACTGCCCCAAGCTTTGCTAACCTAAGCACCATTGATGCTCAAACTAATCAATCTATTAAACTAGCGGAAGGCTTCTATGAAGATGTACTGGTTTATAGGAATTTGAACAACTTTGGAAAGTACGTTGGTGACACTTACATCCAACACGCTACCGCTTATGGCGATGGACCAGCAGAACTGATTAAAGCGGTAGCTGGCGAGTTAACTGCTGATCCTGGCGTGAAAGTAGATATCTATCGTACCATTGCAGAAGGTCCTTATGTCGCAATACACTCTGTTTGGACAACTTCAGACGGTGCGGAATATGTTTATGTTGATATCTGGAGAGAAGAAAATGGCATGCTGGTAGAGCATTGGGATCACTACCAACAAGTTCCAGAAAAATCTGAAAACAAAAATACCATGTACCAAGGGCCAGACGCGAATATCTATGATGCAACTCAAGACATCGAGCGTAATCGAGGCAGAGCCATTGCTGTGTTGAAAAGCTTTGATAACCCAGCGGATACAAGTGCGTTAAAAAAGTATATTTCTAGCGAAACCTACATTCAACACAACCCAGAGGTTCCAAATGGTAGAAAAGCATTGGTTGGTTACCTTGATTACTTAAACAGTAACGGGACCAAGCTAAAAACGGAGATAGCAAAAACAATCGCGATGGGTGACATGGTTCTTGTTCATTCTAAGCAAACTGACCTAGGTAAAAAAGACGATTTAGGTGTTGGTTACATTGATATCTTCCGCTTTAATAGCGAAGGGAAAATAGTAGAGCATTGGGATATTGCAGAAACTCAAACTGGAGAGTCAGCCAACGAGAACGATGTGTTTGGTTACCCTAGCCAACGTTAATTGCAGCTTCATTGAGTGGAAAAAGTGCTCAACATCAGTGTTGTCCAAAAAACTACTTTTTCCGCTCATATTTGCCTTATTTTATAGAAAATGACCAATTAACATTTGAATATAGCCACCTCTGTGGCTAATTTCTTTTTCTAGCCGTTGACCACTCATACCACTTGACCTGTCTACAGGTAACGACTTTAGAATGATTAGCCTTATGCTTATCATGACTAAAGAGGCACATTTCGTTGTACCAATTACGAGACTTACAGCAGTCAAAGATCTTTCATCTTTTCGACCATCTACCATCGACAATGAAAGGGATCACTCTTGCCCTTATATCTACAGCACTGTTTACGATCGTTGGGGTATTTGTTCGACAGCTCAGCACAGACTATGACACCTTTCAGATCCTGTTCTTTCGCCAGTTCATTTTTATGTTATTGCTCATGCCTGCGATCAGCAAAAATATTGGTGTACTACTTAAGCCCAACAAAATATCGCTTCACCTACTAAGAACACTAGGCGCTTTTACCGCTCTATATTTTGGCTTTATTTCAGTGAGCAATATTCCATTTGCTGACGCAACAGCACTCGGTTTCTTGCAGGTACTTTTTGTGGCTTTAATCGCTCATTTCGTATTGGCAGAGCAAATCTCCAGCAGTCGAATTTTCACGATTGTGGTTGGATTTATCGGGGTAATGACGGTTGTTCGACCGACCTTTGCTGCAAGCCATAGCCTTTATGTTTTATCTGGCGTGATTGCCGCGCTGGGCGCGTCGATAGCGGTAGTGTGTGTAAGGAAAGTTGCACAGAGCGAACCAAAGATAACATTGATGGCATACCAAGCTCTGGCAATTGGTTTGATGACATTAATACCAACCCTTTACTTATGGCGCACGCCAACAGTCGAAGACTTTATTTTACTGCTGTTAGTTGGCCTCATCTCTTCGTTTGCTCAGTATGTTGGTATCTCTGCATATAAATGGGCGCAAGCCAACATCATTGCCAATGTTGAGTATGTAAAGATTATCTATTCGCTTATTATTGGCTTAGTTGTCTTTTCTGAAATTCCTGATTTATGGTCAATGATTGGCGCACTGATTATTCTTACTAGTGCATTGATTCCATTGATTTGGTCTCACTATCAAACCACCAAAGAGGATAGCCCTAAGTGTTGAGCATCAAACAATTTTGTGAGCAACTTGAGGTATCTCGAACAACGGTTCTCTACTACGAGCGAAAGGGGCTAATCACTCCCGCGGCTAGAGCATCTAACGGTTATCGCCAATATGGCGAACGAGAGCTTGAAAGGTTTAGAGCAATACTTGCCTATCGTTCTTATGGTATTCCTGTCAGTGAGATTGAGAGCCTGCTACAGCAATCTCAAGATGAAGACCGAGATGTGGTACTAAGACAACAGTTTGCTGCCCTCGATCTAGAAATTCAAAAGTTGCGCCAGCAGCAACAATCCATAATGGCTTTACTCAAAGAACCTGAACTTCTTAATCAAGGCCTACTCACCAAAGAACGTTGGACAGAAATACTTAAAGAATCAGGAATGGATGAACAGGGTATGATCAATTGGCACAAACGCTTTGAGCAGATGGAGCCACTAGGACATCTCAAATTCCTTCAATCTTTAAATATCGATGAAGATGAAATTGAGCAAATAAGGGCGTGGTCACGAAAGCCGTGAGGTGTTGAAATGATTTGCCCACATTCCACGAGTTAAAGGCTATTAGGTGATTCATCGACGCATTTTTCTAGGATTTGTTCTAGGTTGGTTTATGCTGCTACCTAAAACCCAAAAGGCCTCGCACACGCGAGGCCTTACGTTTTTCATTTAACGTTTACAGCTACCCTACTTCACTGACTCCTCTTGTTAACTGTCCTTACTGACCTAAGTTACTGAGTAAGCTGACTGAACTTCGGCAAGCTCTTCACAAACCTCTGGTGTACATCCATATAGGTTTGCATATAGATTTCATCGATACTGTCACCACTCGGGAAACTCGATGAGAAGTCTGCGTGTTTGCGGTCAATCGACAATTTAGCGGCCTCGATAATGTGAGCGATGAACATTCGAGGATCTTCTAAGCCAATAGAGATACGCATTGTGGTCGGTTTGATACCTGCTTCATTTAACGCTTCATCGCTGAGCTCTGAGTGCGTGGTCAGTGCTGGGCACAAGGCCACGGTGTTGGTTTGCCCTAAGCTCACTTGCATGCCGATTGCTGGCTCAAGCATGTCGAAGAACTGTTTAAACCCATCTCGATTGATTGGGGCACGGTCGCCGTTACCTTCCATATCGATTGTGAAAAGCGCCGCTGGTAAACCCAAGTACATGTTGTTCTGGCAGTGTTCATAGTTATCGCTGTCTGGCAAAGCTGGACACGACACATTGATGTCAGGGTGGGCATCGAAGATCTTCGCCAGAGTCAGTGTATTAATCGTTTTTTGCACCACTCGCATCTCATAGGTTTTCATGCCATTAAGCACTTCAAACGCTTTATCTGCGTCTAGGAATGCGCCCTTAATGTAGTACACATTCCAAAACAGCGTTTCGTTCCATGGAATGGTGACCTCATCGCCGTTGGACTTGGTGAAAGTGACCTCCTCTCCTTTTGGAATAAACATGGTCTCGTTGCGGCCAATCACAACTCCAGCGGTTGTGGTGCCTGAACCCGCCAGTTCTTTGGTGTAAGAGTGAATGACATAATCGGGTCTTTCCGCCACATCGTCGCGTTTTAGTACTGGATGCAGCAATGGAGTCCCCACTGTTGAGTCAACAATCACATCCCAACCGCGAGAGTGACCAGCTTTACTGATACTGGCGACATCTAACACGTATCCATGTGGGTTACACGGTGACTCAAGGTAAACGTAGATTTTCTTACCCGCGGCGAGGCGACCCGCGTATTTTTCGGCAACCTCATCAAGGCGAGTCGCAAACTCATCACCGGAATAACCATCGACCCACTCTACCGCAATGTTCAGGTTTGAAGGCTTGCCAAACCAATCTTCCAACAGCTGATAAGAACCGCCATAGATGTTACGTGAAGCCAAGACTATGTCTTCATGTCCAAGTAAATGGCTCAACAACCCATCAATGGCCGCCATCCCCGAGTTAAAGTTCCATGCGAGGTACTCGTTGGCTCTAGAACCTGCCTCAATATCAACCATGTGATTAGCCAGTGAAATCGATGTTGGATTAAGCAGTCGAGAGTAAATATCGTGCAGCGGCTCTTTACCGTTGAACGCATCTTCAATCCATTCTGTACACGCAAACAAATACGTTGCAGTGCGCGTAATTACGGGGCTGGCAGAGAAAATAGCAGCGACATTATCGAAGATAGGATACGCACCTTTAGACGCAAAATTGCCATTATTGGTGGCAATAGATTGGTAAGTAGCACGCATTGGGTTTTGCAGGTTGTCGAGGATCTTAGCGATCTGGAATGACAAGAAACGTTTGGCGTTAAACCATGCGATTCGGTCACTCTTGTCGAGTTCTGAAAGTCCATCAACCGTCAATGCCCAAAGATCGTGTGTCTTGGTATTGGCTTTGTACAGTGTCGTCGCCAGTTCGATCAACGTGACGCCGTAATCACTGTTTGGGTCGATACCAAAATGCTTTGCTTGCTCAATGGCAAGGGCTTCTGCTTGTTCATGTTTGGTTGTTTTACGCAGCGGGCTAAGTTGAGTTGATGTATTCATAATTCCTAAGTCATTCCATGCTTGTTGTTCCTCCTTTAATTTTAGTTTTGTGCAGATGCTAAAAATTGCTATCTGCGAAGTAAGACATACACTTTGAGCAATAATATTGCCGAATAAAATTCAATATTGATGGAATATGCCAATGGACGAGATCGACAAGAAAATACTGGCTGAACTGCAAAGCAACGCCCGCCTGACTAATCAAGAGTTAGCCGATCGCGTGGCACTGTCACCCTCTCCTTGCTTGCGTCGAGTTCGCTCATTAGAGAAACAAGGGATTATTCGCGGCTATCACGCCAGTGTCGACCAAGAAGCATGCGGCTTGCCTGTGAATGTGTTTGTGTTGGTGAAACTTGACAAGCCAACTGAAGAGAATATGCGAGACTTTGAGCAGCACATTGAAGCGATTGATGAAGTGTTAGAGTGCTTTTTGATGACAGGCAATCACGACTACCTATTGCATGTAGTCAGTGAATCACTCAAAAGCTACGAGCAGTTCATCCGCAAACAGTTAACCCGCCTGCCCAATATTGCTTCTATTGAATCCAGCTTCGCCTTCGGTCAGGTAAAAACTAAGACCAAGCTGCCCGTGAGATAAATGCAGGGCGCAGCTATTTGGGTTTGAGGAGTGCTAGAGACTGACATGAAGCAACGTAGCAAGAGTTACATATTTTCATTGTGACCTATAAACTTACTAAGTAATTGATTTAAATTTAAAATGAAAGGTCTCATAATATCTATATAAAGCCCATTCACCCAATCCTTAGGCGGCGATAGCTAAAAATGAATTTTGTGCATTTAATAGTGATACTGTTTTTCTTGTTTTTTGGCAGTTCAACGATGGCTATAACCAGTAATGACTATATCGTTGCGGTGTTTTTCAAGGTAGTTGTCATCATTTGCTTGCTTATTAAGCAGCTTCTCTTTCTGGATTTAGATGAACGTCACCAACAGGTTCACAGTTTCTGATATCACCAGGCCAGCGTTCAGGATTTTGCTCTTTTGCAGCGAACAATACCTCAGCACGACGCTTCAAGATCTCTTTATCTTTTCCATTGTGACGCTCTGAAGGCGTGACGTAATTTAGCTTACTGTGCTTGTGCTCGGTGTTGTACCAGCGTACGAAGGCTTCAACCCAACTTCGACTACTGTCGAGAGTTTCAAAGCCCTTTACTGGCCAACTTGGCATGTACTTTACCGTGCGGAACAATGACTCGACATAAGGGTTATCATCACTGACTCTTGGGCGACTATATGACGAGGTTATACCTAACTCTTCCATTTTAGCTTTGAACGTCAACGACTTCATCGGCGCACCATTATCTGAATGAAGAACCAGCGCTTGATTAAAGCATTGCTCTCGCATCAACGTTCGTTGCAGAAGTTGTGACGCCAGCTCACCGCATTCATGCTCATACACTTCATAACCAACAATTTTTCGACTGTAGATGTCCTCAATGACATACAGGTAAGAGTGTTGGCCTCGAACTTTTGAAGGTAAGTAAGTGATATCCCACGTATAGACTTGATTCGAGTCCGTCGCTGTGTAACTTGTTGGCTTCGCTTGCTTCTGTCTGCTCCGCTGACGACCTCGTTTGTGAAGTTGCCCCTGCATACTCAGCACTCGGTAGTAGCTCGACTCAGAGGCGATATACTCACCTCTATCAAGCAGTGTCGGGACGATTTGAGTTGGAGGCAAGCTTGCGAACTCAGAGCGGTTACACACCTCGATAATCGCATCACGCTCTTCCTGCGAGAGCTTGTTAACAGGCTCAGGTCTGATGCATATCGGCCTTCTGTCAGCTTGAACTTCACCTTGCTGATACCAGCGACGATACGTTCTCAAGTCAATTTGAACTTCATGGCAAGCTGGCTCTAAACGACATCCGCATTGCTTCGCTTCAAGGATAAGAGTCACTATGGTCTGCCTTTCATCGGTTGAGGTTAGTCGTCCTCTGGCTCTTCCCCGTAAAAGGCTCTCAGCTTTTTTCTGAGTACCAAGAGGGCGGCCGTTTCAGCGAGTGCTTTTTCTTTGAGTCGTAAATCTTTCTTTAACTCTTTGATTTCAAGTTTGTCAGCTTTCGCCTGCTTCTTTGCTTCAGCTTCCTGCTCTTTACTCGACTTAAACCCTTGCATACATTCGCTGCGCCAGCTTTGGATTTGTTCTGGAAAAAGACCTTTTTCACGACAATATTGGCTGAGTTCACTTTCTGTCATTGAGTAAGTTTCAGCGACAATGGCGAGTTTAGTTTGAGCAGACCACTGCTCTGATGAAGTGTTGCTATTTGGCACGGCGGCTCCTGAACGTCTGAGTTGCTGGCGCCAATGATACAGGGTTGCAGTGCTAATTCCTTCCTCTTCCGACACTTCTTTAACTGACATCGAATAGGGAGGCAACAGCTTCTTCAATATAGCTTCTTTTCTTTCCATTGAGATACGAGACACAATTACTCTTTATCGCCCAAACTGGTTAAATTTTAACAGTGACAACTACCCTGCCAGATAGGGGTTGTTAGCCAGCCTGATTTAGAAAACAGTCTTGCATGTGAAAGAGTAGAAGAAACGAGGTCTATTTGTTTAGCTTCTATTTTATGGCATCCATCTCCAGAAGCCTATGTTATCAAGTTCAAAGTTAACCGCACCACCGACTCGAAAGATATAGAAATAATAACAACAGAGTCTGCTAGATTAATGTCAGTATATTTAAATCCGCTAACAGCAAAATTTTATGAAACAAAGCCGGCTTTAGTAGATATGTTGGATGTAACTGAGCTTCATGCTGAGAATATCATTGTTGAAATTGAGTTTGATAATAACGGAAGTTACTACTCAGCATACTTTTATCCAAAACTGACAAATGGGAATTTGAGTTTAATACATGACTTTTTTGAAGGGAGAGTTGACATCTACAAGCACCTGCTCGATGTATGTACAAAAATGAGCAGAGCTCAAAAGGATCATGTTTTTCAAGAATATTGTGTGTTTACTAATGTTCCATAGAAAGTAACTTCGCTAAACGATTCTGGTGCTCTAGCACTCGGAAAAGCCCTAGATCTCATTGTAGTAAATCTAGAGACCGACATTCCGAAAAACTCCTTTTTTTTCAAGGCTACCTTGTTATATTTATGTGAAACTTAACTAATATAATAAATGGCTTGAATGATGAAACAAAGTTGTACTTTTTTAACGTCACTGTCGTTGCTGTTGTCAGCTAATACTTTTGCATACGATCTTGAGATTGAAGCTTTTGAGAGCAAAGAGCTCGCATTGTTAAAGGCGGCAGAAAACTCTAGCGATAACGAATTGCTGATGCAGGCTGCTAACCTTCTGATTGAAGATTCAATGTATGAAGAAAACCTAGAACGCGGTTATGAGTACATGAATCAACTCGCGGAGTCTGGTGAGGTGAAAGCAATCATTACCTTAGCAGATAAGTATTACTACGACGAGCAGTACGAAAAAGCACTGGCTTGGTACCATAAAGCGGAACCAAGTAAAGACCCTTATGCGCTCTACTCATTAGGCGTGATGTATTTTGATGGCGAAGGTACACCTGTCGACCTTAAGAAAGGCAACGACTATTACCTCGCTTCTGCGCAAGCTGGTTATTCTGACGCTATGTATCAACTCGCATTTTCATACGATGAAGGTCAAGGCGTCGCTCAAGACTTCTCAAAATCTGCTTATTGGTTTGAGCAATCGGCAAACTTAGGCGATGCAAGTGCCATGTACAACTTGGGTATTTCTTACCTAAATGGACAAGGCGTTGAAAAGAGTTGCTCTAAAGCGATGCAATTATTTAGCAACGCCATTGAAGAAGATGAACATACACTTTCCTACGTGAAGATGGGTGATATTTACTCTTCTACTCGATACAAAAAACCGTGTGGTTTCAAAACTACAGACGCAAAAAAAGCATTAGAGTATTACACTCGCGCCGCAATGCAGGGCAACGATTATGGTCAATATTCCGTTGGTTACGCTTACCGTAATGGCCACGGAACATGGAGCGATTTTGTTAAAGCGTTAGCATGGTTTGAAATCGCGCAGGAATACGGAAACTCTGATGCAGAGAAAGAGATAATTGACGTTAAGCAATACATGTCGAAAGAAAACATTGCCGCTGCTGAGCAACTCAAAGACTCTTTAATTGAAGATATCTGGTAAGGATAATAACGACTCTAATTGGTATGGACTAGAACGCTTCTACCCAATTACCTGTTAGAGATCGGTTTATTGTAATAGCTTCAAAACTAAGGCCTCGCACACGCGAGGCCTTAATTCTATCTACAGGGCAATTAACTCACCTGCCCAATATTGCTTCTATTGAATCCAGCTTCGCCTTCGGTCTGGTAAAAACTAAGACCAAGCTTTCCGTGAGATAAATGTGTGACGCTGTTGTTTGGGTTTAAGGGGCGCTAGAGGCTGATCTTCCTCATGCCTTGAGTCGGAAGCAATATGTGCTTGCACGGTCTTCAACTAAAAATCAGAACCAAACTGAATTGTGCGCATAATTTTCAGTTGGTTAGGTAAGGGCTGGATCGAACTTTAGTAGAGGTTACATTTACTATAGGCAGGGCTTGTGGATAAGTGCTTATTTTTGGTTCATCGCGTCTTTTCCCTGAAAGCCAAGATGAACCTTATTTCAATAATCTAGCGTGTGAAAGCATTAGACAGGTCGATATCACATTGCTTTACATCACATATATTAATAAAAGTAATGTTACATACATTTATAAATGTGATGTTTATCTCCATTCATCTTTTGATTACTTTCTAAGCTTAGTTGGTTTTTATCCGATTAAACAGAAGGTTATATGATAAATAGAATAATAACACTAAGTGGCGTTGCATTACTTTGTTCAGCGAGTGCGCATGCACAAATCCAAAATGGAAGTTTCGAAAACTGGGAAGGAAACGTACCATCTGGATGGAGTGTAATTGATTCCGGCATTGCGGTATCACCCTCTACCGACCCTGTCAATAACGGCAGTTTCTCTGCACAAGTCACAGTGAATACAAGTACTCAAAGTAATACTGATTTTCTGCAAACGATAAGTGTTGAACAAGGGAAAACTTATGATTTCTCTGTCGATGTTTATCACACTGAAGGTAACGTGAAAGCTCGCCTTTTTGTTGATGGCTATTTAGGCTACTCGAATAATGGTTTAACGAATCAGTGGCAAGCATTGACTCACTCGTACAGCGCTACGAGCACTAAAGATATCGTTGTGGGCATACGATTTTATGATGATGCAGGTTTTGATGGTTCGGAAGTGGTGTATTTAGATAACTTTCAGCCTACGGAGACTCCACCAACACAAAGCTGCAATGACACAAGTGCCGCACTCACGCTAGTGACGGATAACTATGGCTCTGAAACCAGTTGGTCTCTCAAAAACTCAGTTTCTCAAACTCTTTATTCTGGTTCAGACTATCAAAGTAACACCAACAATGAAGTGGAAATGTGTTTAGCGGATGGTAGCTACATCCTAGAAGTCTCAGACTCTTATGGAGATGGAATGTGCTGCAGTGTGGGGAATGGTTCATACAGTTTGTCGGTAAACGGGACCGTTGTGGCATCTGGTGGTAATTTCCAAGCAAGTCAGAGTACAGAATTTACGATTGGTGGCTCAACGACTACACCACCAACTGAACCACCAGTGTTAGGTGAGTATTACAAAGACGCTGAAGGCAAAGTGGGCTTTGCGTTAAAAACGGCCTTATATCAAATTATTGATAATCATAGTAGTCAGGGTTACACCGCTATTTGGACATTAGTGTCTGAGGCTGACCTAGACGCATACTATGACACTGATGGGTCGATTCTCGATATGTATTCGGAAAAACCTTCAGGCTCAGATTCAATCCAATTTACTAAGGTGGCCGATCAATGTGGTCAATACAGCAAAGAAGGTGATTGCTACAACCGTGAGCACTCATTCCCGAAAAGCTGGTTTGGTGGGAAAGTCGAGCCAATGAACTCTGACGGTCACCATTTATTTGCCACTGACGGCTACGTTAACTCGAAACGTAGTAATTGGCCATTTGGTGAGGTAAGTAGTGCAACATACACATCAAGCAATGGTTCTAAATTAGGCAGTGCAGCAAACTCTCTTGGTTATGCAGGTACGGTGTTTGAGCCAATTGATGAGTTTAAAGGTGATTTCGCAAGAGCATATTTCTACATGGCAACACGCTATGAAAATGAAATCGCTAATTGGGAAGGAAACTCTACAAGCTCGGATGCCGCTCTGGATGGAACCAATACAACCGTTTTTGAACCTTGGCTACTTACTATGCTAAAGCGTTGGCATTCTGAAGATCCAGTAAGCCAAAAAGAAATCGACCGAAATAAAGCGGTACATGATTTCCAAGGGAATCGTAATCCGTTTATTGACCATCCAGAGTTTGTAAGCCAAATCTGGGGAAATTAATCGGAATATAACCACCATGACAATGGTTTAATGATTATTGAATTGAGCCCAATCCTTTGTTTGGGCTTTTTTATTGATGGGCATTAGAGAGCATGACTTAAAATATGTGAAAAAGCATATTGTCATGAAGGTCCGTATACTTGTCAGTGGTCTGCACCATCAATACTGGACGCTACGTTAAGCGACTTTCCATACCTATAGTTATTCATGATCGATCATATTCAATTTTTCCCACACACATTTTTATCCAATACCTTCATCGGCTGAGCTTTGACTCGTGGCACTTTCTAGCTCACAGGTGCCCTTTTGTCGGGCTCAAAACGGGCAAAACTTGTAACAGAACCGTATTTTTCTTTTGCCGTCCTGCCATTAAAAGGACGCATAGCTGATCTTCATAGCAAGTCGGACGTATAGGCTGTTTAAAAGGAGGGAAAGACTATGGCCACCGTCTATGTCAGCATCGGAAGCAACATTAACCGCGAACATCACGTCACAGAATCTCTCAAAGCATTGCATGACCGCTTTGCGCCCCTACACATTTCTAAATTCTACGATTGCGAGCCTGTCGGTTTTAAAGGGGATAACTTCTTAAACCTAGTCGTTGGGTTCGAATGTACCCTTCCTATCGCAGATCTGGTTAAGGTTCTGCATCAAATCGAATCAGAGAACGATCGCAAGCGTCAGACCAAAGCCTATGCTTCACGCACAATGGATATCGACATCCTTCTTTGTGGTAATCAAGTGGGCGTTATCGATGGCGTAGAGCTGCCTAGAGGCGAAATCACCGAGTACGCTTTTGTGCTCAGGCCGTTAGTCGATATTGCTGCGCAAGAACGTCACCCCACTCTAGACATCTCATATCAGCAGCTCTGGGAAAACTTCGATCAGTTAAGTCAGAAAACCCAACCCATCCCTTTCGATATCAGTTTCACCTAGCCTTTACATGACTGAAAAAAGAACGGCTGCAACAGGAACAGTTGCGAAAGGAACAACTGCGAAAGGAACAACTGAACTCTTAATCGCGTGAGCTTTACTGATCTTTTCTTAAAACAAGCACGTACCTGACTTTACTCTCTAAGGATTGGACACTGTTATGAATCACAACGCCATTATCACCATTACAAATCTCAGACTAAGAACCTTCATCGGCTTCAACGAAGAAGAAAAGTCTAAGCAGCAAGACATCGTTATCAATGCAGAGATCCACTACCCCGCAAACAACCTTTGCCTCTCAGATGATGTGGAGAACGCACTCAACTACAAAAACATCTGCAAGAAGATCATTCAACATGTCGAATCCGGAAGATTTCTGCTTTTAGAAAAGTTAACCAGCGACGTACTCGGCATTTGTATCGATCATCCATGGGTACGATACGCTCAAGTGAGAATTGATAAGCCTCATGCCCTACGTTTTGCCGACTCCGTTTCACTCACGCTTAGCTATGAAGCAGAGCTCGAAAATTAACTCATAAGGAGAGAGTCATGCTGAATACAGAAGCTGAAAAAGTAAGAGAAGCTTTGCTCGCAAAAGGACTTGAAACCCCAATGACACCGAGCGAAATGAATCCCAACCAGAAGTACAACCGCATAAAAGGTCTGTTAACGGAAGTGGTCAGTACGCTTGGGCTGGATTTAACCGACGACAGCCTCGCTGAAACACCCCATCGTATTGCAAAGATGTACGTCCACGAGATATTTTCAGGGCTCGATTACGATAACTTCCCAAAAATCAGTGTGATAGAAAACAAAATGTCGGTTGATGAAATGGTCAAGGTGTCGAACATAGACTTAACGTCGACGTGCGAACATCACTTCATTACCATCGATGGTTTAGCAGAAGTGGCCTATATCCCTGAAAGCAAGATACTCGGGTTGTCTAAAATAAATCGTATTGTTCGATTCTTTGCTCAGCGTCCTCAAGTGCAAGAACGCCTTACTCAGCAAATCCTGGTCGCGATACAGACTCTAGTCGAAACAGAAAATGTGGCCGTGACAATTAAAGCCACTCACTATTGCGTTAAATCCAGAGGCGTCATGGATGCAAACTCTGAAACCTCAACAACCGCGCTCGGTGGTATTTTCAAAACTAACCCTCAAACCAGAGCTGAGTTTTTACGATGAGTGAAACGATATTAATAACCGGCGTGGGAAAGCGACTCGGATTCGCACTGGCGCAGCAACTTTTAACGGATGGATACAGCGTGGTTGGCACCTACCGCAGCGACTATCCTCAACTGCAACTGTTGCGCGATAGTGGAGCCGACTTGCAGCAGGTAGACTTTTATCAACAAAGCAGCCTAGAGGGCTTTCTTCATTACGTTGGTCAAGAATATAAGACACTTCGAGCCATCATACACAACGCTTCAGACTGGAAGCCTGAGAACAAGACAAACCCCAGTGATAATGCCTCACAAATCATGCACCAGATGATGACGATTCACGCCACCGTGCCTTATCTGTTCAATTTAACGCTCAAAGACCAACTGATGTCTGGCGATAAAACGTCAGACATCATCCACATCAGTGATTACGTTGCTGAAAAAGGCAGTAAAAAACACATCGCTTACGCGGCCAGTAAAGCTGCACTCAACAACCTGACGCTATCGTTTTCAGCAATGTTAGCTCCCAAGGTAAAAGTAAATACCCTCTCTCCAGCCATGATTAAGTTCAATGAACATGACGATGAGGCATACAAAACCAAAGCTCTGAAAAAAGCTCTGATCCCGACAGAAGCGGGCTTTGAGGAAATAATAGATGGCATCAAGTTTGTGTTGGCCAGTCACTACATGACAGGACGAACCTTACACCTTGATGGCGGCAGGCATTTGAAGTGAAGTCCATATCTTGTGGGCTTAGGTCAACATAGAAACTCAAAAGACTAGCGACTGCTGTTACCAATAAACCGCTAGAAGCTAGAAGCCAGAAGCCAGAAGCCAGAAGCTACTATGACCTAGAAACTGCTAAAAGAGTGAGGAAGGCGTTTTTCTTCGTCCCAGCCTAACAACTCAATATTGGTCAATGACTTGCGCTTCTCATTACACAGTGAAGCGATATTGATGATAGGCAGTTGGCTACGAAACTGCGCAGTAAGTATTACCTTTTTACTTTCACTCAGGCTGTTTCGACATTGCGCCAAAACCGCTTCAGTATCGAGTTGATGTGCGTTCTCGATAATGTCGATATCAGTATTCTCTTGATAGCAATCTATCAGCCAAGATACAGCTGACACTTCTATGCTGGTGAGTACGATGACATCTTTTGTTGCCATAAGCTCGTGGAGTTCAAGCTCTTTTAGTTCAGTTTCCATAAATACTCTCATTCAGCAGCAAATACATTAAAGCCGGTTGCCCAGTTTAGCCTGTGCCAAATGGTAGCCTCTGTCTATCATCTCTTGTGAACGATCAAACTCTAAGGTGCCACAAGCATTACGTGGGATCTCAAGCGTAATATCGGCGGGATAAGCGGCCAGTTTCTGGCGAGCAATGGTCGATTGCATCGCATCAAACGCTTGGTTGGCAATGTCGTAGGCAGCAAAATTGAAGCTCATTTTACTTTTTACACTGCTACCAAGATTATCGATAAAGTGAACAACCTTCTCATGCAGATTGCTCTCTTTTGTAGGTAGGGAAACCGGTATCGTTTCCTGTTGAAGCATCTCAGGTTCACCACCTAAGTTCACAGCCAGAGTAAAGTCTGTCTTATCACTAAAGGTAGGCGCAATCGGTACAGGATTGAGCACTCCGCCATCAATCAGCACTTCGCCATTAATGACATGTGGAGTGAAGAACAGTGGTAAAGAGATAGAGGCGCGAATGGCATCAAACAGAGAACCTGATTGCAGCCAAACCTCTTTTTCTTCGGCGACGTTGGCAGCAACTGCGGTATAAGGGATAGGCAGATCTTCAATTGAAATCTCGCCGATCAATCCACGCAGTGTGTCGATGATCTTGTCCCCTTTGAAGATACCACTCGATTGCCATGAAAAGTCCAACATCATCGCCATATCCGATTGGTCGATACTGGTGACCCACTCTTCAAATTCATCCAACTTACCCGCAGCGTAGACACCACCGATAAGTGCGCCAATTGAACAGCCAGAGATGGATTTTATCTGATAGCCATGCTCAATTAACCAACGGATGATTCCAACGTGAACCAAGCCTCTTGCGCCACCACTGCCAAGTACCAATGAGACCGTTTTTGCCATCGTATTAATCCTTTAGTTTTTAATTCTAGGGGAGCTAACTCGCCGATTTACCAATTCGCAGATCTCAACTCACTGAGTCACTCTCAGTCCATACGGGTAATGAAGGTTTGCTCGTCATCCACAAAAGCCACATAGTCGCCGTGATAGATAAACACCCGACCACGCCCTTCCACTATACACGCTAGCTGTGGGTTCAAATCTTCTTCAAGATTTTCACTTTGATACGTGCCGGTATCAGTGATCACACCGCGGAGTTTAGGCAAAAATCCATAGCTGCGCTTGGCTTGATCAATCAGGCTCAATTCACTGGTGGTAGAGAAGTAAGCTGGGATGGGACCAGCATCTTCGATAAACATCGGTTTCAGTTCTTCAAAAGCTGTAATCACCAGCCAGTCGATGCCGTTTACGTGATGGATAAACATTGTTTATAAATACCTAGTTTCTCGATAATTCTGATGCGGAGATTCTAACACTATCAGGGGCCAAACGTAGGAGAAATTGAGCTACTAGAGGCAATCCCTACCCCTGCTGATTACCCAATATATCCAACATAAAACTGGACCAGATATCACGATCAAATCACATCAAGAACGCAACCAAGCATGCAACCAAACGTAAGTTGTTGGACTTTTTCCTGGGCCTTTAGAGTCGAACCATTTGTTGTTGAAAGTGACTTTGTTATTCCTGAAATCAAGAGCCTACCAATAAACAGACACATACTATCTACAGGGTCTAATACTAGTCGTCCGACTCTACGACTAATGTCTAACCGACTGAGTCTATTTGTTTTTTTTGGTTTGGTATAAGGTACTAACAACTAAATGTTAATGAATTTTTAATTATAAGTTGACGCATTGTTTACACTTCATGCCGTGAGTCAACAACGTTTGTTGGAATAACACACCTCAGAGTGTGAACGAAAGGAATCAAAATGAGCACTACTTTAGAGTCCGCACATATACAAACAGAGAAGCCTCAAGCCAATGAGGATGAACTCACCTATGAACAACAACATAAACCAAGATCGGAATTTGATTCCCGAGAACAGTATCTAGAACACGAATTGCAAATCATGTCGCCTAAGCGCTGGCGTCCAAATTTGCCGTTTAAAGATTATCGATTTGAGATAGAAGACACCATCCCAGCGATGGCGGCGACCATTGGTAAAGTGGTTATGGTGGGCGCTATTGCAGCCACCTTTGCTGGGGCTCTCGGATTAAATGAAGACTTCATTCTAGAAAACGTTCGTTATGAACTCCTCATCGCCTCTGTTTTCATTATTATTTTCTCTGGTTTTTTATTGCCGACCGCGAACCTCGCAGGTACACATGGTCCACTTATCCCTTTAATTCCAATTGTGGTTGCAGCAGGCGGACACCCTATGGCGTTTGGGTTGCTGATTGGCGCTTTTGGCCTAATCTTAGCCATCAGTAAAGGTGGCAGTATGTTGGCCAACCTCACCAGTAAAGGTGTATGTGGCGGCCTATTGCTCTACCTTGGCTTTGTTGGAACCGCCTCTCAAGTGAAAAAGCTGTTCGCTTGGGCTGAAGGAATTGGCATGAGCCATATCGCGTTTGTCGTGATCTTCTGCACCATTATCTTGTACGCGCTATTGGAACACTTCCGTAAACGTTGGTTAGCAGTACCTCTTAGTTGCTTACTAGGTGGTACGATTGCATTTGCCATGGGTGCGCCATTTGCTTTCCATACTGAGCCAGGCTTGCCTAACATGAACCCTATGTATTGGTGGGGAGAAGATACTGGTTGGATGCTAGGCCTACCGACGATTGAACATTTCATGGTGGTATTGCCGTTTGCGATTCTAGCCGTAGCAATGTGGTCACCAGATTTCTTAGGGCATCAAGTATTTCAAAAGATCAGCTACCCAGAACGTACCGAAAAAGTACACATGAACATTGACGACACCATGACCACGGCTTCAATTCGTCAAACGTTCGGTTCTCTGCTCGGTGGTACTAATTTTACGTCTTCATGGGGTACTTATATCGTACCGGCGGCGATTGCTAAACGCCCTATTCCTGCCGGCGCATTGCTCACAGCTCTGTTCTGTATCATCGCCGCAGTTTGGGGTTACCCGATGGATTTAGCTATCTGGCAACCGGTACTTTGTGTTGCGCTAATTGTTGGGGTATTTGTGCCATTGCTAGAAGCTGGAATGGAAATGACGCGTGAAGGGAAAACCACACAATCAGCAGCGATTGTTGTATTTTCTTCAGCGCTCGTTAACCCTGCATTTGGTTGGGCTCTCACCATGCTGTTGGATAACTTAGGCTTAGTCGGTTGTAAAGAACGTAGTAGTGAGCTTAGTAAAATGAGCCGTTGGGTGTTGCCTGGCATTATGTTTATTGTGCTAAGTGGCGTAATGGCGTTGGTTGGTCTTCTACCGGGTATTCCGGCGATTATCCCAAGCTTCCGTTAAACTAGATTAATATTGAGTTTTAGTCGGTGTCTCGTCCTAAAATACGTTGACGATTTTAGTTAGCCAGTAACGCAAGTTGCTGGCTTTTTTCATGCATCTTATTTGGCGTATTCATACCTAGGCTGAGATGTGGCCTCATTTCGTTGTACGTATATATTGACTCTTCAACAAGTGTTTTCAACTCGCGAAGATCTTTGCACTGAGTAAGCAAGAACTCTTGCTTGAGGATACCATTGACCCGCTCAGCTAACGCGTTTTGGTAACAGTCATAACCATCCGTCATTGATGGAGTTATACCATGCTTTTTAAGTTTCTCTTGATAGAGGTTTGAGCAATACTGAAGCCCTCTATCTGAGTGATGGATTGTCGCATGACAATAACATCGAGTTTTTACCGTCATATCTAAAGCCTTCACAACATCGCTCGCTTTCATTTCATTGCTAACTTCATACCCCATGATTTTACGGCTGAAGGCATCGGTAACCAATGACAAGTAGTGAACGCCCTCGTTTGACTGAACATAAGTGATGTCGCTCACCAGAACTTCTTCTGGTTTTGACGGAACGACTTCTTTTAGCAAGTTCGGATGTTTTTTCATCCAGTGTCTGCTGTTCGTTGTTTTGGTGTAACTTCGTTTCGGCTTAACGAGTAAGCGCTCTTCTCTGAGGTAATTAAACAAAGCATCACGGCCAAGTTTTATTCCCTTAGCTATCAACTTCGGCTTCAGTAAGAAATAGAGCTTACGAGCTCCCAGCCGAGGCATGAATCGTCTTAGCTCAAGCACCATCCCTTTCACAGGAGCAAGCTCAGCCTGACGAGTGGTCTCACGCTTTTCTCTCTGATAGACACACTGACGAGATATATTGAGCAATGAACAAGCTTTACTTAAGCTTACTTTCTTCTCTTTTTGAAGGCTTCTTGCTCCTTCGCTATATACTTTTTTCTTAGCGACATCCCGTGCTCAGCATCAAGAATATCAACAACCCTATTGAGAAGAAGGCATCTGAGACGTTCATCTTCGAGCTCTTGTTCAAGTCGTTTTATTTTTTGGGCAGGCGTTTCATTCGCTCTCGGTGATTTAGGCATCGTGTTCTTCCTTGGGTTGGTAGTCCAATCCATTTTGCCATGCTTTCTTAACCAAGTAAGAACAGTCGAACGACCTTGTATGCCGTAAATTGATTGGGCTTGTTTATAGGTCATGTCGCCTTTTTCGATGGCGTCTACAACCTGCAATTTAAAGCCTAGTGTGTAATCACGCTGAGTGCGCTTAACGTAGTGTTTATTTGGAATGGTCATCATTAGTCCTCAATGTGTAAACACATTTCAGGACGGGACACGGAACACAAAAAGGCCTCGCACACGCGAGGCCTTAGTTTTATCTATCGAACGGTTACAACTAATCTTTATCAACGGCAACACCCTACTGCACTGACTTCAACGCTTTCATCAACGTTGAATTGCTTTGGCAGCTCTAGCATTGGGAATGACCTGAGTCCTCAATGTAGTAAATGCTGTAGTTTTTGATGTGCTTATTGTTCGCTTCTGAATCCGTTAGCCATAGGCGAGAGGCTAAAAAGCTGCGGGGAGTTATTCCGAAATCAATTAACTCACCTACCCAATATTGCGTCTATTGAATCAAGCGTCGCCTTCGGTCAAGTAAAAACGTAAGACGAAACTGCCAAGTGACGCTATTGATTGTGGTTTATGGGGCTCTAAAGGCCGCTCTACATCCTCGCCGAACTGCACACTATCAATAGTAGGCACTAAATTAGACGAGTTTCCGTGCTTTTAGTTATTCATGGTTTGTTGAATTAGCCAAAACACTAACAACGTTTCCCAAAAACACCTTGCAGTAAAAAACCCGCCGAGGACGGGTGAAAAAATCAGTGTAAGTACAGAACAAAAGAAGCGTAAATGATTAGATTAAGCCAAATTAAGCTCCACTATCTCACTAGGCTTTTGATACTTTTTTCGTAGCGTTATGTCCTTTCGATATTCAACAATGTCTTCTATCGTCAGAACGGGCATCTTATGACGTTTCGCAAACACAATGGTTTCAGGAAGTTTTGCCATAGTGCCATCCAGGTTGGTAAGTTCACAAAGCACACCTGATGGGACAAGGTTAGCGAGCTGCATTAAGTCAACAGTCCCTTCCGTATGACCTCGACGGCTCAGTACGCCATTGCTTTTGGCAACCAAAGGAAAAACGTGCCCCGGTCTCGCAAGATCTTCCGGTTGAGCATCAAAATGGATCGCTGTTTTTACTGTTGTCACACGGTCTTTTGCTGATACTCCTGTTGTAACCCCCTCTTTAGCTTCGATTGACACCGTAAAAGCCGTTTGGTTTTTACTTCGGTTATCTTCCACCATAGGAGGCAATTCCAACCAGTTCGCTCGCTCTTGAGTTAAGCACAAACATACGATTCCACTACATTCTCTGATCATCAGCGCCATTTGTTGCTCTGTCAGGTATTGAGCAGAAAAGATCAAGTCACCTTCATTTTCGCGGTTCTCATCATCCATCAATAAGATACCATTGCCATGTTTAAGCGCCTCAATAGCCCGTTCGACTCTTTGCAGAGGATTACCAAACTCTTCTAAAAGTGACGTAGACTCCATGATTTCATCTCCTTGAAAGTTGTTATAAATAAGCGAATGCATCGGAATAAAGTTGATCTAGCTCTACACCTTTCTCTTTACAAAATTCTGTCCGAGCGGACTCAACCATTTTGCCAGGGCCGCATAAATAGATATCGAATTCAGATAAGTTCCCGAAATCATTCATCACACACTCTAGAACCTGCCCACGCTTCGAATATTGGGGGGAGCTTGGGACCTCCGTAATAGGTACGTAACGAACATTTCTGTTTTTCAAGGCAATATCAACCAACTCATCATGCACGTACAAGTTATTCATATCTTTTGCACCCCAATAGACGTAAATCGGTTGTGTAAAACCATGTTGTAAACTGTTTCTCAAAATACTCATCGCATATGACATACCAGTACCACCGGCTATGAGTAATAGAGATTTTGCGCTCTTACTGCGGAGCCAAGCGTCACCTCTCGGTTCACTCACTTCAATTTTTTGGCCACTGAGCCAAGCATTGGTCAGCTCTTCCATAACAAGGGTATTTTTATTACGCAGCTCTGAGCCACCAATATGAAGCTCTAAAAACTCACCTTCAGTAGGGCAAGAAGCAATGGAAAGCGGAACTCCGCCACAATTTAAGCTGAGATTGATGTATTGCCCTGCTCTAAAATCAAATGGTTGATCTGGTCTCAATACTACACGGGATATAAAGCTGGTAAGTGGTTCTATTTTTTCTACCGTACATAACATCACATTCACCCCTTCAGATTCTTAGTCGTAATCGCTTGAGACAAACTCAGTGCGCACCCTTTTAGCCCTCTCGTATTTACCCGTCTAACGATCTCGACCGTTGTCCCAGGTCTTTCCCCCTCTTCCTCTCTCACGATGCCAATATCATCGGTGACCAAGAAACAGGGATAACTCACCGCCGACGCATCCATATAGCTCATTAGCCCCGGCTCCCCATTTGGCAAAGGTTTAAGAGTGATGGGATCCAAAGCTCTCGCAAACACCCAAGGTGGTACTCTTTTTTTATGTTCTTTATCTTCGAAAAAGCAAGTATTCAACTCCACTTGGTTGAAGGTATCTCGGATCTGTTGGGAACTGTCTAAGTCAAATGTTTCAAGCAGAAGTTGATTGAAAGCCTCTCGATCGAGAGATTGGTCTTGATGCTTCTTCCAGCCTCCACCCGTAATTATGTAAAGATCGCTGCCACCATTGAACTCTCGCCCTTGTTTACGCATGAAATGACAAAGCAGGTAGATGAAATAAGGAGGGCCAATAAGACAAATGGTTTTACCCTTTTTCTTAATCCTCTCCATGTTTTTTAACGTTGCTTCAAAATCGATTTCATCTTCGTTCACGGTAAAAGCTGTTGGATAAAGCAGCTCGACCAAGCTCATCACATATTTGAACCAAATGTTATTGGCGTTAAAGCGGTCCGGGCCTAAATTGACCAACTCCATTTGATGATCAAACCAATCACCGACATAATTCATGCCGAAATTGACTGAACCAAGCAGGCGCTCGATGCTCAGTCGGTCTCTAGCAACTATGCTTTTTATTCCACTAGTGCCGCTGCTTGTGAATCGATTTTCAACGTCAGCGTCTTCGACTGTCAGTAACGCTCTTAGTTTGAAGATTGAAGTTGGAAAAACGGGGATATCGTTGAGGTCGGATACGTCCTCTTTCACACCTAATGTTTGGCAGAAATGACGATAATCCTCGTTATTCTGGTAATGATACCGATACGCCTCTTTAACGAAACGGGAAGTCAATTGCTTCTGTTGTTGCAAAGGCCACTGGTGTGGTGTGCCCATAAAAATCAAGTCATCGATTTCTGTGCTCGCCGCGATATTTTCCTGCTTGACCGCTGAAAGTACGTCCATATAAATGCCTATATATATAAATAAGCGCGATTGCGCATAGAGATGGAAAAAGGGACAGAAATATGCCCCTTTATGCGTTCATGTAGTCTTAAGAGTGGTATTTCATAATGTTGACATTCACGATATCGATCACAGCTCTCTGTTGAGCCTTATCTGCAATCGACTCAAATGACATCAAAACATCAGAAGCACCACAGCACTCGATTGCGATACGTGCTGCTTGAGTACTTTCTTCATAAGTACCAATTGCACTTTCAGACAACAATTCGGACATTTTTGTAGAGAAGTCACTATTTGGGTAAGACTCGCGAACATACTCTGCTAAGTACTCATGCGTTTCTGCTCTTGCTTGGTCGCCATCAAGATTCTGGTTGACTAAAAGAGTCAGCTTATGGCGCACTTTCGCTATATCTACACCGTGCTCGTTAGCAACATCGTTGTAGAGCATCGCGTATTCTTGGCGCTGCGCATTGGAGTCATCCCACTTAAACACAAGAGCAAGAGCTCGCTTCGCTGCCCATTCGACCACTTCTTTACTGGTAGCATTCACAAACTGAGCGGGACCACCTTCGGTATAAGCATGTGGATTTACAGAAATCTTTGGAAAACTGAAAAAGTCGTTATCAGGGTGGCAGTAACCCGTTGAAAAAGCGTCATTGATAATTTCATAACATGCATCAAATACCTGAAATTGCGCATTAGTCGGACGATTAAAGAAGCGCATATCCGTACTTTTTTCACAATCACTAAAACCAAAAACAAAGCGCCCTTCACTCATCTGGTCAAGCAGGCAAGCTTCTTCAGCAACGCGAACCGGATGATGGGTGGTAATAACATGATTCAAAGAAGCAACTTTGAGATTTTGAGTCATACCAAGTAAAAAGCCCGCTACCGTCAATGGCGCACCTACTGTGCCTTGATTCGAGAAATGGTTTTCATACACAGCGACGGTATCAAAACTCAGTTGGTCAGCGTAATGAGCAGTATCTAACATCTCTTCAATGACTTGATCTGAAGATTGTTTTGAGTTCAAAAAATTGAGGAAGAATAATCCAAATTTCATGTCCCTTTCCTTATCGAAAATAATTATTATTGTTTCTCTTTGAGATATGGCATCACATCAGATTGAAACAGCGTCATGGATGCGATGATTTCTTCTTCTGAACCGTTAGCTTCAAAACCACAGCAAATATTGTTGATACCTGTTGCATCGATATCCTGCTGGATGATCGCGATACACTCTTCAGGCGTGCCCACTGGATTGATTTCGTAGCTGTAATCAATGCGACGATTGGTGTCCTTATGACCTTTCAAAACAAAGTCACGCCATTGGCCTTTGTTAAAGTCATAGCCTTTGATCTGGTTAGAATCATCAAAAATAGTGGTGGCATTCACGTAAGAGTCGTACCAATGGGCAAGGAAGTTTCGGCAAACTTCTTTAGCTCTCTCAGAGTCATGGTCGACTGAAGTAATGTAAGATAGGCAGTGGTCAATTTGGGTGACGTCGTAGCCATGTTCCGCCGCGATTTCATTGTAAAGATCGAGCTGAGCTTTCTTTTCATGTGTATTGATGATCCAACTTAAGATCATTGGCAGGCCACGCTGTGCGGCCCATTCCGTTGTGGACGCTGATTCAGCAACCACATAAACAGGTGCGCCGCCTTTGGTGTGTGCTGCAGGGTTCAACTGTACTCTAGGAAATTTAATATGCTCGTTATCTGCGGCCATGTAACCTTCTTCAAAGCCTTCTTTCATCAAGTCATACCAACAATCCATCAGTGCACGGCTGTTATCCATATCAGTCCCAAACACTCGGAAGTCCTTATCATACAACCCGCGACAAATACCAAAGCGGAATCGCCCTTTCGACATTTGATCAAGCAAGTTAACATCTTCAGCTTGTCGGACAGGGTGCGCCGTTGGTAACACAATCGCAGCGGTACCAACATTAAGGTTTTCTGTCGCACCCAGTAAGTTCGCAGCGGCCACATATGGGTTACCCAGTAAACCGAACTCAGTAAAGTGATGCTCTAATAACCAAGCGGTATCGAAGCCACAACTTTCAGAGGCTTTGCCAAGGTTAACCAATCGCTTCATCACTTGTGCCTGATCTAACTCAGGTGGTTGATAAGTGAGAAGGAAATTTCCAAATTTCATAACGTTTCCTTATTTATTGGTGTTGCAGGTAAGCATTAAGCCATTTCTAGCATGCGGCTTTCGATTTCTGCTTTTAGACGACGCTCATTGACCGTCGCGATGGTGAGCTGCTCAAAATCGGGCTCGACAAAATCAACATCGATTTCGAGACTGCCGTCATCCATTGCGATCGCTGCTTTCGTCACAGATTGATAAAAGTTACGTAAGACAACTAAATTCTCACCCAAGTCGTGAGAGCTCCCAAGCAAGGAGTAAAGTTTGCAATTGCCGCTGCTGATTTGTCCGAGCATTCCGTAGACTTCATCTTGCTCTACCCAATCATCGTTGTTGGCGGTAAATGCAATTAATGGAACAGAGGTATTAGAGACCTTGGCAAGCGTAGATTCCAAAGTATCCCAATGATGCTCAAAACAGTCTCGAACAAACACTTCAGAACCAAGCTTGTGCCCTTCGAAGTCAAGGTCGTTTGGCAACTCATCGATCGGTAAACTGAGATAATCAAACCCAAGTGCTTTTTCCAGCGTGTCACGCAGATTTACGACACCAACAGCAGTAATGAGGAAAGATAATTCCAGATCAGCAACAACCTCATAAGCCACACGAGCCGACAAACTTGCCGCAATGAGCCCGATGTTCGAGATGCCCTTTTGTTGTAGCCAGTGATAAACCGTGCATAAACTGTTTTTTCCAGTGGTCATCGTAAATTCATCGATAGTGCCTGAGCTCAAACCGACGTGATGGAGCGAGTCATAACGAAATACATGGAACCCATTTTCAGACAAGTATTCTGCGAGACCAGCAAAGTGATCCATTCTCCGAGCGAACCCAGAAGCAATAAGAATGGTATTGTTTTTAGAGGGAGCACTTTTATTCGGAGGTGTTTCCCAGATATGAATATTCTGACCATCATTCACGCTTAGCACGTGAGAAATAGTCTTACATTGACTTTTCATTATAAACTTCCTTATTTAAGGGACAAAAACCAAGAACTTATCTTCTTCAAGAAATCGAGTTTGTTCTATTTCTACAGAGACATCCTTGGTGGTGAAACTATATGGTCTTTCGTGAGAGACAAATCGAACTAAGCGTTGTAGTGGTCGCATCGCATCATGTGCACCACCCGCTCTAAATATATTATTCATGCCGGATTCAACTATTCGCTCAACGCCTTTTTGAGCAAAGATATCTCGGTATTTAATTGAAGAACTCCAAGGATAAAAAGAAATCGTTTGAGTTTTATGCTTGTCGATATAATCAACAACATCTTCCACCTTATTTATTTTATGGATATAAACACAACGACTTAAAGGGTGGTTGTATTCGACACCAGCGTCTGATTCTATAATCATCCACTTATTATCTGGTTCCGATATAATGTTGAGACCTGAGAATTGACATTCCAATCGAGTAAATGAAAACAAAGCTTCTTCATCAAAACTTTGCCTAGACTTCGGGAGAATATTTTCATAAAGACATAATTTTTCTACCAACTTATCCTTAAAAGCTTCGTAGTTGTCTCCACAAAAGTATATATTCTGGGTAGAGAAACAAGCATTCTGGTCATAAAAGCAAATATCATGAGCGGCGCCGGAAGCCGCTTCATCTAAGTTGGTCGGTTCATCTAAAATAGTAAAACTTTTTTTAGGGCCGAACTTCAAAACATCAATATGTGAAGGCGAATGCTTAACCGCCCAATCAATAGCATCATGCCCTCCCCAAGCAACAACCGCATCCATATGACTAATTAGCTCTTCCGCAATTGTCGTATCAGCTTTATGTGGCCAATACAGTACAGAGATCGACTTAGAAATTGGGTGGTCCGGATTGACGTCTATAAAACTCATTGCCAATGCATGCGCAGTAAATGGATCGGAAGCCGACATTCGTACGATGCATTGATTTTTAGTCAGAATGCCACGCAATATCGATGTCACACCTGAAAGGGGAACATTACCTGCGAGTAAGTGCATGACTCGCCCTTTAGGGAATGCTCTTACATAACACTCACCTTGAGGTAACCACTCATCTTGAATATGGGTTGACCCAAGCTCAGTATTCACAATGTCATATAAGGCACTTTTAGAGCATAAAATCATTGCGATCCAATTGGCCTCTAATTTTGCCATTTGTGGTGAATAACCTAAGTAGGTAATTAGGTTTCTAATGTACGTTCTTCTTCTAGAATATTCTTCATTCTTCCAGCGCTGTCCCACTGTATAAACAAAATTGATTATATTATTTATATCTAAATCTATCAGAACCTCCTGATTAAGCATCTTAGAAATATGCTCAACATTGAAAGAATCTATTTTAACTTTATTTTCTTCAAAAGTGATCTCATGACTTCCTCGCCCCGTAGAGCATATCAGACCATTTATAATCAAGGGTAAATGCTTTTCCATATTAAAGATGACTCCTCTTTATCCCCAACAACCCTAGCTACGAACCTGCCTCTTTGGAAATAAAATAAATATTTATATTTAAAAACGTTAAACGTATCAAAAAAAAACAGCTCACTATAATTATTAACAACTATAGATATGACCAATTATAGTTATCCTTATCTATAATATTTATTATTTTTTAAATTGAATTATATTTCATAGAAATGATTTCACAGCGCATAAATATACTTTTAATTTTAAAATGTAAAAACCATAGATACAGAAAAACAAAAGTCTCATGGGATATTTCATACGCCCATTTAAAATGGCTAATTTGAATAAATATATCGAAATAGTAAACTCGTAACGATCACACTCAATCCCTAGCCTTTGCCGTGACCAACGAGAGATTGGAGATATAAGCCAAGGGGAGGCTAGGAGGGGATTTGTAAGTCGAACTTGACGTACATCTGCCCAAGTCAATTCGCTCGATCCACAGAACACAAAAAGGCCTCGCACACGCGAGGCCTTGTTTTATCTGCGTTCCAACGAACAAGCAGCTAACAATTGACGATGGTAAACCAAATCAACTAGAGAGCCATTCATCCAGTACTGTGATGAATTTAGGGTTGATTAGATAGCCGATGGAAGCGTGCGGATTGCTTTTTCCGTTGCGAATATTGAGGTTGTAGATCGGGTGGATATCTTTCATTCCGCCGGGTATCAGACCCAGTTTGAGCATATCTTTAAAGTCATTTCTAATTTTGCTGTCATGAGAGATAAAATCATCTTCTGCCGAAATGTTTATCCATTGCTGAATGTTTAAAGGGTACTTCTTCTCATCTTCCAAACGGCTCCCTTTAAGTCTATCTTTTACGTTTTCATCTCCTAACGGTGACCCGAGCGTCAGCAATAAGTTAACCTTCTTGTCCGCACCATAGTCGTGTCTATACTCTCCGTAATGAGACAACTTCCATAGCACGTCATAACTGATCATCGTGCCAAGGCTGTGCGATACAATCATCACGTCGTCCTGATTATCAAGCGCTTCCTTCAGTTCAACCATTAGCCTATGCCTGACATCGCTGCCAAAATAGGTATCTTCATTCCAATAATGCGCCATATCCGGCGCGACCATCGTGATGAGTGACTCTGCCGCACCCAGTCGCCCAAATAGCGATGAAAAAGTATCTGCTAACGCCTCTTTTAGAAAACCAATTTTAGATACCTTGTTATACGTTGTTTTATTGAACTGGCTTGTCTTGTACTTTTTGAGTTCAGACAACGCTTGCTGCCGACTTGCAGGGTCTTCCGCTGGTTTCTCTAACAATGTGTTTGATAGTTCACCGTAATAGACAAACCGTTTATCGACATCTTTAAAAGCTTGCAATGAACTTGAGTCTCCACAATCTCGCTGCAAGCCATGTTCTATAGCTTCGTACCAGAGTGCTTGAAGGGGAGCTTTATCGGGCTTTTGAGCGCGACCATGAATGAATATTATTTTCTTAGCCATAATAGGACGTCCTAATGTATATAATTAAAGTTATTGTTATCAATAGTAAGCACCTACTAGACTAGATCAGCCTCCAACAAAATGTGTGATACCCATTACACATCTGGGGTTAATTGATAAATAATTTATATATTTACAAGACAACAACTGTCGAACTATAAATTAGTGAAAGATGCAGGCACAACTCCCAGTTAGTCGTGAGCGTAGGACGTAACAAGCAAAAACTCCCAGACATTACAATAGAACATTGACTAACTCTCAACATGGTTAGCCATATTTATTCAATGCCGTAGGCTGCCAAGCTTGAATTAACCAACGTGATGGAATCACTAAAATCTTGCATAAAGCTGAGCAGAGCGATTCTTCTATCGTAAAACTCGGCAACCGTATCTATGTTCGAAGGCGCATCGCTTTTTAGCCAAGAAGCATAACTGTTTATCAACTCAGAGATAGCTTGGGGGTTTATTTTGCTCATGTCCAAAAACACAAAAACGACTTCATCTCCCTTATGAATGTCGCTGATTCTCACAGGAGCTGTAACAATGAAAGGCCCAGGATTGTCCAACAGAGATTTGACCATTATTGCTGCTTCGCTATTACCCTCAAGCTGTCGAGCAATTCGAGCTACAATGAGTTGAGATAGCCCTACGCTGTAGTTACCATTCTGTCTGTTTTCTGGAATTAAAAAAAGGTTAATACCAGCGATTAGCTCTGAATGCTCCCCATCTCGACCGAGAAAATCATTCAAAGGAATTGGACTACCTTTGATTTCAGCAAGTAGAATTCCAAGCTTTTTATAGGCTTCTGGGTGATATGTTTCTAGGAGATCAGGTGATTTAGTTGAAATAACATAGGAGTATGCTGCAAACCCTTCCGTTTCTTCACCGTAACCATGTATTGGGCTCCATGCGTGACTATAAATTGCAGAAATCGTAGTAATGTCAGAACTCGATGGCTGTTGTTGACTGTATTCTATATCCGGTATAGATGCACAACTTTGTACGAGTAATGCGATGACTAGAACTGTGTATGCTTTGACCTTTGTTCCCATTTTGAGAGTCCCTTTTCTATGAGCCAGCCAAGGCAAATTGAAAAAACAATCAAAAACGGCAAAACTGTTTCAACATGAGTAAATTCGAAAAACTGGCCAAACAATAGAACGGATAAAACCCCGATAGAAATGGTCAACAATTTGAATCGTTTCTTATTCATAGCTTTTGCCCTAGGCCTAGACCGACGTTATTGAGTGTTGCACTAACATCATGGTTCATTATTTGAACAACTGGCGGTACCGTGCGGTTTTTTATGATCATATGAGATCAATGTCACATTTTAACTCTCTGTAAGAGTTGAAATGTTTACGTGTTAGTGTGTCCAAAAGCTCGAGGTTAATATGTAATGGATAAAACAACTTGTTCAATTTGTTTGGTTATTCGAAGCTTTGTAACTCAGATATATACAAACCTTGTTACGTAGCATTTATTCGATGTATCTGATACCCAAAAGGCCTCGCACTCGCGAGGCCTTAATTTTATCTATCAACGATTACATCCATCTTTTAACAACTACAGCGCCCTACTTCACTGACTCAACCGCTTTCATCAACGTTGTGTGAATGGTTCTAGTAGACCAAAGCCTCCCCCTCTAGCTCCCCCTCGAATGGAGTGACCCGATCTCTTGAGATATACGACCGAGGGGGAGAACATTCTTTGGCGCTGAACATATAGCAGCACTTGTCACGATCGGTATTCAGTTCCTCCCCTTTCCATTACCAACAAGAGATTAGAGATGTAAACCAAGGGGAGGTTAGGAGGGGATTATCAGTCTATTCTCACGTGCAACCGCCCTACTTCACTGACTTAACCGCTTTCATCAACGTTGCGTTGAATTGCTGTGGTTGCTCTAACATAGGGAAATGGCCTGAACCTTCAATGTAGTAAATGCTGTAATCCTTAATGTGTTTCTTGTTCGCTTCTGAATCCGTTGGCCATAGGCGAGCGTTGACCAATATTACTGGCACATTCACGTTCTCATACACGCGGTGTGCTTCGCCTGTCACGTATTGACCTAGATAATGGCGGAACTGGTTTATCGCGATAGCTGGCGGTGCTGAGGCCATGTCTTGCGTTACCCAGTAAAGTAAATCCGCGTCTACGTCTTTTGGTAGCGAGTCTTTCACGAACATAGTAATGCCCGCTTGAAAGTCTGCTTCAAAAGGTTTGGTCATTGCATCTAGGTCGCTTTGTGAAACCGCTAGAGCGACGTTTTGCGACGTGTCGACACCAATAATGCCCTTCACTCTTTTCGGCATCATTTTAGCGGCTTCTGCAATAACACCGCCCGCCATGGAATGGCCGACTAAGATGACGGATTCGAGTTGCTCTTTCTTGATGACGGCTTTGATGTCTTCAGCGAATGCAACCATGGTGTACTCTTCACGATTAAACGATGAGTTACCGTGCCCTGCTAAGTCCATGGTGATCACTTGGTACTGCTTTGAAAACTCGCTCACTTGGTTTTGCCAAAGCCTACTGTCTAAGCTCCAACCGTGAATGAAGATCAGTGCTGTATCCCCACTCCCACTTTTACCATACGCAATTTGCTCACCATCGTGAGATATCGTAATACCGTACCTAACCGTTGAATCATGAGCCATGGCATTCATGCTGCCAAGCGCCATGAATACCAAGAGTGTGATGTTTAGAATTAAACGTTTCATAGTGTCTCTCTACTTACTTTGGAGGGAACACAGAAAGCGCCCCTCTCAATCAATATAGTCACTATAAAGTGTGAAGCTTTAGACGGGTCAAGGTGAATGAGACACGCGAATTCGTCACTATATAAAAAACACAATAAAACACTTCGCACATTGCCACTGGCTTTACACAAATCTAGTGCATATAAACTCTGTACGGTTATAATCCCTTACATTCTAAGTGGAAACAAGATTCAGATATGACAACAGTCAACATACTTGTAATTTCCGATTTACATGCGGGGATTACTCAGGATTCCGTATCCGACACAAAACTTATCCTGCGAGACCAACATAACGTTTTTGGGGATAAGCTAATTGATTACATCAAAGGCTTAGATGAAAAGATCGACTATCTTGTTTGCGCTGGTGATATTGCAAACCAAGGATGCAAAGACTCATTCCAAGCAGGATGGGAATATGTGAACAAAATGGCGCAAGAATTATCTATTTCAGACATTTTGTGTGTTCCGGGGAATCATGATCATCAGTCACGCCCCCCAGAAGATAATAAATATGGTTTCTCTCCCAAACATGAACTCCAATTTATAACCCCACCATTTCCTTTTAGCTGTTATCACAAAAACACACATTTCTGGGCGTGGAATTGGGAATTAACATCAACTGAAAAATGTAACGTGTTGAGTATAAATAGTAGTGCATATCATGGATATGGTAGTGAGTATAAACACGGTAGAGTTGCTCTTGAAGTTACAGATCAAATAAAACAAAAACTCACATCATCGGCAGTGAGCCGCAAGCCATTTAATGTATTACTCACTCATCATCACCCGAAGAAAATGGATTTTGTGGATCTAGAAAGTGATAGCCAAGCAATGGAAGGCGCAGAATATCTACTGAGAGCATTAGAGAACGCAGATCTCGGACCTTGGCTAATTATTCATGGCCATAAGCATTACGCTCAAATCGGTTATGCAAATTCACAGATACAAGGTTCTCAATTAGTACTTTCTGCTGGAAGCCTTTCTGCTGTTTTGTATGAAACTATAGAAAATAGAACATCGAATCAGTTCTACGTTTTATCTATAGAACCTGAAAAGAGCGAATACCTTGGCAAGGTAGTTGGAAAGTTTAAAACTTATGAAGCAAATAAACTACAAGAGTGGCAACCGTCGAAGTCAAATAATCTTCCTGCAAATGGTGGGTTTGGCTCGATATATACTCCAGATCAAGTTGTAAACGACTTGAAGGCACAAATTAGCAAAGAGAACCCATTTCTAGAAGGGGTAGAACTCAGCCAGTTCAAAGAAAAAATCGAGCATTTTACACCTGATGAGATTTCTCGGCTGAATGCTAGATTACACTCTAACAAGTTCAGTGTCGTTAGGTGTCAAGATAATCATATTATTGAGGTTGGTTTAGGTAATGAATAACTACATCCCTAGTATTAATGAATCTATAAATGCAAAAAACACGTCAATACGAGACCTATGCTCAGGCTTTATCGTAAATGAGTACTATGAGAGATTAGCGTCTTCTTCAAATACTATTCTCGTTGGACCTAGGGGCAGCGGTAAGACAACGTTGATGAGAATGTTAGAGGTTCGTTCTTTAGAACATTGGGATTCAGAAGAAGCTAGTCTATTTAGAAGTAAAGTTAGTTTTTCAGGTGTGTTTATACCTACAGACCGCCTTTGGAAAAAACAATATGATAATGCTAAACGTAATGTAAGTAATCATGAAGACTCTTTAGTTTTAAGCTCTCAATTTATATATCACATTCTTGAACAGCTAATTCAAACCGTAAGTTTCAGAACATCTAGAACTGTGAAATTAGAACATAATTTTAGGCATGCTGTATTAGAAAAGCAAGATGAAGCCGAATTAGTAAGTTGTTTAGCAGCGCAGTGGCATGTGAAACCGCATATAAACTCTCTCAAAGGTCTAATTGTAAGCATTGCTTTAAAGAAAAGTGAAGTATCCAATTATATCAACGAGACAAATTTAAAAAGTACAAAGCAGGAAATACCAAAGGTTGTACAAGGTGAAATTAGCCAAGTACTTAGCACTTCCATAACCATAATAAATACATACTTAAATGAAAATGGAGAAAAATGGACTTTCCTATTTGATGAATTAGAATTAGCACCAGATGAAATAATACAACCGTTAATAGACTGTATGCGTGGTGGGCACCAAGATATCATATTGAAGTTAGCATTATCTCCCTACCACAAGGGGATTAATATCACCAACAGTCCAGAAAGCTCTATGAAAAACCAAGACCTAAGCTATATTGATCTTACCGATATGTCTGAAAAAGAAGGGTTAAAATTCGCAAAATCTCTTTGTACTACGATGTTAATAAATAAAGGTATCTTTTCCAACATTGAATCTTGCTTTATATCTCCAGAAGATATTAACATTGACCAAGTGTTCCAAGATTTATATCAAAAAGACCCTAGCTTCTGTCAATATCTAGAGTCAAAAGGTTTTATCGGTGTAAATTATTCTGATGCTGAAAAAATCACACAATCACAATTTAGAAAAGTAAAGTTCATAACCTATTTAAGAGAACTAAGACGAAGTGAGAGTGGTAAGAAAAAGGCACGTAGAAGACCTGCAGATTACTATGCAGGCTTTGAAAACATTTGTAGGTCAACTGAATTCAACCCGAGAATGCTTATAGGAATAATGAATATGTTTATCCCTATAATAAAAGATAGACAAAGAGTAACTATTTCTGAACAGATATCAGCTCTTCAGAGTTACTTTGAGTCGTTCAGATCCTTATTAAGCACTATTGCAGTGGATTCCTCTGATGGTAAAATTAATAATATCTATGACTTAGTTGATAAAATAGCTTTATATTTCAACAATGAAATCTACGGTGACAAGTTTAATTCTCAGCCAAAAGGTGTAATAGTTTTAAATAAAGACACACCACCTGAACTTGCTGAAGCAATAGGGTTGGCTTTAAATGCTGGAGCAATGATATCCACCCAGAATAGCGATTCTAAAGGTGGTAATCTTACCGACGAAAGTATCAGTTCATGCCGGATATCTTATCTTTTTTCACATAATTATGGATTGTTGTTAACTCAACAAGATCCTATATCTTTAAATAGAATAATTAACAGCGATGCTATACGTGTTGTAAGAACTTCAACATACACAGATGATAGACAGTTTAGGTTGAATATATAATGAGATTATTAAAATCAAACAATACTAATGACATCGACTTGGCAATCCTAGGTTTAGGTTATGAGAGCCGAGCCATATCAAAGTGCCAGCGCCTCGTCAACATAAAAACCAATATAATTGCTATAGGATATGATAACCATACTGATGAACTGCAGTATCAAAATAATCTAGAATACTATAATTCAATTGGCGCCACTATAATAGAAGGTAAAGATAGCCATATATATAGAGAGCTTTTCAATTTGGTAAGAGAAAAGTGGGCAGGAATAAAGATTAACTGCATCATTGATATCACTGTAATGAGTAGAACTAGACTTGCAGAAATAATAATATTTCTAGCGGATAACCTAGAAGAAGGGTCTACGATAAAAGTAAGTTACTCTCTTGCTGAATATACTGAACCATCGAGTAACATATCACCTATTCGTAAAGTAGGACCTATAGCCGATTCTTTATCTGGGGCTCTTGGTGATATTAACTTACCCAGTTCAATCATTATTGGATTAGGGTATGAAGTTGGTAAAGCAATTGGAATCAGTAACTACCTAGATACTGAGAAGCAATTTATTTTTATGCCAAAAGGGAAAGATGAAAGCTTCGAAAAATCTGTAAGAGAAAACAACCAACTTCTGATTGAAAATACTCCCCAAAACCATATTTTTAATTATGACATATCAAACCCTTATAAAACATATTTAGATCTACGCGAGACAACCTTGGCCATCATGGATATCTCAAGACCAGTTTTGGTACCACTAGGTCCTAAAATATTCAGCGCTCTTTGCGTTATATTGAGTTTAGAAATGAATAGAAAACTACCTATATGGCGAGTTTCTTCCGAACATTTGGAAGAGCCTGTAGATAGAAAGGCAAGTGGTGACTTTTTTGAGTTTACTCTAGTCATTTAGATTAAAGAACTTTCAGAACATTTATTAGTCCAAAACAAAAAGGCCTCGCAATGCGAGGCCTTTGATTTTTCTATCTATCAGAAGAGATTAGTCGCGAAGTGCTGCGCCGAATTTCTCTGAGATTGAAGCTACGATAGCATCTACTGAACCAGCGATGTCTGCATCTTCAAGTGTGCGCTCTACAGACTGTAGGCTAAGTGCGATGACTAGTCCTCTCGAAGCTACCTTGATTTTTTGAAAACCTAAGCTATATCTAATATGCACTAATAAACATATCAATAAGCGTCACAATGCTAGAATACGTTGAGGAGTACTGATGAAATATTTTTACACCTTTATTTTAACTACACTCATAGCAACAGGTTGCTCTAGTGTCGGTATACCTATCGACAACAACAAAAGTAACTATGGTTACCACCCACTAGACCCATTGCCAGTAAATATTGTTGCGACAAGCGGTAAGCCGCCAACGAACCAAGAGTTGTTAGAATCCTTACCAGACGAAACTATGCGAATCGCTATAGGAGAACTTGATTCAAAAGGAAGCTTAACTTACGGGCCTGCAACCGTTGGCGTAGCAGGAAACAGCTACATAGTAATACTCGACTATATGAAGTTTAATACGAATGCCTTACCCGTCATTGTAACGAGCAATGATTTTGGTCAGAAGTCAGCAAGCCTTACAAAAGATCGTAATCAGGCCAATGTAATTGTACCTACTTATATTGGTATAGGCTTACGAATGACAGCAAATATTAAGGTGAACAAAGGGAAAATTAACCTTGGAAGCCTTTTCGCTTTAGGAGCTGCGGCAGAGTCAAAACAGATCTCTGGTTCTATGGTTATACAAACTTTAGGGATTAGTGGTGAGAGCATTTCATCAATAATGCCAATGCCGAGTGAGATTAGTTCCACAACAATTCAGAATGCAATATTGGCATTGGGAACGATGAAGGCCAAAATGTACGATGACGACACACATATTACCCCGCGAGTTATAGGTGTTTATAATAATTTAGGAGGTGGTTCTGAAACCATTAATGGATTTATTTCCACCATGCTTCAAAAAGAACAGGATCTTAAAGTCAATCAAACATCTAATAACTAACAATTCCAACAAAAAGGCCTCGCAATGCGAGGCCTTTGTTTTTCTATCTATCAGAAGAGATTAGTCGCGAAGTGCTGCGCCGAATTTCTCTGAAATTGAAGCTACGATAGCATCTACTGAACCAGCGATGTCTGCATCTTCAAGTGTGCGCTCTACAGACTGTAGGCTAAGTGCGATAGCTAGGCTCTTCTTACCTTCTTCAACGCCTTGACCAACGTATACGTCGAACAGTTTAGCGCCTGTTAGGAATTCGCCACCAGCAGCAATACACGCTTCTACGATGTCGCCAGAAGCGACTGCTTCGTCAACAACTACTGCGATATCACGACGGTTTGCAGGGAACTTAGATACGGCTACTGCTTCTGGAAGCACGCGAGTGTTGATAGCTGCCCATTCGATTTCGAATACGATAGTACGGCCGTTAAGACCAAACTTACGCTCTAGTTCTGGGTGAACAGTACCAATGATACCCACTTCCCTTTCAGTTTCTAAACCAGCGTCTACTACGATAGCCGCAGTTTGACCTGGGTGAAGTGCTGGGTGCTTAGCAGATTTGAAGCTGTATGCGATTTCGTTTGCAGAAAGCTCAAGAACGGCTTCTAGGTCACCTTTAAGATCGAAGAAATCTACAGTGTTAGTTGCAATGTCCCAGTGCTCTTCGCCACGAGTACCAGAGATAACGCCCGCAAGCATCATTTCTTGGCGCATGCCGTTTTCAGCAGTTGCTTCAGGGATGAAACGTAGGCCTGATTCGAATAGACGAACGCGAGACTGTTGACGCTTCTGGTTGTGAACAACTGTGTTTAGAAGACCTTGGATTAGGCCAAGACGCATTGCTGACATGTCCGCAGAGATTGGGAATGGCAGGATTAGCGGCTCAACACCAGGTACAACAAGCTTTTGCTGTTCTGGTTCTACGAAGCTGTATGTGATTGCTTCGTGGTAGCCACGGTCTACAAGAAGGTCACGAACGCGCTTAAGCGGTTGGTTAGCTTCTTTGTGGTCATTCATTTTAAGTGCCGCTTTAGGCGCTTGGTTTGGAATGTTATCGTAACCGTAGATACGACCTACTTCTTCAATTAGGTCTTGCTCGATTGCGATATCAAAACGCCAAGATGGAGACGTTGCCGTCCAACCAGCATTAGTGCTTTCAACTTCACAACCTAGGCGAGTTAGAATTTCCACTACGTCTGTAGATGGGATTTCGTGACCTAGTAGGCTGTCTAGCTTAGCGCGACGTAGAGCAACTACGTTTGCTTTAGGAAGTGAAGCTTCAGATTCGCTGCCGTTTACTGGCGCAACTTCACCACCACAGATTTCAACTAGAAGCTGTGTTGCACGCTCCATTGCTGCTGCTTGAAGTGTTGAATCAACACCACGTTCGAAACGTAGAGAAGAATCAGTGTGAAGACCGTAAGCACGTGCGCGACCACGGATGTGATCCGGTGCGAAGAATGCAGCTTCAAGAAGTACGTCTGTTGTTTCAGTAGTAACACCTGAATCTTGACCGCCAAAGATACCAGCGATTGCTAGTGCTTTGTTTTGGTCAGCGATAACAAGTGTATTGCTGTTTAGTTCAGCTTCGTTGCCATCTAGAAGTGTTAGCTTTTCGCCCTGCTCTGCTAGACGAACCACGATACCGCCTTCGATCTTAGCAAGATCAAATGCGTGCATTGGTTGGCCTTGCTCTAGCATCACGTAGTTTGTGATGTCTACAACTGGGTCGATTGAACGGATACCACAACGGCGCAGTTTTTCTTGCATCCAGATTGGAGATTCCGCTTTCACGTTTACGTTCTTAACCACACGGCCAAGGTAACGTGGACAAGCATCCGTTGCTTTGATTTCAACAGATACTGTGTCTTCAATGCTTGTTGCAACAGCTTCAACTGTTGGCTCTGTAACGTCTGCGCGGTTTAGTACGCCAACTTCACGAGCAAGGCCACGGATGCTGAAGCAGTCTGCGCGGTTTGCTGTTAGGTCTACGTCGATAGTTACGTCGTTAAGCTCAAGAAGCTCACGAACGTCCATACCTAGTGTTGTGCCTTCTGGCAGCTCAAGGATACCGTCTGACTCTACGTCGATACCTAGCTCAGAGAAAGAACAAAGCATGCCGTGCGATGGAACGCCACGTAGTTTTGCTTTCTTGATTTTGAAGTCACCAGGAAGTACTGCGCCAACTGTTGCTACTGCTACAGTTAGGCCAAGACGACAGTTAGATGCACCACATACGATGTCTAAAAGCTCTTTATTACCGTCTGCATCAACAGCGCCGATATCAATTTTAGTTACTTGTAGTTTGTCTGCGTCTGGGTGCTGACCGCACTCAACCACTTTACCTACTTTAACGCCGGTGAATTCACCAGCAACAGGTTCTACATCGTCAACTTCCAAACCAGCCATAGTGATTTGGTGAGCTAGCTCTTCGCTGTTAATTGCAGGTTTAACCCACTCGCGTAGCCAAGATTCACTGAATTTCATAGTTTTGACTGCCCCGGATTACTTGAATTGTTTAAGGAAACGAAGGTCGTTCTCGAAGAACGCACGAAGGTCATTTACGCCGTAACGAAGCATCGTTAGACGCTCTACACCCATACCGAATGCAAAACCAGAGTATTTCTCAGGGTCGATACCAACAGAGCGAAGTACGTTAGGGTGAACCATGCCACAACCTAAAACTTCTAGCCATTTGCCATCTTTACGTTTCACGTCAACTTCAGCTGAAGGCTCTGTGAACGGGAAGAATGAAGGACGGAAACGCACTTCAACTTCTTCTTCAAAGAAGTTACAAAGGAAATCGTTAAGAATGCCTTTAAGTTGTGCGAAGTTTACGTTCTCATCAACTAACATACCTTCCACTTGGTGGAACATTGGCGTGTGAGTTTGATCGTAGTCGTTACGGTAAACACGACCCGGAGCAATGAAGCGGAATGGCGGTTTGCCGTTTTCCATCGTACGGATTTGAACACCAGAAGTGTGCGTACGTAGCATTAGATCAGGGTTGAAGAAGAAAGTATCGTGATCAGTACGAGCTGGGTGATCGTCTGCGATGTTTAGTGCATCAAAGTTGTGGAATGCATCTTCGATCTCAGGGCCAGACTCAGTGCTAAAGCCAAGCTCACCAAAGAACTGTTCGATACGCTCAACTGTGCGAGTAACTGGGTGAAGACCACCGTTCTCAATGCGACGACCTGGTAGGCTCACATCGATAGTTTCTTCAGCTAGTTTCGCTTCAAGCTCTGCACGTTGTAGTGCGTCTTTGCGAGCTGCGATCGCTTGTTGAACAGCACCTTTCGCTTTGTTGATCTCTTGACCAGCAGTGCGACGCTCTTCAGGTGGAAGTTTACCTAGGCTTTGTAGTTGAAGAGTTAATTCACCCTTCTTACCTAAATACTGAACTCGCACTTCATCAAGTGCGACTAACGAATCTGCTGTATCAATAGCAGTCGTTGCATTAGCAATGATCTCTTCTAGATGTTGCATCATTTCCTCATCTACCAGTTGGTAGTGTCCGTATCGGATGATTAGTTTTTTTAGATAGCTACACATAGTAATCAAACACGCTACCAATGCCAAATTGAATCGCTAAAAGAGCAAGTTATTGACTAAAAACACGGCAAATTTAACAGGATATTAATGAGGAATAGGAAGAAGTGGAACAAATACCGGTTCCACTTGTTTATTTTAAAGTGAGTAGCGCTCAAAGACTAAAGCGAGCGGTGTTCTAGATCTGAAGTGAACGGTACTCTCGATCTCGAGTGAACCGAGCTCTAAATCTGAATCGAACAAACGCTGTTTTTGCCTGCGTTTTTCGCTAAATAAACGGACTCATCAGCGGCTTTAACCAACTCATTCATGGACTCGAATTCTTGGGTTATTTCAGCTACACCGACACTAATACTGCCAATCCAAACTTGATGACTGGTTTCAACCTCTAATTCAGACACTTTCTGTCGAGTCGTTTCCGCGATGTGCATACCGCCTTTAAGATCGGTGTCTGGACAAATAACGAGGAACTCATCGCCCCCTAATCGACACACAATATCGTCATTGCGAAACGCATTTTTCAGTTCACGCGAGAGGGTTTGTAGCACCAAGTCGCCTGCATCATGGCCACTGGTATCATTAATGCGCTTGAAGTGGTCGGCATCAATCATGATGCACACTAAAGGCATGCCCAGTTCTTTGGAATCTTGCCAATGTAATGCTAACTGTTTAAAGGCACTACGACGGTTGGGTAATTTAGTGAGTGAGTCTGTTAACGACAGTTCTTCGAGTTTCTTGTTCGCTTGTTTTAACTCTGCCGTACGTTCCTCAACTTTGTCTTCGAGTAACTGGTTGAAGCGTAACAACTGCTTGTTGCGTTCAGAGACCTGCTCAAATAAGCCTTTCAGAGCGGCTAATAAAGGGAGGGTTGACGAGTCTCGCTGCTTTTCTTCTGCCTCAAAGGCTTGTAGAGGTGTTGCGCCCTCTTCTATGGCGGCCATTTGTCGCGCCATGTTTTGGTCGATGCCGAGGATGTGATAAGCAAGCCAATGGATCAAGAAATCCAGTAACTGCCGTGCTGACGACTGATCTTCTTCCAAGATGAAAGCTTGCATACTGTAGATATCTCGCATAAATACACGATGCACTTTGATGTGCTCTTCAATGTGTAATTCATACACTCCGCAATCTCTCATCAAAGATTCTTCTTCTTTAAAGTGAAATTCGGCATAGCGTGTGAGATCGCGTAAAGCGACGCTCATGTCGTCTATAGAGATAGTATTCTCTGACAGCAGGTTTCCGTAGTGGTTGATAAAACCAACAAGGTATTGATGTTGTTCGTCTACGACGCCAATGCCTGTTTCAAAGTTATTATCCCAATTAAATGAATTCATAAATCCCTTAGGGCCGATACCACCAGCACGCTTCACATGCATATTCGGAGGTTATAGATACTGGAAAAAATATAACCATTTTACCTGTAGGTTTATTCGATTGTTTGATCCACTTTATAAAAAGACGACTTTGAACATTCTAAATATGGCTCATCTTAAATTTGAGACGTTCCCCCTTAAGAAGAACGCCTCATGAAGCTAGCACTAGAAATAGTATTCCAACGCCATCTCAACAAAGTCATCCTTACGTGCAAAGAACAACAAGTCCTCTGGGGTTTCGTTCTCAAACAGCCAAGCGTTCAACCTCCACTTTAGGTTGTTGTTGATACGGCTTGATGCTTCCAACTTAGCACTGTAGACATCGCTGTTATCTAAGTCTTGAGTGATGCCTGTAAGTACTTCGGTGCCGTCTTCATCATTCAAGGCGAAACGTGCACCAAGGAACACATCGTTTTGGCCGATGGTTTGGGCGTTGTTGCCTCGGCTGTCATACAAGTATTCCGCAATGAAACCGATGTCCCAATACGATTCAAGCGCGCCAACCCATGTGTATTCAAAGCCTGTTGCGACACCTGTGTGGTTGTCGTAGCTGTCACGATAAATGCTTTCAAGCTTCCATAACCAATCACCCATAATACCTTGTACATCGAGTCCGAAATGCTGCATTTGCGCGTAATACGGCTTGAGTTGATTGCCTTCTACACGGTAATAAGGGTCGCGATTTGTACCGCCTAAGTAACTTAAACCGACATCCCAATCGCCGTACATTTGGCTATAACGCAATGCCACATCGACGTGCTTTTCTTCTCTCGACGATTCGTAAAGCGCATCATCCGATACAGGCACGGTTGGCCTTAACCGACCGTCTTCCCCAGCGAAGGTACGCTCACGAAAATACGGCAGTAACATGGCATCGATGGTTCCCCAGTCTTTGATTGAGGTAAAGTGCACCATTGGCTGACCTAACTTCGATTCACCATCGACCGATTCAATGGCATCGGTTTGGTTTACCACATCGACCAAATGCGCCGATTCGGTCACACCCCAGAACACCTTGCCGACACCCGCTCGCAGTTCGTAGTCATCCCAATACGTGAGATACAGAGCTTCACGAACGTCGCCATGGGTTCGTTCATCGTCTTCGCTGTCTAGGCGGTAAAACGGCGTGAAGGTAAAGCTGCCATTGCCCTCTTGTTGTTCCCAATAAAACTCTGGTTGTAACACCAGCGAGCTTTGCCCTTTATCTTGCCCTTGCAAGCCGTCGCTAAAGAACTGCCTGTGTTCAAGGTTAACCTGCCCTGCTAGCTCCGGGGTGACCTGTTCTACGAACTCAGAGCTAAAGCCTGCCGCAACACATGGCAACGACACTTGCATGAGCCCGACTGTCGCTGCCAAGGTTAAAGATAACTGCGTTCCTGTTAACACAATCCTTTTCATATTCTTGCCTTACTTTGCACGTTTGAGTGTGTTTTTCTGGAAATCTTTGTCCTTAAGACCGGTCTGGAACGCTAAGTCTGTCGTGGTTAGTACCGTGCTCTTACCTGTTTGGTGGTTTTGCATAGACATAGTGTGTGCGCGCCAGTATTGGTTTAGGTATTGTTTGTAATCTTGGAACGAGAGGGTTTTCAGCAATGCGCCTTTACGGTCGTAAAACTCAACCTGAACGGGGCGGTAATGTTGTTGGTCTAGCCATACCTTCTGCATGGTGTAGCCTGAGTTTTTGTCGGTCGGAACTTGCTCCAAAACAAAGGTATCGACGCCTTCAATTTTGGCGTCTTCAATGTAGTTGAAGGTGTACTTTCCTAACTCGAACGAGCTCAAGTCTTCGTAAGCAAATTCACTGCCCATAAACGGGCCCGATTTGTTGCGCGAAGAGATGCGTTTTACACGCTTCAATGCAGGCAGATACAACCATTGGTCATCCGATTTAGAGATGTGTGAATGGTTCAAAAAAGCCGTGCCTTTTACGTCGCGAGGCTCATCAAAAATGGTCAGCCCTTTATCGCCATCGTCATCCACTTCTAACGACTTCAATCGCATTAGGCGCGAGCTACTTTCACCTTGTTTGTTGCGAAGTAGCATTTCCATGGTCGCAACAGAATCGCCCCACCCCAGATCAACGGCTTTGCGTTGCTCGGCAATCTCTAGGCCTTTCGCAGGGTCGGCTAACACTGGGAAGGCTAATAGCGCGCCCATCGTTAATGAGCTGGCGGTCAGTAATGTGGTAACGAATGTTTGTTTAACGCTTTTCATAAATTTCTCCTTGAGTCAGCCCACCGCAGCAGGCTGACGATTCCTTATTTGGTTGAAGCAGACAGTTCGCCGGCTGGGTTAGCTTGCGCTGTTTTAGATAGCTCTGTTTTAGATAACTCGGCTTTAGATAGCTTTGATTCGTGCTGAGGTTTATCTGCATAGTGGGTCTGTTTGTCGAAGATCATCAGCAAGCTCGGTAGCAAGATGAAGTCGACCACCAACGCTATGAAAATCACAATCGCACTGAGTAAGCCCATGTCGGAATTGAGTCTGAAGCTCGACATCGCCAGTACAGAGAAGCCCGCCACTAACACGACAGTGGTGATCCACAGTGCGCGACCAACGGTGTGGAACGCGTAACGCACCGCTTCTTCCGCTGATTTTCCTTCCATTCTCGCGCGTTGGTATTTACTTAAGAAGTGCACTGCATCATCGACCACGATACCCAGTGTGAGCGTGACTACGACGGACAAACCCAAGTTGATTTCACCGGAGATAAGCGCCCACAAACCGAAACCAATAATCGCAGGGGCAATGTTTGGTACTAAGCTGATCACACCTAAGCGAACCGAGCGCAATGCAAAGATCATCAAGCCAGAGATAAGCACTAAGGTGATAGGCAGAGTTGATAGCATGCTCGCCATGTTGGTTTCGCCTATGTGAGCAAACATCAGTGACGGACTCGATGCCACCACTTCATACTGAGGCGCGTAGGCTGCAAACCATGAGTAGATGCGTTCTTCGAGTTCCACCAATTCCACGCTGCCTAGGTTGTCCACCGTCAGAACCATTTTTATCGATGATTTATCGACGTTGATTTGGTTGTTCAAGTCCAAGCCGTACGGCAGAGACATCTCGTAAAGCAGTAGGTATTGCGCGGCAAGTTCTCGGTTAAGCGGCAATTGATAATAGCTGTCGTCATCGCCGTGCATGTTCTTGTTCAAACGCATGTAAACATCGGAAAGCGTGGCCACATGGTCGGTTTCTGGTTGAACGCGTAGCCACTCGGTAAAGTCACCAATCGCTTGCAAGAACACAGGATCAGCAATCGCTTGAGATTCATTGGTTTTGACTGCGATACTGATGGTGGTCATGCCGCTTACTGTCTGTTCCATGAAGTCCGCTGCTTGTCTGAATTCACTTGAGGTATCGAAATACTTCACCGATTCGTCATTCACTTTATTCAATGGAATTAACGCGGCTGCGCCAACAATCACTAAAGTAGAAATCGGCAGCAGTGCTTTACGGTTGGTTACGACAAAATCACCGAGCTTATCCATAAAAGTGACTTTGCTTACCGCGGCTTCATTTGTTGGCAGAGTTTTCACTGGCAAGAGTTTTAATAGCGCAGGCAGCATAGTCACAGATAGGAAACACGCGATGATCACGCCCAATGCCGACAAGTTACCGAAGTCTCGCAATACGGGAGAATCCGACATGTTCATCATCAAGAAGCCAATCGCGGTGGTCACTGAGGTGATCAGAATCGGCATAGCATTGAGCTTGATGCTGTATTGAATAGCTTGTGCTTTCGCCATCCCGCGTTGCATCGCTTGTCTCATGGTCACAATCACGTGAACACAATCGGCAACGGCAAGGGTTAACACCAATGTAGGAACGTTGACCGTTGCGGTGCTGAGGAACATCCCTGCCCAGCCAGACAAACCCATGGTCGCGACAATCGAAGAGATAATCACAACTAAGGTAGCCACCACACTAAAGAACGAGCGCAACATAAAGGTCAGGAACACCAATACCACCAACAGCATTAACGGCACCAGTGTTGAGCTGTCTTCTTGAGCCGAAGTCATAAATGCGTTGTTCATGGCAATGATGCCCGCTTTATGGAATTCAACATTGGGATATTGTGCTTCATAGCGGTCAATCATGGCGTTAATAGCCGCAATGACTTCTTGTACTTCCGCCGTTTTGTCCACTTCGGGCAATTGCACCGTCACGTTAACAATGGTCACATCGCCAGAGGCTGACACTAAAGCATTCTTAAGCAGTGGTTCGTTGAGTGCGATCTGTTTTACTTTGTCGATCCGCTCTGGCGTGTGCTCGTATTCTTCGTACAGCAAGTCTTCCACTAAGAGGTCATCTTCAACGGCTTCGGTATGCTGATAATTGGCAAGCGAATCGACACGGCTTGAGTACGGGATCTGCCACGCATCGACCGTGAGGTTTTGAATTAGAGTGAGGGTTTCCGGGGTGAAGACATTGCCATTTTCAGGTGCGACGACAATCGCGAGGTTGTCGGTTTTCGCAAAGGTAGTTTGGATTTCATCGAACGCCATCAACTGTTTGTTGGTGCCTTCGAAGAAGATATTGTAGTCCCCTCTAAAATAGAGGTTCTTCGCCCCTAATGCAGAGAGCATGATGATTGAAAAAACCACCAGCAGAACGATAAACGAACGCTTGGTCGGTATTGAGTGCCAACTGTTATTTAGATCCCCGTTTACGCTATCGACATTACGGTTATCTCGATTTTGGTGATCGAAAGCGGGCTTCTGGCTGTCATGTTCCATCACAGTCTCCATTTGTGACGATTCGTCATAGTTGTGTCTTAAAAAGCCAGCCGAAGCTGACAAAAACACAATTCTTAGTCATATACTCAAGAAAACCAAAACCACACTAGGCTAAAGTTAAGTTTATGACGAATCGTCACTAATGGTTATTAATAAACCCACATAGGTGGGCTTAGTTGAAGCTTATCGACCTACTGACTCTAAGTAAGCGACTTCTTCACTGAACAGTTCTTGTTCTACACGGCGCCAGGTTTTACGGTAATCCCAATCACTCGAAAGGGGCTGCCAGTTGAGGCCGTCTAAAATCATGTTCGCGTTATGTAATACTGAATACGGGTCTTGTAACCGCTTGATACAATGACTGTTTGAAGCATTCTGAGACAAAGCATTTGAACCAAATGCGATTGACCAGTTGGCGAATACGATGGCATCAGAACCCACGCCAGAAGAGAACTTTAGGTCACCGGCTTCTACTGCTTGATTGACGAGCAGATCCGCTTGTTCGATAACGATCTCTTCTAATTGATTCATCTCGGCCACGCGTGCACTGGAGGCTTTCTCTAGTACCCATGGGCTTTTCGCCATAATCGCGCAAGTTGATAATACCGGCTCCATACGAGCATAAACTCGGTACGCAACGTGCAATGCGACAATCTTTTCGCGAGAGTTGCCTTCAAACTCTCCAGAACGAGCAAACAACAGTGCCTCGGCCTTTAAAGAATGAATACATAACGCTAAAACCACGTCTTCTTTACTGCAAAAGTGATTGTATATCGTACCTTTAGAATAAGAGCTTGCCGCCGTTAGCCTATCCATCGTCAGGTTTCCGAACCCTTGTTCTCGAACCAGATCTTTTGCTAACAACATCAATTCTACTTCTCGGTCTGCGATGGATTGCTGCTTCTTAGACAGCACCGCCTTGCAACCAAAGATACTTTGTTTATCGCCTTTACAACCAAAGCCAAACATAATTTTTCAGTCCGTATTTGAGCTTAGCTATTACCTAAGCTTAATCAGCATTTAAAACGCTCCTGTCCAATATATTAACACGAATAGTAAATTCATGTGGTTAACCATTTTGTGACGCTTCGTCATTTCTGACTTATCGTCATAATAGCGCAAATATTGATCATATCAAGGTGTTTTATAAATTAAATACAAGTTATGAATGTATGGATAAATAGGTCAATAAGTAGATAGAGAAATCATCAACAGTCACTAGAGAGAGAAGATAGGTGCTTTCATGAAGACAACACGAAAGATTAGAAGCTCATGCTTAACGTTAATAGACCACGTTATTTTAAGCCTTGGTGCAGAATCGGCCCCGAAAAAGATGGCCGTAAACCCCATCTTTAGCCACCTTCTGACCTAGAATGAATGAGTGTAGGCTTACTTTTTGGGGCAGACCTCTCCTTATGGTCAATATTTGGCTTACTAATGTCGTTTTCTGTTAAGTTGCTATAAATTCGGTAAGGGGTGACTTACAATAGTGACAACGACTTACCTTTTTTGAGAACACGATATTGAGCGCCAAATATTCTTATTTAGCTTGGCAAGTGAATACTTCTAGCCCAGCAGAAAAGCTGGTTTTATTGATGCTTGCAGATGGTGCTGATGAATTCGGTTACACCAATGTGTGCCTGCAAACGGCAGGTCAGCTTTGTGCTCTCTCTACGTTTGGTTTAGCCGACTGCCTTAAGTGTTTAGTCGACCAAGGTTTCCTCGATAAGGTGAAAGTAGACTATCGAGATAAGAAAGAGATTCACGTTTTCAAAATGCTCATTGAGCAAGAGCAAGCTACGGCGCACGTTGAGGTTCAACCGACCAATAGTATTCCGGTCTACTCTACTGCACCTGCACCTGCACCTGCACCTGCACCTGCACCTGCACCTGCACCCAAGTTTCAGCCTGCTCCGGCACCAATGCAACACATGCAGCAGGCCCCTCGCCCACAAGGTCGAGGCTCAATGAACAGCAACACCGTCTCTACTCATGATCTCAACGAAGAAGAGATACCATCATGGGCAGAACGTGCGTTTAAATTCTCCGGTTTGACCGGTGACCATAGTTTAGTATGGAAGAAATTTGTCCTCTGGTATAAAGCCAAAGCCAATGAATTAATGCCATTATCTCGGATTGAATCCAAGCTGCAGTACTGGCTAGTTAACGAGAAGCAAAATGAAAGACAACAACAGCAGAAGACCTCTCAATATTCAGGAAATGCAGGACAAGCTCAAGGAAATGGGTATAGACAAAAGCTTAGCCCATCTGAACGCTTCAGGCAGCAGCTCATTCAAAAAGGCAAAAAGCCAACCTTCTGAGCCAGCTCAACCTGTTGTACCTGACGCTACAGTACAGCCTAACGCACCTGAAGTGATTGAAGCACAAAGTACAGAAGTAAAAGTAGCGACACCAAACGCTGCGGGCTCTGGTGCGTCTCAGCAAGTGCCTGTTGTTGATCAAGATCCAGCAGAGCTTGAACTAACCGATTGGTGTATCCATGTGTTCGGTTCTTTCTTGAGCGTGTACGAAACTCAGTGGGAATACCAATACGGTAGTGAACCGAGCGGTAAGTTTCTTGAGTTTGCCCACTCTGTTGACTCAGACGGCCTTAACCGCGTGCTAATGCACTGCCATGAGCGTATTCAACTTGGCAACAGTTGGCCACCGCAAATGGGTGAGCTTTGGATCCTTAAAGATTCTTTGACTGAAGAAGAGCTACTTGATAGCCGTATTCGTGTGTTGTCGCGCGCAGCTGTTAACAACATTGAAAAATGGCTAATCCAAAACAAACTGTACGACTTGAAGCGCACGGCTGAAAACAAGCTCGATGGCCTGTTTAAGAAATACTATTTGGAAGCAAAGCGTTTAGATGAGAAAGGCATGCTGGAAACAGAATTGCCGCAGTTCCTTCTTGCCGCTAACTCAGTGAAGAACTTGAACGATTTGAAACGCGAAGAGTATGAAAGCCAACACGGTAAAGCGATTAACCCAAGAATCCAGAAGATTCTAAACAGCAAGAAATAGCGCTGTTCGCTTAACTTATACCGCTTAAGTCAGCGACATTACTATTCTACAGATACAAAAATGCCAGCTATCAAGCTGGCATTTTTTATGAATTCTTACGAACTCTTCAACGAACATCCATCATTAACTGTAAGTAAGTGACTCACTATCAGCTCGCCACTCACTATAAACAATTACAGTAGGTGGATAGTTGCGTTTAGCGTAAATACGCCAGAGTCGTCATCTTTCATTTTGAAGTTTTGGTAGCTAGCGCCTACAGATAGTGGGCCAAAGATGAAGTATTCAGCGCCTACACCGTACATGATATCCTCACCTGATTGCTTGAAGCCGTCAGATTTAAGATCGTAAGAGTGAACACCAGCCTTCGCGTATACGTGAAGAGGACCGAAGTCGATGCTTGGCTTGATCGCTAGGTAAGCAGTGCTTGCATCTAGGTTTGTAAGGTCACGGTTGCCGTACTTAACGCTGTCGAAAGAACCAAGATCCCAGTAACCCGCTTCAATACCGATTAGTGGCAGGATGCCTGTACCCACGTGGATACCCATCGCTGTTTCTTCTTCATTACCTAATGAGTTTTGACCACCCATTACGCCGCCGTACAACCAAGAATCAGCCATTGCTGTTGAAGATGCACCTAGCAGTGCTAGTGCCAATAACGTTTTTTTCATATTCGACCTTTTTCGTCCTAGTGGCAGGCCTTGAGTGGTAATAAATTGCCACCAAGTCGCCCTGTATGTAATAACTATTCAATTAGTAATGCAATAAGCAAGATTTATACCTAAACCTTGCTATTGCGTCTAGCTTTATTCCTTAGCAAGCCTCAATCGCGTTTTTAACACGCTTATCTGATACTGGGTAAGGCGTACCGAGCTGCTGTGCGAAGAAGCTTACACGAAGCTCTTCTACCATCCAACGCACCTCTTTTACATTTTCTGGAACCGCGATCCCTTTTGGGATTTTATTCAGCAGCTCTTTGTAATCATTCATTACTGACTCAACTTTGATCATATGCAAGCGATCTTTGTTCGGGTCAATCGGCAGTTTTTCCATGCGGCGTTCAATCGCTCTCATATAGCGTAGAATATCCGGCAGGCGTTTCCACCCACATTCTGTGGCAAACCCCTTAAAAATCAAACCTTCTACCTGAGCTTTTATGTCAGAAAGTGCGAATGCCATTGAAAGATCGACACGTCCTTTGAGCTTCTTACTGATGCTGAATGCGGTCGTTAGGATGGTTTCAACCTGTTGAGCAATCTCAACAACGCTGTCGCCCAGCTCTGCACGTACGTGTTCTTTCAGTGCTTCAAACTGCTCTGGTTCCCAAACCAAACCGCCTTTCTCTTCAATCAGCTTATCAATACCACAAGCGATACAGTCATCGATAAGATCGAGCACCTGTCCGTATGGGTTGAAGTACAAACCAAGTTTCGATTTGTTCGGCAAATTCGAGTGCAAGTATTTGATCGGTGATGGCACGTTCAACAGGATTAAACGACGCTGACCCGATTTCATTGCCGAGATCTGCTCTTGCTCGGTTTCGAACAATTTGATCTCTACGCTGTCTTTAGAATCCACCAGCGCTGGGAAGGCTTTAACATCGTAGCCGCCACGTTTCTGTTGGTAGACTTTTGGTAACTCACCAAAGCTCCACGTATGCAGGTTTTGCTGTTCGATGTCATCGTCTGCCACTTTAGAAAGCGTTTCTTGAACCTTGTCTTTCAGGCTCTCTTTCAACTCATGCAAGTCTTTCTGTTCTTTAAGCTTACGCTTGCGATGATCTACAGCGCGGAATGTTACCTTTAAGTGCTCTGGGATCTGGTCTAACTTCCAGTCATCACGTACTACTTCCACACCTGTCATGCGGCGCAGCTCTTTCTCAAGAGAATCCAACAACGGTGCTTCAAGTGGTGTCACACGAGCCAAGAACGCATCGGCGTAGTTGGGCGCAGGCACAAAGTTACGGCGTAGCGTTTTTGGTAACGACTTAATTAGGCTAATCACCAGTTCCTGGCGTAGGCCTGGGATCTGCCAATCAAAACCGTTTTGGTCAATCTGGTTCAAGATAGGCAGTGGGATATGGACCGTTACACCATCGTTGTCGTCGCCCGGCTCAAATTGGTAGCTCAGCTTCAGCTTGATACCATTTTGGTGCCAGAAGTTCGGATAATCCAAGTCAGTAACGTGGCTTGCATCACCGCGAAACAGCATCGACTTTTCGAAGTTAAGCAGCTCTGGTGTTTTCTGGCTGGTTTGCTTCCACCATGTATCGAAGTGACGGCCTGAAACAGCCTCTTCACCAACACGTTGGTCATAAAAGTCGAACAGTTCATCATCGTCGATCAAGATGTCACGACGACGCGATTTATGTTCTAGCTCTTCCACTTCTTGCAGTAGCTTACGGTTCTGCTTGAAGAAGGCGTGTTTGGTTTCCCACTCACCTTCAACCAAAGCGCTGCGCACGAACAATTCACGGCTGACAGTGGCATCAATCGCACCGTAATTAACCAAACGTTTCGGGATGATTGGGATTCCGTAAAGCATCACTTTTTCGTGTGCCATTACTGCCGCTTGCTTCTTCGACCAATGTGGTTCGCTGTAGCTGCGCTTAATCAGGTGTTTTGCTAGTGGTTCAATCCATTCAGGCTGAATCTTCGCGATAACACGACCCCAAAGTTTTGAGGTTTCCACCAGCTCAGCAGACATAATCCACTTAGGCTGTTTCTTAAATAAGCCAGACGCAGGGAAGATATGGAAGCGCGCATTACGTGCACCTTGATACTCATTCTTCTCTTGGTCTTTCATGCCGATGTGCGAAAGCAAGCCTGATAGCAGTGACATGTGAATGCCGTCGTAGCTGCCCGGTTCTGTATTCAGCTTAGTATCCAATTCACGCATCGCTTGGTGAATTTGGAAGTACACATCTTGCCATTCACGGATACGTAAATAGTTCAGGTAATCTTGCTTACACTGTTTGCGGAACTGGTTACTCGACAGCTCTTTTTGTTGCTGCTTAACGTAATCCCAAAGGTTCACAAACGTGATGAAATCTGACTCTTTATCAAAGAAGCGTTTGTGCTTATCGTCAGACGATTGTTGCTTGTCTGATGGACGCTCACGCGGATCCTGAATCGACAACGCAGACGCAATCACCATCACTTCGTGCAGACAGCGGTTGCTTGGCGCTTCAATCACCATACGCGCCAAACGTGGATCAATCGGCAGCTTAGCGAGCTTGCGACCAATAGCGGTTAGCTTCTTCTTGTCGTCGCCATGATTCTTGTTTTTGTTCGCAGACGGTTCGACTGTCGCGATCGCACCCAACTCTTCAAGCAGCCTTACACCATCTTGAATGTTACGTTTATCTGGCGCTTCAACAAATGGGAATGCTTGAATGTCGCCTAGGCCTAGCGCTGTCATCTGAAGGATAACCGATGCTAAGTTAGTACGAAGGATCTCTGGGTCAGTAAACTCTGGGCGTGATTCGAAATCTTCCTCAGAGTACAGACGAATACAGATACCTTCAGCAACACGACCACAACGGCCTTTACGCTGGTTCGCACTCGCCTGAGACACTGGCTCAATCGGTAGGCGTTGTACCTTAGTACGGTAGCTGTAACGACTAATACGTGCCGTACCCGGGTCGATGACATACTTGATGCCCGGAACCGTTAACGAGGTTTCTGCCACGTTGGTCGCCAGAACGATGCGTCGACCAGTATGAGACTGGAAGATACGGTTCTGTTCGCCTGCAGAAAGACGCGCGTACAGCGGAACAATCTCAGTATCACGCAGGTTACGTTTACTTAAAGAATCGGCAGTGTCACGAATTTCACGTTCACCGTTCATGAAGATCAAGATATCGCCTTGGCCTTCATCACACAGCTCATCAACGGCTTCAAAGATACCTTCGATTTGGTCACGATCTGAATCACTTTCATCACCACCTAGTGGGCGGTAACGCGTATCCACAGGGTACGTTCGACCTGATACTTCAATGATCGGTGCATTGTTAAAGTGCTTCGAGAAGCGCTCAGGATCGATGGTCGCTGATGTAATGATAACTTTAAGATCAGGACGCTTTGGCAGAAGCTCTCTTAGGTAACCCATGATGAAGTCAATGTTCAGGCTACGTTCGTGGGCTTCATCGATAATGATGGTGTCGTATTGGCTTAAGAAACGGTCGTGCTGAATTTCCGCCAGTAGAATACCGTCGGTCATCAATTTGATTTGTGTTTTATCAGATATTTGGTCGTTAAAACGAACCTTATAACCAACAAAATCACCCAGCTGTGTTTCCATCTCTTCCGCAATGCGGTTGGCAACTGAACGTGCCGCAAGACGACGAGGCTGAGTGTGACCAATTAAGCCCATGCGGCCACGGCCAAGCTCAGAACAAATCTTTGGTAACTGAGTGGTTTTACCCGAGCCCGTTTCGCCGGCCACGATAACCACTTGGTTTTCAGCAATGGCTTTCGCAATGTCATCGCGCTTTTGGCTAACTGGGAGAATCTCTGGGTATTCGATGGTTGGTTTGTGCGAGGCACGCTGATTTGCCGTCATCATAGACTTGGCAATATCTAACGCAATCTCATCGAAGACAACGTTCTTGGATTGTTCGTTTTTAATTCTACTCGCACCAGCAATTCGCTTACTCAGACGGAAGCGATCGCGCATCATACATTCGTTGAGCGCTTTACGAAGAGAAGCTGGGCTATTTTGAGATGCTTTTGTATTGGCAGCTGAATGATCAGCAGGTGTAGCTTTTGGTTGATTAGTGTTTGGTTGTTTAGCTTTTAAATGCTTAGCAGGTCGGTTCGATGCAGGTTTGTTCGATTTCGCTTCGTTCTTTGGAGAACTCGGCTGTGCTGCATTCTTGTTGTTGTCTGCTTTTTCCGGAGACGAAGTCAAAGCGTGTCCTATTCTTGTACTTATTAAACTCGCGCGATTATATCATAAAGGACGGTAACGAGTTAACACAAAGGAAGGGTAATTAGCGGCCTAAACGCCCGAGAAATCAATGAGAACAAGGTGTTTAATGGTCATTTTTCGTACTTGAAACTGGGGGAATTATAGATGTACCATCAAAAGCATCATGGAAGAATGTTGGCTTAGATTGCCTAAGCCAACATTGATAAAGGCATGGTGAAAACAAGTTGCGAATGGATATAAATATTTAAAAACCAACAACTAAAAATATATAACCTTACTCGTCACATATAAAAATAGTTATACTCCTGTTGAAAGTGGAATAAGTTAACACTCTAGATTTATCGCATTCTTATTTAATATTATGGATTTATCTACCGGCTTCATTAGATAATTCATTACAGTTATCGAAAGTAACAGAGCAGCATAAGCCAAATAAGTATTTTCAGGCGACCCAGAAACTGAAGCGAGTATACCTCCGAAGAAACCTGATACACCCCACGCAGAATAGAGTATTCCAAAGTTAGTTCCATACGACTTTAAACCATAATCAACCGCGGTAACTGGAGGGAATACCCCAAACAAAGCACCATAAGACATCGCACCAATAGAAATTCCTATCATTAAAGGGATAGTGGTTTCAATCGTTGTGAATAACACCATATTGACAGCCTGTAACATGAATATTAGCCCTAACGTATGAACGCGTCCTATCTTATCAAAAACCAATCCCCCAATAACTCGCCCTGCGGTATTAAAGATCGCTAATAAAATGATACCTAACGCAATTTCCTCAGATGTTAATCCTATGGATTTACTGACGTTACCAATTGACCCAATGAGCATGATGCCAGCTGCAGATGACACCATGAACATTAGCCATATTTGGTAAAATTGAGGGGTTTTCAGCATATCTAACCATTGAATATTTACATCCACTCCAGATTCGGACGCTTGCCCGCCCGTTTCTTCAGCTACGTATCCTTTGGGGGGATTAACAAGAAATGATGCCATTGGGATCATAAAAAGTAGGCCCACACCAAGGATCTTGAAAGTATCTAAGATGCCATAATGGTCTATCAGGACTGTTGAGAGTGGTGCTAAATACAGAGCTGCCATCGCAAAGCCACCAGCAGTTAAACCGCTAACGAGTCCTTTTCTATTTTCTGGCCACCACTTCATTGTGCATGGGCCAATACAAGCATAAGCAAAGCCCATTCCAGCTCCCACCATACACCCGAACGTAACCTGTAATTCCGCCAATGTTGAGGCATAACCAGAAGCTAAGAGCCCTGTTCCGACAAGAAGTACACCAAGTATTGTTACTTTTCTTGGCCCTATTTTATCTTGCCAGACTCCAGCTAAAAACAAGCTGACCGAGAATGCAAAAACAGAAGTCTGGTATGGCCCATCGACATCTTTAGGGTCAACACCTAGCGCTTCAGCTAAAGGTTCACTGAATACGCCCCATACATATAGGATACCGATGGATAGGTTTACGATTAAACCTATCACTAGTATTTTAAATGGTTTACTAATCAATTTAACCTCAACAATCAGCGGTTTATGAACAGTCGTTAGAAATAATAACTTTTAACGATTTATGGTCAGAAGCATACGTAAATGTAGAATAGGCTTGTTCTGATTCTGATAACTTAAACTGATGGCTAATCAATTGCTTAGGTTCCAAGTGGCCTGCCCTAATCTGTTTAATTAACATTGGAATAGTGTTGGTATGAACCATGCCAGCCGTCATAGTGAAATTTCGCTTCCACATGTCTTCAAGGTTTATAGTCGCCGACTTGCCATGAACGCCAAGGACAGCAATGTTACCACCTGGGCACACAAGTTTTTGGGACATATCCCAGCCAGCTGGAATACCGATTGCTTCTATCACAACGTCAACGCCTACATCATCAGTCATGTCTAGAATTTGCTGTACTGCGCTACCGTCAGAGTTATCAATCGCGTGGGTTGCACCTAATTCTTTGGCAACTTCCAATCTATGAGGGTTAGTATCGATCGCATAGATTTCGCTTGGTGAGAAGAACTTGGAGGTCATTAATGCGGCGAGACCAACAGGGCCACAACCAATCACTGCAACAGAACAGCCCGGTTGAACTTGCCCATCAAGCACACCCACTTCATAGCCCGTAGGGAAAATATCACTCAGTAGAACCAGAGAATCGGCATCGATATCATCAGGCACGAGATGCATGCTTGTGTCACCGTAAGGAACTCGGACATATTCAGCTTGGCAACCATCAATCTCATTACCTAGTAACCAACCGCCGTCTAAGCATTGCCCAAACTTAGAAACTTGGCACATTTTGCAGCTGCCGCAAGTGGTAATACATGACACGATTACACGATCACCAGGCTTAAATTTACTCACAAGTTCGCCACACTCTTCCACGATGCCAACGCCTTCATGACCCATAATAGTGCCCGGCTTAAATGTCGCGACATTATTTCTTAATATATGTAAATCCGTACCACAAATAGTGGTTTTTTCAATTTTAACGATGACATCGCTTTGCTTAATAATGTTAGGTACCGGGCGCTCTTCTAATTTAGCACTCTCTTTACCATCAAATACATATGCTTTCATTGTTTCCCTTAATTCACGTTATTGTTATATAAACACAGCGATATAATATAGGTGAAATTTATAAATTATCGTGATCAACTCATCGATTAACAATCGAATAACAAACAAGAAACATAATTAGAGACCAATCAATAATTAACATAATTAGAATAGTCAAAACAATTAAAATTAATGAAAGAAAATGAAGAAATAATAAAATAAATTCAATTTATTAATTACACAACCATCAATATTTAATTTAAACACCCTTACCTTATTTACATATATCGAGCCCTGAATAATTTAATTAATCTGCAGAGCTCAATTCACACTTCCTCAGCGTGAAAACAGACTTAAAGATCATAAAAAATGCCGCTCATTTAAGGAGCGGCATGTATTGTTAAATTGGCTTTTAGAACTCGTACTGGAAGTAAACGGTGTTGTAGTTACTACCGCCTTTGATACGCCCGAACTGGGATGCGTTTTCAAAGATCGCAGAACGGTGATGCAATGAGTAGCCGAACCACAAGTTGTTCAAGTCATTCTTACCAATCAAGTCGCCGACGTTGACATCGAATGAGAAGTCTAAGTAGTTCAACAGATGGCTTGCTGTGTAACCTTTGCGGTCCATCTCAGATCCTTCGATATAGGTAATCGAATCGATGTAAGACATACCTTCTGCCACACCTACACGCCACTGAGTTGGCCAATCAAAGGTGTAGTACGCTTTGATTGCGATGATGTATTCAGTACTGCTTGATTGAACGTCTGAACTCCAATGGTGCGCGATACCCGGCGTTAGATAGATGTCTAATGGGAAGCCGAATACTTCATCCGTTAACGGGTGGCCATAGAAGAATGAGGTCAACTGGTTGTTGTATTCGTCTTTCTCGGCGTTGAACTTCATGATATCGCCAATGTTTGATGGCGTTGCCCAACCGTGGGCGACACGTAAATACGGCGCATTGCTCAACTTAGGTTTTGGTGCTTTCTCTTTGTCGTTAAAGAAACCAAAGCCAAGGTACAATTCACCTTGATAACGGTCTTCGACTATCGACGAATCGTAGGCATTATCGTCTAATCGAGTCACACTGGTTGAACCCAATAAGTACAAGTTTGAAACCACATGATAACGCACTTCAACACCGACATTCAGATCTACACCTGCACCAATGGTTTCATTAGACGCTGAGTAATACTCGCTATTGAAGTCAGCACTTTTGTAACGAAGTGTCGCACTTGGGTAAAACTCCCAATCTCCGGTTTCATACTTGGCTTTAGCACGTAAGTTACCGTGGAGGTTGAATTCACTGTCGCTCATTAATTCCGTCTCGACAGACCAAGGACCATCAATTTGGTAGGTCAGTTGAGCACCGAAGTCCGCAGTATCGCCTTCAATTGCGTTCTGTTCAGAAGCTGGGATATCAATAAAACGCATGCGAGAGATAGCATTAAAAGACCATTTCTCGTCATCTGTTTGATAGAGGTAAGCCCCCATCTCGGTACCATCAATGAACACATAGTCGTTCTTGAAAAACAGCATCGGCACGAATGAGTTAACCGATTGGTCACCACCAGACGTGTCATAAGGGATGCTCGCAGTACGGAACATTGCAGCGATGCCCCACTCTTGCTCTTCAGCAGCCCACGCATTAGCACTTAGGAAAGCGCTACTTAGTAAAACCACTCCAGTTGAAGTGAGAGTCGGTAAATATTTGAGCTTCATTCTTATGTAATTACTCTTTGTAATAAATAATGTGTTACTGAATAGACATTTATTAACCATGACGGCTAACTATTTTTAGGTTTGATCGGCATTGACCGTTACAATGTAGAATATTCTCGGTTAAATGAAAGTATTGTGAAAGTCTCCGAATTACAAAACATTATAGATCAGTTACCCAAAGATTCCGATCCAGATATTGTTATGGGTGATGCGTGGCTGCCCGAGCGTTTGGTGGATACCAACCTAGACGGCGACATGCTATTTCTTGAATTCGATAATGCCCCTGAAGACAATCAAGGGGATGAAGAAGGCCGTGGCTTTGTTGAGCACGAGATTGCTATGATTCGAGAAAAACTCGAACTGTTGTTAGACGAGCCTTCCGATACCAAGACCAAAGCCGATGCCCTATTGGCAATATTTCTAATGGGTCATGAACTTTCTAGCTCGGAAGTTATCGAAATACTTGAATCAACAGAATCTGAATCAACAGAGCTTGAATCAACAGAATCTGAAATGACGGAGCTTGAGGCTACTGAGTCTGAAATGACAGAACTCAAGATCACAAAGCCAGAAGCAACCGAGCCTGGAATGACAGAACTCAAGATCACAAAGCCAGAAGCAACCGAGTCTGAAATAGCAGAACACGAAACAAAAGAACTCCGCGACGACTAACCACCAATGATTTTAGGTACCGTATTGAAACCCTCTACGACATCATCTCTTCCCCTGTTACTCGCCGGACCCATTTTAAGAAAAACCACCGCGACTGAAGTGGTACTTTGGTTAGCCACCAGCTCGCCCCTTGTTGGCCGGGCTGATCTTTATATTAGTGAAACTGAGCACATTCGTGAAACTGAACATAGTCGAGAAACAGGCTTTTCGAACGAAAAAGAGCATTCAGAACCAAAACAAGACCAACCGTTTTACACCTCATCGCTTGAAGAGCATGATTCGATTCAAATCGGTACACATGCGTGGGTAACGCTAATTCGCTTACAAGGTGAGTTTCCGACTAATACACTTCTTGAATATGACATTCACACAGAGTCAGGTTCACTAAAAGAGCTCGCCCCTCACCTTGTTTACAACGGTAAATCTCGCGTTGAGTTTAAGGTATCGACCTCGGCTGATTATATTCTGCATGGCTCTTGCCGTAATCCGCATCATCCAAGCAAAGACAGCTTAGTCGCAGCCGATAACAAGGTAGCCGAGCAAAGCGTCGCTGAAAGACCCGACATGCTGATGATGAGCGGCGATCAGATCTACGCCGACCATGTGGCGGGGCCAACACTTGATGCTATTCAGCAAGTGATTCAACTGCTTGGCCTTGTCGGTGAGAGCTTACCGACCGACTCGCAAATAAAGCAAATCAACACTAGTGACGCGCTGTATAGCAGTGAATATCACTTATATCAGCGTCATCACTATTTGCCGCACCACACCGCTTCAGAATCCATGTTCGATAAGTTCTTCCCGAATCGTGGCGTGCCGATTTTTAGCTCTACCGACTGCGAAAACCACTTGGTCACGCTGTCTGAGTTTATCGCGATGTACTTGTTGGTTTGGTCTCCCACACTGTGGCAATGCATCAATAGAGAACGTTTAATCGAGAATAACTTCACGCAAGGTGGACGCCAATTAACACCGACTGAGCAGCAACAGTGGCGTGATGAAAGCGTCATCATGGATGATTTCATTGCTGGCTTGCCGCAAGTGCAACGTCTGTTCGCGCATATTCCAACGTACATGATCTTCGACGATCACGATGTGACTGATGATTGGAACCTTACCGTAGGCTGGGAACATGCCGTCGACCAAAACCAGTTCGCGACCCAAGTCATTGGTAACGGCCTCGCGGCCTACTGGATGTGTCAGGGTTGGGGTAACAAACCGGAGAGTTTCGACGAAACGTTTATCGAGCAAGCAAAACAGCTTTTTGTCGATCAACCGCGCATTACTAAACAAGCGCATAATGAAGCCGATGATAGCAATACTATTCACTCTGTTAGCAATATCGAGCCAGATAAGCATCAAGCCTTTATTGAGATGCTGAGTCGCTTTGAAGAGTGGCATTACACGATAGACACCTCACCCAAAGTCATTGTGTTGGATACTCGAACGCGTCGTTGGCGTTCAGAGTCACGCATGAATAAGCCTTCAGGTTTAATGGACTGGGAAGCCTTGATTGAGTTTCAACATCAGTTAATGAATCAAGATAAAGTGGTGATCGTTTCTGCTGCGCCTATGTTTGGCGTGAAGTTTATTGAAACACTGCAAAAGATGGCGACCACAATCGGTAAGCCATTGGTGATTGACGCTGAAAACTGGATGGCACATCCGGGCAGTGCCAATACGCTGATCAGTATCTTTACCCATACAAAAACACCGACCAATTTCGTGGTGCTTTCTGGTGACGTTCACTACTCCTTTGCTTACGATATCAAGCTTAGGTATCGTCGCAACAGTCCGAACATCTATCAAATTACCTGCAGTGGCATTAAAAATCAGTTCCCTGCTTCGCTGCTTAAATTCTGCGATGTGTGGGACCGCCTGTTATACAGCCCTCGCTCAGTTTTGAACTATTTCACTATGCGTAAGCGCTTAAAAATCGAGAAGCGAAGCCCTGATAATCAGACCTTCTATCGCCTTTCAAACCGCAGTGCGATTGGGGAGTTGAGGCTAGACACCGATGGTAAACCGCAATCGATCACAACACTCAGTGGCGACGGTAAAATTACACGCTTCCCTGAACCTGACTAAGAAAGTGCGCCTTATCGTTCACCTATCCGTAATGTCAGTTTTTAGTAAAGACGCTTGCGATCACACTCTGTAGACCCAATAGTTATAGCTATCAGCGTTACGGAACCCGATACAAATTTAAACTGGAGCTCGTTATGTTCAATTCTCTCACATCAATGTTTAAACAATTGATTGAAGGCCAGGACCTAAGCAAAAACCAAGGAACATCACCTAATGTCGCCATTGCGAGTTTGTTGTGTGAAGTCGCGGGAGCCGACCATCAGATCAATGAATCAGAAAGAGTCGCTAAGCTACAGCTTCTGCAACGTTTGCTGGATTTAGACGAAGAACAAGCAAAGGTACTGCTAGAGCAAGCAGAACCAAAAGTAGAGCAATCAGTCTCGCTGTATGACTTTACATCGCAACTCAGAGATCTGTCTCAGCCAGTGCGAATCGACTTAATCAAAGCGATGTGGGAAGTGGCGCACGCCGACGGAGAAATTGACCCTATCGAAGATTCTGTGATCCGTAAAACAGCGGAACTGCTCTACGTTGACCACAGTGACTTTATCAAGACTAAGCTGAACGTACTCGGTAAAAGCTAACCAAAGGTTTTCTATTCGCGTTAAGCCTTTGTATCAGCGTAATCGATCGCCATGCATGATGCCTTTGAGCTCTAACGGCGTGCCCTTCTTAGTGACATAAAGGCCGCGCTGATTCGATACCAACACACTGCGCTTGCCTTGCGTTTGTTGAATGTATAAGTGCTTGATATTGAATGTCTGCTTATCTTGGGCCTGATCCTGATCCAATTGATAAAGGTAGTAATGATTCCCCCAGCGCAAGAACACGCCAAACATCTGCTTAGTTTGAGCGACATTTCCATCCATGTCATAACCAATGTACTGCATTTTGACTCGACCATTTTCCAATCTAAGTGAGATTCGCTCCCACCCGACCATCGGGTATTCCGCAGAAAATCGATAGGTACTTTTGGTTGCGAGCCCAGAGATTAAGCCTACATTTAGAATCACAAACAGCGTCAATAAGATAGGCATCCAAAATTTACGATTCATACTTATTGCCCTCGCTCATTGTTATTGTCGCCTTCGCAAGAGACAGTTTTAAACTGATGGCTTATCTCTTTCCAATGTCCATTGATCAAGGCGACGGCTTGGATATTCTGACACCCAACGCCAATGCGATGCAGATAGAGCGAATCAACACCGAGCTCTGACACGGCATCCAGCTCTTTTATAACGGCTTCATCAAAATTCAAACTGTCGTGATAAACATCCATACCTCGGTAGGCACTCTTATCTATAAAAAAAGCAAACTGATAAAACAGCATGAGAAGAAGCGCGCTGACTACAATTCCGGCAATACGAGATTGGTGACGAACGATAAAGTGCTTCGCCTTGAACTGACGTGATTGTGGATCCTGTTGCTTTGATTGCCCAGCTTGTTGGTTCATGCCTGAAAGCTTAAACGGTGGCGGTGATGTTAACTCATCGACGATGGTGGTTTTCTCTGAAACGATGCCAGCTTTCTCTGAAACGATGGCGGCTTTCTCTGAAAACGCAGCTTCAACATGCGCTTCAGCGGTAGGTATTGGCATCGATAAATAACTACCGACCTGTTTCAAACCATTGAAGCTATACCCTTCCTTTTGAACCGTTAAGATTTTGCAATCACACTCAAATGAATTTAATGCCGTGCGAATGTTCTTAACCGCGACATTAAGTGAACTGCCCGTCACAACCCTGCCCGGCCAGCAATGCTCAAGTAAAAAGTCTCGACCAACGGCTTTTGGGCTGTTCTTCACTAGATGCTCAAGAATCAGGCCTTCTGAGGGGGATAAGGTGACCCGCTTACCAGATTCCGAATCAATGAGTGTGTTATTAATCAACTCGATGCCCGAAGCGTCTAAGGTGATTTTTTCATGGCTATTGGCGTTCATTTCGGCGAGGTGTTCATAAATAAAAAGGTCATCAAAAAAGTGTTTGTTTGGTCGAACTAATAGCAAACCATACATAGAAAAGAGTAGTGATAAGTTTAGCCAATAATTAAGCTAAATATAAGCTCAGCGAGTAACAATATAAGCTCAGTGAGTAACAATATAAAATAACAACAAGGTGAGTCAGTCACGTAAACTCACTCACCTTTGAACATAGCCAAGGTTTAACTCTAAACTGGTCATGGCCCTATATTAAAACCTCGTCGTTACGCAATCTGAAAACGAGGTCACAATTCTGTTCGAGCGAAATTAGAGTTCCAGTTTGAATCCAAGTTCACTTACCATAACTTCAGCGAAGCCTAGCTTTACTGCATTCAACTGATTAGCAACTTCGCGCGCTTGCTCTTCGTTTTTAGCCAATATTGCCATTGAATAGACTGGCCTGATCATCGCTTTTTGGTTTGGCTTCTCTTCTGCTATTTCTTGATGTTTTAAGTAAGCAGACGTAATCACACCTTGAGCACTCCAATCGACAACCATTTGTAAATCTTTGCTAATAACCTCATCGACAATGAATTGATTCTCAGGCTCTTTCCAAGCGAGTTCTACTGCGTAGTTTGTGAAAGCGACATCCGTGTTTAACCACTTATTACCGATATCTCTGATTTCAGTCACCTCGACAAGCTCTTTAAATTGGAATGGTAAGTTACCAATCAAGTCTCTAACGAGCTGCTCACTGTCCGCTTCAATCACAAACTTAATCATCGGAAACTTTTTATCCCCAATAAAGCTTTGTGATACGAACATATCGTGTACCAAGCCCGCATCAATCAGGTTGGCAAATGCTTTTTTCTGATGAGGCATTGCCTCAAATACGGCTTGGGCGTCATCGGTTTTCCAAGCCACTGACACGCCGTATGCCGCTGCGTGGGCATGGGTTGAAAAAAGAATGGCTGAAAATAGAAAGCTAAAAATAGCTAAAAAGGTTCCTAGAGTTGTTTTCATTGTGGTGGCTTCCTAATTAGTCGCGAATAATTTCATACAAGTTAGGGTCAGCAGAAACCCCTTCAATTTTTAAAGGTGGTAATTCTTTTCTCATCGCCTGTATCGCATCATGGAAATGCTTTTTGCTTTCCCACTCTGCAACATTAATAAAACGGTATGTCGCATCCGAGCTTAACGAGCGGTGCAATTTGGTAGAGATATATCCTGGTTGTTTCACCAATACGTCTCGCGCATCTTCCCAATACGTTAACGTAGCGGCTTCATGGGCTGGCTCGACTGAAAAAGTGTTTATCAATACAACGGGTTGTGCCGAAACCAACGCACTTACGCTTAGCGCCCCCAGTGCCAATCCATACTTAATAATGTTCTTCATCCTATTCTCCTTGTTTTGGGTGAGCTAACGCTACCACCTAGCCCTACCCAATCAAGGTCGAAACCTGAGATTTAATATTAATTAAAAAACTAAATTTCAAACGAATACTATTCACTCGCAAAATAAGCGATGTAGCCATTCACTATTGATAAACCACTTGTTGAAATTAGGTTTCTTTGGATAACAATTTTCCTCCTCTTCGACACATAAGACGAAATTTAAGTCAGCCCACAAACCGAACCTCGCCCCATTTAACTAGTTTTTGAGCCCAACTAACTCAATAGGCTGTCACCCTTGCCCAACTCTTTCGCTATATGGTGTAGTTTGCTCAAATTGATTCTCTTTTTGAAAAAAGAAAGAGATTTCTGAGTACATGCACCTAATTTTTAACAAAATAATATTAAATCAGTCACTTAAAAATGGCACAAGACTTGCTGTCACATTATGCAACTCATTAAATAAGGATATTAAAAATGAAAGCATTGACCCCCTTGATATTAACAATGTCATTAAGTACTACGTTAACTGCTTGTGGAGGTGGTGGTGGAAGCACCAGTGGTGGAAACTCTTCATCGAGTGAGGAACCAGAACCGGAAATTGCAACGGTCAGTGAGCCTATAGCTACAGTTGATTCATTCAGCGATATAGTGGTACCGGATAACTTTGAATGGAGTAGCGTCGAAACGCTTGAAATGGCGGTAAATGTCGTCAGTAGTTTTTCCACGACCAATGGAGAACCACAAAATATTCGCGGCTCTCACATTATCAAACTGTTTAGCACTTCGAACTCATCGACTGACTCTAACCCTTTCTACACAGGCATCTCAAACAAGGACGGACAACTCGCCAATAAGTTCTCAATCCCTAGTCACTGGCAAAGCATCACGATAATTGCCCTTGTTAAAGACTTAGAATGCACGTCAACATACGATTTAGATGAGCTTACATCAAATCTGTTGGTTTCATGTGACATCAATTTGGATAAAGATTAAGGGTAGAGATATGAATAATATAACAAAGTCACTCATCTTAGTCGGTACATTCGCGGTCAGCTCTTTTTCTCAACATGTTTTATCTGCTGCAACCGAGAATACTTCAACAACAAATGGGGATGGTTCTATCACAATTACACAGAAAATCGATGCTAGTAGTACTTCCCCCCACTACGAAGTTAAAAGCAACAAGAAGTATGGCTTCGGCAAATACAGCCGCCACAACCAAGATTATTCTTGGCAACATGATGTACCAATTCCAAGTGGAGCACAGATCACGTCAGCCAACCTAACCATCTATGCCTTCGATGTTGATTCAGAGGCACACCATGGTGAAAATGGCGAATACGACAGTGTTTCGGTAGACGGTTCTATGCTCACCCCTGGTTTCTTGCAAGGCACCAACAACAACTGGTCAACAACCGTGTTTGATTTACCTGCATCTTCCCTTGATGACGGTCTTGTTGATGTCGACTTAGACATCGACGTCAACAAAGACGGTTGGTATACCACACTCTCATACAGCTTGATTAGTGTCACCTATACGGAGACATCAAACAACCCACCATATACACCGGAGCTAAGCCGAAGTACTGGTCTAGGCACAGCTCATGATCTCGTTGTCAGTATTACGGGACCAACACCAGCCGACCCTGATGGCGACTCAGTAACCTACAGTTATCGCTGGTTCGTTGATGTTGGCCAAGGTTTTTATGTCGATGATGAATTTGTAGGAAAAGCTGACAATAATACGGCCACTTTACCAGCCAACCAAACCGTAGCAGGAGAACTATGGAAGGTTCAAGTTACCGCTATCGACTCAAATGGGTTGATCAGTGATATCACCGAGATCGCTTGGCCTGAAATTGGTGATACAGATGGCGATGGAATTGCAGATGAAAATGATTACGCGCCGAATGATCCAACGATCGCCTTCTATAGTCGAACACCAACTTCTGGTTGGTACACTCTGAGCTTTGAAGACCTATGGCCTTATGAGGGAGATTACGACCTAAATGATTTCGTTACCCATTATGCGTATGGAACTTATACCAATGCCAGCAATCAAGTAACACGCTTCGATTATTATGGTCAGGCCATTGCTCGAGGTGCAAGCCAAGATAACAGCTTCGCGATTTCTCTTGCGGGAATAGATGCATCAAATGTCAGCTCATTGACTAAGACTTATGACAGCGAAACAACATCGTTAACTCCCGAAAGCGGTCATAACGGAGAGCTCGTTTTTGTGGTTATCGATAGTGTTAGTGATATGTTACCTAGCTCAGAGGTTTATCACTTTTACAATACTGAAGAAGGGGATATGAGAAGTGTCGTTGACTATAGCGTTTCACTCGTTATAGACGGCTCTATCAGCAGCATTAGTGGTAATGTGTTTAATCCATTCATCTTCAAGAGTAACGCTCGTGAGAAGGAAATCCACTTAATGAATTACCCTAATACCGACTTAGCGAATACAGCTATCTTTGGTGAAGGTGCGGATGACTCAATTGTCGACAACAATGAATATTACCAAACAAGTAATGGTCTACCTTGGGCTTTAGATATACCAGCCTCTTGGTCACATCCATATGAAAGAAAAGACGCCTGTGTTGCCTACCCTAATATCGTGGATTGGGCACAATCTGGTGGGGTTCAGCATTCCAGTTGGTTCCTGTCACCAGCAGACAACAAGGTATGGAAATAGAACGGTAGTAGAATCGCTACTGAGGTAAGCTGAAACGGTATCAAACATCTATTTCCCCGAAATGGAAAATAGATGTTTTTTATTGCGGGGCGAAATTTTCGAGTAAGAAATAGAGGCTATCGAATAGTTTTTAAAGCATCGTCAATGTCAGTTTCGCGAGGTTATAAGCATCGACATAACCCGAGTGCTGACGACCTTCCCACTCAATGTTTTTCGCTTCTTGAGCAGCACGGTGACCAATACGTTTCTCTTTCAATCGATTCTGAACTCGATAAAGCGTGGCTATATTCAAGAACTCGCTGAACGGAGGTTCGATGCCTTTCTCAATACACTCTTTGTGTAAGATAAGATCGTCACGTCCCCACGCTGCATAGATTTTCTTTGGACCACCGAAGTTCTTAATCATCGACTTGATAACAGACTCTAATGGGCGACCCTGTTTTTCGATTTTACGAGGTGTAATGCCCGTTAACTCGGCGCAGAATAGAGAGACTTCGTCTTTTTCGGGCTTAACGTAATATTGCGCGCGCTTCACGATGGTTCCAGATACAAGATCGATCTCAGCAAGACCAATTTCAATGATCTCCCCTGTTGTTCCCACACCGCCTTCGCTCCAACAGCACATTTCCAAATCGAAACACACCACTCGATTGTGATTCATACGTCGCCTAATTCTCTCGTCAAAAATTTCGTGAAATTGTACATGAGCCTAATAAAGAACTCGACCCCAGTTGCATCAAGTGCTCATTTAGCCTGCAATTGTGACTCGATTTCGGCCATTTGACTTACTTAGGTATAACATGCTGTCAGTTTTTTGAAGGAGCGCTTCAATGTCTTCATTAGTGCGGATGGTAGCCCCGATGCTTAGAGTGCAACTCAATAGCTGGCTAGAATGCTCGCAATGAGACTCACTCACCGCCTCTAAAATACATTCTAAATAGCGAGACAATGAGTCATGTTCGGTGATGCTCGAAATGATACCGAACTCATCCCCTCCCATCCGGAATAGGTTATCTCCAGACTTCAAGCTCACTGAGATAACCTTAATCACATGGATAAGTAACGCATCACCGGCTGGGTGCCCAAACTTATCATTGATCTCTTTAAACTTATCAACATCAAACACTATTAAGCTAAACGGCTTATCGCTTTGTATCGATTGACCAAGCACCTTATTAAAAGCTCGGCGATTATAAATTTCCGTTAAACTGTCATGATTGGCAAGAAAGCGAAGCTCTTCTGTTCTTTCATCAATCATTCGATACAAGCGCTCTTTCTCTCGAATTTGCAGGTTCACAATATAAGCAAGCAGTAATGAGATAGTGGTACCAACTATGCCGATTCCCGCCAACACTAAGTAACCATTAAATGAAATACATGCATCTATCTTGAAGTCGATAATCCATTCACGGTTGGTTAATGTAATCGTCTTTGTAATGTGCTGCCCAGTTACCGCTTCATAACCATTGGTTTCGAACATTATCGGGGCATCTTCAGCTTCAAAACCGCTATCGGTAACACGCACATAAACGTCCATATCGCCGACAGTAGATGCCAGAAGTTTCTCAAAATAGTATGTGGTACGAACAACACCAATCACAACCCCTAACAAATTGTCCGTTTGACCATCAAACACAGGGTGGTAGACCAACATTCCGCTCTTAGGTGTGTTGCTGTCTAAACCGTCTTGCAACAGACGAACTTTGTCTGAAATATTCGCTTCACGTGTTTTTTTAATGTTATCAATGACCAGATTAAACCGCTCACGAGAAGAGTAAAAACCCAAAACACCGTTGTTCACTGGATCATTCGGATAAATATCTGTCGCGATAAATACGGGCTCGCCATCCAAGACATAACCATAAGTTTTTGGCCCATGTTTAGGGATAGTAAACATTCTATAGGATGGGTATTGAGCTTTCATTTTGGCGGTGTGCTCGGCAAGATCTTCTACCGCTACTTTTTGCATCCACTGCAATCCGATTAGGCTTTTCGAGCCGTTAATCGTTTGCTGAGCAAAACGATCAAATCGGTCCCGACTATCGACATCATTAGAATAGAAAAAATTCGCACCGGAACCGATATAAGCAACATCGTTATCAATAAACGCTTTTAAACTGAGCGTTTGATGCTGAGCAAAGCTATCCAGATTCTCATTCAAAGACCTATTTTGATTCGCCGCAACCAAAATAAAACACAACACCGTCATCAAAAATGTGGCAAAAAAGACAACTAACGGCAAAGTTCGTTTCTTCAACCCTGTTATGGGGTCGGTAGTGTGGGGCATACAACTTCCCATATGATGTTATTTTGAGTCGAAAGTATACACTGCCGGAATGCTCGGCTCTATTTATCTTTGACTCTCACAATGGGATAAAACTAACACTATTTACAACCCATGGACATTTACGGCTAATAAACCAACAAATCTCGATTAACTTTCAAGCTAACTCACCAAAAAGCCAGTTTATTGAAAACATTAAATAAAGCCCTTAAGCCTTGAATATGCTAGTATCCACCCATATTTATAGCTTGAAAGTGACCATTTCGGCCTTATGCCACTGAGTTTCTTTCCAACCTGTATATTCCTTTAAACCGACGAATATACCGTTAAATCAATTTTAAAGAGAAATCACTATGATCGTTGATTTGAACCTAATCCCACAAACGTTTGATATGCTTCACGCAGGCCTAACTGCATCAAGCGTTTTACTACTGCTAATTGCCGTTTCTCGTAAAACCAAAGTGGTTGAGAAAGTCGTAGAAAAACCAGTAGAAAAGATCGTTGAAGTTGAAAAGCCAGTTGAGAAAATTGTCGAAGTAGAGAAAGTTGTTGAAGTTGAACGTGTGATTGAAAAAGTAGTAGAAGTTGAATCTAAGCTGGCAACAGCACCAACAGATTCTGCAATGCAGCTACTGTCTATCATGCAGCAAGAAGCTCGTTTAATTGACTTCCTAAAAGAAGACCTAACATCATTCTCTGATGAAGAAGTTGGTGCAGCAGCACGTGTTATTCACACTGGCGGTAAAAAAGTACTAGCAGACTACGTAACGCTTTCTCACATCCGCACTGAAGATGAAGAAACACGTATCACGGTTGTTGAAGGCTTCAACCCACAAGAAATTCGCCTAACTGGCAATGTAACGGGTAACGCACCGTTCAATGGCACATTGGTTCACAAAGGTTGGAAAGCAACTGACATGAACCTGCCTAAGCTTGCTGAAAACTACGATGCATCTGTAATTGCACCGGCAGAGGTAGAGCTATAATGGAACACCAAACTCAGCCATCATCGCACGAGTCTTCTTCTCAAGAACATACGCCGCAGATGCATTCACAAGAGCTATCTTCTCAAGAGCAACATCAGGCGCCTAAGTTCAGTGTCGGTATCGATTTAGGTACAACACACTGCGTTTTGTCTTTCATCGACACAAGCAATGAAGACGCTCGCGTAGAGGTGATGCCAATCCCTCAACTGACGGCTCCAGGTACAGTAGAAACTCGCAGTCAACTTGGCTCGTTCCTATACCAGCCGCACGAACATGAAATGAATGCGGGATCTCGCGTTCTTCCTTGGTCTTCTGAGCCTAAAGCACTGGTTGGTGCTATTGCACGTAACCTAGGTTCTAAAACCCCTATCCGTTTGGTAGCAAGTGCTAAATCTTGGCTATGCCACGGTGGTGTGAACCGTCGTGATGCGTTCCTTCCAGCTGGCAGCCCTGAAGAAGTTGAAAAGGTATCTCCGCTTAAGACCACTGAGTTGTACCTTGAGCACCTTAAAGATGCTTGGAACCACGCTAACCCAGAACACAAACTGGCAGACCAAGATGTAACGATCACGGTTCCTGCTTCGTTTGATCCTGCGGCTCGTGACCTAACAGCAGAAGCTGCGCGTAATGTTGGTTTCACTCACCTAACGCTTCTAGAAGAGCCACAAGCTGCTCTTTACAGCTGGATTGATAACAGCAACGACACATGGCGTGATGAAGTAAACGTTGGTGACATCGTTCTTGTTGTCGATATCGGTGGTGGTACGACTGACCTTTCGTTGGTTGAAGTAACACAAGATGAAGGCAACCTAAGCCTGAACCGTATCGCTGTAGGTGAACATATCCTACTGGGCGGCGACAACATGGACTTGGCTCTCGCTTACCGTCTTAAGATGAAACTGGCTCAAGAAGGCAAAGAACTGGCTCCTTGGCAGGTTCAAGCGATGACTCACGCGTGTCGTGATGCGAAAGAAGCATTGCTTAATGATGCTGAACTGCAATCTGTGCCAATCGTTGTTCCAAGCCGTGGTTCTAAACTACTGGGCGCAACACTGAAAACAGATCTGACTCAGCAAGAAGTTCAACAAACATTGGTTGATGGCTTCTTCCCGAAAGTAGCGGTGACTGAGCACCCAGTACAAAAGACGCGTGGCGCACTGACTCAAATGGGTCTGCCTTACGCTCAAGACGCAGGTATTACTCGTCACATTGCTGCATTCCTTTCTAAGCAAGCGAACGCGCTTTCTGGAAATAGTGAAACCTCTCAGCAAGATTTCAACCCGTTTGCAAACATGCCCGGTATGCCCGGTACAGAAGCGCAAGGGTCAGAAGCGCCAGCGGCAGACTTCATCAAACCAACAGCGGTACTGTTCAATGGTGGCGTTCTAAAATCTAACCTACTTGCTGACCGTCTATCAGACACGATCAATGAATGGTTGATTAACGCCGACGCTGAATTCGCTAAACAGCTTTCAGGTTTAGATTTAGACCTAGCCGTTGCAAGTGGCGCTTCTTACTACGGCGCAGTACGTCGTGGCCAAGGCGTTCGTATCCGCGGTGGTATAGCTTCTTCTTACTACGTAGGAATTGAAAGCGCGATGCCAGCTATCCCAGGTATGGCTCCTCCAATGGAAGCACTGTGTGTTGCACCATTTGGTATGGAAGAAGGTTCAAGCGTACAAGTGCCTAGCCAAGAGTTCGGTCTAGTGATTGGTCAGCCAGTTCACTTCCAATTCTTCGGTTCAACAACACGTCGTGAAGACCAAGCGGGTACGCACCTTGATCACTGGGCTCCAGAAGATCTGGATGAGCTTCCTGAAATCCAAGTGACACTGCCTGTTTCTGAAGGTCGTCGCGAAGGTGAAGTGGTTCCCGTGACTTTGGCGTCTCGCGTTACTGAACTAGGCACGTTATATCTAGAAGCCATTGCGACTGACAATGGTCAGAAGTGGCATGTTGAGTTCGACGTTCGTGAAGACTCGAATAACGACTCAAACGAACAAGCATAATGAATCAACGGCACCTTAACGGGTGCCGTTACTTTATCAATGCGATTCCCTAGCCCTGTATTAAAAGCATTCCAAAGACAATAATAAGACCAAGATTATCCATTAACTGGTCATCACTTTGGCAGAATAAGGTTTTGTATGGCATCTCCTCGTTTTTTAGTCGGCATTGACTTAGGCACAACGAATACTGTTGTCGCTTACTGTGAAATCAACGACGACCTACAACATGCTCCCGTTTCTCTTTTCGATATTGACCAACTCATCGGCCCCGGTGAAGTGGTTCGCAAGCCGCTACTTCCATCATTTCGTTATCATCCCGCACAAGGTCAGATCTCCCCTTCCGATCTCACCATGCCTTGGGAACCGAGCTTAGTTGAAGGCGATATTCAAAATGTCATCGTAGGCGAATGGGCACGCGAACTGGGCGCTAAGGTTGAAGGTCGCCAAGTATCGAGTGCTAAAAGCTGGTTATCTCACCAAGCGGTTGATCGTAACTCCGACATTCTGCCGTGGGCAGGCGCAACTGACGTCGATAAGGTGTCTCCTGTTGTCGCAAGCGCAAGCTACCTCAACCACATCCGTCAAGCATGGAATTACCGCAACCCAAGCAATAAGCTGGAAGACCAAGACGTTGTAGTCACCGTTCCCGCTTCATTCGATGAGACAGCACGTAAACTGACACTTGAAGCGGCAGCACTTGCTGGCTTAGGTAAGATTCTATTACTCGAAGAACCGCAAGCTGTGTGTTACGACTGGTATGCCCGTCATCAACAAACCGCAGCCGATGAGCTTCAACAGATCCCGCTGATTCTAGTGTGTGATGTCGGCGGTGGTACCACCGATTTAAGTTTGATCGAAGCAAGCTTCAACTCAAACAATGGCGATGACCAAGAACTCGCACTCGACCGTATCGGCGTTGGTGAACACTTAATGCTCGGTGGTGATAACCTAGATTTAGCCCTTGCCCACCTTGCAGAGCAACGCTTCAATCAAAACAAAAAGCTGAATGCTTCGAGCCTAACCAAACTGATTCAACAGACTCGCGCCGCAAAAGAGAGCCTGCTTTCTGCTAACGCGCCAGACGATGTAAAGATCACCATGCTGGGCAGCGGTTCAAAGCTACTTGGCGGTACCAAGAGTATTGGTTTAACGAAACAAGAAGTTCATCAGATTGCACTAGAAGGTTTCTTCCCGCTTTCTGAGTTTACGGAAGTACCCGACAAACGCCGCAGCGCGGTGGTAGAGTTCGGCCTACCCTACGCAGCAGATCCTGCGGTAAGTAAGCACGTTGCCGAATTCCTAGCGACACATCAGCAAGTATCTAAAGCCGCATTGGAAAAGTCAGACTCTGTTGAGTTTGATGATACCAAACCTGCAATTCCTGTTGGTGTGCTACTCAACGGCGGTGTATTCAACAGTGAGCTTGTCACTGAACGTATTACTCAGTTACTTGGCAATTGGAACGGTGCTCCAATCACCGTCTTAGATAACCCTCACCCTGACTGGTCTGTAGCCCTTGGTGCAGTAGCTTTTGGTAAAGCACGCCGCGGTGCACAACTGAAAATCGGTGGCGGTGCTGCCCGTTCTTACTTCCTGCATCTGCAAGAGAAGAACAAGATGGGTAAAGCGCTTTGTCTGCTTGCCAAAGGAACCGAAGAAGGCCAAGAGATACGCTTGAACAGCCGTCGTTTCTCGCTGACTTTAGGCGAACCGGTACGATTTAATCTTCTGACTTCAACACACGATCAAATTGCGCGTGACACCGCTATTCAAAATGGTGTGATGGTCAATGTCGACGCTGACTTGTTCTCCCCTCTTCCACCGTATATTTCTACACTGGAAGGTTCAGGTACTGCAGAGCTCCAAGCCAACCAAAAAGAACGCGTCGAAGTATTGCTCGCGTGTCAATTAACGGAAGTCGGCACACTGAAAATGGAGTGTGTGAGTACAGAAGATGACTCTAAACGTTGGTTGCTCGAGTTCGAAGTCAGAAACAAGCAAGGTGATGAGTCTGATACCGCTAAACTTCACCCAAGACTGGATGAATGTAAGGAATTGATTTCTCGTCTGTATAGCGGCAACAAGAAAAGTGCTGAGTCTAAAGAGATCAAAACGCTTGCCAAAGATCTTGAGAAACGACTTGGTAAGCGCGAAGAGTGGGACTTTACGACTCTCCGTCACCTGTTTGATTCGTTCTCATTAGGTCGTAAGCGCCGTCGTCGCTCTGAAGCACACGAGAAGAACTGGCTGCGTTTGGCAGGTTACTCGCTGCGCCCAGGCTTTGGCGATCCGACTGACTCATGGCGTATCGAACAAATTTGGGGCCTTTACCAACAAAACATTCAGTTCCAGAACCACCAAGGTTGGACGGACTGGTGGGTATTCTGGCGTCGTGTTGCCGGTGGATTAAACCAAGAGCAGCAAGAGAGTATCTTGGCTGACATCGCTAAATACCTTCACCCGGGGGCAATGAAAAACCCTAAGACAGCCAAAGATGCACAAGACAATGGCTATGAAGCCATGGTTCGTTTAGCGGCATCACTTGAGCAACTTGAAGTGGAAGACAAAGTGCTGCTGGCAAGCTGGTTCTTGAGCAAAGCGATTAACCATAACCAATTTGAACAAGCTCACTGGTGGGCGCTAGGTCGATTAGCATCAAGAACGCCTTTGTATGGCAGCCAACACAGCGTAATTTCTAGAGAGCAAGCTGAACAGTGGTTACCAAAACTGCTTGAACAGAACTGGCAGAAAGAGCAAATGATCGCCTTCGCTGCTGTGATGATTTGTCGTAAAACCGGTGACCGTCAATTTGATATCTCTGACGACTATCGTAATCAAGTGATTGAGAAGCTTAAGCAAAGCAAGGTACCTGATTCATGGCTAACGTTAGTGAGTGAAGTGACTGAACTTTCTGAGAGCGAATCTAAGCGCGTATTTGGTGATGCATTACCAAGCGGGTTAAGCCTGATTAATAACTAGTTTTAGGGCTCATTAGATTGGATCTCTAACTAGTAAAGAAAAAGCCACTTTCGATTCGTTGAAAGTGGCTTTTTTATTGGTGGCTTAAGGCTGGTATGTTTAGTCGACTTATCGCTTCTTGGTTAAGAGCCTTAGCCGTATTGCAGTTCATCATTGTTAATGTTTCGTTCCTGTTGGGTTGATAGGAAAATCCGTATTTTCATAAATATCAGATAACTTTTTCGGTTTCTTCTCTTTAGCTCCTTTGTTCGATTGATTATGAGTTTCGCTTAAAAGCCATTCCTCATGCATTTTTGCTGAATCCAAAAACTCTGGATCTTCCATTGCTTCCTTGCGAAGTTTATTTACACGTTCGAGAGTATCCCAAATCATAATACTTCACCTCCACTAAGGCAGTAATATAAAGATAGCTCAACCCCATAAAACTTCAACTAGCCCAATGAGATAGCGATCTCAATTTCGAAAATTAACTGCTCTATGTCAGTAAAAATAGTCATCCTCAACTGAGGTAAAATAATCATTTCTTTCCGATGATCTTCGAAGATCATTAGGCATAAAAAAAGCGAGCTCAATGCTCGCTTTTTGTCTGTCTATCTGTTGATCGGATCATCAATACTCGCTCGATTAAATCACACCGAACTTAAGCACGGTTACCAATTTTAACGGTACCATTTGTAGCAAACCAAAGTGCTTCTGAACGGCGGCGACCAAGTAGAATCGGGCCATCATCGTAGAACAAAAAGTTCTTCCAGTGTTTCTTGAAAACTGACCATTTGGTTTCTAAAACATTGTATTTTTCGTAACAAAAATAAACAGTTACGTCATCTTGCCAATCAATGAAGTTTAGAATTTCTTCTGGCATTTCAGGCTCATCCGCTTCCCAATTTGCCATCCAGCTGATCTCTTCATTCCAGTTCGATGCTTTGCTTGGCCAGTCTTGCGAACTTAGTCTTTCCGCATCAGGGCTTTGAGGGCTCACGTTCTCTTTCCAAAACTGAGATGCTCTCGCCTGTGTCATTGGTTTAATCTTTTCCAAATCCTCTGCCGGCAGCGGCATTGACTGGTGAGTGAAAATCCATTTTCTTTGGTATTCGTCCAAAGTTGTGTATGACATCAAAATTCCTCAAATATCTTCTCAGGCTGATGGATCTACCATGCCTATATGTTCTTTTGATACAGCGGCGATTAGAGATCGCTTGATATTCGCTGCCTTTAAATTCGTGACTTGTTCTTACGCCTAGATACTATTTAGTCTAGACATTGCGTTTGTCTTCCCAGTTAGGGTTAACTAGCGCGGTCAGTATATGGTCTTCCCATTTACCGTTAATCTGTAAGTAATCTTTGGCAAAGCCTTCTCGAACAAAGCCAAGATGTTCCAAGACACCCGCACTGCGTTCATTGTGAGGCATGTAGCCCGCCATTAAGCGGTGCATGTTCTGCACATCAAACATGTAGTCTTTTGCCATGCTCAAGCCTCTGCGCATGTAACCGTGGCCCTGTGTACTTTGCGCCAATGAGTAACCGACATTACAGGCGTAGAACGGGAAACGAGACAAATTACTGAACGATATGGTGCCTAACATTTCATTAGAGTCAGCATTAATCAGTAAACAGTAATAGCCTAGTCCCATTTTATGAAGCTCGTTTAACTTGATCAGTCGCTGCGCCCAACTCGCTCTATCAAAGAACGCGTCTTCGCGAATCGGTTCCCAAGGTTTCAGGTACTCTCTGTTAGCCTGAAAGTACTCACTGATCATCGCTGCGTCGTCGATTTCAGCCGTTCTCAGAATCAGGTTACCGTCACGCTTATAAATGCGCTCCGGTGTACTCAAATCTTCCATAATCTTGTTCTTATTCGATCAGTTCTTTCTAATACCGTAATCACGAAGCTTATTCGCAATTGAGGTGTGAGATACATTCAAACGTTTTGCAAGCTTACGGCTTGATGGGAAAGACTGGTAGAGCTTCTCTAGAATCTGAGATTCATAGTCTTTCATGATCTCGTCAAGCGAGCCGTCTAAGCTCAAGTTCGCCATTCCAGCAGTCATGGTTTCAAGCTGTGGCAGGTGGAATTGCTCAACCGTTAAAGTATCTGAATCCAACTCTGTTAGAGCACGTAGAACCATATTGTCTAACTGACGAATGTTGCCCGGCCATTGGTAGTTACCTAATTGGTCGATTAGTTCTTGAGTCAGCTTTGGTTTCAACATGCCTAATTGCTGTGCGTACTTTGCAACGAATAGCTCCAGTAATGGTGCAACATCGTTTGAACGTTCACGCAAAGCAGGAATCGATAAAGTCAGCACGTTCAAGCGGTAGAACAGATCTTCACGGAACGAACCTGAGTCGGCTAATTCAGAAAGACGATGGCGCGTAGATGCGATAATACGAACATCCGCGTGCATCTCTTCTTCTTCACCAACACGACGGAATGAACCATCTTGTAGGAAACGCAGCAGTTTGATTTGTAGATGCGGGCTCATCTCGCCAATTTCATCTAAAAATACGGTACCGCCATTCGCTTGTTCGAAAATGCCTTTATGGCCTTGTTCATGGTTAAATGAACCCGGAGCATGGCCAAACAGCTCAGTTTCAGCCACGTCATCAGGCATTGATGCACAGCTTAGAATCAAGAATGGGAAAGACGCTCGGTTCGAACGGTTATGACACGCTTTAGCCAACATCTCTTTGCCCGTACCTGTGTCCCCTTCAATAAGTAGAGGCTGATCCAGCATAGCCAATTTCTTAGCTTGGCTGATCAAGGCTTTATGGCGATTAGAGACACCAACAAAGTGTTCAAAACCTAGGTTGTTCTGTTCAGGGATTGAATCTGGCGAGTTCATCTCTTGATTACAAGAACGAATCGTCATTACTGCGCTCGCCAGTACCGCTTCGTTAACGTCGCCGCCAAGATAAATCGGTAGTATCTCGATAGAGAAGTCCAAACCTTCTAACACCACGACTTCACGATGGCGCGTTACATCGCCTTCGATCCAACGAGCAAAGTTAAAGCTAGGCACAAACGTCGCTAACGGCTCACCGATGACTTCGTCTTCTTGCTTGCCGAATAGGTTCAATGCAGCGTGGTTCGCCATGTCGACGGAGCCTTTAAGATCAATCGCAATCACGGGATCTGGCAGGTTAGCCAGAAGAGCAATCAGCTCGGTATTATGCCTTTCGCTCGGCATAAATTGGATTTTACGTACATCCTTCACACCTGAAATTCGGCGAATTTCAGCCATAAGTTCACTAAAAGCATCAAAATTGATATCAGGACAGTTTAAGTAAATAATGCCTTTAACATCAATTTCGATTCCTCTTAAATCAATGCTTTTTGAGGCCAAGATATCGAGCAACTCACGCGTTAAGCCGAGTCTGTCTTCACACAATACTTCAAGACGCACAAATAGTCCTATTATAGGTGTCAGGATAAGTTGACAGTAGTGTGGATTAAGCTCTGAGTCCAGTCAAGAAGAAGAGTAAACATATGTTTACTCTTCACTCGCAAACGACTCAATGTCATACACTTTGTTGGTTAGTAGCTCGCTTTGTTGATAAGTAGCTCGCTTTGTTTAAGCGTAATTCGCTTTATTGATAAGCAACTCACTCTATTTAAGCGTAATGCGCTTTATTTCAGAAAGGACGGCTTTGCGAAGATCTGATATTTTTACTTTTCGCTCATTATGCCAAGGCATAGGACGCAGCAATGTCATGGCTTTTAAACCCAGTCTCGCAGTGAGAATACCGACACCGAGCCCCTGCCCTGCTCGAGCTGAAACCTTGCCTGCTAGATCCATCGAGACGAGGTCCATACTTGCATCAATCGCGAGTTCACTGGCACCCGCAGCTGCCATGTTGATTAACACCAGTTTAAATAGCTTAATACGAGACCAGTAGCCAAGCTCAATGCCATACACATCAGCAAGCTTGTCTATCATGGTGAAATTACGCCACGCTACCAGCAACATATCCGCAGCCGCCAATGGGCTCACCGCTACCAAAGCGGCAGATTCGGTCGAGAACTTAGTGACAATTTGAGTCGCCACTTTATCTTGTTGGGCAACAACGAGTGCATCATACATATCCAACACTTCAGCATCGCTGTGTGCAGGGTTAATGCTGTTTCGCCATTTATCATAAGCGGGTGATTCAGCGACAATACCGCCCTGCTTCGCAATGTGTTCACAGAACGCTTTGCCTTTACCAACGCTTTGGCTCTGTAACAGCTCTTCACTCTGCTCTTGAACGCTGAAATGATCTTTCAGCGAACGCAGCTTCCACAACTCTTTGCCTATTGCGCCTAAACCTAATGAAGCAATGGCAGCGATAAAGCCAGCCCAACCTAACGCAAGCCAGTCTGCTGTTTGAATCGCGGTAATGACAGAGTCAATAGCTTGCCATCCGACTAAACCGGAGAAAGCGACAAGTAAGCCCGTTCCAAACCACTTCTTCTTTTTGCTCGGTCGAATCACTTGCTCCAATTGCTGCTCAGCTTCACCATCAAGATCGGCTTCCACTTGCGGTGCGACAGGAACAAATTTCTCTTGCTCTGTGAACAGTTGTTGAGCGCCTAAATCCGGGGTAACTTCATTCTTATCAGGCTCATCAAAGACCTGTTTTGTTTTTAATTCACTCATTTTGATTGCCTCAATTACTTCAACTTGTCGCCAATGAGATACTCTAAAACCTTGTCGACTCTTAGATGTTGGCAAGGCTCGTCAGAGTGCTGCTCCATCGGCCTAAAGCTTGTGAAATCAAACTGGTTGGTTTCCCAATACTGTTTATTGGGCAACTTACGCGGCACCTCTCCCGGATACATGGTTTGAGGTTCGTTATCTAAAGTCACACCTTGCAACGCCGGAACATTGTCTGAGCCTGACGAGATATAACCCGCGCTGGTCGCTTGAATAGACGCGATGCTCATGCAACTCATGTCGATATGTTCAAACGCCGCCTGTTGCCAAGCCGGATGTACCATCTGTTGTAACAGCGATACCAAGTTCGGATGTTGATCCGGTGTCACGTGGTCAGCCTTGGTGGCTGCAAATAAGATCTTGTCGATCTTCGGCGCGAATAAGCGTCTTAAGATATTGCTTCGACCGTACTTAAAGCTTTTTAGTAGCTGCTCTAATGCGCCACGCATATCCATGAAAGAGTCATAGCCCGCATTGAGCGGCTGTAAGCAATCCACCAGCACGATTTGTCTGTCGAACGTCGCGAAGTGATTCTTATAAAACGCCTTTACGACCTTTTGTTGATACTCTTCATAACGCGCTTTTAAAACCGCATAGTTACTTGTTTTAGAGAACTTGCCCTCAGGTGCGGTGCACGGGAAAAATTGCAGCACAGGCGCACCTTCAAGCTCACCCGGCAATACGAATCGACCCGGCTGCACCCAGTGCAACCCGTTGTCCTTACAAGTATGAAGATACTGAGTATAACTGTCGGCAATGGCGACCAGTTTCTTTTCGTCTGCTTCGGCTAACAAGTCAACGTCACCACGCATGGCGTTCCACTGTTGCGAGTAGGTTTCTCTATCGCCTTTTAGTGCTGAGAATTGAGACTGACTCCAAGTATCAAAATCCATATCCAGCAAAGGTAAATCAAGTAGCCACTCTCCCGGATAATCAACAATATCGAGATAAAGGGTGCTGTTTTTGCTCAGCAGCTTCTTTGCGCCTTTAGCCGACTTATATTTGATTGCTAGACGAATCTCACTGACATCACGCGTTGGCACCGGCCATTCTGGTGGCTGCGCATTCAAAGATTCCATCGCTTCATCATAAGAGAAGCGTGGAATCATCATGTTGTGCTGCGGGATGCGTTTAGCGCCAATAATTCTGCCGTCTCTCGCCGATGCAAGTAGAGGCAGATTTTTGTGGGTAGACGTATGAAGAAGCTGATTAACCAGCGAAGTAATGAATGCTGTCTTACCCGCACGAGAAAGCCCCGTAACCGCTACTCGAATGTGAGAATCCGTTCCTCTGCTTATAAAGTCACTCATTTCTTGAGTTAGGTGTTTCATTTGAACGACTCCGTGATAGTTAGGCTGGATTGCTGACTCACCAAGAGCGCAATCATTTGGAAAAATAGCCTACTTATTTATTCCAATCGGAATATCTTAAATACTGATGTTTTTGCTTATGGTGATAAGTATGCAATACACATTCTTAATGCTAGATGAATAAAAGCCCCTGACTACATTCATAATCAGGGGCTTTAGAATTTTTCTGCGATATCCGACGTTTAATCGTCTTCAATCAACTTGTAGATAACAAACAGTGCAATCTCTGCAATTAGCCAAAGCGCACAAGTAATTGTCACGTATTTATTATCAAAGATGCTGATCCCTTTCAAGATCAGGTCGTAACCAACAAAAGCACCAATCACCACTGCCAAGATAATCTGTAGGATCTGAATAAAACGAGGCATTCCTCTCTCCTATATTCTTATATCAAACTATGTGTTCATCACTATATCATTGATAATAAGACAAAAGTGCAAATAATGCTGCACTTTTGTCTTCAACTTTCTGTCAAGAATTGCAATTCAAACGCTGAAGCTAGCGCCTGTTACGACTTTTGACTTCGGTAAATTATGCTTTTTCAGCTTCAGCAATTTTCACTTTCCACGTATCAGGGCCGATCTGGTGCGCGTTCACGCCGTTAGAGTCAACCGCAACCGTTACCGGCATGTCTTCAACTTCAAACTCGTAAATCGCTTCCATACCGAGATCTTCAAACGCAACCACGCGTGCTTTTTTAATTGCTTTCGCGACTAAATAAGCTGCACCGCCAACCGCCATTAGGTAAACCGATTTATGTTGTTTGATTGACTCAACCGTTGCAGGGCCACGCTCTGCTTTACCAATCATGCCCATAATGCCGGTTTCTTCTAGCATCATGTCGGTGAACTTATCCATACGAGTAGACGTTGTCGGGCCAGCAGGACCAACCGCTTCATCGCGTACCGCATCAACAGGGCCAACATAGTAAATAAACTTACCTTTCAGGTCGACGCCTTCTGGTAAACCTTCACCACTTTCAAGCATGCCTTGAATACGCTTATGCGCTGCATCACGACCGGTTAAGATCTTACCTGATAGAAGAACCGTTTCGCCGGTCTTCCACTCTTGAACGTCTTCTTTGGTAATTTCATCAAGGTTAACACGGCGTGTATTCGCGCCTGCTTCCCAAGTAATATCTGGCCACTCTTCTAACTTAGGTGGTGTTAGCTCTGCAGGGCCGCTGCCGTCTAATGTGAAATGTACGTGACGTGTTGCTGCACAGTTCGGGATCAAGCAAACAGGCTTAGAGGCTGCGTGCGTTGGCGCTGTTTTGATTTTAACGTCAACCACAGTCGTTAGACCGCCAAGACCTTGAGCACCAATACCAAGCTTGTTTACGCGGTTGAAGATATCTAAACGAAGCTCTTCTTCTGCGTTCTCTGGACCTTTGTCGATAAGGTCTTGAATATCGATGTGTTCCATCAGAGATTCTTTCGCTAGTACTGCTGCTTTCTCAGCCGTACCGCCGATGCCTATACCAAGCATGCCCGGTGGACACCAGCCCGCGCCCATTGTTGGTAGCGTCTTCTCTACCCACTCTGCAATATCATCAGAAGGGTTAAGCATTACCATCTTGGTTTTGTTCTCAGAACCGCCGCCTTTTGCCGCGATTTGAATTTCAACTTTGTTGCCTGGAACCATATTAATGTGAACAACCGCTGGTGTGTTGTCTTTTGTATTAATACGCTTACCTGCAGGGTCCATTAGGACAGATGCACGCAATGGGTTATCTGGATTGTTGTAAGCTTGACGAACGCCTTCATCAACCATCTGTTGTACTGTTTGATCCGTTTCCCACCTAACATCCATACCGATGTTCACGAAACAAGTAACAATACCCGTATCCTGACAAATTGGACGATGGCCTTCCGCAGACATGCGCGAGTTAATCAGAATCTGAGCGATAGCATCTTTTGCTGCTTGGCTCTCTTCTTTCTCATACGCTTTTTCTAGGGCTTGGACAAAGTCTAAAGGGTGATAATAAGAAATGTACTGAAGTGCGTCAGCGACACTGCTGATCACATCTTGCTTACGAATAACCGTCATTGCATGCCTCTTTATTGTTCTGGTTCCATGTGGGTTCATGGTTTGACTATTCAGGCCTAATTGGCTTAGCTTTTTATTGTGTTGAGCTGTATTTAGTTGCTTTAGCAATCGCTTGCATAGCTGTAAACTAAACCACTTGTATTACACCGTTCTAATCAAGAACCCATTTTATTTTCAATTTATGATACTCTTGCTTCCTCTCACACGCCATGCAGTGATCGAACTCTTTGTCACAAATTAAACAAATGAATAACAACGAATTTCGCTCTATCCAAATCAAGCCGCTTGAATATCAATCAACTTTAGCTAAACAGCTGTTTTCCCATATTGAAAACCTACCGTGGGCAATGCTATTACGCTCTGCTTCAGAAAGCCACGTTGATAGTCGATACGATATTTTAGTTGCTCAACCCATCGCCACCTTTGAGACAGTCGGTGCAAAAACGACCGTTAATGTTAATGATACGTGCGAGGTTTCAGACTCCGATCCTTTCGAACTACTCGACCAATATCAGCAACAGTTATTGCCTGTAACGAAAGAGCACGCTGAGTTGCCATTCGTTGGCGGTGCATTGGGCTACTTTAGTTATGATTTGGGGCGCAGAGTTGAAACACTTCCTTCACTCGCAAAGCGAGACATTGAAGCACCAGACATGGCGGTTGGTTTGTATGAGTGGGCTGTGATCGTTGACCATCAATTAAAAACGGCGTGTATTGTCGGCAGCAATATCGATGAACATCATGATTGGCTGATGCAGCAAGTGGCTCGGTCAAACCGAACACATGCGCCCTTTGGATTAACCACACCTTGGCAATCCAACATGAGCGCCCAGAACTACGCAACGAAATTCGATAGTGTTCAAGAGTACCTGTTATCCGGCGATTGCTATCAGATTAACTTGGCTCAGCGTTTCAATGCCCAATACCAAGGCAGTGAATGGCTAGCCTATGACAAATTGGAACAATACAACTCGGCGCCCTTTTCTGGCTTCATCCGTTTGACCGACTGCGCAATCATCAGTGTTTCGCCTGAGCGATTCTTAGAACTTAATAGTGGCACCATTGAAACAAAACCGATCAAAGGCACACGCCCTCGTTCTGAAAACCCTATGATTGATGATGCCAACGCACAAGACCTAGTCAACGCCGATAAAGATCAGGCAGAAAACTTGATGATCGTCGACCTGCTTCGTAATGATATTGGCCGAGTCGCAAAGCCAGGATCGGTTCATGTACCAAAGCTCTTCGATATTGAAAGCTTCCCTGCTGTGCACCACTTAGTGAGCACGATACGAGCGGACCTTGATGACCAATACTCTGCAACTGACCTTCTGAGAGCCTGTTTCCCTGGTGGCTCGATTACGGGCGCTCCGAAAGTTCGTGCAATGCAGATCATTGAAGAGTTAGAACCCCATCGACGTTCAGCGTACTGCGGCAGTATTGGCTACATCAGCCGAAATGGCAGAATGGACACCAGCATTACTATTCGTACGTTAGTGGCAGAGAACAATACGCTTTATGCATGGGCTGGCGGTGGTGTGGTATTCGATAGTGATTGTGCTTCTGAGTACCAAGAGACGTTGGATAAACTAAGTCGTATTCTACCTGTACTTGAGGAATGTTAAGCATAACGTCATTAACTGACAGTTTCGCGGCTTAACGGCCAGCGAAAGCTCTATATAAGAAGAAGCCGAAATAAAAAAACCGAAGGATCGTAAGATCACTTCGGTTTTTTAGTCTCTGAGCTAGAACACATGACTCACAACGCTTTATTAATCTGTTTGAACGACCTTCACTGCAGAGACACCCCACTTCTTGAGCATTTCTTTAAGATCGTTGGCTGTGTAAGGCTTACTAAGAATGTCATCCATTCCGCACTGAATACAACGTTCTCGCTCTTCCAGCGTCGTTCCGGCGGTGAGTGCCACAATAGATCTAACGTAACCCTTATCTCTAAGTTTCTCTGTCGCTTCAAATCCGTCCATGACGGGCATTCTGCAATCCATGAAAACAATGTCGTATTCATTATCTGAAGCAAGCTCAAAAGCTTCTACACCATTGCTCGCGGTAGCAGGTTCAATCTTATATTTACGTAACATTTGTTGGATGATGATCTGGTTCATCTTAATATCATCAACCACCAGCACTTTAAGCAGTGACAATTCGACTTCATATTCAAAGCCTCTGGCGACACTATCACTCTCTGCTGGTACATCGACAACCTGAAGAGGGATCGAGATGGTAAACGTAGTACCTGAGCCAACAACACTGGTCACCCCAATCACGCCATTCATCAAAGCCACCAACTTGCGACAAATCGCTAAGCCAAGCCCAGTGCCCTCATAATTTCGGCTACTTGAGTTATCAGCTTGTGTGAAAGGTTCAAACAGCGTCTTATGTGCAGATTCAGCAATGCCTACCCCAGTATCTTCCACTGAGAAAACAAACTGGTTTTTGTCCCACTCAATATCGACATTGACGTGCCCCTCTTCTGTAAATTTGATCGCATTACCGATTAAGTTTACAAACAGTTGCGTGATACGTTCTAAATCGCCTTGGAAATGAGAAGGTACGTTAGATGCGACACTGATATTAAATTCGATCTGCTTCTCAATCGCGCGATTGACGAAGATACTTTCAATCGTATTTCTCAAATCATGCAACGCAAATTTCTTAGGAATAAGATCCAACATCCCTGCATTGATTTTACTGAAATCAAGCAAGTCATTAATGATGGTTCTAAGAAACTCTCCAGATTGGCTCAGGTTATTCACTATTTCACGCTGAGAACTGCTGAGTTCGGTATCGCTGATCAATTCTGCACTACCTAGCAAACCGTTGAGCGGAGTTCTTAGCTCATGGTTAATCATGGCCACAAAGTCGCGCGTTGCCCTCTCGGACTCTTCCGCTCGTTTACGTGACTCAACATTTCGATTGATAGCAAGCTGATGAGTTAATGCACTGCAGATAAGATCGGTCACTAACAACAGTTGGCTTTGAATGAATTCGTAGTCCTGGTCTAACAATCTGACCTTCACGATTAACGCGCCGACTATGACCTTTTCGACCTCTAATGGCACCGTTAGCAGGTTGTCTTGCCAATGAGGTTCTTGAATGTATTGCTCTATCACCTCGACGGCTTCGTCACCATAGTCGTAGGTGTGTAACTGCGGGATCAGCTTGGGAGGCAAAATCAAACGACTGGCTTCGATCAAGTAACTGTTGGTCACATTCATCGTCAATTGTGACAACATGACGTCATCGAGATCATTTCTAAGGAACGCGCGCCCGAAATCAATCAACAGGTTGTCGATTTGTTCTTGGAATTCAATACGGCGTATATTCGCGTTAGAGCGCTTTTCTAACTGACGCAGAGCAAGTTCAAGCTGTTGGTTAGCTTCAAACAGTTCGAGGCTCTTTTGTTCCAACAACGCTTCAGCCGCTTTCCTTGCCGCGATTTGACGCTTAAGTTTCTTCTCTATGGCAGATGCCGGATCCATATCACTTTTCTACTTTGAGATTAAACCTAACCACGCTTTGGTCATCATTTTGCGGCGTCATTTCAACCGCGATAGATTCACCGTGGTATTCAGCACACCCTTCAATAAGCCCTAAGCAAACGTGAGACATGCACCTTGCGCTTTTATAGTCAAAAACAAGCTGTGCTTCAGTCGTGGTAATAAAGCTGAATTCCGGCGGCTCCGCATCCGGATAGAGCTTCTTCACTTCAACGTGAATATAGCGCTCTACGTGTTGGATAAATTGAAAGGTGGTCGTGCTATGAGCAAGGCTTGCTTTATTAGGCAATGAGGCCAATAAGTTCTTAAAGACCGACTGCCCAAAAACACGCTGTAAACTGGCGGCATCAATATCGGTTTTCTTACTCAAGTTGATAATCAACCTGACAAGGTCTTTGTGGTCATAGCTTCCGACCGACGTGTAGATCCCTTCGTCTTCTGACATCTCTAAAACTTCTTCCAAAAGCTCTAGCCCAAACTTGTCTTCAACAAGCTCTAAAAATTCGGTGAATATGATTCCTTTCATCTCATACCTTTTCTTCTATTTCTTTTTAGAATGGTCTACTAAGTTATTGTTATCAAATTCTTAAACAAAAAAACTACGTTTCATCACCTAATTTTATGACATGGGTAACGCTTACTCGGAAATGTACAAATATTGAATATAGCAAAACCCCTCGTTTTAAGGGGATAAGTAACTGCCCACTCCCCTTTATTATGCTTAGTTAATGACTGAACTAAGGGTAAGTAAATGAAGACAAACTCAAAATTGGTAATCAGCCCACGGTTATGCCTATACTTAAAATCATAATAATCAATATATTGGCTTGATATGAATAAAGAAAACTTCCTTCAACAATTCCAGCTTAACCCTACGGTTGGCTATCATCCCGAATCTGTAGAGCGTGTTTCGCATATCAGTGGCGATCAATTGCGCAAAGCGGCAGTGGTGGTCGGTTTAGTGGAACGAGAAGATGGTTTACATGTCATTTTTACTAAAAGAGCCGCTCATTTAAAGCATCATCCAGGCCAAGTCAGCTTTCCTGGAGGAAAACACGAACGTTCCGACCCTTCTATGCAATTTACTGCACTTAGAGAACTCCACGAAGAGGTGGGAATTCGATCGGATCAAGTTAAAATTGTTGGCCAATTACCTGCATTGAGTACTATTAGTAAATTTTCTGTGACACCGATTGTTGCAATGGTCGATCCTGACTATGAAGCCATCATCGATGAGAACGAAGTGGCCTCGATTTTTGAGGTGCCTGCCACCTATGTTTTAGACCAAGCCAAGTTACACAGCCACACTGTTAACGTTAAACAAATCAAGCATCGTGTTTTTGCGATGCCCTTCGAAGAGCACCTAATTTGGGGCGTTACAGCACAAATCATCCAATCTCTGCAGCGACATGTAGTGCAACAAATTACATAGCAACTACGTTTTGTTTAATCTCTGTTAACAAAATCCAACCTTTCTATAGAACAGATTTATTAATGCAATTTTACGCAAACGTTTTCCTGGTATAAATCTGACCACCCCCGCCATTCGCATAATAAAAACTAATGTCTAGCATGAACATAAATCACCTGTAGCACGCCAATTTCGTGATCAAAAATCCGTTTTTCGCATATCATGTGACACGCCGTTTCATTACATGATTTAGATCTATTTTTTACAGAAGAAAATTCTGCAGAATTAGCCCCAACTTATTTCCTGTTCCCAAAAAATGAGTAATTTAACATGAACACAACAACTTCTTCGGCAAATGCCGTTAAAGATTCAAGCAAGTTTAACTATAAAGATTTTACCTGGTGTTTATCACTATTCGGTACAGCAGTTGGTGCTGGCGTACTATTCCTTCCAATCAAAGCTGGTGCGGGTGGTTTTTGGCCATTAGTTATCCTAGCTCTAATCGCGGCACCAATGACTTGGTTCGCACACAAATCTCTAGCTCGTTTCGTACTGTCTGCTAAAAACCCTGAAGCTGATATTACAGACACAGTTGAAGAGCACTTCGGTAAGACTGGCGCAAACATTATTACTTTTGCTTACTTCTTCGCTATCTACCCAATCGTTCTTATCTACGGTGTTGGTATCACAAACACGGTTGATTCTTTCCTAGTAAACCAAATGGGTATGGAATCTATTCCACGTCCTCTTCTTTCTGGTGCACTGATCCTTGCTATGACAGCAGGTGTTGTATTCGGTAAAGAACTGATGCTTAAAGCAACGTCAGCAATGGTTTACCCACTAGTATTCGTCCTACTAGCGCTGTCTTTCTACCTAGTTCCTGAATGGAACACTTCAATGATGGAAACAAGCCCAGAATGGTCTTCAATGCCTTCTATTATCTGGCTTGCGATTCCAATCATCGTGTTCTCTTTCAACCACAGCCCAATCATTTCACAGTTCTCTAAAGAGCAACGTCGTGTATACGGTGAAGACGCAGTTAAGAAAACTGACGCGATCACTGGCGGCGCAGCAATGATGCTGATGGGTTTTGTAATGTTCTTCGTATTCTCTGTAGTGCTTTCTCTATCTCCAGAGCAACTAGCTACAGCGCAAGCGCAAAACATCTCGGTACTTTCTTACCTAGCTAACGTTCACGAGTCTCCACTTATCTCTTACATGGGTCCTCTAGTAGCGTTCGCAGCGATTACTTCTAGCTACTTCGGTCACTTCCTAGGTGCTCATGAAGGTCTTGTTGGTCTAATCAAGTCTCGCTCTGGTTCTTCAATCAGCACGATTGAGAAAGCATCTCTAGCGTTCATCGTTGTTACAACTTGGATTGTTGCGGTAGTTAACCCAAGCATCCTAGGTATGATTGAAACAATGGGTGCTCCAATGATTGCAGCTATCCTGTTCCTAATGCCTGTATTCGCGATGCAGAAAGTACCAGCAATGGCTAAGTACAAAACATCAGCACCTGTGCAAATCTTTACAGCTTTATGTGGTCTAGCGGCTATTAGTTCTGTAATCTACGGCGCTCTTTAATCTCAAGTCCTTTTTATAAGATGACATCCATCTTATATCGCGAGATTAGACAAAAAATATAATGATAATAAATGAGCCTCCCTACTCCCCTTGGGAGGCTCTCTTTTTGAGGTAATCGCTATGATTAGTGTATTTGATATCTATAAAATCGGTGTTGGTCCATCGAGCTCACACACAGTTGGACCAATGAAAGCGGGTAAAGAGTTTATTGATGACCTACGTTCAATGGGAAAATTGCGCGACATCACTAAAATCACCGTGGACGTATATGGATCACTATCACTGACAGGGAAAGGTCACCACACAGATATCGCTATCATCATGGGTCTTGCTGGCAATACTCCTGAGAAAGTAGATATCGACTCTATCGCAGGCTTCATTGCTCGCGTAGAAGAAACTGAACGTCTACCTGTTGGTATGCACTGTCATACTGTTTCGTTCCCTAAAGATGGCGGAATGAATTTCCATAAAACCAACCTTTCTCTACACGAGAACGGCATGAGCATTCATGCTTGGGTTGATGACGAAGTCGCATACTCAAAAACGTACTACTCAATTGGTGGCGGTTTCATCGTTGACGAAGAGAGCTTCGGCAAAGAAGAAGAAAACCCGATTAAAGCACCTTACGAATTCACAACAGCTGAAGAGCTGGTTAATCAGTGTAAAGAAAGTGGTCTTTCTATCAGTACACTGGTTATGAAAAACCAAGCGGCTTTCCACTCAGACGAAGAGTCTCGTACTTACTTCGCAAACATCTGGAAAACGATGCGTGAGTGTATGGATCGCGGTATGAATACTGAAGGTATCTTGCCGGGTCCATTGCGTGTACCTCGCCGTGCAGCTTCACTTCGCCAACTTCTGATTACTTCAGAAAAAACAACCAATGATCCAATGACGGTTGTTGATTGGGTGAACATGTTTGCATTCGCAGTAAACGAAGAAAATGCTGCCGGTGGCCGTGTTGTTACTGCACCAACTAACGGCGCGTGTGGCATCATCCCTGCTGTATTGGCTTACTACGATAAGTTCATCCAAACAGTGACAGAGAAAGACTACATCCGTTACTTCGCAGCTTCTGGCGCGATCGGTGGTCTTTACAAGCGTAACGCTTCTATCTCTGGCGCTGAAGTAGGCTGTCAGGGTGAGGTTGGTGTGGCATGTTCTATGGCTGCTGCTGGTCTTGCTGAGCTTATGGGTGGTAGCCCTGAGCAAGTATGTATGGCTGCAGAAATCGGCATGGAGCACAACCTAGGTCTAACGTGTGACCCAGTTGCTGGCCAAGTACAAGTACCATGTATCGAGCGCAACGGTATTGCTGCAGTTAAAGCAATCAACTCAACTCGTATGGCACTTCGTCGCTCTTCTGCTCCTACTGTATCTCTAGATAAAGTTATCGAAACTATGCTAGAAACAGGCAAAGACATGAACGCTAAATACCGTGAGACATCTCAAGGTGGTTTGGCAGTTAAGGTGGTTTGTTAATTAACATTCGTTTGTTAGTTAACATTGGCTTGCTAGTCCGTATTAATTTATTGGCCAGCATCAGTTAACAAGCCAACACTTAACTCAGTCTGCTTTTAATGAGCAGATAATAAAAAGGAACGCCAATGCGTTCCTTTTTTTGTATCTGAAGCTTTTGTAGCTGAAACTTGGTGACTAGGGCGTGTTGATCTTTCGAGCTGATTTTTGCAGCGAGTTGCTGGGTATTTATACAAGGCAGAGGCGTCGATGTGTAGCTAGCCTACATGAGAAGCCGATAACGTAGTAGAAATGGCCAGCAAACGCTGCCCAAAGGGTTCGAGCTGGGCGCCCCCGCAAAAAGCGTTTTACTCTTTGTTGAGGGGGATTTGCGTAGAGTGACTAGGCTACTTCCCCCTCGCCGCGATTAAAACGCTTTTATCTCGAACAAAATTTAACCACGAAAGGTCAACACGCCCTAATTATTCAACCGACCAAATTGTTTTGCTAAATCACTTGTGAGATAAGCAAGAAGCAACCAAATAGCAATGAGAAAAGCATCATTGGTCGGCCACCTTCAGCGCTGTATCTGTCTTCCGCTACTTTCATGAAGCGCTGCTTGTGAACCATAACCAGAGGAACAAACACAGCCAAAAACACTAAGATGATACCTGCGTAGTTCAACACTTGTAGGAACTTGTCAGCTGCAAGCAATGAACCCGCCAACGGCAAGATAAAGCTAATGCAGTACGTTACTGCGGTGTTTTGGTTGAACATGTCCTTGTTCTGGTTGAATAAAGACATCGCCACACCAAAGAAAGAGGTCAGCAACGCCAAGCCAGTGAAGGTAGACAGAACGTTACCCACCCAAGGAGACTGAGCCTCAAACGCCGCCATCAAATCTGATACGTTCTTGAAGCTTCTGAATTGCTCTTCGCTCAAGTTACCCACTACCGCAAACAACCAACATAAGTAACACACTAATGGGATCAGAGAACCGACGATCACCATGTTACGCAGCTGTTTGTCTGTCGCTTCGTGGTTGTAAGAAACCAAGGTTGGAATCACAACCATAAAGCCAAAGCTCGTAAACAGGATGGCACTGGTTTTGATTAAATCAACGTGGTCATGGCTGGTTACCTGCATCAAGTTTTCTTGAGTCATGCTCGGCGCTAAGAACACCATGGTTGCGAACAAGCTAGCAAGCATCACGAAGAACAGTGCACGGTTGAGTTTATCAATCACACCGGTGCCACTTGCGACTACAGCGCCAGCAAGTAACGTAAACACGACTTGGCTCGTGGTCGCGGTGAGTTCAACGCCAAAGTTAGACAGTAACTTACTCAGTAAATCACCTGCGCCTAGAATGTAAGCCATCAATAGGCAAATCAATAACGCGTACAGCAAGCCGTTAGTCAGTAACTGACCTTGTTTACCCAAGGTTTTTCGGGCAATTGAGTTTAGTCCTAGACCGCCACCCGCTTTGATGGTCGCTTCTAGAAGTAATAATGCTGCGTAAGTCGTACCGAAGCAGATCAGTACCATCAGCAGTGTGCCGTAAAGCAATCCGAATTGAGCTAATACCATTGGGATCGCAAGCATACCAGCACCGAGAGCGGTACCAGCGATAATTAGGGAGCTACCCATCATTTTAATATTCATTGTTTTTAACTTATTTGTTTAGTTTTTATAGATGTGAGTCTTCGTACATCGAGCGGATGACAAAGGAATTCAGATAGAAATAGAGTTATAAAACGAATAACAATAGGAGCGATAAGCGGTAAAGAAGCGTGCAGAGACGTTGTCGAACAGGGTGTTCAAAGGGGAGCTTGTCTTAAAAGAGGTAAAACGAGAAGCGTGAGTTTGCGTTAACTGATGTGGTGAACCTTCCGTAGGTTCAATAATCGGTGATGTAATCTTGAATTTCATGTATGTGTCCAATAATTAAGTCACATTCCATAGTATTTGAAGCAGCGTATCCGTTGCTGCCCTACCTCTGTCATTAGAGGTGTTTTCATCTTATCGAATGAGCTTTGAAACACAACGCTATAACCACATTTTTTGCTATTAAATTGAACAAAATAGCCATTTGGATACAAATTAACCACCAAACCGCGTAAAACAATAATCATTTATAATAAAAACCAAAGAGAGACACAATGGTTTCTCTTCTTATCCAAACGAAAACATTGCATTTATGGCGCAGGGCTATATAAACGAGGTGGACTGCTGTTGGGTAAGTGAATCAGATTTAAGCGATTACGTCTTGCCCATTCGACCGTCAATGAGGTCGGAGCCGACAAACAAACCAAGGTTGCGATTTCAGCACGCACGGCTTTATGGATAAGCTCTAAACTGCAACGACTGGTCATAATGGCGAAACCCGACTTAGGGTTGATCTCGTTCACGGCCATTGCCCCTATTAATTTATCCAAAGCATTGTGGCGGCCGATGTCTTCACGACAAAGTGAAATTTCACCTTTCGAATTCGCAAACAAAGCGGCATGTAAAGCACCGGATATTTTGGCTGCTTTTTGATGTTCGGCAATTCGCCCTCTCAACCCCTGAAAAACCAGTGGACTGGGTGGTAATGACGATGGCAATGGAACCAAATCCGGAAGTGCTTGTTCAAGCGCCTCAACACCGCACAAACCACAACCTGTGGTTCCAGCCAAGTTACGCCGCTGAGTTTTCATGTCCCAAAAAGCGCGATTGCTGATTTCTACTTGTGCGAAATGAGATTCACCATTGCCACCAATCTCAATATCACGAATTTCACTGAATCTTTTTATGATGCCGGTGCTTAAACTAAAACCGCGCACAAAGTCTTCCATGTGGCCAGGCGTCACCATCATAACCGCCTGACTGATCCCGTTATAACTGATCGCCAATGCCGATTCGTTTGCCAGAGGTGAATCCACCACCATGCTATAGCCCGTAAGCTCTCGATAGCTCATGGCATTGGGCTGTGGAGGCGCTTGATTAAAATCAGGCAGTTCAATATAGGATTGAGTTATACATCTCATAAAATCACCCGGAAAGACGGTCAGCTTGACGATATCGACTCAGACTGAAAACGTTACTGATTAAATAAATATCACTGGTTAAACAAACATCACTGATTAAACAAGTGTTTTGCTTCAGCAAAGCACTGATCAGTGAGTGCCGAATAAGGTTCTTGTTTACGCTTAAGTAGACCGAGAGGCGAATGCACCACGGCTTTTTCTATCGGTACGATACGCAGTTGTTCATTGAGCTCTTCCAATCCAGAGTTAAGCGGCATAACAGCACAGCATAGGCCACTAGTGACGGCTTGGATCAGGTGAAACGTAGAGTTACTTTCAATCAAAGTCTGCGGAACTAGGCCTTTACTACCGAAGCTCAAATCAATCGAATGACGATAATGCATGCCTTTAGACAAAAGCCCCAAAGGAATGCTATTGAGTGATTCCCATAAGACTTCCGACTCAGCAAAATCAAAGAATCGGCTATCATACAGAATGCCTAAATCCGTCGAGTTCATTTCTATAACGTCAAAATAAGCCGTATTGATCTGGTCGGTGTAACACATGCCTAAATCAAGTTGGTTACGATTGAGCTGGTCTATGATCTGCTCAGATGTCATCGACAAAATTTGAAAGCGAAGTTCAGGGAATTTTTCTGCTAAAGGCTTAATCAACTGCATCGGGTTTTGACTGGCTAAAGGCACCATGCCAACTCTTAGCGAGCCGACCAGTTGGCCACGGCAGTTAGCCGCTTCGGCTTGTAAACCGTCATGAGCCGCTAAGACGGTCTTTGCCCAAGCCAATATACGCTCACCCGCTTCGGTAAACCCTTCAAAACGTTGACTTCTTGAAATCAACTCGAGGTCTAACTCTTCTTCTAAACGCCTTATCCTCATCGACAACGTAGGCTGAGTAATATGACAAAGTGTCGCAGCCTGACCAAAGTGTTTCGTTTGATCTAAAGCGATTAAATACTTAAGTTGTTTTATATCCATGAATGATTAGTAAAACCTTGAAATGAAGCGTCTTCTTCGCGTTCGTCGTACATTAACGGTTCTCTGTGATTGAAAATACCTATCACGGAAAATGGCTCAATCTGTAAAGCAACGGCTAAAATAACAACGGTATTTTTGATTTAAATCAAAGTATGCCTAATTTAAATATAGGTCAAATCTAAATTATCTATAGCGTGATAGACAGCAACTATCACGGGAGACTCAGCTATATCAAGGCTGCCCAACGAATCTCTCGTAAAATAGAGCTCGCATCGCACTGGCTAATAAATTTTATTTATCACTGTGAAAAATCTATTTATCACTGTGACAAAAGCGACACTTTCCATATTTACTCGCCATGATAGATTCTATTTATCACTTAGTCGGCAATATCAATTGGACGCACCGCCCCTTAACGGCATAACCTTTGATTTAGATCATGGCAAACAATTAGCCAGTCTATTTCTAAATATTCAAAGCAGTAAACAGGTATCGATACCAAATAATCAAAACCGTTTTACTCCCGCCTTATTTTTATAACGCGCCTGTTTTTACCGGTTCCCTTGTTTACTGCCGTTCCCGTGTGTGAGGAGTGCAGTTGTGAGCCAAAAAGAACAGATAAAAAAATATAAAGGTCCTGCTGGTGGTTGGGGGGCGTTAAAAGCCGTCACTAAGAGTTGGTGGGGCAGCGAAAACGCCATCAAAAACATTCGAACAATGCTTAAAACGAATCAAAACGGTGGTTTTGATTGTCCGGGATGCGCATGGGGGGAATCCCCACACAGCAGTAAAGTGAACTTCTGTGAGAACGGTGCAAAAGCCGTGAACTGGGAAGCCACAAATCGATTTGTAGATCCTGAGTTTTTCGCCGAACACAGCGTAACATCCTTGTCATCACAAACAGACTACTGGCTGGAATACCAAGGCCGAATAACCCATCCGATGAAGTACGACGCTGCATCCGACCACTATATTCCTATTGAGTGGGATGAAGCCTTTTCGCTGGTAGCCAAGCATTTGAAGCAACTCGACTCGCCACATCAAGCCGAATTCTACACTTCGGGTCGAGCCAGTAATGAAGCGGCGTTTTTGTACCAACTCTTCGTCCGTGCGTTTGGAACAAATAACTTCCCTGACTGTTCAAACATGTGCCACGAAGCCAGTGCAATTGGCATGAAAGATACGGTCGGTGTGGGCAAAGGAACCGTGATTTTTGACGACTTTGAACAAGCAGACGCGATCTTTGTGCTCGGACAAAACCCAGGCACTAATCACCCCCGCATGCTTGAACCATTGCGTGAAGCGGTAAAACGCGGCGCTCAGGTGATCTGTTTCAATCCATTGAAAGAACGTGGACTTGAACGTTTCCAAAATCCTCAAGTTCCAGTTGAAATGTTAAGCAATGGTTCAAAACCAACCAATACCGCTTATTTAAGACCAGCATTAGGTGGCGATATGGCGGTATTTCGTGGGATGGCTAAATATTTGCTGCAATGGGAACGTGATGCGCTCGCAACCGAAGGCAAAGCCATATTTGATCGACAATTCATCAGCGAACACACCACAGGTATTGATGAATACTTAGCAGAAGTTGATGCGACAACATGGGAGCATATCGCTGAACAATCAGGGTTAGCTTTAAGCGAAATAGAAATGGTCGCAGACATGTACCGCCGTTCAGAAAAGGTGATCATGTGTTGGGCTATGGGGCTAACACAACATCGTCATTCAGTACAAACCATCAAAGAAGTAGCCAATGTGCAATTGTTGCGCGGCAACGTCGGTAAGCCAGGTGCTGGGCTATCACCAGTTAGGGGGCATAGTAATGTCCAAGGCGATCGTACGATGGGTATCGATGAAAAACCCTCAAACCAATTTCTAGATAGCTTAGAACGCCGCTTTAACTTCAATGTCCCACGAGATGTAGGCCACAACACCATACAAGCGATTAAAGCTATGGAGGAAAAACGCTCGAAAGTCTTTATTGGTTTAGGTGGTAATTTTGCGCAAGCCACACCCGATACTCCTCGCACACATCTGGCGATGAAAAATTGTGACCTTACCGTTCATATCTCAACCAAACTCAATCGCTCTCACCTTGTTACCGGTCAAGATGCCTTGATTTTGCCATGTTTGGGGCGAACGGAAATCGATACACAAGCTAATGGGCCACAAGGCATCACCGTCGAAGATACCTTCAGCATGGTTCACATCTCTTACGGACAGCTCGAACCTCGATCAGAGCATTTACGTTCTGAACCAGCCATTGTCGCGGGTATTGCCAATGCCACACTGGGCAGCCATCCAATCGATTGGAATTGGGTCATTCAAGATTATGGACATATTCGAGACCTCATTGCAGATACGATTCCGGGCTTTACTGACTTCAATCAGAAACTAGAAAATCCGGGTGGATTTCATTTAGTCAATCCTGCCGCAAATCGTCAATGGAACACCCTCAGCGGCAAAGCGCAATTTGGCTCCAATGAACTGCCAAAACAGCTGATTAATGAAGCGGTGTTGCAAGGGGGTAATAAACCCGATCTGATCTTGCAAACCATGCGTTCCCATGACCAATACAACACCACGTTATATGGCTTGAATGATCGTTACCGCGGTGTCTTTGGTATGCGCGAAGTTTTGTTTATCAATGAAGCCGATATATTGAAGCTCGGTTTTAAACCGGGTGACAAGGTCGATATGGTGTCGCTTTGGGAAGATGGTGTAACGAGAAAAGTGAAAGGGTTTACCCTGGTAGCTTATGACGTTCCACAGGGTCAGGCGGCGGCTTACTATCCTGAAACCAACCCTTTGGTTCCTCTAGACAGCTATGGTGAACGAACCTTTACCCCTACCTCGAAATTTATCGCCATCAGATTAGAAAAATCGATCTCTGACGCCATTCCCCTTTCAACCGTCAGCTAACTGGCAATCGGCAATCGGCAATCGGCAATTGAAAGTAAAAGTAAAAGTAAAAATCCACCTGTTTTGGCAGGTGGATTTTAATAATGACGCTTGGCCAGTATATTCAACAGCAAGAGAAGTGCTCACATAGTTCATCAATAAACACCTTCACTTTGCGCGGCGTATTCACTCGCTCGCGGTAAAGTGCGTAAACCGTTCTTTCTTTAAGCGCATACTGCGGCAGAATTTCCACAATTGCGCCAGACTCTATATCTTCTTCGGCCAATTGCTTTGGTAGCATTGCAATACCATAGTCTAAACGAACAGCGACCTTCACTGCTTGCACGCTGTTTACCGTGAGTGTTGGCTTCAGATTTACATCATGAAAATGCCCACTAAGCTCAAACCTCCACACACCATCATTCTTAAGGTTTGGATCTTCAATTATGGTGTGATTAGCTAAATCAATTGGCGTTGTAATCTCTGTATTATTTTCTAGGTATTTAGGTGAAGCACAAACCAAGTTCTGATTTACAAAGATAGTGCGCGCGATCATTCCTAAGTCTTTCGAAACTAAATCACCAGAACGAATCGCAATGTCATAACCAACCGTCGCGAGATCTTGAACACCATCTGAAAGCATGAGATTTAACGCCACATCTGGGTATTTGTTTGAAAATGTCAAAATGAAGGGCATCAACATAATCTCAGTGAGACCTTTAGGCGCCATAACACTCAAAGAGCCAACCATTTCTGAACTATCAAACCTCAAAGAATCATTTAAATCTTCAATGCCGTCGACCAACCCATGAGCCTCATTAAAATAGCGACGACCAACCTCAGTTAAGGACAGTGACTTGGTAGAACGATTCAATAAGCGAGTATTTAGGTAAGCCTCAAGCTCTCTTACATGGCGACTAACCAAAGACTTCGACACTCCGATCTTCTTAGCCGCACCTGTAAAGCTGCCCTCCTCAACAGTCACAATAAATGACTTAATAGACGTTAATACGTTCATGACCTCACCCCACTGTTTACATATTGTCGACAGATTATCCACAAAATGGGCTCTACTCAAGACAGTAACGTTCCATTAGATTGTTGGCACTCAACAAACATAAGGATAGAAACTATGACAAGCAAACAAGTTCAGGTTGTAAAAGACTACTTTAAGCATTGTGTAGACGGTAAACAAACTCACCGTATTGGCGAATATTTCGCTGAAGATACAATGATCCATCGACCTGATTGCAATAAGATAATTAATGGCCTCTCTGAGTTCGAAGCCATGTTAAAAGTTCACGTTACTGACCGATATGAATCACTGGAAACGACGTTTCAAAAAATCGTAGAAGACGGCCATCAAGTTGTTGTTGCGCTCACTCACAGAGCTAAAGGTGCTGATGAGTGGAAAGGCTACCAACTGAATGGCAAAAACGTTACTTGGACTAGCCTTACTTACTTCCGATTCAATGATGAAGGCAAAGTTGTCGAGGAGATTGTTGAACGCAATGAGCTAAGCATGGCACTTCAACTGGGCTTAAACTTAACTAGGTAAAAGCTCACTGGAATGATACTGACTCAGCAGTTAAGCCAGATTGAATAATACGAAGAAGAAGGCATCTATTAGGTGCCTTTTAGAAAGTGATTTTTGTTTAAGTCATGTACGTTTATTTGGGCTTTTCATACTCTTCAAATTTAACGATAAACTCCCTTTCATTCGCCCAAAGAACATCATCACAAACTCGCTACATCACAGAAACATAACCACAACCGGAGTGTGGTCACACAATCGGTTATACCTCATAGGTGGTAGGGGCTCTTACACGTAAAGTATGCGCGTCATTATAATTAATAAAAACAAACACCTTATGCGCTCAACAATCACCTTTAAAATCCTAGTGGCCCTCGCCATCGTGTTCACTTTTCTATTAGCAATATCGACCTACTTTCAATATTCGCAGCAAAAGCAGCTTGTAAACTCAGTGTTAAGTGAGCAGCTTCACGATAAAGCGAGCAACTATTTCGATAGCCTCAATATGATGATGCTCACTGGCACCATGGCACAAAAAGAGACCCTTCGTCAGAAAGCGTTAGCTCAAGAAGGCATTGAAAATGTTCGTGTATTGCGTGCTGATGCGGTGAGTAAGTTATACGGGCCTGGCAATGACAACCAAACACCTATGGATGATATTGATAAACGAGCGCTAGCGGGTGAAACCGTTATCGAACCCTTTTCTGCCGATTGGGGAAAAGGCTTGGTTATTGCTCTGCCAATGAAGTCGAGCGAGAACTATCGCGGCACCAATTGTGTTGCATGTCATATGGCGCCAGAAGGGGAAGTATTAGGTGCAATTCGACTTGAATATAACCTTAGCCATGTCAACTCGTTGATCAATACTCAAACAATGACAGCGATCGGTATTATGGCGGTGATCTCCTTTGCCGGATTCGTTCTTACTATGGGATTGATTCGTAAGATAATCGTTCGCCCGCTTCAACAAACCTCTCGCTTTATGACTCAAGTCAGCAGTGATAAAAACCTATCCACTCGGCTGCCAGAGCAAAGCAAGGATGAAATTGGCACGCTTGCTAACTCCATCAACTCGTTCATGGGCACGGTTTCCGACAGCTTAGAGAAGGTACAAGACACCTCGCACAAACTGAATGCATCTGCCAACCAACTGACCAGTGTTGCACAAATTACCGAGCAAGCCGCCAGCGATCAACAAAACGAAACCGCTGAAGTACAAAACAATATCGAAGGGATACAGGCGCAGCAAGTCAATGTAGAACAAGCCACTTTAACCGCTTCAGAGCTTATCAATCACACCGCCGATGTGGCATGTAAGAGTGCCAACCAAGCACATGATGCAAGCAGTGAGATAAAGAACCTAGTCAGTAGCATAGAAGAAGTGAAACACAAGATACTGACACTCAATGAGCAAACCGGAGAGGTCTCTTCAATATTGAGCGTGATTCGTGGCATTGCCGACCAAACCAATCTTCTAGCCTTAAATGCGGCGATTGAAGCGGCTCGTGCGGGAGAGCAAGGTCGGGGCTTTGCGGTAGTGGCAGATGAAGTTCGAAATCTTGCATCACGAACGGCAGAGGCAACTGGCAGTATTGAGTCAATCATTCATCTGTTCCAGCAAGGCAGTGAAGAGTCGCTGACTTCTGCCGATCGCGTTTGCGAACAAGCACATCAAAGCTCAACAGATATCGACGCACTGTCCGTTGAAATGAATGGTGTCATTGAAGAAATGAAACAAGTGCTGGCTCATGCGAAAAATATTCAACAACAGACGCAATCCACTACACACGCGACCGAAGATGTTCAGCAAAAGGTTGAAACCATCACTTCTCACGCCGACAACACATCGCAGTCTGCGGCTGAGACTCGTGGAATCAGTAATGATTTAGAAGAGCTGTCTGATCACCTTGAATCTCTTATCAACCAATTCACCTTATCGAACTCAAAAACCAACGATAAAGATCAGTCATAGGTCAGTAGAACTCCCCCACCGACATCAACAAAAAAGCGCTCAAAGATGAGCGCTTTATCTTCATAACAATGTCTAGTTCCGAGTTTCAGGCTTTTAGGCTTTTAGGCTTTTAGGCTTTTAGGCTTTTAGGCTTTTAGGCTTTTAAAGTACCTTAAACCATGATTAGTGCGTAATGGAAACCGCGGTTAAATCTTTATGCTTGTGGTACATCGCGTGTTTGAATATCAGATTCGCACTCACGGTATCCATTCCTGCGACTTCTACATAAGCGCCCTTTTTACGGAACTTAAATACGACCTTATCAAGCGCCTCAACCGACGTGTTATCTAGGAAAGACGCATCCGAAATATCGATGGTCACTAAAGAGGTCGCATTGTCATAATCAAATAGATCGACAAACGCATCTGAAGAAGCAAAGAAGACATGGCCTTTTACTCGGTGGGTAGTGTGCATTTCGTTAGTCACGACTTCATCGGATATAAACACCATGGATTTGCTAGCATGCGCATAAAACAGAGCCGATAGCACCACGCCAACCGCAACACCTATCGCGAGATTGTGAGTAAACACCACCACCGCCACGGTTGCTAGCATGGTTACATTGGTTGGGAGTGTGTGGTCTTTAAGCTCAACAACAGAACGCCATGAAAACGTGCCGATTGAAACCATGATCATCACAGACACTAAAGCGGCCATCGGTATCAGCTTCAACCAATCAGAAACAAACACCACCATTAGCAGTAAAACAACCCCGGCGATCAAGCTGGATAATCGGGTTAAGCCGCCTGATTTGATGTTAATAATCGACTGGCCAATCATCGCACACCCCGCCATACCACCAAATAGTGAAGCCACGATGTTCGCTACGCCTTGCCCTTTGCATTCATTGTTCTTATTACTTTCAGTATCGGTCAGGTCATCCACTATCGTCGCCGTCATCAATGATTCCAATAAGCCTACAAGAGATAGAGCAATAGAATATGGAAGGATGGTTGTGAGCGTATCAAACGTGAATGGAATATTAGGGAGCAAGAACACAGGCAGTGAATCCGGAAGCTTGCCCATATCTCCAATCGTTCTGACATCTAAACCAAATAACAAACTGATAATAGTCAGGGCAACAATCGCGACTAATGGAGAAGGTATTACATGACCAAACTTGGGAAAATAAGGAAGCAGATAAATGATCGCCAAACCCAAAGCGACTAACACGTAAACGCTCGAAGGGACGTTGATCAACTCAGGGAGCTGAGCCATAAATATAAGAATAGCGAGCGCGTTAACAAACCCAGTAATCACCGATTTGGAAACGAAATTCATCAGATTACCAAGCTTGAGGTACCCAGCCGCGATTTGAATGACGCCAGCAAGAAATGAAGCTGCGAGTAGATACTCTAGCCCGTGTTCTCTCACTAAGGTGACCATCAACAGCGCCATTGCGCCCGTTGCCCCAGAGATCATCCCCGGACGACTGCCAACCAAAGCGGTTACAACACAGATACAGAAAGAAGCATAAAGCCCTACTTTAGGGTCGACGCCTGCGATAATTGAAAATGCGATGGCTTCAGGGATTAATGCGAGTGCAACCACAATCCCAGATAATGAATCTCCTTTAACGTTTGATAACCAGTGTTTTTTTAAATAATTAAGCATGTAATTCTCTTTTACTTGTACAGCCAGTCCTGCCTTGTTCAGACATAATTTGATCGACTGTTTTTCTTGAATGAGCGAGCGCTCGAAAAGTGCGGGTGTAGAGAGAATGCAGGGGTTAAGGCGGCGTAATTAACACGTGAATATTAAACTCCTCTAGTGGGTGATTGTTATTAGATGGACTCACACTTGTGCTTTGTGTTTGTCACTTAAGTATCGGACAAGGTAGCGTAAGTATTGCACTAGGTAACCTAGGTATTACACAAGACAACTAAGCTATTACATAAGGTAATATAGATATTAAACAAGGAAATCTAGGTATTACACAGATAGCTCGGGTAACGCACAAGCTTGAATGGCTGCCAATATAAAGTGAGCGCTACTTTAATCACACGTCCAATCTTGCAAACAAAGGTTTCGAATATTAACGCTTCTTAATCCGGCCAAAAACCGCTAGCGGTCTCGATTTCAGCCAGCTCTATGTTGTAACCAACGTCAGTTCACGTCGTTTCAATCACTCTGCTCACATCGATTTACAAGGTATTGAAGAATACTTAACCATTAGCGCTAGCGCACCTCCCTAGCACTCAAACAAATACCAAACAGAAAGCCAAATCGAACAAAAAACACACCCTCAAACCTATTTATCGTCAGTAGACACAATATTTCTTTCACCAAGCAAGAATAAAGGTTGAAGCTGTCGGTATGACAGGTAATATGTTCAATCGATTTAAAAAGTTTATACAACTCAATGTTTCGGCTAATTATTGTGCAAATATATGTTCATTTGCCTCAATGCTAGAGACTTTGAGTTGAATTTGTCCCTCAATGGAGAATGAAATCAACATGACTTACGCGCCTGTAACAGACGTACTTGGCGGCAAGCTAGCGGTAGACAGTGAAGTAACTGTTCGCGGCTGGATCCGTTCACGTCGTGATTCCAAAGCTGGAATCTCTTTCCTTGCCATTTATGACGGCTCTTGTTTCGACCCGATTCAGGCCGTGGTTCCTAATAATCTTAATAATTACGAAGACGAAGTATTAAAGCTAACAACTGGCTGCTCTGTTGAAGTAACAGGTAAGATTGTTGAGTCTCCTGCGAAAGGTCAAGACTTCGAACTAGCAGCAACTGACGTTAAAGTTGTAGGCTGGGTTGAAGACGCTGACACTTACCCAATGGCTAAGACACGTCACTCTATTGAATACCTTCGTGAAGTTGCTCACCTACGCCCACGTACGAACGTGATCGGCGCAGTAGCACGTGTACGTAACTGTTTATCTCAAGCGATTCACCGTTTCTACCACGAGCAAGGTTTCTTCTGGACTTCAGCTCCGCTTATCACTGCATCTGATGCAGAAGGCGCTGGTGAAATGTTCCGCGTATCGACGCTAGACATGGAAAACCTGCCTCGCACTGACGAAGGCAAAGTTGACTTCAACGAAGATTTCTTCGGTAAAGAAACTTTCCTAACAGTATCTGGCCAACTTAATGCTGAAGCTTACGCTTGTGCACTAAGCAAGGTTTACACGTTCGGTCCTACGTTCCGTGCTGAAAACTCAAACACAAGCCGCCACCTAGCTGAATTCTGGATGGTTGAGCCTGAAGTTGCGTTTGCAGACCTTGACGATGTAGCGAAACTGGCTGAAGACATGCTTAAGTACGTTTTCGCTGCTGTTCTTGAAGAACGCCGCGACGACCTTGAGTTCTTCGCTTCTCGCATCGACAAAGAAGCAATCACTCGTCTAGAGCAATTCGTAGACGCTGATTTCGCACAAGTTGACTACACTGACGCAATCCAAATCCTACTAGATTCTGGTAAGAAATTTGAATTCGACGTTGAGTGGGGCATCGACATGTCTTCTGAGCATGAGCGTTACCTAGCTGAAGAGCACTTCAAAGCACCTGTTATCGTTAAGAACTACCCGAAAGACATCAAAGCTTTCTACATGCGCTTAAACGACGACGGAAAAACAGTTGCAGCAATGGACGTACTTGCACCAGGCATCGGTGAAATCATCGGTGGTGCACAACGTGAAGAGCGTCTAGACATTCTAGACGAGCGCATGATTGGTATGGGTATCAACCCTGAGCACATGAGCTGGTACCGCGACCTACGTAAATACGGCACAGTGCCTCACGCTGGCTTCGGTCTTGGCTTTGAGCGTCTAGTGTCTTACGTAACAGGTATGGGCAACGTTCGTGACGTTATCCCGTTCCCACGTACACCACGCTCTGCTAACTTCTAATCTCAGCTTTCTTCTTTCAGAGAAGTCAGTATAGATAGATAATTAAATAGATAAAAACCTCCGTATATACGGAGGTTTTTTTATACGCCCTTATTTATAAGGGTATGTTTATAAGCGCCTACTGATAAGCGCCTACTGATACAAGCTTAACAGCTCAATCTACTCAACAGTTCGAACCAAAAAGTGATCTAAAAGTATCTTCTCGCCAGTCTGTTCTAGCGGCTTAAATTCAATCACCATCTGGTCACCCTTTTGCTCAAAAGCATTCACTTTAAAGAATAAGCTCTCTTTATCCGCCTTAATGTTATGAGCAACCTGACGACCATTTACAAACACATCAAAAGCGGGCGCTTTTGGGTTTGCAGGAATGACAGTTTCAAAAGTGTACGTTTCACCTTCTTGCGCATAAGCTGTGTTGTAAATACCGCCATCCTTCGTCCAATAAGTACCATTAAAATCCATACTTCCAGCTTTCCAGTAGCTGTAAAAGGCATGAAGATCTTCGATACTGTTCTGGGTCGTTGGCGTCCATCTTACATCACCAAGATTTACTGGCTTCGAGTAACTAAACCCATGCGCTCTCATATCATTGTTTAAGGAATCTAATCTCCCCAAAACATCATCGAATGTATCTTGCCAACCAAGCTCGCCATAGTATTGAAGGCCTATCTCTCCAATAATGTAAAACTCGCCGTCGCGTTCAATCGTAATACCTGAACCTGAGTCTCCATGGATGATCAGCCACTGCAAATCACTTTGAGGCATGATCACCGGGTTATATTTATATTCAGCTAACCATTTCTTATCTGTGTCATTGTACTTAACAAATTTCTTCCCGCCATTACGGCCGTTATAGTTACCAAAGCCAACGCTATTTACTTCATAAACCTCTGAATGATCGAACATCCCTTTCTCTGGTAACTTCGCAGGCTTAATACCGGTGATTGGCGTGTCTAAGCGCACCAGAGCGAAATCATAAATGCCATCGGTAAATTCATACTCCCCCCACTCACCATCAGGGTCAGTTGTCGCACGTGATGTATGAATAACGTTGTACTTACCGTTCTCATCTTTGTCATAAGAAGAACAAGTGACTGCATTTTCATACCCTTCACTTTTAGAGCCTGATACGTGATTTGCCGTTATCACCCAGTAAGGGTCAATTAAGGTCGCGGAACCCGCATTCATATGACAGGCAAAATCGAACTGAGTTTGTAGAGCGAACGTTTTGTGTTGAGTGACGGAACGATCCATTTTCCCGAGACCTGAGTGAGCAGAAAAAGTCGCTACAATTACTGATGCTAGAATGATTCTTTTCATGTTACTCAACCTCTCTCAACTGGATAGCCTCAATAGCGTGATAGCCTTGTCTCGATTCAAAATCAAACTGCCTATATTGGCGTGAATATGAGATTTCTACGATGTCATCTGGCGATTGAGATTCGAAAACAATCGTATTTTTGACACTGGTCATGTGAAATGAAATGTCATTTTTAATTGTGATGCATTGCTCGTTAATACATGCCGTCACATCAGCAGAAGACAGCCAATTATGTGTATAAAGCTCTACAGAAAATCGCCCTTCTTTACTCGGCTGAACGTCAAAAGAGAAACCACTAGAACCAACAAGCAAACCTGAAAAAGCCAGCTCTTGGTTATAATCCGTAGAGTCGCCGTCTTGCCAGTAGTAACGATTGCCAACTGCATTTTTAGTCTCTGAATTAGCGACTTGTTTTAAATCACCAATAACCTTCACATCACCAATTAAGGCGCTATTGGGTTTATCTTTTCTTTGATGCTCTCCATAAAGAAAAGCCCAATCTAAGCCGTTTAAGTCAACATCTCTTGCGTAACGATACTTTCCCTCATCAAGCTCATAGCCGATAAATTCACTGGTAATAGACAGTCTATTAGTACCAACTTCCGAAAAATTACTTAGTCGATTCAAATCAACATGGAGTTCGCTTGCTGAAGCATTGGTGGCTAACAAAGCCAATATGCACAGGTTTGTTTTTGTATATTTCAATCTCATAATCCCGCATCTCAATTAGTCATAACCAATTGTAATAAATGGGAAATTTAAACCTGTAAGGTACTGTAAGCCTTTAATTTGATCACTTTTATCGCATAGCGACCAATAATTGACGTGAATATATAACAATGAAAGGTAGGCTCTGGTTATTTCCTAGCACAACCAATAAGCCAAGTTTTTGACTAAAGGTGATGCATATTCCAAATAATCACCATTTCGCGCTTACACAGACTTACAAAGTCTGTGGCATTAAAGTATGAGATAGCCTTCAGAGCTCAGGTTTAATGCAATTATTCAAAAGCTCAGGTCATTTAAAACGAAAAAGCCCTGCCAAATTCTGGCAGGGCTTAAAATAATTCGACTGGATAATCGGCTTAATCGACATCTTGGTCGATAGCGTATTTTATCGCGAGACCGCAGATTGCCATCATAACGAACGGGATAGCCGCTGTTGTATATTCAGCCCAAGCCATATCAGCGAAGGCTTTTGCCAGCAATACGTGGCCGAGAATAAGCAGAAGCGCACACACAATCGCGACGATAATCAACTTAACTTCATTTCCCATAGTCATTTTCAACATAACGGTATCTCCAATATTTGGTCTAACTGTATTGAATCACAACTCTTTGTTGTACAAGGCGTACAGTTGCACCAGAAACAATCCGTACAGTTGAAGTCATTGTCTGTTTTATGAGTGACTTAAGATTTTACGAATGCGTAAGTTGATGTGCCAGTTTGCCAAGCAAGATTAGTGCTTGTTCTTTCTCTTCTGTGAGTTCATAAGAGAAGTTCAATCTGATCGCGTTATCTACTCTGCCCTGCTCACTAAACAGATCGCCTGAAGCGACGCTGATCCCCTGAGCAATCGCTAGCTGGTAAAATTGTTGACTGTCGAATTTTGCGGAAAGACGAATCCATATGAAGTAGCCACCAGCCGGTTCTTCAATCTCGACGGAATGCGGGAAGTACTGCTTGATGACCTCAATGAATCGTTCTTTTCTCACTAGAAGATTTTTACGTAATTTACGAAGGTGATTGTCGTAGCTTTCATGTGTTAAGAAGTGTGCGACGCCAAGTTGCACAGGCGCACTACTCGACAGTGTAGAAAGAAGCTGCAGCTTTTGAATGGCATCATTGAAACGCGCGTTCACAACCCAGCCGACCCGATAACCCGGACACAGACTTTTTGAGTACGAACCACAAAGCAGAACAGAATCGGTCTTATCGAAGGCTTTTAGTGGCTTGGGTTTATGCCCTTCGAAGTAGAGGTCACCATACACGTCATCTTCAATAATGTAGGTTTCGTGTTGTTCTGCAATCTCAACCACACGACGCTTCGCTTCTTCAGACAAACTTGTCCCTGTCGGGTTTTGAAACGTCGTCATCAGCCAACACGCTTTTACATCTTGGTTTTGTAGTGCGCTTTCAAACTGCTCAATATTCAATCCATTGATTGGACAAACATCCACTTCGATAGGATTGAGTCCTAATCTTTCTACGGCCTGTAAAGCACCATAGAAAGCGGGAGATTCAATCACAACATTATCACCCGACTTAGTAACCGTTTGCAGGCTTAAGTTAAGCGCTTCCATTGCGCCAGAGGTAATCACGATATCTTGATGGTTAACCGTAATGCCTTGCTGCAGGTAACGCTGCGCGATTTGTCTTCTTAAGGACTCACTTCCCGGTGGCAGATTATTGATCACACTGGCACCTGTCATCTTTCTACCAGCACTGGCAAGGTTTCGAGTCAAGGTAGGTAATGGGAAAAGATCAGGATCGGGGAATGCTGAGCCAAAAGGAATCACACCCTCTGCTGAACTCGATTTCAAAAAGTCGAATAAGCGATCATTAATGGCTTTCTTTTTGTGTACTAACGGCAGTTCATAATCAACGCCGTCCACACGTGGTGCAACAAAGTAGCCCGACTGAGGCTTAGCGATGATCCACCCTTCGCTTTCTAACAATTGGTAGGCTTGTAAGACAGTACTATTGCTGACGTTGTAATTTCGACAACTCATGCGTACCGAAGGGATCTTCTCTCCGGATCGCCAAGTGTTATTAGCGATCTGAGTTCGAATATCCTTTGCAAGCTCTTCATAACGCGCCATCTAATTGTACTACCTAGAGAAATTCTAATAAGCCGGGGATTTTATCACTAACGTTAACAACTATTGCTGCTATCCATATGATTGGACCTAATTTCTATAATAGTGTGAATTGGTTCACAGATAACTTTGTATGCTTTGCTAAGTTTGTAACCAAGGCGGGAGCCAAGTTCGTTCTACGCCTCTATAATTTGATGTAACCCAAAAAACATGCGAGATAACAATGAAAAAAATAGAAGCAGACCAGTTAAGTTATAAAGGAGAGTCAAACGGTGTTCATAGTTGGACAACACCGAGTGGCCAGCCATATTACTGGCACCCAGATTGGCTACATATCGCTGAAGATGCTACAGGCTCACATCCAAAGCAGAAGATCGACGTCGATCAAGACCAAGCACCAACTGAGAAACACGCGGTGTCTGCTATTCTGAAACACCTTAACCAATGGGCATCAGACAAACTAGCGTCTCACCCTGAGATTGAAACAGGTTCTATCGAAGCTGAAATCAACCTGAAAAAGTAATTGTTTTAAAGTAGATAGCGAACTCAATCACTCGCGATTCCACTCAAGTATACCGACTGAATAGCCTCTAATCTCAACGAGGCTATTCAAATATCTTCATAGTAATGCTGCAATAACCCCCACCTAGCTAACAAATCACTAACACAAACCAGTTTCTTGTATCATTCCACGAAAGCTATCGATAGAATTTCCGGTCACATTCACGACAGCAATGCTAATCATGCAGATTTCCAATATCGTGAATCAATGTGAAAATCGTAAATCAATGTGAAAATCGCGTATTCGTAAACTTAGGATCAGTTACGAAACCCTAAGATGAAAATCAACAAAGGCTTATCGATGGATACTTCAAATTACAATCAATCGCTAACGACTAAATTATATGTCATCGCTGGCGTGCTGTTTGGCACCTACGGCAGTCGGGTGTGCCCAATGCTCGAAAGCTTAACGACGTTAGAGATTTTCACACAAGTCAGTATTGTGTTTGTCTTATTATGGCTCGCGCGTCGTTACTTATTAGCGCAACACACCTTAGTCAAACAAGGTCGATTCGCGCAGCTCGATACCCTGTTATTTTTTGCTGCAAGTGTCCCTTTCGCGCTCTACTACAACTTAAGCTATGAATTCACCATAGACAGTAATTTGAAAGTACTGTTTGGCATGAGCCTATTTGGCTTCTTTACTGGAACCATTCTTCAACTGAATGCCAAGCTTAGTCAAATGGACAAGATGGAAGAGTCTGGACAATTTGATTTCCGATTGATTGGTGAAAGAAGCTCTCTGGTCAAACAGATGATTGGGTTAGTCGTCGTACTTCTGGTTACATTGACCACCATGCTGACAATGATTGCCGTCAAAGACATCTTTTGGCTAGAACATAACCCTGACCGCTTGCTGGATGGCACAGGCAAGATCAGCGTGATTAAAGAGTTCATTTATTTGGCAGTAGTTCTGGGTGGGTACGCGATAACCATTATGACTTTATGGAGCAAGCTGATTAAGCGAATTCTCCTAAGCCAAGAACACGCATTGAGAAAGGTTACCAGTGGCGAACAAGGCGTTCGCTTACCTATTTTCGGCTACAATGAGCTGGGTTCAATGGCATCAATGACCAACACCATGCTTGATAGCCTCGAAACGGCACAAAACGAAGTCAAAACGACCCGTGACGTTGCGATTGTAAGCTTGTCTGCGTTGGCAGAATCTCGAGACAATGAAACCGGTGCTCACATTCTGAGAACCCAAGAATACGTAAAGGTACTCGCACAAGAGCTCAGTAAGTCGGAAATCCACGCAAACTTGTTAACACCAAACTACATAGAGCTGCTTTACAAATCTGCCCCACTTCATGATGTAGGCAAAGTGGGTGTGCCTGATAACGTGTTATTAAAGCCGGGCAAATTAACTGACGAAGAGTTTGAGATAATGAAAGGTCACCCCGCAATTGGTGCTGAAGCGTTATCTATTGCAGAAAAGCAGTTAGGAAGCAGCTCTTTCCTGAGAGTCGCGAAAGAGATTTCTCTGACCCACCACGAAAAATGGAACGGCAGTGGTTATCCAAATCAGCTGTCTGGTGAGGACATTCCATTATCCGGTCGCTTGATGGCATTAGCCGATGTTTATGACGCGTTAATATCAAAACGAGTCTACAAGCCAGCCTTTACTCATGAACAAGCTAAACAGATTATCTTGGAGGGCAATGGGACGCATTTTGATCCGCAAGTTGTCCAAGCTTTTCTGGCTGTCGAACAAGAGTTTGTTTCGATTGCCGCGACCTACAAAGATGGCAAAAATGTACCAAGTGAACTCGAGCGTGAAAGCTTTATTGCTCAACCAGCCTAATCTATATAAAAACCACTAACTTCTTGCACCCTATAGGTTAATCCGTAGGGTGTTTTGTTATCAAATACCCTCTTTAGTCAATAAATCTGATTGAAATGGATTTTTTTTGGCCTTTCTGTTCACTTCGTATTGTCTTAAAAATTCCATACAGGTATAACTACCCATAGATACTATCCCCTCTCAATTGACATGGATGAAGATTATGTTTGAAAAAGTGTTAGCTGCTCCCGCCGATCCTATCCTCGGCCTTACTGAAGAGTTTAAAAAAGACTCTCGTGCAGAGAAAATCAACCTTGGTGTTGGCATCTACAAAAATGAAGCTGGCCAAACGCCTGTACTTAAAACAGTAAAGAAAGCAGAAGCTGCACTTCTTGAAAGCGAAAAAACCAAATCTTACCTGACAATTGAAGGTACAGCTGAGTACGGCCTAGCGGTTCAGAAGCTTCTTTTCGGTTCAGACGCAGAGATCGTAACGTCTCAACGCGCGAAAACTGCACAAGCTCCTGGTGGTACTGGTGCACTTCGCGTTGCTGGCGAATTCATCAAACGCCAACTAGGCGATGCTAAAATCTGGATCAGTAACCCAACTTGGGCAAACCACAACGGCGTTTTCGCTGCTGCGGGTATCGAGACAGCTCAATACAGCTACTACAACGCTGAAACAAAAGACAAAGACTTCGCAGGCATGGTTGCTGACCTAGAGAAAGCTTCTGAAGGCGATATCGTTCTTCTTCACGGCTGCTGTCACAACCCAACAGGTATCGACCCAACAACTGACGAGTGGGAAGTGCTGGCTAAACTGGTTGCTGAGAAGAAACTGCTTCCTTTATTCGATTTTGCTTACCAAGGTTTTGCAAAAGGCGTTGAAGAAGATGCAGCTGGTCTACGTATTTTTGCTCAATACAACAAAGAGATCCTTGTTGCTAGCTCATTCTCTAAGAACTTCGGCTTGTACAACGAGCGTGTAGGTGCATTCACTCTAGTTGCAGAATCTGCAGACGTAGCAACGACAGCGTTCTCTCAAGTTAAGAGCATCATCCGCTCTATCTACTCTAACCCACCAGCGCACGGTAGTGCTGTAGTAACTCACATCCTTGGTGATGCTGATCTACGTGCTGAATGGGAAGCGGAAGTGGCAGAAATGCGTGACCGTATCCAAGAGATGCGTGAGCTATTCGTAACAACACTGAAATCTGAAGGTGTTGATGCAGACTTCACATTCATCGAGCGCCAAAACGGCATGTTCTCTTTCTCTGGCCTAAGCAAAGAGCAAGTAACTCGCCTGAAAGACGAATTCGCTATCTACATTGTTGGTTCTGGCCGTATCAGTGTTGCAGGCATGACTAAGTCAAACATGGGTCCTCTATGTAAAGGTCTTGCTGCGGTTCTTTAATCGAAAAGCGAAACCTGTATCTGTCGACCTATAGCCCATAGCCTATAGATATGCAAAAGCCAGCGATTAAGCTGGCTTTTTTGTGTCTGTCTCTTTGTATATAAGAGCTATGTATATAATAGCTATTAAGGCACTTAGCCTTTTCGTTACTAACACTTAGTCTCTGCGTACTAACGCTTAGCCTCTGCGTTACTGGTTAGTACTCTAAGAAGAACTCTACACCTAGCTCGTTCGTCCTCTCGCTTCCACCTTTACTACCCTCACCATCTCTGTGTTGATAAGAGCCACCAATCGCAAACTTATTGGTCACGAGATAGCGCAAACCCACGTGGTAAATTTCTTCATCAAACAGGTCACTTCGGTTCACTTGCACACTGCCGTTAGCAATCCAACGTTTTGCAAAACCATAGTTGAGTTCGGCTTTTACACCTTGGACAAATTCAGTATCCGATTCGATGGTTTTGTTGCTGCCATTAAGCTCTACCTCACCTTTAGTAATACCCAGCAAGTAAGAAGCGACAATATCCAAATCTTTCTTGATGCTGTAACGATACCCAGCCCCTGCCATTAAGGTATCAATTCGAGTGGTACTTTCATCTGGATGAATGAAGCGTGCACTGTAGTCGCCCAACAACAACCAATCATCCGTCATCGCGTAACTGACGCCTAATCCATACGACGAGGCATTGTTATTACTGCCTGCATCTTCATTTAAACTGCCCGAATGCGCGGTGGCATAAACATGGTCATAATCAAGAATATCCACCGCGTTAGTGTCCGCCCACAAACTTGGAGAAAACATAAAAACCGCAGGTACCAAACTAAGCTTCCACTTCGACATTCCTATCATCCTTCAACTGTCACTCCATTAACTGAAAGATTAGTCTATCCATAAGACTTTAAAAAGGTTTTAGCTCACAGATTGATTTGTGCCGGAAAATTATTATCAAATGTTGTACCATGAAATCATACAAACCAATGGATGATCATTATGGATGCTGAGTTATTAGAGATTCAAAACTTTCTGGCACAATACCCCCCTTTCTCTGAACTTCCTGAAGAGATATTGGTGAAAGTGACCAGTAGTGTAGAAATTTCTTATTACCGCCAAGATACCCCTATCATTCACTTTGGTGATCAAATTCATGATCTCTACATCGTTCGAAGTGGCGAAGTTGAAGTCTATCGTCGTAAGGGCGAACTCTATAATCGCCTTGATGAAGGGCATGTGTTTGGACAAATGGGGTTGCTGACCAACAACAAAGTTCGCTTCCCAGTTAAAGCGACCGAAGATACCCTTCTCTACTGCATCCCTGAGCCGATTTTCCAAGAGCTCTACGACAACTATGATTCATTCGCCGACTTTGTCGAGGTGGAAGATAACGCGCGACTTCGCCAAGCAAACTCAGACAGCAACGACGCCAACGATTTGTCGACATCTAAGGTCAAAACGCTATTGACCAGCGAAGCGCCGATGATCGAGAAAACGCGCACCATCCAACAAGCAGCAACCATGATGGCAGAAGACAATGTCTCTTCTCTACTGATCATCGACCCTGATATTGTTGAAGATGATGAAGACGATTCAACACCTGTTATCGGCATCATTACCGACCGAGACTTATGTACTCGCGTTCTAGCCGAAGGCCTTGACCCGTCGGATGAAGTATCCAGTGTGATGACACCAGAGGTTATCTCACTCGACCACAATGCCTATGTATATGAAGCAATGATGACCATGCTTCGCTACAACGTACACCACTTGCCAGTGCTTAAAGATAAGAAACCTATCGGTATTATCGAAGCGACCGATATTGTTCGCTACGAGTCTCAAAACTCGCTGTTATTGGTAAGCAGCATCTTCCAACAACAAAGCATTGAAGATCTCAAAGTACTTTCTGAACAAGTAAAAGACAGCTTTGTGCGCTTGGTTAACGAAGATGCCAACGCACACATGGTGGGTACCGCAATGTCGGTAATCGGCCGTAGCTTTAAGCAACGTATTATCGAGCTAGGCGAAGAGAAATTAGGTAAAGCGCCCATTCCTTATTGTTTCCTTGCACTCGGCTCGATGGGTCGTGATGAGCAATTGCTCGTCACTGACCAAGATAACGCCATTATTCTTGATGACACCTACGACGAGAAAAAACACGGTAAATACTTTGAAGAGCTATCGACCTTCATTTGTGATGGCTTAGATCAGTGTGGCTATGTGTACTGTACCGGTGACATCATGGCCACCAACCCAACGTGGCGTATGACTCGTCGCCAATGGGAAGAGTGCTTTGCCGATTGGATTGATGATCCAAACCCGAAAGCGCTGTTGAACGCTTCTATCTTCTTTGATTTAGACGGCGTCTACGGCCGCTTGAAATGGGCGGAACAACTGAACAGCTTTATTGTTCGCCGTGCACGTAAGAACAACCGTTTCTTAGCATGTCTTGCTCGTAATGCGCTTAACCGCACACCGCCACTCGGATTCTTCAAAGATTTCGTGATGGAGAAAGATGGCCGTCACAACAACTCAATCAACCTTAAACGTCGTGGTACTGCGCCACTGGCCGATCTAATTCGTGTTCACTCGTTGGCGGTAGCCTCTCGTTCTAAGAACTCATTCGAACGTTTAGATGACATTATCGACGCAGGTATTCTGCCAAAAGGCCGAGCTCAAGACTTGAAAGATGCGATGGAGTTTATCTCCTTAGTTCGTATTCGCCACCAAGCACACGATGTCGACAACAACATAGAACCGGATAACAACATTGAGCCAGAGAACCTATCTGACTTCGAGCGACGTAACCTAAAGGACGCATTCCAAATATTAAGTAATGCGCAGAACTTCCTTAAGTTCCGTTATCAAGCCAGCAATAAGTTTAAGTAGGGCCTATGAACAAACTATTCAAATCACCTGCGGTCGATTGGCCATTTAAGTTTGCTCAAAAGCTGGAACGAGCGAGAGACGAGCGCTTAAAGCGATTTTATAGCCAGCCTCTTCCTGCGCCTGATACGCCATTATCAGAAGTGACCTTCTTAGCTGTCGACTTTGAGACTACGGGTTTAAACCCAAACAAAGATGGCATCATTACCATTGGCCTTGTCCCGTTTACGCTAAATCGTATTTACTTACGACAAGCCAAACACTGGACACTGAGGCCAAAGCAGAAATTAGAAGAGGACTCTGTGGTTATTCATGGCATCACTCATAACGACATCATTGACGCGCCAGACCTTAGCGAGGTGTTAGATGAGATATTAGAATCACTGGCGGGTCACATCCCAGTGGTTCATTACCGTCGTATAGAGCGTGATTTCTTGGATAACGCACTGAAAGTCAGACTAGGTGAAGGGATTGAGTTTCCGGTCCTCGACACGCTCGACATTGAATCTCAAATCCAGAATAAACTGGCTGGCGGCTTATGGAATAAGCTCAAAGGCAAGAAGCCAGCATCAGTAAGGCTTGGTCAAAGTCGCCGTCGATACCATTTGCCGGACTACACGCCGCATCATGCATTAACGGATGCAATTGCGACCGCAGAGTTACTACAAGCGCAGATTGCACATCATTTTAGCCCTGACATGCCGGTTAAAGATTTCTGGTTATAGCTAGATTTAAATACTGTTTAAATCGTACGTGAAGCGACTAGGCATTAACATTAACCGTTAGGCATTAACCGTTAGCCATTAGCCATTAGCCATTAGCCATTAGCCGTTTTACACCTTAATACTCATAACGCTCACATTATCGAAATAGTGAGCGTTTTTTTGCGTATTAGGAAAAGCTTACTCCGCTGTCGGACCAACTAATCGCATTTCCCAATCTTCGACTTTGCCAGTTTCAAGGCGACGCTCTATAAGTGCTCCCCAAGATTCGACTAAAGGTAGCTCCGCCAATTCTTTGAGCTCTTGTTTATCCAAACAACCTGTGAACACCGCCCCCATGATGCGAGTTAACGGCCATTCTGGATAAGGTCTTTCACATAAAATGATCTCATCTCCAGCACCGATAACCCCCTCTTCCAATACACGGAAATACCAGCCAGTTCTTAGCGTATCTTGCAGCCTTCTTGCCATATCATTTTGATCGAATCTCACGTTCAGCTTCCAGCACGGCATACGCCCTTGCGAGACTTCCAACAATGTTGAACCAATACGAATCTTATCTTTCAAGCAAATGGAGTGTTCCGTGATGCCGCTTGAGCTTAGGTTCTCGCCAAATGCGCCTGCAGATTGAAAGATGATTTTGTCACCTAACTCTTCCTGCCAAACTGGGTAGTGCTCGCTTGGGTAGATATGAAGGGCTTTTTGAATACCACCGTGAAAGCGAGGGTCGCCTTGTTCGTCATTGGTAAAACCAAGTTCTGTGGCATGCTGACGCTCAGGTAAAACCTGCTTGTTGATGGCACTGTTTGCACCGTGTGCAAAGGCAACAGTTTTGCCTACCAATACGCTATTTACTACGCCTAACTTCTTCATATCTCTTCCTTCTTACCTGAAACTTATTTGCTGTTTTATACGAGCTAAAGCCAACTTATTGCTCGCCCAGTGATTTAAATACCGGAACCGCTGCTAATACTTCAATGTGGTTTTCTGTGCTCTTTAGGTAACGCGTTTCGCTGTTCGAAAGCAATAGATGGCGCTGATAACCTTCTGTTTTCGGAAACTTAGCCAAGACCGTTTCGAGCGATGTTTCACACTTATTTTGGTTAATACCTTCAATATCGACTTTGAATAGTAGTTGGTTTTCTTTCGATATTTCAACTTGATATCGCATACGCGTGCCCCCTAATTACTTCATTAGCTCTGCTGGGCATGATAGCCTAGTCCCGCAACGTCAGAATAGGGATATAAAGACACTTAACCATGCCAACCCGCCAAATAGATTCTCACTCCGGAATCATCACCTCAAATGAGATGATGGTAGCTAATCCTAATTCACCAGCGTTAGTGAAGACCATCGATATGCCCAAGGGCTACGTCGATACAATGCACCAACATACGTGGCATCAAGTGATCTTCCCACTCAAAGGCCTATTGCAAACGAAAACCGAGCACTACCAGCATCTTGTGCCCCATACTTCTGCTTTGTTTGTGCCTGCAGGGGTTCAACATGAATCTATCGCATTGAGCCATACGACGTTTGTCGGTATTTACCTTAATCCAGCCTTTGGTATTAAGTATGAGCCTCATGTGCGAACCATTACCCTGACGCCGTTTTTGAATGAGTTATTGCAGGAAATTCGCAGACAGTGCGAAGGATTAGTGAGTGATGAAGAGGTATCGCGATTGCTCTCGGTATTGCACGATCAGATCATGAAAGACAACGTTCAGACCTATCAATTGTTGCTACCCGAAGACCGACGTTTGAAGCTTATCTTTGAAGCGCTGACAGAAGCACCAACGTTGAACTTTTCGTTGAAGGAATGGGGAGAGAAAGTCGGCGCATCGGAGCGAACCTTGTCGCGCTTATTCTCAAAAGAGTTCAACACGTCATTTCAGTTATGGCGACAACAAATCCGTCTGATTTACTCGTTATCTTTGCTCGATGAAGAGTTCCCAATCCAAAGTATTGCTGACCAAGTCGGTTATCAAAACGACTCGTCTTACATTAAAGCCTTCAAGGCGTCTTTTGATGTAACGCCGCAACAGTTTCGCTTTAATGGTCGAAGACGGTAATTAGGTCTCTATATTTTCCCCTTCTATGGGAAACAAAAAGAGGAGCCTTAGCTCCTCTTTTCATTGGTAAACATCGAACTCGCTTATTAAGCGTATTTCTCTTCGAAGTCTTTCATGAAGCTAACTAGCGCCTGAACACCTTCCAGAGACATCGCATTGTAAAGTGAAGCCCTTATCCCACCTACCGCTCTGTGGCCTTTGAGTGATTTCAGACCTGCAGCATCAGCTAACTCTAAAAACTTTGCGTCTAGTTCTGGTTTCGCTAATTGGAAAGGTACGTTCATTCTTGAACGGTTTGCGGTGTGAACATCGTTTTTGTAGAAAGCAGAGCTATCAATCGCATTATAAAGCAACGCCGCTTTCTCTTTGTTCACCAACTCCATCGCTTCAACGCCACCTTGAGCTTTCAGCCACTTGAATACAAGTCCTGATAGGTACCAAGCGTAGGTTGGTGGTGTGTTGAACATTGAGTCTTTTTCAGCAAGTACTTTGTAGTTAAGAATGCTCGGCAATACTTCGTTTGCTAGTTCTAGTAGATCATCACGTACGATAGCAATGCAGATACCAGCTGGGCCGATATTCTTTTGAGCACCAGCGTAGATAACACCATACTGAGACACATCGATCTTACGAGACAGAATGTTAGATGACATATCCGCGACGATTGGCTTATCCGTTTGAGGAAGCTCACTGATTTCAATGCCATCGATGGTTTCGTTTGGACAGAAATGTACGTACGCCGCTTCTGGGTCGATTTTCCAATCTTTAGCCGGAACAACCGCCGCTTTGCCATCAATAGATGTCTTCGCGTTAAATACATCGATTTCGCAATATTTGCTCGCTTCAGTCACTGCGCTTTCTGCCCAGTAACCCGCATCAATGTAAGTTGCTTTCGTCGCGTCACCTAGAAGGTTTAGAGGAACAGCAGCGAATTGAGCACGAGCGCCCCCCTGACAGAAAAGAACTTTATAGTTGTCTGGGATGTTCAGAAGATCACGTAGGTCTTGCTCAGACTCATCGGCAACTTGAATAAATTCTTTGCTGCGATGGCTGATTTCCATAACGGAAGTGCCTAAACCATTCCAATCAATGAAGTCTGCTTGCGCTTGTTTCATTACCGGTTTAGGCAGTGCCGCTGGGCCAGCACTAAAGTTGAATACGTTATCTAATGTAAGTTCCATGGGGATAATTGCTCCTGCTAAATAATAACTATGCAAGTAATACCATGTTTTACCCAACATAAAAACAACAAAAGAGGTCTTAAGACCTCTTTTGTTTCGTACCGTACAAAATGTTTAACTTAACCCGTTAGATCGCCCTATCAGTATTAAGCCCGACTCTTTTTATTGAACAAAAGCCGGCATAAGCAGTGCAATTAATGGAATTTCTTGTCCATTTTCAAACACTAGATTTCCATTCTCTAGGTCAGCCGTGATTTCATAACCACTTTCCGTTTGCTTGATCATTTCCATCACGATCAATTCGTCGATACCTTCACGGATAAAAGGGTATTCTTCAACAAGCTCATTTGAGAAGCTAGATTGAACATTACCTGTTAATGCAGGAACAATCATTGAAGGGTTACTGCTGATGTTTTCTGTGCCTTCCGGTACGCTCACCAACCATTTAGATTCAAACTGACCTTTACCTAATTCTAACGACATATTGTTCATTGAAAGGTCGAAGCCTTTAGCAAACAGTACGTCGATGAACGGAATGATCTCAGCCACATCATCTTGTGTCAAAACAGGATTCGCCTGGTAAATTTCAAAGATTTTCTCAAACGACTGGCTGTCCAGTTTCGACATTTCAAAATCGACGTTTAGATTGTTCAACTGGCCTTCGTTAGTCTCAATATTGGCGATATCCAACTTAAGACTGCTGCTCAAGCGCTTAGTCGCTTCATCTAAATGCGATTCAAAATCGTACTTAGAGTTTTCGATGGTCATGAATGGCTGCATTGCAGAATCTGAAATCAAGAAGCTATCAATAGTAAAATTCTGCGTGCCTAACCAGTAACCTTTCGCTTGCTGGCCTGAGCCAATGCCTTTTAGGTTAGAGAGTGTGACCTCTTCACCCGTTTCAAAATCAATTTGAACCGATGGGATAGAAAGCTGGTAATCAACCTGCCCTAATACAGTGGCATGGCCAGACAGATTCGACTTCGTGATAGATACCGAGGTACCATTTTCTTCTGAGCCTTGGTGATTGAACTGGCTTAACTCGAAGTTGAAATCCGTGTTGCCGTTTAGCTCAGTGCTGGTAGTCAGAGTAAGAGGCAGAATGTCAGTATTCTCAAACGTCGACAGCGCGTTTAAGCTCACTAAGCCATGGCTAACCGCACTATTAATGACAAACTCACTCGGTAAGCCATCGAGCGCAAGTTGCTCTTTCAAGCTCTCATCCGTCACAGTTACGCGAGTGGTTACAGTAGAAGAAAGGTAACCTCTATCGTATTCCACGATCTCAGCTTGAATGCTTGAATTGTTAAGCTTTGCAACGCCATCAGTAATCGCATTTTGTCCAATTTGCCCAACCGCTAATGGCCAACAAAGTGCCAATGAGATTGCTCCGCCAATTGCACCAATTTTTCTTAACTGTTCCATGAGTTCTCTTTCTACACTAGTCTGTTTTTTTTAGTCTAACCCATCAGTAGCAAACAAGAAACATTGAGTTAAATCAGTCTATTGCTCGATACTTCGATTGCCTCAATAAATTAACGGCTAGCTCTCATCCTTATTCAGCGGTTCTTGCTAGGCTAGAGACGTCGCTACTATTAAGGTTAAGCTGTGAATCAATACGCTGTTATCTGTTTGGACAATAATCCGGTTAGCATTGAAAGAATACGTTCGGAGCTGGCTCCGTTAGCATCTGTATTCGATATTTATACTGCCGAGAACATAGAAGACGCGCATCACGCATTAGAAGATATCCATGATCACCACCAAACCGTTGCTTTAGTGATCACTCATCATCATTCTGGATTTAATGGTGTGCAATTTCTTATTGAACTGGAACAGCTGCCCCATAGTAATACCGCAAGAACGATATTAGTCAGCGCTTCGTCAGACATTCAATCCATTCTGACCGCGGTGAATGAAGGCCGGCTCAATCACTGCCTAACCAAACCCGTTCAAGATCAAGTTCTATTCAAATCGGCGCAAAAAGAGCTGACCTCTTTTGTTATCCAATACGACTCAGAAAACCTGTTATCTTACAGTGATGCGTTGGATCAACAGCGCTTATTCAGAGCGCACATCGAGCAAAAGATTCATTCTTTTCAATCGGGGTTCATTCACGACTACCACCAGCTTTCTGACAATGCCCTTGCAGAGCGTGTCGTCAGTGCATTACAAGATGTGTTTTCAAAAGATGACAAAACCAAGGCCATTCGAGACTACTCACCCGAACATCTCCTCACTGTAGAAGGTGAAGACAATCGCTTTTTATGGCTGATCATTGAGGGTGAAGCCGCTCTCTATAAAAAAGATGAGTTGGGGCAACAGCGGGAAGTGGTACGACACTCTAAGGGCAACATTGTCGGCGGGATGTCATTTGTGACGGGTGAACCTTCATTCTCAACCGCGATAACCCTAACGCAAACACGAGTCATCAAGCTGGATAAAGATAGCTTTGCTCAAGTGATGCACTCAAACAATACCCTGCTGCCGTTATTCACCAATCTATTGCTCCGTCATTTTAACCGCCGCTTGCAAAGAAGTATCACTAATAAAATCAAGCTGCAACAAACGTTGGAGTCACTAGAGTCTGCACATCAACAATTGATCGAGAAAGAGAAGATGGCGATGCTTGGGCAACTTGTCGCGGGCGTTGCTCATGAGTTGAACAACCCTATTGCCGCGATCTTACGAAGTATTGAAACCTTGTCTGAACATCTCGACCAGATACTCGAAAACTCGTCACTCCCAGAATCGAATAAAGGGACTGACGTGCTGGCGCATTCAAAGTTAGCCAAGCCACTATCAACGGCTCAAGAAAGACAACTCGTAAAGCACCTCACCTCTACTATCGATGATCGTGCGCTAGCCAAAAAAGCCGTGAGACTAAACCTAAGCCAAGACTCGGCGGTTCTAGACACCTTGAAAGACTCACCTGTCGCAGGCAAAGAGCTGCTCAATGACTTAGAGCATTACCACTATGTTGGAAACTCTATCCGCTCAATTCAAGTATGCAGCAAGCGTATTGCCGATATGGTTAAAAGCCTAAAAAGCTATGCCCGAGAAGATGAAGAGGTTCGCCACTACGCGGACATTCACGAAGGGCTTGAAGATACCTTAGTGATCTTTGAAAACAGACTCAAACATCATCAACTCGAAAAACATTACGACACCGAATTACCGCCTTTATTGTGCCAGTCGCTCTCGCTACAACAAGTATGGACGAACCTGATCTCTAACGCACTCGATGCCCTTTCTGAACGAGGAAAAGTGTCAATCACTACCTCTCAACAGACGAAAGGTGACGACACGTTTCTAGTAGTGGAAATTTCCGACACCGGCCATGGCATTGCGAAAGAAGACATCAGCACCATTTTCAACCCAAATTTCACGACCAAAAAAGAAGGTAACTTTGGTTTAGGAATTGGTTTATCTATTTCTCAACAAATCGTTTCGGCTCATCAAGGGTTTATTTTGGTGAAGTCTGAGGTAGGCAGCCATACACACATGCAAGTGTGGCTTCCATTCAAACAAGAAGGAGCACCTCATGAATAAGTACCTAATTTTATGTGTCGATGATGAGCCTGAAGTTCTCAACAGTGTCCTTCAGGACTTGGCGATATTTGAAGAGAACTTTCTGGTTGAAGGTGCTGAGTCTGTCGATGAAGCCAAGCAAGTAATTAAAGAAATGGGACAAGATGGTATAAAGCTCGCGTTAATCTTGTGCGACCATATCATGCCTGACAAAACCGGTATCGACTTTCTCATAGAACTCAATCAGAACGATTACACTAAGCCGACACGCAAACTACTGCTCACAGGGCAAGCAGGCCTGGAAGATACGGTTACGGCCATTAACAACGCTGCGCTTGATTTCTATATTTCTAAGCCTTGGCAAGGTGATCAGCTCAGAGACACGATTACTCAACAACTGACCGACTATGTCATTGCAAACGACAAGCAATTGCTAAACTGGACTTCCATTTTAGATACCGAGCGCATCCTCACGTCAATGGCAAACAAGCGAACAAGCTTTGGTGAATAAGCTAATGCATTGTGAATCGACCTTAAGTTTTGGTGAATCGACCTTAAATTTTGGTGAGTAGTCCCATAAACATGAGATCTCAGTTGCAGAGCAGCGCCTAAATTGTATATTTTTTAGCTAAATGGCAAAGGATTGGCATTTTTATGGATTACTTTTCCACGAGTTAGATTAAACTGTCTCAATGTTTATGGTTTGCCTGATTTTTCTCAAGCCAAAGGAATTAACACTAAATAAAGGTTTACGGTCGTTATGCGCAAAATTCTACTTACTACCGCTATGCTATTGGCTTCTAGCCAAGCACTAGCTGTTGATGAACAACCACAAGTAATGAGCAACTTTAACTACGATTACTTTGAAGCACGTATCGGTGCTAGCCCAGTAACATTTGGTGGCGCGTTCAGTAAGTCAATTCACCCGAATGCTCACGCTATAGCACGTATCGATTCAGAATTTGAAGGCGATTACGACTCAGCTGTAGGTCTTGGTTTCCACGCTCCATTAAACAACTGGGCAGACCTAACAGGTGAAATGCTAGCTCGTATCGTTCAGCCTGAAAACTCAAGCTCTACTGATATCGGTATGGAAATCAACGTTGGTGTTCGCCAATGGCTTGGTCCACAACTAGAAGTTGGTGGTAAAGGTGGTTACGTTTCTATCGATGATAACGATGATTGGACGGGTTCTGTTTACGCGCGTTTCCATTCTACAGAGCTTTTCTCTTTAGGTGCTGAAGCTCGTATTAACGACTTCTACGGTGACCAGCTAATGTTCACGGCTCGTTTCAAGTACTAATACTTAACGCTCAAGCCCTAACAAATAAGCTCTCCATGAGCACTTAGCCTTTTGATACTTAGTCTTTTAAGAAATCCGGCTAAGACAGAAACAAAAAAACCGAGGACATTCCTCGGTTTTTATTTATTAGTAATAATCTTAAGCATATAAGGCAAACTTCTTTAGTGGCAGCCCTTTAATAATTGCTGCTTGCGTGGCTCTTGTAATAGTTTCCAGTGAATACCATCAATTGCACCCGCAAATTTCCAAAGTAGTTTTAGGTCAACATCGTTTCCGTACGCTTTGCGAACCTTATTAAACACTTCAGGCGCGCCCAACTGCATAAACATTGAAACATCGTCCACACCCGCCTTTTTAACCATGCGCTCTAACGTAAGTTGCATGTTTGGTAGATCTCTCAATCTACGGCTAGCGGATGATTTCTTAAAGCTACGTTGCTGAATTGAATTATCGATTGAAGTACGAATAATACTATCCAATTCAGGATGTTCGCATGTAAACAGGTCAGTAATATCGTAATAATTTACGGTAGCTGTTGTCTGTTTTTTTACATGACGATACTTTTCACAGTCAAGATCCGTCAGTTTTTTATCTAATGACTTTCCACCTCTGATGAATAAACAACCTTCACTCAATAAAGCGAACATAGCGTCATTTTGAAAGAGGCCAATACCTCCAAACATAGAACGTTTTTGATGCTCACCAAATTGATTCACGTAATTAATAAATGCTGTCTCGGTCATATCCGTTGATCCTTAATCAAATTACCCCGATTAGGTTCATTACCAGACAAGCAGCTTTTTATGCGAAAAATTTTTAGTCTATTTTTTATTCTTTAGGTGAATATTATGATTTCGTTTTTCACCTTTAAATAAATGATACTTCGAAAAGAAAAATAAGTCTGGGCTTAGTTCACATCAATCAATTGAGTATTATGATTTTTCATGATTGATATCACAGTAAACTATCAAACCATGCTTAAATTTCGACACCCAGTGATACACCCGTTCAAATTATTCAAGGTTATGTCGTCGGATGAGTATTGCTTCACAGCATCGCGGCTTGTAAAATGGCAGAACATACATGTTGTTACTTTTTTTATGAATCATTTATCGTTTTTCTGGCTACCACAAAATAAGGCTCTTCTCTTAAAGGGTCTAGAATCAGAGTTTGCCCAACTTGTTGGCCATTCTATTTCAGCGGGAAAAATAACACTTCCTCCTATCCCTAACGTTGTGCTGAAAATTCAAAAGCTTTGCACCCTCGAATCAACCGGGATTGCCGAAGTTGCCGAATGCTTACTTGAAGATCCAGGCCTCACTGCTGTCGTCATTCGAGTGGCTAACTCTGTCGTATTCAACAGACGCAACATTACTTGTGTCGATATGATGACGGCTGTGTCGCGCCTTGGCATATTAAGAGTGCGTGACATCGTTACGGCTCAGGCTATTGAACAACTCAAGCATTCAGTCAACCTGAGTAAAGAGTGTAATGAGTTACTGGTTCAGAGCGCTTCTGTCTCCAAAGAACTCGGCGCCACTATGGTACTGGTGACCAACGGCTTCAAAGAACTCTCCCCTATCGAATACCGCTACCTTGAACATGAAAAGTCACTGCTTGTTGGGTTACTGGCTGACATTGGTTTGTTCTGTTTAGTGAGCGAATACCACCTCTACCTCGAAAATGGCAATTACCTAGACCACGATATTGCCCTACAAATATTCCAAGGCCAATGTTCTGCAACCAGTAAACTGGTGCTTAATCGTTGGGGCTTCGACAGCGACTTTATTGATGTGTGCAGTAATACCATTAATAGCCACGAAGAACGCGAAGTGTCTTACTTGGATATTGCACGAATCGCTAATCACCTGCTGATGTTCAGAAACAAGGATGAGAACATCGATGATCACGAAGTTGAACTTAACGTGACAGGTGCAGAGGTGCTTTATAAATTAAGCAACTTGAGCAAACATGATTTTAATGCAAAGCTAAGCGACGTGATCAATACTAGTGGCTTCTAAGTCACTGTTAAGTGACAAGTAAATGTAATATGAAGTAAATGCAATGGGGAAAGCATGTTTACAGGGATGATCTTTATATTTGCACCACTCGTCGTGGGGTATCTTTTTTCTATTTCGAACGATCAGACGCTAGAATTTATCAACCGCTCGACATCGCGGTTGATCTACGTGATTCTCGCGTTAATGGGGCTAAGCTTAGCCGCCCTCGATAACCTAGGCAGTAATCTGCAGACAATCCTTCTTTACACCGTCACTTTCTTTGTCTGCTTAAGTATTTGTAACCTAATGGCACTGCCCGCTATTGATAAGTTACTGCCACTCAAAACCGACAGCAGCAAAAAGAAACTTCCCCTCTCTTCGATGGCGATGGAGTCGGCCAAACTGATCCTAGTTGTGGGTTCAGGCCTTATCGCTGGTTTAGTATTGCCTATCAGTCTTGATTGGGTTGATACCGCCAGTGAGTGGATTTTGTTTGTACTTCTCTTCTTTATTGGCATTCAACTGCGTAATAGCGGTTTAACACTTCGACAAATCTTGCTGAACAAACACGGCATGGTCATCGCAATCACGATTATCGTCACCTCAATGCTAGGTGGCGTTATCGCGGCTTACATTCTGGATATCCCTCTGTTCAAAGCCTTGGCTATGTCTTCTGGATTTGGTTGGTATTCTCTGGCTGGTATCTTGATGGGTGACGCCTTTGGTCCTGTTTATGGCGGCGCTTCTTTCATGCTTGAGCTGTTAAGAGAGTTAGTTGCCTTAGTACTGATTCCAGTGCTGATTCGCAGCTATCCGTGTACCTCTATAGGCTATGCAGGTGCTACGGCGATGGACTTCACTCTACCTGTCATTCAAACAACAGGCGGTGTTCGATGTGTGCCTATCGCTATCGTCAGTGGCTTTATCCTAAGCTTGCTTGTCCCGATTTTGATGTTGTTCTTTGTATCTCTTGCTAACTAGATCGCAGGAATAGCGTTTGTTTTAGATTAGAATGCAACTCGAATACCTATGCCCAAGACACCGATACAGTTACCGAAATAAAAAGACACTAAGTGTCATTGCTCAACAAATAACGATCACGGTAACCTGTAACGACAAAGTTATAAAAAGAATAAACTTACAAAAGGAACCACTATGAAACGCCTTTGCGTCGCATTACTGCTAGCTTCAACTTCTACTTTCTCTTTTGCAGCAGATTCAATGTCTGAAACAAACCAGTGCCAAGCAAAAAAATATGATGCGTACATCGACGCCTCTTTGAATTGGTATGCCGACCTTGCTGCATTGACCTCTGAGCAATACCCAGAGCTAACAGAAGTCAGTGAGTGGTTCCTAGAAGGTCGTAAGCACCACTTTGAGCTTAATCGTGCTGCAGTAAACTACTACCTTGTGAATGACTCTAGCAAAGTGGCTACAGAACAACCTGTCGAAGGTTGGCTACAACTAGAGCAACACGACATTAAAACGCTATCAACACGTGATGATGAGCTAGGTAAAATCGCGAAAACAACGTTCGACGACCGCCAATCAACGCCTCATGCTCAAAACTACGAGCTACGTTCAGCGTTTGCAGAATTGCTTAGCCACCCTAAGCAAATCGATACGGCACTGCAACGCTACAACCAGTCAATTACTAAACTTGAAGCGATTAAGTGTAAATAACCCCTCATTTAATATGCTTTTTTGAGAAGTTGGATTTCATAATTAAGACGGGACATTGTTCCCGTTTTCGTTTAGATTGTCCCGCTCGCGTCAATATAAAAAAAAATAAATCGCTTGCTATGGTTACGGAACAAAAAACAGCAGATGTTAGCTTCGACAGTCTTTTACGTATCTTCACGGTACCTGAAGGCCCAGATTCAACACTCACTCAAATTGAAGACAAACTTTCACGAAACCTGAATCAATTCTTACGTGAACACATTGTGGCTGAAGAAAAGCCGCTGCGTGAAATTGAGAAAGATTTTTCAAATGCTCATATCCCTGAGCAGCCTGAGTTTGTTTCTGAACATACTGAGCATCTCCTCGATTCTCTCGTGTCTCACTCGGTTCATACGTCTTCGCCAAGTTTTATTGGCCACATGACGTCTGCTCTGCCGTACTTTCTGATGCCGCTTTCTAAAATCATGATTGCGTTGAATCAGAATCTAGTAAAAATTGAGACCTCCAAAGCTTTCACGCCCCTAGAGCGTCAAGTTTTGGGTATGCTACATCGCTTGATCTACCAAGATGACGATCAGTTTTATTCACGCTGGATGCACAGTGCGAACCACTCTTTGGGTGCGTTTTGTTCTGGTGGTACCATCGCGAACATTACTGCGCTTTGGGTTGCGCGCAACAATGCGCTGAAGGCACAAGGCTCGTTCAAAGGTGTAGAAAAAGAAGGCTTATTTAAAGCCATGAAGCACTACGACTACGAAGGCCTAGCCATCTTAGTTTCTGAACGTGGTCACTACTCTCTGAAAAAAGCCGCAGATGTCCTTGGTATTGGTCAAGAAGGTCTAGTGTCTGTTAAGACGGATAACGACAACCGCATTTGCACTGACGATCTAAGACTCAAGATCGAGCAACTTAAGCAGAACAAGATCAAACCTTTCGCCGTCATTGGTGTGGCTGGTACAACCGAAACTGGTAATATCGACCCGCTAAGAGACATTGCTGAGGTATGTGCCGAAACAGATTGTCACTTCCACGTAGATGCAGCTTGGGGCGGTGCGACTCTGATGTCGAACAATCATCGTCACCTGCTTGATGGCATCGAGCTAGCAGATTCAGTCACGATTGACGCACATAAACAGCTTTATATCCCTATGGGTGCGGGTATGGTGCTGTTTAAGAAACCAGATGCGATGACAGCGATCGAACATCATGCTCAATACATATTGCGTAAGGGTTCGAAAGATCTTGGTAGTCATACGTTAGAAGGCTCTCGTTCCGGTATGGCAATGCTTGTTTATGCGTCGATGCACATCATCAGCCGACCTGGCTATGAACTGCTAATCGACCAAAGCATCAACAAAGCGCGCTACTTTGCCGACCTGATTAAAGATCAAAGCGATTTCGAACTGGTTTCAGAGCCTGAGCTGTGCCTACTGACTTACCGCTATGTGCCTGAGCCAGTTAAAGCGGCGCTGCTTAAAGCTGACGCAATAAAACGCGTTGAACTGAATGAGCTACTGAATGAACTGACCAAGTTTATTCAAAAGAAGCAGCGTGAAACAGGCAAGTCTTTCGTATCGCGAACGCGCTTAAATCCCGAAGCATGGGCACATCAACCAATCATCGTTTTCCGCGTAGTGTTAGCAAATCCACTGACAGGTAATGATATTCTTTCTTCAGTGCTTGAAGAACAGCGTGAAATCTCTAAACTAGCACCAAACTTGATGGGCAAAATCAACAAACTGGTTACGCAAATCAACGCATAGTCATTCAATTTTAGTTGCATCAAATTGAAAATTTCTTTCTTTTTGATGTAACTAAGCTGTCAGTTCATACTCAATTTGCATTCTTTTTGCTCAAACTCTCTTCCAATTCTGTAGTTTTCTAAAATTTTGTTGAGGTTTGTCATATTCTTAAGCATTCATGCCGTGTTTTTGTATTAGTAAATAGTATGTTGGGTTTATACTGACTCTATGGTGCTAGTTAGCTTGATATCTATTTGATGCAGCAGTATTTACAATACCGAATATAACTTTGGCTTTGTGCTTACTGATATTTGCTTCAGCCATACCCCCTGGTAAAAGATATTAACTAGCAAGTTGTTCTCTATACCCTTGTGAACACTATGAATACATTAGAAAAAATACAAAAAAACCTGGAAAATTTCAGCAAGTCTGAGCGTAAGGTAGCCGAAGTAATCATGGCTTCCCCTCAAACTGCAATTCATTCTAGCATTGCTACCTTAGCTAAAATGGCTGACGTGAGTGAGCCTACAGTTAACCGCTTCTGTCGTCGTTTAGACACAAAGGGCTTTCCTGACTTCAAACTTCACCTAGCTCAAAGCTTGGCGAACGGTACACCTTACGTGAACCGTAATGTTGAAGAAGATGATGGCCCAGATGCTTACACGCATAAGATTTTCGAATCAACTATGGCTTGTCTAGACGTTGCTAAAAACAGTCTAGACGCGATGCAAGTTAACCGTGCGGTTGACCTGCTGACTCAAGCAAAACGCATTTCATTCTTCGGACTGGGTGCCTCTTCTGCTGTAGCCAAAGATGCTCAAAACAAGTTCATTCGTTTCAATATCCCAATCACTTGTTTCGAAGACATCGTGATGCAACGCATGAGCTGCATTAACTGCAGTGACAACGACGTTATTGTTCTTATCTCTCACACTGGCCGCACAAAAAGCCAAGTTGAGATTGCGAACTTAGCTCGCGAGAACGGCGCAACCGTTATCGCTATCACAGCGAAAGACTCTCCATTAGATAAAGCGAGCTCGCTGTCTATCTCATTGGATGTACCGGAAGACACTGACGTTTACATGCCAATGGCAAGTCGCGTTGTTCAGATGACGGTTATCGATGTGCTAGCAACAGGCTTTACACTTCGTCGTGGTTCTGGTTTCAGAGAGAACCTAAAGCGAGTGAAAGAGTCACTTCGTGATTCACGTTACGAGAAGTATTCTCAGTTCTAATCTGTTAAGGCATAATCTGAAAACAGATGACCTGAAAACAAATTGAATTAAAAAACGGAGCCTAGTGCTCCGTTTTTATTTATCTGTTTACAATGGTTTATGCAGTGAACTGTTCGAAGAGCGTTAGATCGTCCAGCTATTGCCTTTCTCTACAACATTATTCTCAGACGCATAAGAGTTAATAATGGTAAAACTCGACTCGGCAGCCTGTTCTGGGGCAAGTTGATTAGCCTGATTCATTGAGGCTGTCTCATGATACCCCTCTCCACAACTGCACTCCTCGCAAACCTGCTTCAGAATATGTACAAGCCTCTCTTGATTCAACGGTAAAGGGTTTCCTTTAATCGCCACTGATTTGAGCGCATCGGCAGACACCTCATCAAACTGAGCTTCGCAGACACCAAATTCAAGTAAGCTTGGTAGCTTGAGTGTATCCAACACTTCAGATAACCAAGCAATCGCCTCTTCTTCTTTTGCTTTTACGTTACCCGTCACTATCTGAGCGATTCGCTGATAACGCGCTAATATGTCGTTTCTTTGCTGCTCTTTCGCTACTGCTATGTTTTCTAACATCACAAATGGTGCCAAGCGCGCTGTAATCACACTGTGCGGCGCAGAAATCTTACCTCCTAACGCAGAAGCTAGCCCGTGCGCAGCGCCGAGCTTAGCATTGGTTATCGCCATTCCTCCGAGCATAGAAGCGAAGGCAAGATCAGAACGCGCTTGAGGTTCATCATAGATACACGCCTGAATGACAGAACAACTCAGCTTACGCAATCCTTCTTCACAGATCATATCGGTTAACGGATTCGGTTCACCACACACATAGGCTTCCATTAAATGGGTAAATGCGTCCATAGCACCGCGGCCAGATAAATACGGATTAGTGCCATGGGTTAATGCTGGGTCAACAATCGCGACGTCAGCTAGCATGTCTGGGCTTCTAAGGCTTATCTTGACTTGGTCTTGGCCTGATTTAAGTACCGCATTTTTAGTGACCTCAGCGCCGGTACTCGCTGTGGTTGGAATAGCGATAAACGGCAGTGGTTTGGTTTTAAGAGGAACATTACGCCCAACCACTTCAACATAGTCGTATAAATTACCTTGATTAGGTAAAACCGCAGCTAACGCTTTTCCCATATCAATGGCACTGCCGCCACCCATTGCCACCACCATATCAGGTTTAAATCGCCGAGCAGACGTGGCAGCCTCTTCAACCATTTTGATATTGGGTTCACCCGAAACGGCAATGTGCTGGTAACGCATACTCTGCGCATCTAGATAATCAGTAACCAGTGAGGTGCGTTCTAATGTATTACCAGTAACCAATAACACGCTATAGCCGTATTGATTAAAGAGAGACAATGAAGCAGGAAGTGCCCCATCACCAAAGATGATCTTTGTAGATGTCATAAATTGAAACATGGAGCCTCCTGCGCCTATGACTAAACAAAACTACGAACTCTTGGTTTTTTTGAAATTCTTGGTTTTTGGCATTTAATCTTCGGAATACAACCTTCGGAATGTAACCTTTGTACTTACAACACAATGCCTGCATCTAAAATACAAGCAGACTAAAATGGGGTTACGTCAGGCAGCTTACCGAATATGGTTCTATACCCAATGATAAGATGCCTCGTTCTGTGATTGATTTTTTTGACGAGGTGCAACTTGTCACACTAAAGATGGATTAAAGTCGCAATCTTAGGGGTAATTCACACTCTAATATTAAGGGTACTGAACGATGGTAGAGGCCAGTGAACGCGACCCTGCCTTTTTATGATTAATATTTGCGCTGATAGGCAAAACCTATCGTATTAAGAGGCAATTCCATCTTTATTTCCCCATGGCATTGAGGCATAGTTGGTTTTAAGAAATTTTGAGTGGCATTCATTAAAGAATAGTTAACATAATTGAGTTAACGAGCCTCATCCCGTATTTAGGAGAAATTAAATGTTTGTAGTTATTTTTGGTCGCCCTGCTTGCCCATTCTGTGTTCGTGCAAAAGAGCATGCTGAAACTCTTAAAGCTAAACGCGATGACTTCAACTACCGTTACGTTGACATCCACGCTGAAGGCATCAGCAAAGCTGACCTAGAGAAGACTGTTGGTAAGCCTGTAGACACAGTGCCACAAATCTTCATCGACCAAGACCACATCGGCGGCTGCACAGAATTTGAAGCATACGCAAAAGAAAACCTAGGTCTTTTCGACTAAGCTAAGATTTCTCTTACGAGATCCAATGCTAAAGCCTAAAACAGCTACCCAATTCAAGCGTTAGACTGTACGATTTATATCAAGCCCGCTCACTGTAGCGGGCTTTTTTTATGACCAGTTTTCGTACGGAATAATAATAAAGTCAAAATCAAGTAAAATAGCAAAATATCGCTTATATTTTATTTATATTTAGATACAATTCACCTCTCAAACTTACCCTGTGTTTCACGCCAATTATTGAGCGACCACTGTGAATATCGACGTTGTTTTTCTGTTAGAACAAAACCCCATTCTCCTCATCTTTGTTGTTTTATCGATTGGATTAGCCATTGGTAAAATTCGTTTCGGTAGCCTCCAACTCGGCAATTCAATCGGTGTTCTGATTACTTCCCTTATCATGGGACATCTTGGTTTTTCATTTAACGCTGATGCGCTCACGATTGGCTTCATGCTTTTCATCTACTGTGTGGGTATTGAAGCTGGACCAAACTTCTTCGGTATCTTCTTCAGAGACGGTAAGCATTATCTCATTCTGAGCCTTGTGGTTCTCTCTACCGCAATTGCTTTAACGTATTTCAGTAGCCACTACCTTGGGTTAGGCTTTGGTTTATCCGCAGGCATGATGGCGGGGGCCTTAACAGCAACGCCGATATTAGTAGGTGCTCAAGATGCACTGAATTCTGGGCTTGCAGAATTACCAAGAAACATGGATATAGGCCTGATCATCGAAAACCTCTCCGTTGGTTATGCGATGGCTTACCTAGTTGGCTTAATCAGCATGATTATGTTTGCTCGCCTTATTCCAAAGCTTCAGAAAGTTAACCTACACGATTCAGCTGAGCAAATCGCCCAAGAGCGTGGATTAGGTGCTTCAGGGCAACGTAAGGTTTACCTTCCAATCATACGAGCTTACCGCGTAGGACAAGAGCTTATATCTTGGACAGACGGTAAGAACTTGCGTGAACTGGGTATCTATCGCCAAACGGGCTGTTACATCGAGCGTATTCGCCGTAATGGTATTCTTGCCCATCCAGACGGTGATGCGATCCTGCAAGAAGGTGATGAAATCGCATTGGTAGGTTTCCCAGATAGTCATGCGCGTCTCGACCCAAGCTTCCGTAATGGTAAAGAGGTTTTCGACCGTAACCTTCTCGATCTTCGTATCGTGGAAGAAGAGATTGTCGTTAAAAGTGACAGCATCGCAGGTAAGCGCTTATCCGACTTGAACCTATCTGAATACGGCTGTTTCCTTAACCGCGTAGTACGTGCTCAAATTGAAATGCCGATGGACTTAAATATCGTGCTTTCTAAAGGCGATGTCCTGCAGGTCAGTGGTGAAAAGAGTCGCGTTCACGGTCTAGCTGAGAAAATTGGTTTCATCTCAATCCACAGCCAAATGGCGGATTTGATGGCCTTCTGTAGCTTCTTCATTCTAGGTATTTTGTTTGGTTTGATCACCATGACATTCGGTCAGGTGTCGTTTGGATTAGGTAATGCGGTTGGCCTGCTTTTATCCGGTATCATGCTTGGCTTCTTAAGAGCAAACCACCCTACTTTCGGTTATGTGCCTCAGGGGGCATTGAACATGGTCAAAGACCTGGGTTTGATGTTCTTCATGGTCGGTATCGGCTTGAGCGCCGGCGGTAAGATGTTTGAACACTTGACCCAAGTAGGCCCTCAGGTCATCGGTATTGCTCTAGTAGTGAGTGTGCTACCAGTATTCTTCGCTTACTTGGTGGGTGCTTACGTATTGAAGATGAACCGAGCTCTACTATTTGGTGCCATCATTGGTGCGCGAACCTGTGCTCCGGCGATGGACATCGTAAATGACCACGCTCGCTCAACTATCCCAGCTCTGGGTTACGCGGGTACGTACGCGATTGCCAATATATTGATGACCTTAGCAGGTACTTTCATTATCATCATTAGCTAGCGTCTGCGGCTTTAAAAGCAGCCAAGCTTAGATATTTCGAATGCACTAATTCATCTTTGGATTAGTGCATTTTTTATTACTTCTTCTCAGCTTTTAACGCATCCCAAGTCTGCTCTTTAAATCTCTTCGCATCTCGCCACTCAAATCCCGCATCTTCATTTATTTTTCCATGTCTGCTTTTAATCTCTTTCCTCAAACGACGGACAAAAAAATAGGCGCTCAGTGAGCGCCTATTTCGTTTTGATTCGATTGTTTGAATTAGATGTCAGCTACATCAAATTCAACAGCAGTATCAACGTCAGCTTCGTAATCAACGCCTTCAACACCGAAACCGAACAGCTTCAAGAACTCTTCTTTGTACTCTACGTAGTCAGTCAGTTCTTTCAGGTTTTCAGTTGTGATTTGAGGCCATAGGTTACGACAATGCTCTTGAATGTCGTCACGAAGTTCTAAGTCATCTAGACGTAGACGGTTCACTTCATCAACTTCTGCTGCGCTGCCGTCTGCTTTGTATAGACGTTGGCTGAACATACGGAAGATCTGTTCCATACAACCTTCGTGAATACCTTCTTCACGCATCTTCTTGAACACCATAGCGATGTAAAGAGGCATAACAGGAATCGCAGAGCTTGCTTGAGTCACAACAGACTTAAGAACAGCAACGTTTGCAGTACCGCCAGTTTGGCCTAGTTTTTCGTTTAGCGCTGATGCTGCACGATCTAGATCCATCTTAGCTTTACCTAGCGCGCCATCCCAGTAGATTGGCCACGTTAGCTCAGTACCGATGTAGCTGTAAGCAACAGTCTTACAACCGTCAGCTAGAACACCCGCTTCAGAAAGTGCGTTGATCCAAAGTTCCCAATCTTCACCGCCCATTACAGTAACAGTGTCTTTGATCTCTTCTTCAGTAGCAGGCTCAACGCTTGCTTCGATGATCGCATCTTTGTTTGTATCTACCGCTGTAGATGTGTACGTTTCGCCGATAGGCTTAAGAGCTGAACGAATTACTTCGCCAGTCTCAGGCATTTTACGCACTGGAGACGCCAGTGAGTACACAACCATATCGATTTGGCCTAGATCTTCTTTGATCAGGTCAATTGTTTTCTGTTTCGCTTCGTTAGAGAAAGCATCGCCGTTAAGGCTTTTTGAATACAGGCCTTCTTCTTTAGCTAACTTGTCGAACGCTGCTGAGTTGTAAAAGCCAGCTGTGCCCGGCTTTTTCTCAGTACCGGCTTTCTCGAAGAAAACACCGATAGTTGAAGCACCGCCACCAAATGCAGCCGCAATACGTGAAGACAAGCCGTAGCCACTTGAAGAGCCAACAACGAGTACACGTTTAGGTGCGTTTGCGATTGGGCCTTGAGCTTTTGTGTAAGCAATTTGTTCTTTTACATTAGCTTCACAACCGACTGGATGTGTTGTAGTACAGATGAATCCGCGAATTCGAGGTTTGATGATCATATTCAACTTCCTTAAAAAATCAGGGTAAGGATAAAAGTTTCGTACGCAAATGGCATCTAATTTCTGTAAAAATGTGGTGAAAATGCAAGTGGTTGGAGCACTCAGCGGATATTTGCTGACTAAGTCACCATTTGTTAACGCATCTATTGCGACTTCTACGACAAAAACAAAAAAAGGCACCTTATTAGGTGCCTTTTATCATTTCTTTATCTAAGCAACGCTATTTAGCTTAGGTTTTAACTCTTTTCGCGTCAAAGTTTCACTAAAGTCATGACTGAAGTGGTCAACTTGAATCGCTGTGTAGCGTAGTTTATCAGCAGCAACAATTTGGTCGACTTCTTCTTGTGTCAGAACATCAGCAGCAAGTGCTTGAGCCAGTTTATCCGCAAGCAAGCCTTTACGAGCCACTTTGCCCTCTTTCACTGCTTTGAAGATCTTACGCTCCAGAGGCTTGATGCTGTACATCGCATTGAAAGCATTCTCCATAAGGCCAACACTATCATCTTCCTCTTTGCCAATGTAACAAAGGTGAGTCAGACGTTCACGGTGTGCTCCCGGAGTCATCAAGCTTTCTGCTAGTTGAACTGTTAGGTTATCACTCGGTTTCTCGAAGTGGTTACCTACAGGGAAAACTAGACCTTTAAGTACTTTACCCACCATCTTGTTCGGGAAGTTTCTGTACGCTTCTTGTAGCGACTTAGCCGCATTATGGAAACAGTGTTGAACCGCGTAGTGTACGTAGTCTAGGTCAGCTTGTTGGCGACCTTCGTCTTCATACTTCTTAAGTGCAGCAGACGCCATGTATAGGTAACTTAGACCATCACCCAAACGTGCCGAGATAAGCTCTTTACGTTTCAGTTCACCACCTAGCGTCAGCATTGCGAAATCCGCACTCACTGCAAGCGCACGGCTCAAACGAGTCAAATCTTGGTAGTAAGGCTTCGTTGGACCGCTCATGTCGGCTTTAATGAACTTAGAGCCAGTTAGTGCCGCACCAAAAGCACCGAACGTGTTTTTAGTTGCGTGTGAGATGTGCTTGAACAACAAGCTATCAAAGTCTTTTGCACCTTGCTTCTCATCTGGGTTCGCTGCCGCTTCCATTTCGCTCAATACGTATGGGTGACAACGTGTCGCACCTTGACCGAAGATCATCAGGTTACGAGTTAGGATGTTCGCACCTTCTACTGTGATAGCAACTGGAATACCTAGGTAAGGCGCAGCCAAGTAGTTCATTGGGCCATCTTGAATTGCACGACCTGAATGGATATCCATTGAGTCATTCAGAATAGTACGTGCCATCTCTGTCATGTGATATTTCGCGATAGCCGTTACGATACCCGGCTTCTCTTTCATATCAAGTGAAGTAGTTGTCAGTGTACGAGTCGCTTCTAGTAGATACGTTAAACCACCAATACGGCCTAAGCTCTCAGCAACACCTTCAAATTTACCAATCGACATGCCGAACTGCTTACGAACGTAAGCGTACGCACCAGTGGTTTTCGCCGTTAGGTGGCCCATCGCCGTGCCAAGTGCCGGTAACGAGATACCACGACCTGCAGACAGACATTCCACCAGCATACGCCAGCCTTTACCTGCGTAATCTGCACCACCGATTAGCCATTCCATTGGAATAAACACATCGTGACCGCGTGTTGGGCCGTTCATAAACGCAAGACCAAGTGGATCATGACGCTCACCAATCACAACACCTTCGTGGTCTGCCGGGATAAGCGCACACGTGATGCCAATGTCTTCTTTGTCACCCAGTAGCTTTTCTGGATCGTGCAGTTTGAAAGCCAGACCAAGTACCGTCGCCACTGGAGCTAGCGTAATGTAGCGCTTGTTCCAGTTAAGCTTGATGCCTAGTGTCTCTTTGCCTTCGTGCATGCCCATACAAACGGTACCGACATCAGGGATACCACCCGCATCAGAACCTGCTTCAGGCCCTGTTAGTGCGAAACAAGGGATATCTGTACCGTCAGCAAGACGAGGTAACCAGTAGTCTTTTTGATCTTGAGTTCCGTAGTGAGACAGTAGCTCACCAGGGCCAAGAGAGTTTGGAACCATTACCGAAACCGCAGTACTAATACTACGCGTCGCAATTTTAGTTACGATGGTAGAGTTTGCGTGCGCTGAAAATTCACGACCGCCGTACCCTTTCGCGATAATTAGCGAGAAGAAACGCTCTTTGCGTAAGAAGTTCCAAACTTCCTCAGGAAGGTCTCGGTCTTCTTTCACAATTTTGTGGTCATCTAGCATAGCGAGCAATGTTTCAAGTTCATTGTCCATGAACGATTGCTCTTCTGCTGTCAGCTGAGGTTTTGGGTACTGGTGAAGCTTAGTGAAATCTGGTTTACCAGAAAACAGCTCTCCGTCCCACCACACGCTACCCGCTTCCATCGCTTCTTTCTCGGTGCTAGATAGTGGTGGTAGTACTTTTTTAAAGAGTTTAAAAGCTGGGTCACTTACCCATTTTTGTCTTAGAGAGCTCATAGTTCAGATCCTTTTGTTCACTATATTGTTTGTGAATATTTTGCTTTTTATTGTTTTATTCTTTTGCTGACATGCCAGCTGCCAAAAATGGAATGAGAATATCGACCACTGCCTTCGCATCTATCTTTGTGTCGTAGTCATTCTCTGCAATTTCTATTAGAGCTTGGCTAGACGCCATGGTGAAAACACAAGTCCCAAGGGTGAAGTGTAAACGCCAAAATAACTGCTCTTGAGTGAGGTTCGGATTCGCCTTCATTACTGACGTCGTAAACAGAGTCAGTACTTCGCTGTAGCGAGTTGTAATGAACCAACGCAAGTGACCTTGCACATCCGTATAACCTCGACCGATGAGTAACATAAATCGGCTGGTACCGTTTGGCCTTACATCATTCAGAGCTCTTAGCGGCTGTCTTAAAGACTCAAACACATCACTCATAGAATACGTTTCGTTCAAGTTTAAGTTCACTAAAGCGTCTTGCAGTGCAGGCATAAATGCTTCTAAGTATCGATTTAATACGGCACGAACCAGAGTCTTCTTATCGCCAAAGTGGTAGTTCACTGAAGCAAGATTGACATTGGCTTTACCCGTAATAGTGCGTAAAGAGGTGTCATTGAAACCGTGCTCAGCAAATAAGCCTTCAGCCACATCTAAGATTTTGTCTTTGGTTGTACTTCTTGGTGCCATTTCAATCACTCGTATTAAACAACTGTTTGAAATATACGCTTAGAACATTTATTTAACAAGCAAGCAACATCACATTTTCACCAATTGGTCGTACCAGTTAGCAAGAATCTGCTCTAACCGATTGAATCGATGTACGTTTAATAAAAAAGGAAAAATTATTGAATTTTCTGGGAACTGAATTAGAAATGGAGGGTCATAAATTAAGTAGAAAACAGAGTATTTAGAAGTTTAACAGGCCGTCAAACTTGTTTCTCTCCCTGCTTTCTTAATTACTGCATTTTCCTTATTAACTCCTATACTTGTATCCGCCCAAACCGCATTGGTTTGGGCTTTTTTTTTGCCTATGATTCAGGTGATTTTTCTTCGGCTACTCCTGAGCGCAAAAAGCCCCCGAAACCGAGGGCTTTCATTACGTCAAGCTATGGAGCATTCCACGATGCCTATTAGGCTGCATCGTTTTTAATAAGCTCTCCCAATATTGCGAGATCATTACCAAGGTCAACTGAAGCACCCATTTCCGTAGTGATCCCTTCTATCACGATTGTTTGAACGTCGTCTCCACCATTGATTGGAATAGACAAAGCGATGTCTTCGCCATCGACCGACACTTCGATCATATCAAGAAGCTCGGCCATTTGAGTTTCGTCTTGTGGATCTTCAATCAGATCATTTAGGTCGATCAAATCACCAGAGCCATTGGTATAAAGCTCAAAGTCTTTAATGATGTCTGTACCATTATCGAGTGCAGAGTCTAACCAGGTGAAAATATTGTCATCGCTATCACCAATAAGCAGATCATTCCCAGAGCCCGCAAATAAAGGCTCGTTACTCGCAGCACTAGTCACGTTATATTGTTGTGGTTCTTCAATATCAACCGTCACCGTTTCGACTGTACTTTCAGCGCCATTTGAATCTACTGCGACATAGTCAAATTGAGGGTCATCGGTTACAGCTTCATTACCTTGTACATAACGCAACTCCCAACTGCCCCCAGTCGATGACAGCTCCATTCCAACAATTGGATTACTTGGTGATGAGTAACTGAAGTCGTAAAGAATCTGCTCATGACCAGTATCACCTTCGTCTTTTTGATACTGCTCTGTGTGGGTTGTACCGTCAGCGAAAGTATAAAGTACTTCAACATAAACATTACTATTAGTGTTGAACGACCCGCCCAACCCATCTAATCCAAATTGAACGACTTCAAGTGGATTGTTGGTAAAATCTAAGACCAAGGTTTCTTGCATGTTCATTCCTTGGCCGTCAGAGTCACCAATACCAAAGCCGACGTGAGGTTGTTCCCCTTGGTACTGCTCAAGCGGTTTATCGTTATTGTCTTCAATAGATAATGTAATTGTGTTGCCGTTAGCTAAGGTAATTAGCCTTTCGGTTGGTGATACCGCGACACCCCAATTATAGAAACCATCAACGAGATCTGGCATATCGTCTGGATCGCCACTGAAGCCCATTTCAAACATCTCTCCGGGCCCAGCAACGAAGCTAATATTGTTTGGAACAAACAACACACCGTTGTCGACGTCAGACTGCACAATTTCTCTCGTGATGCCATTTTCATCGGTATACAAAAGGCTACCGTTGGTTGGCAAACTTTCTATCCGAATATTAAGTGGAATGTCGTCATGGTCATCTTCGATATCTGAGATGTAATCAGGCATACCGCCATCTTCAGAATCGAAGAGGATTGGTATGATCGCGTCTTCATCATTGACGACCGTAAAGCTGGTCGCTTCAGGCGCATCGTTGACACCATTGATTGTTATCTCGATAACATGCTCGACACCATCGATGGCGGTTACGACATATCGCTCAATAACCGTGTCATCATCATTCAAGTATTGAACCGCATCGTTATCAACGACATAACTCCATGCCCCTTCGGGAGTAATCGTTAACATCCCCAAAGCAAGTGCATAAGTAGACCCAATAGGGCTAAACACACCATTAGGTTTAAAGGCCGGCATATCACTGGTATCGACATCGGTAATCGTTAAAGTACCAGACACCGAGAGTTCGTTGGTATCAGGATCGACATCGACATCTTCCGTCACCTCACCCATGTCTGAGTCACCTTCCCCGACAGTAATTTCGGATGGATCATCAGCACCGTTGATGGTGATGGTCACTTCACTTGTGGTTCCGTCAATCGCAGTAACAGTGTAAACCTCGGTGACGAATTCATCGTCATCAAGATATTGCACATCGTCGTTGTCTACGACGTAAGTCCATTCGCCATCGTCGGTAATCGTCAACATACCCAACGCGGTATCATTGGTCGAACCTTCAGGATTAAACGTTCCGTTAGGTTGAAAAGCCGCGACATCGTTAGCATCAACATCGGTAATCGTCAGTGTTCCCGTCGCCATCAAGTCGTTGCTTTCTGGATCGACATCGACATCTTCCGTCACCTCACCCATGTCTGAGTCACCTTCCCCGACAGTAATTTCGGATGGATCATCAGCACCGTTGATGGTGATGGTTACTTCACTTGTGGTCCCATCAATCGCAGTAACAGTGTAAACCTCGGTGACAAACTCATCGTCATCGAGATATTGCACGTTGTCGTTGTCTACGACATAAGTCCATTCGCCATCGTCGGTAATGGTCAACATACCTAACGCGGTGTCATTGGTCGAACCTTCAGGATTAAACGTTCCGTTAGGTTGAAAAGCCGCAACATCGTTAGCATCAACATCGGTAATCGTCAGTGTTCCCGTCGCCATCAAGTCGTTACTCTCCGGATCAACATCGACATCTTCCGTCACCTCCCCCATGTCTGAGTCACCTTCCCCGACAGTAATTTCGGATGGATCATCAGCACCGTTAATGGTGATGGTCACTTCACTTGTGGTTCCATCAATCGCAGTAACCGTGTAAACCTCGGTGACAAACTCATCATCATCAAGATATTGCACATCGTCGTTGTCTACCACATAAGTCCATTCGCCATCGTCGGTAATGGTCAACACACCCAACGCGGTATCATTGGTCGAACCTTCAGGATTAAACGTTCCATTTGGTTCAAAAGCAGCAACGTCGTTGTCGTCTACATCGGTGATGGTGAGCGTTCCGGAGGTTGTTAAGTTGTTGCTCTCTTGGTCAACATCCACATCCTCAGTCACTTCACCTGTGTCTGAATCACCTTCGCCAACGGTTATGTCAGATGGATCATCGGCACCGTTAATCGTGATAATTACTTCGCTCGTGGTACCGTCACTGGCTGTAACGGTATAAACCTCAGTCACGAATTCATCGTCGTCTAGGTACTGCACGTCATCGTTATTGACTACGTAAGTCCAAGCGCCGTCAGGTTCGATGCTCAATACGCCAAGTTGTGAGTCGTTTGTTGAACCTACGAGGTTAAACTCACCATCAGCTGAGAAGGTAGGAGTGTCGCTATCTACGTCTGTAATCACGATCTGACCAGACGTCACTAATTGGTTGGTGATGTCATCGACATCAATGTCCTCAGTCACACTGCCTGAATCATCAGTGGCTACAGCTGCATCATCAGTACCAATAATAGTGACTGTAATGACTTGCTCACCTCCATCAGAAGTTTGTACTGTGGTTGTATCTTGAATTTGCTCTCCGTCAGCAAGTTCATCATAAGGACTGTTGGCTACGAAGGTCCAAGTACCATCCTCATTGACGACAAAGGTACCGAGGTCATTGTCTCCAGCGACCTCTTTACCAATAAAGGTAACGTCCGGGTCGTCGCTGGTTAAGGCGCCACCGGTTTCAATTGGTTCATCCTGCTCAAACTCAATAACGTTAGTTTCACCTGAAATAAGCGCAAAAGCGATGATATCAAAAAGAGCAATACTTTGAGTTTCTGACAATCCTTGAGACTCAAACCCGTCAGTTTCAAAATTCGTGGCAGCTTGAGTTTCAGCCCCAGTACGTTCAATCCTACCGCTGTTGGTCAAACTCGAGCCTTCCTCACCAGCCGCAGTGTCAAACTCATCTCCTAGTTCCGTTGGATCAAATCCTTCTTCAATAGCACGCTGAACTTGAGCGATCGCATCATCAGTATCTAGTACATTTTGTTGGCCCTGGTTATCTACAAAACGTGCAGAAACACTTGGCACATTTTCTTCACTAGTATCAAAACTGATAATTACGTCGCTAGCCGCTGGTTGTTCGCCCGGAGACAAACGTCTAACTTGGCCTTGAGCGTCGAGCACAACACTCCCGCTAGCAAGACCTAGTATATTTAGGTTGATGTTTCCCATATCCATATTCCCACTTCTGCCCAGAACATGCCAAACGCGGATTCAATCCCACTCTGCGCTGTGGCTATTTCCTACTCTAAATTTAGTAGTGCCACTATTGATAATCAACTCACTAGAAGGGTGTAAATCTGGCGATTTTCAAATTAGTCAATAGCAATAGCGACTTACATTCAAAAAAAATCCAACAAACTTCGCATTTTTTTGCAAATGTCCTAAGCTTCGTTTAATACCCTTCTCTCAATCTAACGGGAAACCTAGGTTGGGAAACGGATGAGACATTGAAAGTAGAAGGAGAGCTACTTTGAAATTGTTTAAATTATCCATCATGTGTTGCTTAGTTGCTGCAGCACCACTCGCCGCTCAAACTCTGGAACAGTCTGTGGCTATTACCTTGGCAACGAATCCAGAGATAAAAAGCATCTTCAACGAATATGCGAGCGTGAAAAAACGTAATGATGCCTCAGGAGGAGCGTACAAGCCCAGTATCGACCTTGATGCTGGTATCGGTTACGAAGGTATAAACCCAGCAGAAAGTAATGGTAATCCAGATACCGATCTAACAAGAAAGGAAGCGACGATTTCCCTCACGCAATTGCTGTGGGATGGTTCCGCGACTCTATACGACATTGATCGTACCGCCGCAGAAGCCGAGTCGGTTCGTCTACAATTGATTGCAGATGCCGAAGACAAAGCACTTGAGGTGACACAAATCTATCTAGACGCGGTGAAAGCCACTGAGGTTTTGGCACTGTCAGAAAGTAATCTTTCAATACACAAAAAAATCTATAAAGATATTAAGAAACGAGCTAATTCTGGTATAGGTTCAACAGCGGATGTGTCGCAAGTAGAAGCTAGGATTGCAAAAGCTCATGGTAACTTGTTGGCTGCACAGAATAATTTGATCGATACACATACCCAATTTAGACGTGTGGTGGGTCAAGAACCCCTAGGTTTAATTTACCCAAGAGCCGATATTTCTAGAATTCCTTTGTCGTTAACAGACGCCATTGTTGATGCCTTAGACAAACACCCCGTGATCAAAATCGCGGCAGCTGATGTTGACGCTGCGCACTTCCAATACAAACAATCGAAAGGCGTGAACTACCCTACCTTCTCCATTGAAGCATCACAGTCATGGCGTGACGATGCAGGTGGCGATGAAGGCTCAAGTCAAGAAACGCTCGCTATGCTGCGAATGCGATATAACTTGTACAACGGTGGAACTGACAGTGCTAACTCTGAAGCTGCTGCTTACCAATTGAACAAAGCAAAAGATTTGAGAGATCGAGCTTATCGCCAAGTGGAAGAAGGCCTTCGCCTTTCATGGAGCGCCTTAGACCTCACGCTGCAACAAAAGAACTTCCTATCTGATCATGTTGATTCAGCTTCGGAAACCGTTATCGCATATGAAAAACAATACCGAATAGGCAAACGTACTCTTCTTGACTTGCTCAACACTGAGAACGAACTATTTGAAGCCCGTAAAGATTATCTAGATGCCCATTACTCTGAGCAGTACGCTAAATACCGAGTGATGAACGCAACAGGTTCTTTATTGAATGCTCTACTGGTTGATATTCCAGAAGAGTGGACAACGGCTATGGAGTATTAATGATGAAAGTAACGTACTTATTACTTCCCGTATTAACGATGACTTTATTTGCCTGTTCTAGCCAACAGGAAGAGGCTTACATCGAGACACCTGAAGCAGAACAGATTGCAGACCTGCAAGACGACGACAACGATGGTGTGGTAAACGCGCGCGATACCTGCCCAGGAACGCCTGAAGCGTCACAAGTCGACAATGACGGCTGTGGAGAAACGATTCGAGCAGAAGAAGTCAGACAGTTAAAAATACTCTTTGCTCATGACTCATTTGAAGTGAACCCAATATTTTCTGATCAAATCAGCACAATGGCTGAATTCCTTGAGACTTACAAAAGTGCGTCGATTGAAATACAAGGTTACGCGAGTAAAGTGGGTTCCAACGAATACAACTTAGATTTATCAAAAAGACGAGCAAACAATGTTCAAGACGAGTTACTGTCGAATGGTATAGAGCCAGAGCGAGTGAGAATTGTCGGTTATGGTGAAGAACGCCTGGAAAACGATGGTGATGATGCTACTTCGCATGCACTAAACCGTAAGGTAACGGCAACCGTGGTTGGGTTAAGTGAACAAATCGTTGAAGAGTGGACCATTTTTACCACGCTAGAAAAGTAACGTGACATTGTCACTTAAATGTAAGGCGGGTTATCTTACAAAGACAGCTTAACAGTAAGATCAAGAAAGCCGTGATAGGGTTGCCCATCACGGCTTTTTTGTTCTTTGTTGTCACATGAGTCGAGGGATGACTCTGTGACTCTTCTTGCTACTCAAGAGTTGGCTTGTTACTCAGTGAGTAGGCTCACTATCAAGCGAACCTACTACCGAATATAGTTTTACTTACCAACTATGCTTTTACTTACCAATTATAGCTTTACTTCTTGTTGCTTAGTCTTCGGTAGAGAAATACTTAGCAGGAAGTAACCTAAGATAGCTGCAGTCGTTGAGCCCATCAGGATACCTAATCGAGCAAGCGTATCAAAATCTGCGTTCGTTGGACCAAATGCTAGTGATGAAATAAAGATAGACATCGTAAAGCCAATACCACACAACACGGATACCGCGAAGATGTTCATAAAGTTCACACCTTCAGGAAGTTTAGCTACGCCGGTTTTCACAGCGCCCCAGCTGAATAGGAAGATACCCAGTGGTTTACCAACCAATAGACCCATAGCGATACCAAGCGGTAACATGCCTGTAAGGTTTGCAATTGAGATGCCTTCCAGTGAGATACCTGCGTTTGCAAATGCGAAGATTGGCAAAATTGCAAAAGCGACGTATGGGTGCAGAGCATGCTCTAGGTGTTTCAGTGGAGAACGCTCCCCTTTATTACCTTTCAGTGGGATAGCAAAACCAATAACTACACCAGCCAATGTTGCATGAACACCAGACTTCAATACTGCGAACCACAGAATTGCACCGACAATGAGGTAAATACTCAGCTTAGTCACATGCTTGTTGTTTAGCATGAACAGCACACCCGTTGCGATGAAGCCAACCGTTAGTGCAAGCGTAGATAGATCGCCTGAGTAGAACAGTGCAATGATAACAACAACACCTAGGTCATCGATAATTGCTAATGCTAGTAAGAATACCTTCAAGCTGACCGGTACTCGGTTACCAAGAAGAGCCATGATACCCAATGCGAATGCGATATCTGTTGCTGCTGGAATAGCCCAGCCCTGAAGCGCCTCAGGGTTACTTGAATTGAATAGCACGTAAATAAGTGCAGGAGCTAGCATACCACCCACAGCTGCAATAGCTGGGAAGATTGCTGTCTCTTTAGACTTTAATGCGCCTTCTAAAAGTTCGCGCTTAACTTCTAAGCCGATTAGAAGGAAGAAGACAGCCATTAAGCCATCGTTAATCCAGTGAGACACAGACATACCAAGAACGTAACTATGCAATACGCCTTGGTACATTTCGTTCAGTGGTGAGTTTGCTACAAACATTGCGATCGCCGCAGCGATGACTAGTATGATGCCGCCAGCAGATTCCATTTTAAAGAAGTCACGGATGACGTCGGTCATGATTTCGCCCTTATATTTATTATTTAAATAAACGAATAACAAAGAATAACCATGAGTTTATATCCAAGCGTAATCGATAGATAATCACTTCTTCGGATGTTTAACTTCGGTTTTTCCTACAAATACTAAACAATACGTCGTATATTCCATAATGTTGTTATGCACCATAAAATAAGTATAGATGAGATCACAAAGGCTGTATGCACAATTAATCAGGGGCTCACAAAAATCATGAGCACAAAAAAGGCTATCAAATGATAGCCTTAGGTGTTTTTAGTAACCGGTTAATTGCATAAAGCCTGTCGCTTCATGGCTTCCGCTCGCCATAATTGGCCCTTCCCAATATGGTATGACAAATGGCAACCACATATCTCGGCGTTTGATGCGTGTCGTGAGGTTAATATTGTGCTGTGGCACGTTAATAATCCATTGGAGCGGCATTCTTCTACCATTCTGTAGCGTCGTATTCTGTAAAGGCTTGATAGAAATATCGGAGTCCGTTAACTGGTACACCTTGCCCGAACGAGTGGCCAATGTTCCAAAAACATAAGGCAGCTGTTGATTATGGCGGTAGCGGTTAATGCTCAGCGCTGTACCATCATCGAGATTAAACACGAACCAATCCCAGCCTTGTTGACCCACTCCGAGTAAGCCACTGCCCCACTCTTTATGTACCCAAGCTGTGCCTTCTACTTCCTTGGTAACGCCGTCCAGATTCAATACACCGCTTAGGGATAAAAATGGAGCGCTGAAGTTATAAGACGCGACAGGCAATAAATCGTGCTTTTTCTGGTAACCATTATCGCCGTTGAGCACATAGGGCCCTTTTGCAATGGTGTCGAGTTCAAGGCCAAACGTATCCGTTTTCACTTGAAGGCGACCAGGAAATGGTGTGTTGCCAAGGGCGCGCCAGTTCCAGTTATCAATCCAAATTCTAAACGGACGACTGGTCATTCCCGCTTGGCCAATACCACCACGCGCTAAGCGTTGCTCTTTCCAAACCTTAGAATCAGAAGAGATCACGACATTTGAAATATAAACCTGTGGGCTTTGCCACCCCGGCGTCTCGCGTTCGTCAGTCGCTATTCGGAAGAAGCTCCATTGAACGGAGTACTTTTTGCCATCATCCCCTTTTAGAGAAGCAAAGTAATGCCACCACTCGTGTTGAAATTCTGGGTGGAATTGGAAGTCTCGAGGTAACGAAACGCTGCGGTCAGGTAACACAGGCTCGAATACATTAAAGTGCTCGCTTACAAGCACTGAATTGACCTCGTTCACGCCTTTCTCGCCAACATCAGCAAAGTAAGAGTAGTACACCCAGACACCTAAAATGGTGCCAAAGAAACCGATCAATAATAGAGAGGAGACAAATCGGTGTCTGAATTTCGTTGAGCCATTTCGTTGAAGCATATTAAAGCGCATCCCTCAGTGATTTCATCGGGGTGTTCCGAATCATTCTCATCACTGGCAAAGCACCAGCTAACATCAATGCTGCCATAGCCCACGCAAATGTCTGTAAATAGTCCCAGGGAATCACTTGCAACTCGAGTGACCACCCAAAAGACTGCTTGATCACGATATCGACGATCAAACTAGCCAACGCTAAGCCGAGCGGAATCGCAATTAAGGAGGAAATAAGCCCGAACACAAACAGTTGTAAGCTACCGGTCAGAATCAGTTCTTTGGCTGAGACACCTAAACAGCGCTGTAAAGATATATGCCTTTGTCGAGACACTTCACCCGCAACAGTTGCGAAGAAGATACCGAAGACTGCAATGACCAATGTGATGTTGCCCAATGTATCTGCAATCGCGAACGTTCTATCGAACACACGCATTGCTTGACTGTGAATATTGTTGTTATCGAAAACACGCTCCGAGCCAAGCCTGAATACACTTTCTAAGCGGCTTCGAAGCCCTACTGAATTCACATCATCTTTGAGTATTACGCCAAGGCCCACATTGCCCCTACCTGCAAATCCATACAGCCAGTTTCGATGCGACATCATGACTTGATGGTAAGGGTTACCGTAATCGTAATACACACCGACAACCTGCCAACCAGAGCCAAGATTGTCATAGAGATCAATGTAGTCACCTGGGTGAATACCCAACTTGAGAGACATCGATTCGCTGATCAACACACCTTTAGAGTGATGTAAGTGATACCAGTAATTAGGAATACCTAACTTGATCGTCAGCGCTTCTAGCTCACCTTCAGAAGGCCCAGTACTGACTACTTGAATACTGCCAACAGGAGATGCAACATCCTTCTCCCAACGCCACCAAACAGAATCCACTTCAGGTTGTTCTGACAGCCAGTTACTCATACGAGCAGCACCATTGTTGGTTGGGTAGATGTAAAGATCTGCCGCCAAGCGCTGTGTTAACCATTTATCTGTGGTATCTCTAAAGCTACCGACCATGGTTTCTACACCAATATTCGCGGTTAACGCCAACATAAACGCCATTGTCGCCACACCACGGTAACTCATGCTTGAAGCGGCATCCGCAAAGAACCAACGAGCACGAACCCAGCGTAATGAATAAGACAGACTGTTAAATAACTTCCACATCAAGAACGGCGTAAACAGAGCCACACTAACAAGCATCAGCGCGATAATCGCAAAACCCGTTTCTTGAGTCTGAGGCGCTTGATACACAGCGACAGCTGCAACCAAGAAACCACAACCAATCAAAGCCTGCCAAGTGAATTCAGTACCAGCAAAGCGCATCAAAGATAAACGAGAGGTCAAACGGATCGGTTGTGAACGAAGCAGACGAACCAATGGCCAAGCACACGCTAGGAATGCACCAAGCAATGCCATTAATAAGCTGTAACCGCTCCATCGCCAATTCCAGTCGATAGTTAAACCAACGTTGGCGTCATATAAGTCACCTAAACTTGAAGATACCGCTGGTAACAGTTGGTTTGCCAACATGACACCGAATACATTGCCGCAGATCCAGCTCAATACCACCAATAACAGTAACTCTAAACAAAGCGCTTTAGCCAGTTGCCAACCCGACACACCCGTCTGTCTTAAGATTCCAACTAACGGTTGGCGCTGAATAAACGACAGCGACATCGCTTGATAGAAAATGAATAAGCCAACCACAAACGACAGCATACCCATCGCTTTTAGATTTAAGTGGAACGCGCTGGTCAGCGACTCAAGCTCAGCTTTAGAGCTGCGAGAGATCGTCAAACCATTAGGCAGCATGTTTTTAAGACGCTCAAACTTCTCAGTCGACATATCTGAACACGCAATCACAGACAGCCCAGCACTGCGTTTAAGCATTCTGAGCAAAGAGATATCTGCAATCAGCCTTGTACCATCAATCAGGTTTTTTTGATCAACAGCGATAGGGCCAAGCTCAGAACCATCCATGAGAGGAATGTAATCCCCGTTATTCCATTCCATGTGTTCTGCGAGATCATCACTCACAAGGATTGGGTATGGCGGCTTCATGAGGTTTAACGTAGTGAGATCTTTTAACGCAACACCCGGCTGAAGCTGAAGCATAGACACAGGGTCGATGCCGATAAGCATGAAGTTCGCGCCATTTTCATCAGTGATACGATGGTGGTCAAAAGGAGAACACTGTTGAAAGCCTTCACGGCGAAGCTGGATATAAAAACCTTGCGGGATTTTATTGGCGTTGTGTTTTGGTCGAATACGATAAGGAAGAGGATTCGAAAAGAGTTTCTCGCCATGCGCATAGCTTTGCTTGGCGTGTTGGTTGATAGCAGTAACACCAACCAAAAGTGATACGCCAAGGGTTAAACCAAGCCATACCAAAATAATCTGAAGCGGGTAGCGTCGATAGTGACCGAGTAGTGCCTTAACTACGGGCCATAACATGCAGTTGCCCTCCTTGTAGACGGATTCTGCCATCCATGTGCTGTGCTACTTTTTCACTGTGTGTCACCAACAACAAAGTGCATTCTAATTGGCGAGCCAAAGAGGTCAGCAAACGCATTACCGCTTCTGCATTACGCTCATCTAAACTTCCCGTCGGTTCATCGGCTAACAGAATTTTAGGTTCCATGTACAGAGCACGAGCAATCGCTGCGCGTTGTTGTTGACCACCAGACGCTTCTTCAGGGTAACGTCCAAGTAAAGGCATAAGGTCTAAAGCAGAAAGAATCTGTCGCCAGAGGCCTTTGTCTTCAGGCAAGCCTTTTAACTGGCGACAAAAACGAATATTGTCAGCAATATTAAGCGTTGGAAGTAGGTTGAATTGCTGGAAGATGTGACCAATATTATTTCGGCGATATGCGGTGCGATTACGTTCTGTCGAATCATGCATATTGAAGTTTGGGAAAGCAATTTCGCCAGAGTCTACTAGGTCTAAACCCGCGATAAGATTCAGTAATGTACTTTTACCTGATCCACTTTCGCCCATTAGTGCAAGCTGGTCACCTTGGTTTAATGTTAGTTCAGCACCTTGCAAAACAGGGTGAAATTCCCCCCCGTCGACATAGCCTTTACATAGGTCTGACAGCTTTAACATTAAACAGCTCACATTAGTTAGAATTTGGAAGGAGAATCTACACTAATTCCCTGTTAGGAGGAAGTATTTTGAAAGATAGATCACACACCAACGATAAAGTGATGTGATCGATGCGCCCTACTTCAACTTCCTATCAAGTTTTTGATCCATTTTCTTGTTTTCATGCGATAGAGCGACCCACCCCACTTAATCACTTCTTCGGTGAGGAAAAGCAGATACACCCACTCCGGTGGAAACTTTAAATAGATAGCCGCAATCGCAGCCAGTGGAATACCAATCACCCACTGAGCAATCAAATCTTGATAGAGACAGAACTTCACATCACCACCCGCTCTCAACACACCAACGATCACAGTCAGCGGTACCGAGCGAATAATAATCCCCACGCTGAGAATGAGGATGAATTTCTCAGAGAGGGCTCTGGTTTCTTCAGTCAACGCACTGAACGCATTCAATATTGGCATTTGGACGAAATAGAGAAAAATCGCCACAACAATACTGGTTAAGAAACACAGAATCGTTAAGCCTAATGCTTGATAATAAACCGCTTCATTGTTCTTCGCGCCAAGTTGGTTACCCACCAAAACAGCCGCTGCATTGGACAGGCCAATCAATAAACTCAATGAGATAGATTCAACCGGCGTCATGACTGAAAGCGCAGCCAAACCTTGAACACCCGATTGTCCCATGATCGCGTGGTAAGCAAACAAGCCACCCGCCCACGCTAAGAAGTTAAACGTGGTTGGCAAAGACAACTTCAAGAAGCGAACGACTTTCTCAACGGTTGCAGCCGCTTTGATATCACAAAGTTTAAAAGCTAATAGGTGTTTAGATAAATAGAGGTAGCCATATAAGGTCGCCACTTCAATGGCGCCGCTCAATACCGTCGCAATCGCTGCGCCTTTGATTCCAAGCGATGGAAAGCCCAAGTTACCGAAGATCAGCACCCAGTTTAAGAACACATTAGACAGAATGCCGATACCGCTGAAGAAAGTGCTTAACCCAGGTTTATGCATCGCTCTCAAACCTACCGCCATACTGCTGACGCACGACACCGCCAGCATGCTGAATGAGGTGATGACGATGTATTCAACGCCGAGGCTGATGACTTCTTGAGAGTCGGTCGTCACGCCCATGATTTGCGCAGGAAAAGAAACAAAGAAAACAATGGTCAGCAACGCAAACAGGGTCGAAACTAGCCACGTCAGTGCGGTACTTTCTCTGACACCTTGTTTGTTACCCGCGCCCCAATATTGAGCCGTTAGCAAAGCGCCGCCCGTAGTGACACCCACCAGCATAATGGTCGTCACAAACATTGCACGGCTCGCAACCCCCACAGCCGCAATGTCTGCTTCCCCAAGCTGACCTAACATCAACACATCGACTAAGCCTCGGCTTGAAAACATAATGCTCTGCAAAGCAATAGGCAAAGCAATCGCAATAAGCCTACGAACAAAATCACCTCGAGTGTGATGAATAATTGAAGAGAGCAACATAGAGATACCTAAACGGAACGTATTGATGAATAAAGATAAATATCGCGCTATTATATCAATGTTCGGTTTTTAACCACAGATATAAATGGAGTAACAATGAAGAAAGTACTGGTTTTAGGCGCTTCTGGATATGTTGGTTCGCAGCTCCTCCCTCTCCTGCTTGAGCAAGGCTATCAAGTCACTGCCGCAGCAAGGCATATCGACTATTTAAAGGCACGAACCGAACCTCATGACAACTTGTCACTAGAGTATCTTGATCTTGCAGATCAAGCCGCAACACAAGCATTAGTCCCCGACTTTGATCTTGTCTTCTTTTTAGTTCATGGGATGGCAGAAGGCCACGACTTTATTGATTATGAACTGAATTTGGCACGTAACTTTGTTTCAGCTCTTGGGCCAAAGAATCAACACGTCATCTACCTGAGTTCGCTTCAGCCGCAAACGGGTGATTCAGAACACCTTCAAGCGAGAAAGAAAACCGGAGAACTGCTACGCAAAGGATCAGTCCCCGTCACTGAACTGCAAGCAGGCGTGATCATTGGTCCAGGCTCTGCAGCGTTCGAGATCATGCGAGACTTCGTGTACAACTTACCTATCATGATTGCGCCCAAATGGGTCGACTCTAAAGCCAACCCTATTGCCTTGCAGAACCTGAATCACTATCTGCTAAAACTCGCACAGGACACGCCTAGCGAAAGCCAAACCTTCGAAGTTGGCGGGCCAGACATTGTCTCTTATCGAAATCAATTTGCTCACATTGCCAAAACAGCCGATCGCCCACTCAGGCTTTGGGCGACGTCACTCCTCACGCCCTCAATTGCGTCATATTGGCTAGGTGTTGTGACTTCTGTTCCATCCAACATAGGCAGAGCGCTTCTTGCGGGCTTAAAGCATGACTTTATTGCCAGTTCGACCATCATTAGAGAAAAGTACCCTCAGAAGCTTATCTCGTTCGAAAATATGGTTGAGCAAGCGATCCACGCTGAAGGAAACTTCGTGAAAAGTAATGTTTGGGGCTTTGATAAGACCGCCTTCAAACGCTGGCAAGCTGGTTATGGCTATTATCCTAAGAAAACAGGCGCAAGTATCACCTCAAGCGCACCTTTAGAATCCCTTTGGCAAGTCGCTCAGCAAATAGGAAGCCCGAAGCAAGGTTACTTCTTTGCTAATGCTCTATGGCGCACACGCGAATGGTTAGATCTTCTCTTTGGCGGTGGTGTACCGGTTCGACAAACGCCTGAAGGGCCGACCCTAAAAGTCGGTGACAAGATTGACTCTTGGAAGGTTATTCGTTGTGAAGAAAACCAGTTTTTATCTCTGCTTTTCGGTATGAAAGGCCCGGGGTTGGGGCGACTCGAGATTACTGTCTCTGACCACGGTGATTCACGTGAACTGAACATATCAGCTTGGTGGCATCCAAAAGGCTTTCTAGGGTTACTGTATTGGTTTGCGATGATGCCAGCCCACCTGTTTATCTTTAAAGGCATGGTTAAAGCGATTGAGAAGCAGGCTAAAGAGCAGATGAAGGATTAAAAGCAGATGCGGGATTCGAGTAACGAGATGCGAAAAGACTTAACAGCAAATTTGCGACACGCGCTATGAGAGGCAAAAAAAGAGCGGATAATTCCGCTCTTCATATCTCTCATCTCGTATCCCGAATCCGTTACTAGCCAATAACGCTAATTGGGATCTCTGCAAGTTGGTTGCCTTGGTTAGCTGGGTACACGATGTATTCACCGTGATACTTCACCGCAGACTTATAGTCCGTCACTTTGTGAAGCATGAAACCCGCTTCCATCGCTGCTTGAATAAACTCAGCGTGGTTACCACGAACAAACCAGTTCATAGGCTTAACCATCAGCTCACCGTCGAAAGAGTCGTCACACTGTTTGCCACACAAAGCAAAAGAGTGCTCACCATCGGTGAAGAATTGAATCTTGCCTCCAGTCGTTAGCTCGTCTTCACTTGATACACTCCAACCCATCTCGTACATTTTGTCCATGAACGCTTCAACATCACTGTCTTTTAGCGCTTTAGGCTCTTCGCCTTCAGGGAAAAAACGTCCGTAAAACGCAGAAATACGTTTAAAGGTAAAAGTTAAATCAGAGTTATTGCCCTTTGAACGGCCCTGCTTCTGCCAACGCACCAAATCAGGAACAATCACACGATCATAAGACTGAGCCTTAATCGCCTTCGTTACCCAACGAACTAAATAAAGGTTGTTCGCAATAGGCGCATCAATCGCTTTGCCTGCTTTGTGCAGAGCGTAAAGCTCGCCTAACGCATCATTCACTAACTTCTGAATTTCAATATAGTATTTTGACATTATGCCTTCTTTCCTAATGTCCAATATAGTAATGCTGACATTACTGCACACGCAGCCATTACCATAGCCATAGACCCAGCACTGTCACTTGGCAGCATCGCAACGATAGCTCCAACGACAGAACCAGTACCAAATCTTAATGTTCCCGCAAGCGATGAAGCCGTGCCGGCCATGTTTGGATAACCACTGAGCAATAGACCCATAGAGTTACTGCCGATAGTAGAAATGGTGCCAATAAATAGCATCACAAACGGCACAATACCCCAAAGCCCGAGATCCAATAACCAACCAACCAGTAAACCGACGCCAGCTAATAATTGAATGACCAGCGCGGCTCTCAGCATGGTATGAGAGCCAACCTTCTTAACAATTCGACCATTAATTGTCGTCATCAGAATCATCGCAACGATGTTCAGACCAAACAGGTAACCAAACAGGTCAGGACGTACTCCATAGACATCAATGTAGACAAAAGAGCCTGCGGTTAAGAATGCAAACATCCCAGAGAACGAGAACGCACCCGAGAAAATTAGGCCCATAGCGGTCGAGTTTTTACATAAACGAGCGTAATTACGAATCGTGGTTTTAAAGCGTAATGGTTGACGATTTTCAACAGGCAGAGTTTCAGGGATTTTGATTATCACCGCGAGAATCACAATCACTGCAAAAATAGCTAACACCCAAAAGATTGAACGCCAGCCGAACCACAATGCCAAATAGCCGCCAATCATCGGCGCGATAAGTGGCGCAACCGTCATCACTAAGGTAACGAACGACATGGTTCTTGCGAAATCTTCACGGTCGAACATATCACGCACAACCGCTTGGATAATGACCGCCGCCGCCGCACCTGCAAAACCTTGAGCGGTACGAACTAACGTTAACGCTTCAATGCCATGAGTGGTTGCACTCACGACAGACGCTATCGCAAAGAAGAGCACACCAATCAGTAGAACTGGCTTGCGACCATAACTGTCGGCTAACGGACCATGTAACAACTGACCTAAAGCGAAACCTGCGGTGTACGCGGTAAGTGTGATTTGTACTTCCCCTGCTGTCACACCAAGATCTTTGGCGATCGTTGGCATTGCAGGTAGGTACATATCGATGGCGAGTGGTGTCAAAGCACCAATAGCGCCCAAAACCAAAAATAGCATCCAACCTAACTGAGGCGTTTGTGGTTGTGAGCTTGGGGTCTGTGAGGTAGACGTTTGCATAACTCTCCGACTAAGTACTAAGTTCTATGTGAACACGAGCATGCACGCAGCAATATACGAATATACACATAGCAATACACGAATACGCACAGTGATACACGAATATGCGCACACATACATGAACATATAGTAATAATGGCTGAAACTGTCCTAGTACCAGTCAAAATAATCAGCCGACGCTATCCTTGGTCGGCCACATCTACGGTAGAAAAGATTACTTCCAGATAGAGTCTACTTCTTCTTGTGTTAGGTAACGGTATTCACCCAACTCTAAAGACTCGTCCATCTCGATTTCACCAATACGTTCACGGTGCAGTGCTTCGACCTTGTTACCAAGTGCTGCAAACATGCGTTTTACTTGGTGGTATTTTCCTTCGTGAATCGTTAGCAACACTTCACGCTCTGCACGTACTTCAAGGTGTGCTGGAAGTGTTAGGCCGTCTTCGCTCTTAAGCTGGATGCCCTCTTTGAACTTTTCAACGTAATCGTCTTCAACAGGTTCAACCAACCACACTCGGTACATCTTCTCGCACTTGTGCTTTGGCGATGTGATACGGTGAGACCACTTACCGTCGTCTGTCATTAAGACAAGACCCGTTGTATCAACATCTAAACGACCTGCAAAGTGCAGCTTGTCCATTTTGATTTCATCGAGTAATTCAAAGGCGATACGATTTGCGCCATCTTCATGCGAACAAACAAAGCCTTCTGGCTTATAAAGCATGATGTAACGTGGGCCGTGAACATTCAGTTCATTGCCTTGCCATTCCACAACGCACTCTTCAGTTACCTTGAGTGAACCGCTTTTTTGAATGACATCATTTACTGTCACTGCCTTGGATTTTAATAAGTGTGTTGCTTCTCTTCGAGTGACGCCTAACGCATCGCACAGAAATTTATCTAAACGCATGAATACCTCAACTAATCTAAGTCGGGTATTATAGTCACCTTTGCTCAATTAGTTGAGCTATTTCACACTATTTGTTTTTCATTTTACAAGACACGATATGTATACACTCCGCCCGTACCAAGCTGACTCAGTAAAATCAGTGATTCATTACTTCAGAAAACACCAAACACCGGCTGTTCTTGTATTGCCAACAGGCGCAGGAAAAAGCCTGGTGATTGCAGAGTTAGCAAGGCTTGCGAAAGGTCGAGTTCTGGTACTCGCTCACGTTAAAGAGTTGGTCGAACAAAACCATGAAAAGTATGAAGGTTATGGGCTAAAAGGCTCAATTTTCTCTGCGGGTTTAGGGCGAAAAGAAACAGACCAACAAGTGGTGTTTGCTTCGGTTCAATCTGTGGTTCGCAACCTCGATTCATTCTCTAACCAATTTTCACTGTTGGTTATCGACGAATGCCACCGTGTTCCCGATGAAAAGACCAGTAGCTACCAAAAAGTGATCACTCACTTGCGCGAGAATAATTCGGGCATCAAGGTGCTTGGACTGACCGCGACCCCCTATCGTCTTGGTATGGGTTGGCTTTATCAGTATCACACGCGTGGACAAGTACGATCTGAAGAGCCTAGGTTTTTCAGAGATTGTATTTTCGAGTTGCCGATTCGCTACTTGTTGGACGAAGGCTTTCTAACACCAGCACGTATGATCGATGCGCCAGTATTGAGTTATGACTTTTCACAGCTAAAACCTGCAAGTACAGGCCGCTACAAAGAAGCAGAACTCGATATGGTGATCGAGCAATCTAAACGTGCGACCCCACAAATTGTCGACCAGATCATTGAGCTGGCCAAAGACAAGTTAGGGATCATGGTATTTGCTGCCACTGTTAGACACGCACAAGAGATTCTTGGCTTACTGCCCGAAGGTGAATCGTCAATCGTAATCGGCGACACACCAACTCTCGAACGTGACCAAATCATCAGTGACTTCAAAGAACGTAAAATCAAGTTCTTGGTTAACGTATCGGTATTAACCACAGGTTTTGATGCCCCTCATGTGGATTTGATCGCGATTTTGCGCCCGACAGAGTCCATCAGTTTGTATCAACAAATCGTTGGCCGTGGCTTACGCTTATCGCCGGGTAAAAAAGAGTGTTTGGTGCTAGACTATGCAGGCAACAGTTACGATCTTTACCAACCTGAAGTGGGCGACCCTAAACCCGACTCAGACAGTGAAATCATCACTATCCCCTGCCCTGCATGCGGCTTCAACAATAACTTCTGGGGCAAGCTAGACAGCAATGGCTTCTTGCTCGAGCATTTTGGCCGTAAATGCCAAGGCTACTTTACCGATGAAGACACGGGCGAACGCGAACACTGTAATTATCGCTTCCGAGCCAAATACTGCGGTGAATGCGGCGCTGACAACGACATTGCCGCGCGCATTTGCCATGAGTGCGATGCCACCTTGGTCGACCCAGATAAAAAGCTTAAGGAAGCGTTAAACCTAAAAGATGCGTTGGTGTTTGAGTGTTTAGAGATGGATCTTAACGTTCTCAAGGACGACAAAGGTAAGTCGCAACTTAAAGTCACTTACCGTGGCGAAAACCAAGCGCAGGTGCATGAGTTTTGGTCATTAACCACCAAGAAACAGAAGCAGAACTTTAAGGATCAATTTGTTCGCCCTCACCTTGCCGACAGACACCGCCCTTTTGAGGAAGCTTCACCAACGAAAGTGGTTGCTCACCAACATAGATTCCGCCCACCTCAATTCGTGATTGCACGTAAAGTCGGGCGTTTTTGGAAAATGAGAGACAAGATATTCGAAGACGAGCTTCAGCAACGTTAACATCTCATTTTTTGAGAACCTAAATCTCATTATTCATCAGGTTCACTTTCTGTTCAGAATTACTTTTTTATACTGAACGCTATCAACCTTCTCTAGGATTCGCTATGTTTAGTAAAGTTATGATTTCTATGTTTTCTTTAAGCTTAGGCTTATGTGTCGCCGCTAGTGCGTGGGCTGACTCAGATCATAACGGTCATGATCTTGTACAAGATGTCCATAAAGCGGGAACCCGTATCGAATTTGAAGAAGATCAAGACGAAGTCTACGAAGCCGTACGCGAAGGCTATATTCGCCCTTTCTCAGAAATGTATGCGGCCGTTGAGAACGATCTTCATGGCAGAATCATTAAAGTAGAGCTAGAAGAAGATGACGACATTTGGGTGTATGAACTAAAAATCAATTACCAAAACAACATCATCAAAGTCGAATACAACGCTGAGACGTTAGAAATGCTCATGATTAAAGGACGAAACTTTAAAGACGCAATTAAGCACGGTGAATAAGTAAGCGCCGCAACTTTAAAGACGCCATTGATCACGACGAGCAATTAAGCACAACGAACAGTCATTACAAGAATTAAGAAGAACAATTATGAAAATTTTAGTCGTTGAAGACGAACCTCGCTTGGGCCAACAAATTCTAGAAACCCTTGAGGGAGCCGACTGGGTTCCAGAACTTTCTCAAGATGGTATTGATGCACTCTACCGTGCAACATCGGAAGAGTGGGATGCCATCGTTCTCGATTTAGGCCTACCTAAACTGGATGGCCTAACCGTATTAAAAGGCATTCGAGACGAAAACATTAACACGCCAGTGATTATCTTAAGTGCGCGTGACACGCTGACCCAACGTGTAGAAGGCTTGAATGCAGGCGCTGATGACTACCTAACTAAACCATTCGAAATGGTCGAGCTGATAGCCCGTATTCGAGCTCAACTACGCCGAGCGTCAGGCAGTGCTGCTCCTATACTTCAAATTGGTGATTTAAGCCTAGACACACGCAGCTCTAAAGTGTTGTGGCAAGGTCAAGCGGTTAGCCTCACGGCGCTAGAATATAAAGTTGTCGCATACTTCATGCATAACCAAAACAAGGTTATCTCGCGCACAGAGTTAGTTGAGCACATCTACAAGCAAGACTTCGACCGCGACTCGAACACGGTTGAAGTGTTCATCGGTCGTATTCGTAAGAAAATCGCACCAAAGATCATCAAAACCGTTCGTGGCCTTGGCTACCAACTGAATGCTGAATAATGCTGTATTTAATTAAGCTAAGAGCAATCTCCAATTAGTGGGCAGCCTGTGCTGATCGTCGTTGTTCTCATAGCAAGATGAGCAAAGACAGGCTGGTAACGTATGAATCTAAAAAAACGAACACTTAAAAACGTCAGTCTAAAAAGCCGCTTGCTCCTCGCCGCGGCTTTTTGGCTAGGTGCGATGATATTAGCGGCAGGCGTCGGAATACCTAAGTTGGTTAACGATTACTTGGTCGATGACGTCAAGCAACAGCTCAGCCTAACCATGGACGAGTTAACCGCCAACATAGAAACCAACGACAGTGGTAACCTCATCATGGCAGAGCGTCTGTCTGACCCTAGGTTTAACCAACCCTACAGTGGTATTTATTGGCGTGCCGCTACCCAAGACCAGATTATTCGATCTCGCTCGCTATGGGACAAAGACCTCACCATCAAGCGTTCGCCGATTCATACTTCAATCAAAGGGCCTGAGAAAGAAAAGCTGATTTACATCGAGCAGGATATCTATCTGCCTGAATTGAACGATCCTGTCACGATCACCATTGGTATTGATGAAGACCCATTAGAATCCACACTTACTGAGCTTACAGGTCAAGTCTGGTTGATTCTGATGCTGTTGTTTGTGGGCGTGCTGATGTTGATTGGTATTCAAGTCAGCTGGTCGCTATTGCCACTCAATAAGATGCAACGTGAACTGGTGATGTTAAGAAACGGCGAGCAACAAGGGTTAAGCGATAACTACCCGAAAGAGGTTTCTCCATTGGTTTCTGACCTCAATGCCCTACTCTTCCACTATCAAGAGTTATTGGAGCGAGCGCGTAACCACGCAGGAAACTTATCTCACGCTTTGAAAACACCGCTGTCGGTTTTGAAAAATGAGATAGAGCGACTTCCAGATGATGATAAGACCTTGTTACAACAACCCATTCATCAGATTCAGAACCAAATAGATTATCATCTTGGCCGTGCACGCATGGCAGGTGCAATGAACATTCTTTCGGTGAAGTCATCACCTTGTGAGCGTGTTGAAGCTATCTCAATGGCGTTTGATAAAGTCTACGCTGCTAACGAAGTCACCATGATTAACGAGCTAGACTCTGAGATTGAAGTAGCAGTAGAAAAAACCGACCTTGATGAAATGGTCGGCAACCTACTCGAGAACAGTTACAAATGGGCGAGCAGCATTATCCGAGTCCATTCGAATGAACTCGACGATGGCAACATTGAATTGGTGATTGAAGATGATGGCCAAGGCATTCCTGAAGAGAAACTTGAGCAAGTCACCAAACGTGGTGTTCGACTTGATGAAACCACACCGGGAACAGGGTTGGGGCTTAACATCGTGAATGAAATGGCGCACAGCTACCGAGGCAGCCTAACGCTCAGCAAGAGCTCAATGGGCGGATTGAAAGCCTCTCTGGTGCTTAAACTAAGCAAAGGTTAAGTAAGCTAAACGCGCTAAATAAACTAAATAAACTAAATAAACTAAATAAACACGATAAGCCCTAGCACAACGCTAGGGCTTAACTTTATTCTGGTTTAACAAAGCTTTTCTCGCTTCAATATGATTAGCTCATCGAGTGAAGCCCAATCATATTGCCTTCCGTGTCACTCACTACACTGATAAAACCATGCTCACCAATGTCCATTTTGGGTACTTGTAGCGCGCCACCATTGGCCGCAGCCAAACTTGCTTCTGTGGCACAGTCCTCACAAGAGAAGTAAACCATGGTGCTGTTGCCTCCCGCTTTTACACCGGACATCTTACATAAAGCTCCTGTGGCGCCATAGTTGTCCATATCGCAAGGAAATACCCACATCTCAACTTCGATTCCAGTTTCATTGTCCAACTTATCCAGCGTCACTTTAAATACTGATTCATAAAAATTTTTTGCTCTCGACATGTCATCAACATATATTTCAAACCAACCAATCGGATTCATTTGCATAACGTTATCCTCAGCTTTCGCTGCTTGTTCGCCCTTAATCAGCATAGTCAAAATTGAAAAATTTATAGCCGAGGAATTACATGAGAGGGGGGTTATGTTTGTATAGATACAGTCCAGTAGAAATTGCAAAGCCTTGTTTGACGGAGGGTTCAAACAAGGCTCGATCTGGTCGCTCTATATATCACTCTGTACATCGTTCACAGCAACATCCAAAGCTTGTGAATCATCGCGGTAGGTTGCTACTCCGATCATCAAAATCCGGCCATCAGTATAATAGTCATGATCGTCATCGATCACTTCCACCGTAGCCAATGGGTACTTATCTATATCAATATCTGGTAATGACGTTCGTATCTGATTAGCGAGCCGATCTCGCTCTTCATCAACATTAGGGTCAATGTTATGAAGGACGGTCACAATGCCTGAGTAAGGGGTGACTTTAAGGCCATCATCATAACTAATTGCGCCTAACCACTGAGGCTGGTTAGTTTTAATATCAACACCTGCGCGCCACCAGCGAATATGGCTACGCTTCATCAAGTTACCCGGCAATTGAAACGCCATATCTTGTGGCTTGTCTCTCCAATATAAATCGGACACTGGCGGCGTTTTGTCTCTAAGCAATGCGAGATAGCCAGCCCATTCAATCTCATTTCGAGAGAACGTTTGATTCTCTATCCAGCCTAATTGCTTCATTAAATCTCTGGGGGTTGCTCCAACATAAATTACGTTGATCGCTTGTGCCGAGTAGAACGAAGATTTGCCTGGGAACGCTTTATAGGTAACCGAATTCCAGTCGACTTTGTCAATTTGAGCCGTCTCTGGTTGATTCTGAAAATCATCGGCCTTCCAGAAAAAGTGAGCGTAGTTCGCAAACAATACCCACGCCAACAACAGCACACTGGATTTAAGCACCAAGCGTCGCCACTTCATTCGATAACCAATAATGGTGAAAACCGATACCGCGAATACCCCGACGATCAAGCTATTATGCTCAGAGATAAATATCTTAAGGCTATTAAGCCACGGGAAGTTTTCAACGCCATGCGCCAGTAACATGCCCCAAGCAATGAACTGTCCACCACCAAGAGCCAAGCCGATAAACGCCAACACACTAAAATTACGCCACGGTACACGATGCGAGCCAGCTATAAATGGCACAACCCAAGCGATAGGCCCTAATAAACGAGCAAAAAGAATGATGTATGTGCCTTTGCGAGCAACCAGATAGCGGCAGCGCGCAATTAATCTTTTGGTTTTAGGTCGAAACTTAATGAGCCTTCGTTGTGCCTTAGCACCGTATTTATAACCAATGAAATAACTGAGTTGGTCACCAAGCAAACCACCTAGCATCACCAAAACCAACGCCATCCATGCACCTGAATACAGTTGAAAGCCCGCTGCGATAAAGAAGGGCTCTCCCGGTACAAATAGGTTTGGGCCAATGAGAGCATCACCCAATGCCCCCAGAAACAGCCCTAGTCCATCAAACATAACAACCTCAATACTTACTGTTCTTTGTAGTGACCAAACTTGTAGTTCATCTCGTTGTTACGCATTTCGCCTTTGAAGAAGCGTCTTACATTGGCTTTAAGATAAGTTGAGCCTGTCTTCACAACGCCATCTTGGTCTAAACGACGTGGGTCAAAACCAAAGGTCATATTCAGGAATCTAAATCGCCATGTTTTGCTCGCACGTTTTACGTAGTCACAGTCTTCACACAGGACGATCTCTTCATCGAAACCGCCGATCTCATCATGCGCGCGTTTAGTCGAGAAAATACATGCGCCAATCGCCGTCGGGAAAAAGAACTGGGTAGTGAACAAGCCTGCGTTAAATAAGCCGTAACCAAACTTGTGTACAAGCGGCAGACCTTTCGAGCTCATGTACACACCCGCCACTTCAAGCTTCTTCTCCTCTAGTTCATAAAGCGCTTTCGCAAGAAAGTTTCGGGGCAAGCTCACGTCAGCATCTAAGAAAAGGATTCTGTTGTATTGCGCCAATGAAGCACCTGTGTTTCGTCCAAGGCTCACACCACGATTTTCCATATGATGAACAGTTAATTTTGGCAACGCGTTTTCATAGGCTTGCGCAACGTCCCTTGTGTTGTCTTCACTGTTCGAGTCGACAACAATCACTTCAAACTCTTGGTGGGTTTGCACACTCAACTCTTCCATTAAGCGGCTAATGCGTTTCTCTTCGTTTAGCGTAATTACGACAATGCTTACCGGTTCCATATTTTTACCTATTCATTCTGCTGTTTAATTAACACTAAGATTAACCAACCAAGCCTTAACCAAGTCTTAGGCAAACATTCATTTTCCGTTCATTAACTTGATGATTTAGCAGCGCTATAAATAGATAAGATAGGCAATGTAAAAGACGATAAAATGGGGTAAGTAAGCGCTAGTGAACGTTTTATCTCCAAACGAATCATTTATCGAAGGAAATTCACTTTGAGATGGGCTTCTGACTTGCTCAGATTTGAATGTGATGTTAGTATCCGCGCTCGCTTAAGCATGAACTCGTTTATGCCTAAGCTTTACCACATACTCAAGGTCGCATTGAGGTGTGAAGTTAATTTTTACTAATTTGAGAGTAAAACTATGAAATTTGAAGCAGTAGTACGTACTGAACTAGGTAAAGGTGCGAGCCGCCGCCTACGTCACGCTGGTAAATTCCCAGCTGTAATCTACGGTGGCGAAGCAGCAGCTGTAGCTATCGAACTTGTTCACGCTGAAGTGATCAACCAAATGGATAAGCCTGAATTCTACGAAACAATCACTCTAGTGATTGACGGCGCAGAAGTTAAGGTTAAGCCGCAAGACGTTCAACGTCACGCGTTCAAGCCTAAAGTTGAGCACATGGACTTCATCCGTATCTAATTCCCTACCAAGGAATAAGATTGGATTAATCCAAGCCTTCTGCATAGAAAAGATAATCGATCTTACCAATCGAGAAATCTAGAAATTCGAAACCCCGATGCTACCAACACCGGGGTTTCACCGTTTCTGGGGTTTGAAAAACCGATTAATATTTATATTTTTCATAACCTTAGGCGATAATTGGGTAAATTGTGAGAACATGAAAGATCACGATGGTGACATTATCGTGACAGTATACAGTGCTCACATGGTCAATTAATCACTCTCATACGCCCCCACGACACCTCTCCCCGGTCTTGGTCTTTAAGTCACAACCGACTTGTCACTTTGGCCCAATTCGCGTCTTTTCGATTATTCGAAAAACAATTAAACAAGCAAATTAGCGTCCTTATTTGTCAAATCCGTTGTTATTACTGATTACATTAATTTCAGGTGAACGATCATCTGCCTTTAAACCAATACAATGAAGTGGAGAACAATTATGAGCGCGCGAACACTAACACCTAAAAAGTATCTTGAAGAAAAGTACCCAGGTTCAGGGATCACGACAGCTACCGTACATAACTGGTGCAGGAAAGGCTACTTACCCTATGTATTAACACCAAGCGGTAACCTACTCGTCTTAGTAGATGATAACAGTGGCCTTCAGTTTAGTAACTGCAAATGAACGTCGGTGATTAGATCACTACTCCACGCTTAGGGTAGTGATCTATCATTAGGAGATCTAACTATGGGTAGAAACCGCTCTGTCAAAAATATCGACTTACCGCCTTATCTTTATCGATATCAACACAAAGATGGCAAGGTACGTTACCGCCTAAAACTTGAGTCTGGGCGTTATTTCAATTTCCCTAAAGATACAAAAAAGCTCCACGCTATCAATGAAGCGGTTAACTATAATATCCAATACCGCTCAATGGCACAGCGCATTAAGCAAGCTCACCAGTCTACAGATCAGAATGTAGGTAGATTCAATATTCCTTTAGAGAAAGCGCTAAACAAAATCTTTCCGTTGATTGAAAGAGAAGAACTTTCACAAGGTTCACTGAAGAAGTATCAATCAATAATGCAGAAACTCTGTGATGATTTGGGAACAATACTCACGCATGACTTGAACTTAGAAATGTTGAATGCATTCTTAAAAACACATTATGGTGAGTCTTCATCTCAGAACTACAACAATAACCTCAGCCATATCAAGAAAGCATTCAGTTACCTAGCCGATCAATCATTTATAACAGATAACTTCATGCGCAATAAAAAGCGTTTGAAAGTCATGAAGTCAGAACGTGTTAAAAAGCGCCAAAGACTGACGTTAGAAGAATTTGAGTTAATTTATAGTAACGCACCAACCTTTCTTAAAGTCGCTATGGCGTTGACGTTAGAGACGACACACTCTGTCAACGAAGTATGTCGTATCAAATACAACATAAAAGAACCCAAAGATAACCGCTGTGGGATTGTATGGAATCAAGATAAGAAACCAAATATGCTCCATGGTGAAAAAGTTTATGGATACCTTTATATTCATAGACAAAAAGTCCAAAACTCAGCAGCATCTAGAGTGAAGATCCCTGTCACTCAGTCCATCTACGACATTGTACAGCTAAGCTATTCAGATCGGGTATCCTGCCCTTATATCGTCCATAAGAAGCCTATACAACAGCAACGAGGCATAGCTCATGATTGTGACCATATCTATCAAGTGCAAAGTCATTACCTAAGTAAGCAGTTCAGTAAAATCCGCGACAAAGTGGGAGTTAAGTCTGACTTACCGAGCAACCAAAGGCCTACGTATCACGAGATTCGCTCCTTAGCTGCTCGGTTGATTGAACAAAAAGGCTTAAGTGCCACCAGCAGGATGGCTCATAACGACGCCAAAACCACTGAGATTTATACGAAACCTGACGAAACAGTATGGAATGAGTGTGAGCCCATTTCTATACGAAGTTATTCGAACAGTTGATAAAATGGTGCATTAGTAAATCAGAGGTGAAACCGAAAACTAAATGCTTACTGACAGCAGAACAACGTATTAGTTTTAACCTAAATCGTTGTTCTCATTTTATATTTACGCTCAAGCTTCCTAAATAGTGATAGCAATTGTTCACACAGGTAAGTCTCTAACAAGTCGCCTTCTTCAGAGCTTAAATCAACAGTCAATTCGGTCAAGTTATCTTTAATACTATGTTTGATTAGACAGTTCCTAGAACCAAACCCTCCATCCATATCGCCAAATGGAATACGAAAGATTTCAGATAGTTGTTTAACTTTAGTGTCAAAATCAACGCCTCCATTCTGCTCAGGATACGAAAACTTGACGCACTCACCTGTCACAATACAAATGTATTCATTTGCGTTAATAATAGGGGTAATAAGCTCTCTAAGACTGGCTACATTATTAGAAACTGATACAAGGCGACTCTCAAATTTTTTCAACATACTATTGGCTCCAAATAAAAAAGGAGACAACAGTACGTATCAGACCCAGTAACATCAATAGATTCAAATAAAAAGAATGCTAGGCAGTTTAATTGACGCTTGCTGCTTTTGTCGCTGCTGTGAGCTTAGTAACTTTATCACTCGTCATCTCTAAACTCATTTGATGCTTTTCCGTTGAAGCAACGCGAAGTTGGCGCTCTATAGACATCAGATCATCAATAGCTTTTCGTAGTTTAGCCGTTGCCCTTCGAATCTGAAGCATTGCTTGCATCACTGAAGCTTCTGAAACTAAATTACGGCGTTTCATATCGTAATGTTGTGCATTGAGAATTATCTCAAAACCTCGGATAAAACCGTTAGCAACAAACAGTTCATCGATGGCTAAGTTACCAAAGTAACTATCAACACTTTCTGATTGCTCAATCTCAGAATAAGCATCTCTGAGCTTTTTAGTTTGAGCATCTAGTTGACCAATAATAACTATTGCTAAGTCATAGTTCTCATCTGATAGATAAAACTCGCCATCTTTACATTCAAAACCTTCCAAACGAAATGCCATAGCTTGAGCAATAATGCTACGTATAGAATCACTGGCACTACCACCGAAAGCAGCTAGAATATTTTTACTCATAACTTGTCTCTATTAATTGCTAAATAAAATCATTATAGGGGTATGTGAGTACTGATAAATTGGCCAAAGTTATCCCGTGATACACACCATAACACAAGTTATTGTTTTTAAATGGTTCGTAAGATGACACTCCTTGATCGCTCAATTGCCTACAGTGATATAAGGAATGAGAACAAAAGCTACCACGAGTCGCTCTTAACACAAATTAATTGGATATGATGGGTATTATAAGGTTCCATACCTCGACTAAGCTCCACTTTTAACTTATCGAAATAATATCTTCGTTGTCTTGTTCAGTTTTAGTTGTTTAATGGTCAAGAGAAACAGTCATACTCATTTCGCTTCACCCTCACGAAAACCAAACCTAAGATATTGTTTTTAAATGGTTCTTAAGATGACACTCCTTGATCGCTCAATTGCCTACAGTGATATAAGAAATTATGCCAAAATCTGTCACGAGTCGGTTCTAGCGCCAAAAGTCTGGATATGGTGGTCAATGTGGGGTTATGTACCTCGACTAAGCTCCACTTTTATCTTATCGAGATAATGTTTTCATTACCTTGTTCAGTTTTGGTTGTTCAATGGTCAAGAGAAACAATCATACTGCATCTCCCTCTTACCCTCACGACAACCATGCCTAAATTTTTGTTTTAATTTAGATAGAAAGGAGGCTTCTTTCTTTGACAGGGTATGTCTTATCACGATACTCCTCTAATCAATCTCGCTACAGGCCTTGTAGTATAATGCTTCACCCCATGTTCATCGAGTAGACACAAACATACTAAGGAACAGACTAGTTAATCTACTATTTATCCTACCAATCAATAAGTACGCTGAAAGAAAAAGAGAGAAATCACAAATAGACTTCCCCCTTTCAGTGCCAATACATGTGGCCGTTCAGTGCATACATTAAACCGTCGATTCAATATGATATGTATACCTTTCAGCATTCATGTTATCGCCTTGTTATCCACAATCTCACGGATGATGGCGAAACTACAAAGTTGTGCATTTCTACTCATAACCACATTTATTAGGTGGCATTATACTACGAATATGATAATTTCATGCCACTGATTGTATAATCAATAACTAGAAGAAGATTTATGCCGACATCTTATGCACATCAACTCGATACTTTACTTGCTAGATTCAATTTCCACTTTACAAAAAGTCAAATAAATCAAGTAATGGCAACAACTGCAAACTCTAAAGATACTTTTAAAGACTCTGTTCTAACCACAATCAGTTCTAATCAGAACTTGAAGGATAAAGTTAACGAATTAGGACTTTTAGCTCTACAACTAGATACACGACAGGTAGAGGTATTCACTGTAACCGATGCCAAAGCCCAATCAGCTTTGAGCCACCTTTACGCAAACCCTCAGATAACTACAAATACAACGATAAAGGACGCCTTCCCTTTTCCAGTCGAAGACAAAGCCGATTTGAATACTCTGAAGACGAATACTGTTTACCCTATCCTTTCCGATACAGTAGCAATGGGGAGCGATACATATAACCGCTTAGTTGTTTCAACGGTTACTGAAAAAGAGATAGAAGAGCCAGTCCCAGCAGCACATTTGTCCCAAACAGGACAAGCACAGCAAAATGCGAATACAACATATACAATGAAGAGGAAAGTAAGAACTCAGTTATTCCATGTTGTTTATTGGTGCTCTTCTCTATCTAAACTAATCTTATCTGTTGATAGGAACGCGATGTCTCTTAGCGCAAGTCAAGACCAACTGTTTATCGTTAGACGGTTTTTGACACTTAACAAAATTGACTGTGGTAATGCAACAAATGTATTCAGTGCAATAGAGCCACTTTACAACTCAGCGGACGGATTCGTGACCAAGCTAGGGCACGTAACTACAAACGGGAATCCGGTTCGCATCCCATTAAAAAGTAAGCAGAAGTGCCTAAAGCAAGACAACTACCACCAAGCTGGAGAAGGTGGTGGTCACGTACATGCAAAGTTTGCTGTTTCAAAAAAATGGGAGTTTGCACAAGCTGGAACAAAATGAGTAGTAGACATTGAAGTAGGACTTGCAGGTCAACCTAAGATGCTCGATACTTCGCAGCCACTTACAGACTTCTCTATAAATAAATCGAAACGACTAGAAGACTTCAACTTTGCTATCGATAAAGTACTGTCTCACGTATAAATCACATAAGAATAGCCACCATTATGATGAATGCAGCCCGCTTAAGAGAACAGTTAAAGGAGTTAGTCGAGTCGACGGAATCTCCTATCTATACCCTCTGCGATGAAATAGTCGATTACCTGACACACAACCCGACTCAACAAGATTTAACAGTTGGCGGGCTGCGGGCTGCTCTCAATAAAAAACCAGAAATTGACAACATACTTATCCAAGCTGCATTTGCGCTTACTGCACACCCTCTATCAGCTTTGGAAGTCAGATATAGACTATATGATATTTTGATTGAAGATGTCCTTGAAGAGCTTACACATACGCAGTACCTAACAGCCATATCGGAAGGCTCTTTTATTGATGACGATGGTAACGACATTCCACTACGAGAACTCAACGAAAGGATTTACCCTTACTTCATCAATAAGCTTACTTCAACGATGGAGGCCACTAAGTAATGATGAGCGCCCCTATCGAAAACTTAGCAATGGCAGCTGGATACAGTATGCAAAACATCTTTGCTGTAGCCCCCGAAGTTTTAGACCAACTGGCTAGGCAAACACCGCTTTCTTATGACGCTTTCGTAAAGCAAATTGATAAAGACTTGAACAATATCATAAGCAATACAGAATCCGGCAGACAGCATCACTATGAAAAGGGTGAGGATGCCATAACTGAACACATTATTGTTCAACTGAAGCAAAAGTACCCCTCTGTCCACCATGACGCACAATAAGGTGGCCATTGCGACATTTACATTGAAACTACCAGTTCAAGTGGTGATTTATATAAGTGGGTAATGGAAGCCAAACTATGGGAAGGCTTCGAGTATGTGTACAAAGGCTTAGACAACCAGCTGTTAGGCAGTTACGCGCAAGGCGGGGTAAATAGCTGTTACGGTGGTATAATTTTTTATTCGAAGCTAACCAGTGGAGCCTCTCATGCAATGCAGCAATGGCACCAAGGTCTGGCTGCCAAAAATATCATAATCAACAACAAACGTCCTGACGGTTTACGATTTGATACTGAACATAAACTTAATGGTGGTACTGGTGCTGATTTTAAGGTGAATCACTATTGTGTCGACCTTTTTCATGCCCCAACCAAAGAAAAAGTAGAGAAAGCAGCAGCAAAAGCCGAAGCTAAAATAAAGCAGGAAGCCATAAAAGAATACGAAGCCAAGAAACAGAAAGGAGTAGCGGGCAAATAACGCCTCATAATCGCCCCTTCTCTGAAATAAGGTAATGTGATGCATTTTAAAATATAGATAGATGCATCATTTTACCAATTCGGTATGCGACTAATCAAAACCAAGCTTTGACAGTGCATTAGCCTTGCTTTGATAACTAAAGCCAGAGAGTAAACGGAGTTTTTTCTTCATAGTAGTAGCGCTACAAGTCTGTGTCTGTTTCCACTTTTCAATGTGAGTACTCCTCACGCTATCTAGTGTCGTTGACGGAGCAAGGCACTGAACAAAACTAATCCAACATTTTCGATATTCAGTCTAGCTTTTAGCACTAAAATCCGTAAGGCACATCATAATATCAACGCTGTTCAGTAGTTGACTCTCCATCCTTTTCTGACCTAGAAAGTCATCATATATTAACTTTACTTCATCTATGGTAAGGCTGGTAACTTGAAGGATTCGGCTTGCTAATTCGAAAGCGAGCAGAACAGCCGTTATGTAGTCTCTGGTTTTAAACTCAATATAGGCTGGTGGTGCATGCCATTATTCCTAATGCTCCATCGAAAGGTATAGACACCTGTTCTACTGGTAAAAAGGTACAATGCTTTGCGTGAGGGTAAACGATGATTTGATAGCATGTGCTAGCTCCAGTGTGGGCTGTTGCTATCTTGTAGAACCTTCAGATTGAAAAAAGGCCTGATACATCAGACCTTTTAAAATATGGTGGGAGTGAGGGATTCGCCCCCTCGATACCAACTGTATAAGCCACTTTCCAAAATCCTCCTTAGGGAACTTGGAAAATCAAACACTTGTCTGTTTTGGATTCGTTCAAATGTGTCTGACATATTGTCGCCCAACTGGCACATCCTTAGAAGGGACGTACGGTCGCTTTCGCTCCCCAGTGTGAGCTTAGCAGCTCAGCACAGTCTTGAAACACTAACCTAACAATACTAATCCTAGGTGTCAATTTACAGCTTGAAGCACAGCAGCCTTTTTTGCTGACTGCCGATTTGCATGCTCCTCAATCAAAACTTGTATAGGTATAAAAGCGTCAGGAGCGAGCCTCAATGCACCTTTAGCGTTTCCATTCGCAACTACACCCACAACTCGTCCATGTTCATTTAGTACAACACCACCACTATGACCGTGAATTATTGGCTCATCGATGAGGATTCTTGGCTGACTTTCTCTTGTCATCTGACGTTTAATTTTGGCTTTTAGGATAGTTGCACGATTCCCATGTTCTGATTCGAATGAAGGATAACCAATGGCGAAAACTGTTGCACCTTCGCTATAATCAGGCTCTGGTTCTATCTCTAGAGGATTATTATCTTTGAAGATAAAGTCAGATGTAATAACCGCCAAATCCTTCGCTTTATTTTTCCAAGCCAATTCTAGTCCAATAAACTCTTTAGATTCATTTGGCAGCCAACGCAAAACAAGAGCATCGACTATATTCTCGTTAGTAACACCTTCGATGACGTGTTCATTAGTGACTAAACCGACCCCCTCAAGTAAGAAGCCACTTCCCTGTCCATCACCTTCAGCTGTAATATCGTAGACTATATACGTTGACTCTGCAGCTATCTCCCAAAAACATTTTTTATATGTTTCATCAGGTTTCCCGATTGCAACAGTGTAGTCAAACATTAGTTTTCGCCAGACACTACAAGTTTTACCTCGAACAGAACGTATGTAATTTAACCTACCACGTACTTTTTGTAGAAATATCTTACCTGGAGATTTTGCAATTTTAATGTGCTGTCTATTAGCGATATAGCCTCGGTGGTATTTTTCGAAGTATTCTCGCTCAGCCTCAATTGCACCAAACTTAAGCAAAGCATTAAGCATTGAAGAGGTTTGACGAATGAATTTTCGATTGACATTCACTTTTTCATTGACGGTGACATTTGTAACAGATTGCCTTTGAGTTCTGTGCTGAATCCTAGTCTTCTTATCATTAATTTCAAACCAATTGCTTTCAATGATACTTGTAAGTCCATGACCAAGAGCCAACTCATCATTACTATCAAAGAATGCAATTTCTTTAGGTAACGACCTTTTCTTATTCGTAAACGAGAAACTAATATCATCAGCATACCTCGTATAAGTGCAAGAATGTCTGTGGGCTAAATTCCTCAACTGCCTATCCAATCGAAAAGAAATCATATTGGAAATAACAGGTGATGTTGGTGCACCTTGAGGCAGAACTCCTTCGTAGCAACATATTTGAGCTAAAACACTTGCTACATTTTGGTTCAGGCTTAAAGGTGGGCTTTGAAAGAGTCGACTAACTCTACCAAAGTTAATCGAGCCAAAAAAATCATTCAGGTCGATATTGAGTACAAACTCTTTACGAACATGAGGTTTGGCATTGGTGAGAACGCTTCTACCAGCGACAAAGCCGTGTACACTCTTCCTTGGTTTATAGTACGTCTCTAGCTCGGCTTGAACCTTCTTTTGTATATTTTTAAGACTCTTTACAGGTGCAAAAATTGTCCGTTCTCCTCCTCCCTTTTTAGGGATTTGAAATGAACGGTAACGAATATTATCACCATATAAAAGACCAACTGTTTTATCCTCATCAACTCCTAGAAACTGATACAAGTCGGTGACAGTTAAACATTCATGAAGTTTGGTTGGCACTCCAAACATATAAAACACCATTACTTAGGAAAGGGAGGGACGGGGAGGTTTTATCATTGTCCTACATGACATTTGAAAACATTTAGTAGTAAAGATAAGGGCAAAATAGCCATTGTGTATTGCCTATGGCAGATAGCATAGGAAAGTTAAATCATCTCCCCGACCTATGGGTAAACTACTAAAACTTAAGTGCTTATGCAATAGATTGATATCAATAACTAACTACAGCCTCCCCTCACACGGCTCATAAATACTTTGACACTGTCTCAACAGGGACGTGCTCTATCCAGCTAAGCTAAGGGCGCGCAATAATAAAGACTGTGTTTTATTAGTCAACAAATAACACACCGGAAATTAGCTACCACAACATCTTTTGTACTTATTTCCACTTCCACAAGGGCAAGGTTTGTTTCTCCCTGTTTTCGGTTGTTTAAGAGCTTTAGCTATCTGCAAAGGATTAGGTTTGGAACCCAATTGCATCTCTAACGTAGCCTGATCCATTTCTTCGTCATAACACCATTCATCATCTAACAAAACAATACACCTCACCATTCCCCAAACAGGGTCAATGACTACTCCTATCCAAGTATCTTGTTTTTGCTTGTATTTTCTCGCTTTTATGTACCTTGATAAGCGTTCTTGTTCTTCCTGATGATCTCCAGTAGAAGTGTGGATGGTTATGCCAGCCCCATCCTCTAAAAGCATACTGAAATCGTGGCATTTGTTATCCAAGCGAGCCTTTGCTGATATGGCTGACACTGAATCATCCAACATATCTAATGACGCTTCATTTAACTTCATCAAAGAAAAAGCCAAGTCCGTCAAACTGTCATTTTCTAGTCTATTTATCTTGAACAAAAGCTTGCTGATGAAACCTTTCGAGTACCTTTTCAAGACACCATCAGGAGTTATACGCCCTCCTAATGCAAGGCGCCGCGACATAAAACAGGCGTCAAGTTCTGATGCGATGTCGTCCCCATAGTGTGCGAAATCAGCCTCTTTCTTGTCGAGCCACAAATTATTCTTGAGATGCAGAGATAAGAGTACGATTTCCGTACTAGCCATCATCGAGTCTAGATATCCTACCCTCCTATCCACATAGCTCATTAAGAACAGTGGGTTTTTAAGAAATTCGGTTAAAATGTCTAAGAAAAACACATCTAAGATAAATGGAGGGGCAATTTTATCCGTCTCGACATATTCCAAATGTTGTCTGCACTGGAAGCTAAGGGAGGGGTAGCTTTCAGACGTCAAACATACTGGATAAACAATTGACGGTTTACAATTCAGCTCAAAGACTGTTCCATCAGAATCCCTCAGAGTAATGCCATCTAACTGCAAAGCATCGGCACATTCTACTGTTTGGTTGTATGCACTTTGAACCGCCTTGGCAAAATCATCCTTGAGGATTTTTGCATTGCCATTTTTTGCCCCAAGAGTCATCCCTTTAGATTTAGCCTGTATCACAAGGAACTTAGTGCCATATTTTACAAGAATATCTATCTCTCCAATCTTTTCTGAAGCGGTCTTAAAGATGTCGATATTTTTGAAAACGTTGCCCTCACCAAATACTTCAATCAAACGGTTGTATGCGTACTCTTCTGTAAATTGCCCTCTATGCTCTACTGCAAGGTTTAGGTATTTCTTATCATCTCGCATCCAAAAGATAGGGCTTTCATACATGGACTGGGCAAGAGCTGTTATTTGGAAGAGGTAATACTTATCGTCAACCTTTGATATTGGTTTAAAATTAACCACATTGATACTATCGATAGCCGTAAATTGGGTATTAGTTTCATTAGAGGTCGAGCTAAAGGCATCCAAAAATGCTGTTGTAATATGCTTTTCAATTCCAGTATCTTCACACAACGTATCTACACAGATGCAGCAATCGTCAACATAGGATATAAACTGAGCTCTTTGTTCTCCAGCATCAGCATGCCTCTGAACGTTTAGGTTCATTTGTTTGCATATTGACTTGTAAAGCGTGAAAGCATCTGACATATCGAAGCCAACATGCAATTTCAGCCATTCAGAATCATTTTCATATCTTTGTTTAGCTAGCTCAGAAAACTGGAATTCAAAAGCCTGCTCCGCTGAATAGAACACAAACTCACGAACGATATCTGGAGCTGAAAAAAACTCGACCATGCTTAACTGCAAATTTTCCTTCGAAAATCTCTGCATGTTTTGATGTTTAAGGGATTCATGAATGCGCCCCAGTAGAGATTCTATCTGTCCTGATACCTCTTCTATTTCATCATCCGTTAGGACTGTAAAATCACAACCTTTTTTTTGAATCAACCCATGCACAACAGACAACTCGGTACGAATTAACCTTTCGGGATTGTAAAGATCCATCAAATTATCTGGCTTTAGAAGGTCATAAAAGCCTACGGTACAGTCCCTACGACATAGGTACGAAAAAGCATGAATTGCACCTTTTTTATCACACAGTGATTCCAACTCATGGAATGCTTGTTGCTCTTCAGTCATAGATAGAACTCTTATTTGGAAATTTATGATTATTCTACATATCTTCCTTTCTTCATACTTTGACACTCCTAGCAACGTCAATTTTGACCTCTCATTGGAGCATAGCCATCTGAGAGTTTGAATTGCCGCTATCAAAGGTGACATTAACAGACCTTATGAACGAATTATCAAATGAAGAGTTAGGTGTCGTGTTTCAACTATCTAACAAACTTTGGGGCGTGCGACGTGAAGTCGTATGAAGCGCTGTTCACCGCTAAACGAGTGAACCATCTGTATCACCAGATGAACCTAGGAGCCTGAATAAAGTAGCGGCTTTGACAATGTAACGAAGGTTGGTATTTTCCAATCGGGATTGAAATCGTGAGAGAACGATCCTCCTGATAACCACAACATCGGGTGAGTGCTAGGTAGTCAGCATGATGAACAGAAGTGAATCCGCGTAAGGTGCGTTATGTTGTGAAACAGCGGAAGTGGTTAATACGCTGTAGCCAAAAGGCACGAGAGTCGGAAAGAGATTGCCCCATGCTCTTTCGTGATCATTGAACTCTCCGCACCATAGCGGGCATCTAAACTGACATTGCGTGACATACGGAACACGGTAAGCCTGTATCTCTCCCTACGGGAAAGCCCCTGTGGCCGATAGTGATGCGGGTAGAGGAGGTTGGAAAAAGCAAAGGCTGCATTGTAATGACGCAGATACAGGTTTGTGCCTGATCACGAAAGTGAGCCCACTTCCAACTGGTCTCTCGTTGCGAGAGAGTTTGAAGAACTTTATTAAGGAAGAAAAGCAAATGACGATTTCGAATGAGATTAGTGCATCTTCTGACAGTGCACTGTGGCAATCCATTAACTGGAAGGCCGCAGAGGCGAACGTCTTAAAGCTTCAAATGCGTATCGCAAAGGCAACTAGAGACGGTAAACACGGCAAAGCAAAAGCATTGCAGTGGATACTGACTCACTCTCGCTCAGCAAAACTTCTTGCTGTTAAGCGAGTTTCTCAAAATAAAGGCAGTAAAACGCCTGGAATAGACGGCGTTGTCTGGAATACAGACACGCGTCGTATGAAAGCAGTAAATCAACTGAGTCGGAAAGCTTACCAAGCGAAACCACTCAGGCGTATCTATATCCCCAAAAAGAATGGCAAGCTTCGACCTCTGGGCATACCATGCATGATAGACAGAGCACAACAAGCGCTACACCTATTATCGCTAGAGCCTATATCAGAAACAACTGCCGACCCGAATAGTTATGGCTTTAGAACAAATCGTAGCACGGCTGACGCTGTCGACCAGTGCTTCAAGTGTTTGGCTTTAAAGAAATCGGCTAAATGGGTTCTTGAAGGAGATATTAAAGCTTGCTTCGACAAAATAGGGCATCAATGGCTTATGGATAACATCGCCATCGATAAACGGATGTTGGAGCAATGGCTAAAGTCAGGCTTTGTAGACAAAGGGCTGTTTTACGACACCGACGAAGGCACTCCTCAAGGCGGAATTATATCCCCCACCTTGATGTTGATGACGTTATCGGGTCTCGAACAGCGCATTAAGTCTACCGCGCTTAAGAAAGGAGCAAGAGCTAACTTTATTGGATATGCCGACGATTTCGTCGTCACTTGCGCTTCAAAGGAAGTACTCGAGAACGATATCAAACCGTTGATTGCTGATTTCTTAGCGGAAAGAGGCTTAACATTATCCGAAGAGAAAACGCACATTACTCATATCAACGATGGCTTTGACTTTCTTGGGTTCAACCATAGGAAGTACAAAGGGAAACTGCTCATCAAGCCGAGTAAATCCAATACGTTGATGTTCTTAAGCAATCTGCGTGAACTCATCAAAAAGCACGTAACCCTTCCAGTGAATGATCTTATCAAACTGATAAATCCTAAACTCAGGGGATGGTCGAACTATTATCGGCACTGCGTAGCTAAACAGGTATTCGGATATGTCGGTCACAAACTATTCCATACGTTATGGCACTGGGCTAAAAGGCGTCATCCAACAAAGTCTAAAACTTGGATTGCCCTAAAATACTTCATCAACCGAAAAGGCCAATGGCAGTTTCACGGTTGGCAGAAGATCATGGATATGGATTGCCAGTTCAATCTCTTCCAAATAGCCAAAGTGCCAATAGAAAGGCATGTGAAAATCCGAAGTGCAGCGACACCCTTTGACCCTCTTTACCAAGAATACTTGGTAAAGAGAAAATCTAAAAGGCTAGCTCGTAACTCTTGGAACGAACCTGCTTCGACTGCTTTATAAGTTGCTGGGTATCAAACGATGCCTTCGTGGAGGCTTGAGCCTAGTGCAGTGAAAGTTGCACGCTGGGTTCTTAGGGAGACGGCACTTGGTAACAAGTGTCGTCCACCCGACATTTTCGAGCTAGAAAATGCCAAGAGTACAAGTTCAACCTAAGAAAGTCTTGGACAAAACCTTCTTAGAGCAATCCCCTAAATTAGGAAAATGCGGATAATTTGTTGGTAAGGGAAAGTCGCCTAGTGAAGTGTCAAATTTTTCAGGTACAGGTCAATATAGAGGCATAGGGCTTGTTCTATAATCGGATTAAGCGCTGGCTTCGCAGCGTTTAATCCTTTTTTGTTAACTAACATCTAAAGTAGGTAATGATTGTCTCAATTTCTCTTGCATGATGGGACATTTTTGAATGATTGTTTTTGCTTTATGGATAAACGAACTCGGTTTGACATCAAATAACTTACCAACCTGAGCTAGGAGTCCTTTGTGGTTAAACATTTGGAGTACAGCATCATAATCACGGGTAGCCAAAATTTGCTCTGCTTCAGTAAGGTAGTCAGAATGTAGCTTGTCAATATTAATTTGACCAACTAGCTCTTGATACTTTGCGTTAACCTCTTTAACTGATCTCCCACTAAAATCAGCACCTCCAAACGTCTGATGCAATTGATAGGTTGTATACTCTGCCGCGTGTTTGTTTTTGAATTTATCAAACTCGTGAAATACAAACTCCTTCACTTTATCAAGTGTTTGTTTGGAATCATCCATAGCTAATGCATCTGCTAAGCCAAGAATCACATCTTCTGTCAAAAGCAAATTTTCCACTTCAGAAACAGAAGGAGCAAATACATTGTGATTTTCTAGTTTCTTCAGTTCTGTGGGAGAACGACGATCTCGATCTATAATCCCTGAAGCAAAGTTATTGTGCAGTTCTGATAGTGAGTTAAAGACTTTTGTAGCATCAATTACTTTTTGGCATGAACCAAGAGGTCTGATGTAGTAGTTAGCGTATATCACCTTGTATAGTTCTTCGTCAATACTACCTTTATCACCTTCAATAAAAAGTACTGGCTTCCTACTACCCATAACTTCGAATAAAATGCTTTCTGGAACTTCACTCAACTCTGGGATTTCACTCCATACCCAAGATGTCCCATCAAAGTTGGTAATGCATACTTTAGCGGCACTTTTTCTTGAGGCAGCAAACTCGAAATCATGGGTTAAGTATACAAAAGTGCAATCGCTACGAATGGATTCGATTGCATCCCACAACTTATATTGCACAGTTTTGTGTAAATGTATTTCAGGCTCGTCAATAACAATTATTGCTTCATCGGGCGCAGCAAGTGCCTGACCTAACAGATAAAAGATTACACGCTCTCCGTCACTCATATTTGAGCCGTTGTAAGGGATTGTATCTTCCTCTATAGATGAAACCATAACACGCCCACCACCGATATGCATTTCTCTATGCGGGAGTAAAGCAGACCAAGTATCTTTTATTATGTCTAACTTACTCTCAGGAACATCCTCAACAAGAGTGCTTTCTTTCCGCACATTTTGTCTGAATGCTGTAGAAATTTCATAGTCTTCAGAAAATAAGACAAGCATTAACTTATCATAATCATTGAGCATTGATGTTTCTGGGTTTCTATTCCAGCGATTATTCCGTTTATGAATTGTAGTTGTCCCTCCATCAGTACCATAAACAAAAATTTTGCTCGCTTTTTCCAGACTCTGGGGACTGATTGACTCGGGCATAACGAGAGACTTCTGCGCACTAATTCGGTGTACTTTTGATGACATAGGAGAATTGAATTCCATCCATGCACCTAAACGCGTTTTTCCCGCTCCATTGGGACCAATTATAACCATTGTCCCATCTGTACTTATAGTTGTGTTCGATTCTATGTTGCCACTACTAGGCAAAATTACATCATGTACCATCTCTTGACCTTGCTTTAAATACTTCAATGCGCACCACTGATAGCTTTATAGACGGACTTTTACCGTCTTTGTATTCCGTCTATGTTGCTGCCATTCATTATGAAACTCAAACAGTATCAATCTGTTATGTGAATCGACATATAGTTATGGGGGCGAGTTCAGGAAAAATTCCGTATGAGATATCAAAGTACGGATTAGATTAACTTGGTCTGCAGGTGTACTGCTCAGGTGTTCCGTTTGCAGGTTATAAGAAGGTTTGGGTCAAAAGTGATTTAGGCACTTTGCTCTATTTGGGCTGATAAGTATTAGCAAAAGTAGGGGTAACGCCGCATTAAGGTGAGCAGCACTTGGCGATATTTGAGCGACACTGCCAAGCGTTGCGAATGACTCTTGAATGCTTGTATGGATAAATTAGAACGTAGTTATTGAGATTGTTTCTTTCTCTACTTCTTTTCCTTTGACGTATTTTCTACCTACGGTATTGTCACGTGAAGGAAGATAGACTGAATTACCTCTTAATCGCTTTATTGACTTAGGGAGGAGAGCATCAAACCCAGCGACTTTAGCGACATTAAACCCATCCAAGAATATTAAGTTATAACTATAGAGAAATTCATCACCTCTAAGCTGAGATATTTCTAAAGTACTTTTACAGTTAACTTTTTCATCAACATATACCAATGTTGCTGTTTCTTTATCGGACTTTACTTTAGTCAGGAGCTTGTAACTTCCCTCTGATGGACAAAGATCAAATTCATTTTTGTATGGAAATTTATCTATGAACACCTTTAGTAAAAATCCATTTCCTTCTTCTCGCTGAATTTTATACTGAAACTCTGCCACGCTCGTCATGGCATCCCCAACCACAATATCTCTATTTCTACTTGGTGCGTAAGCACTAACACTAGAGTTTACAATTCTATCAGCCTTTGATTTAACTTCTTCTATCGCTTCATTACTTTCTTTGCTTGCGGGAGTTTTAGCACTAATATTAGATAACTTATCAGCCAACACCTTTAACTCTTCAGCCTTCTCGATATTTTTTATTGACTGTTCTTCACTAACCTCAAAAGCAAAACCACCGGTAGTAAGCTCCATCTTTTTGATACTGTTAGCTTTGATAAAAGCTGAAAAGTCAGTGACTAAAGAGCTAGGGAATACGTAATACAAAGAAAAAATAACAAGCGGCCATTTTAGTAACAATAGCGCTCTTAAGATAAAACGTTCCAAAAACTTCATACATTCGCTTCCATATTGCATAAGTCAAACAGATATACCAAATACAACAAGTAAGACATGCTCAAATAAACTTACTGCTTTTTACACACATCAACAGGCATAATGTACGCCACGACAAACTCACTAAGTACACTGGATTCCATAACCAAAATGCCGAGTAAAACGCGTCACCTTGCCATTTTTGTTAAATGGCTGGTAGCTTGGTGAGAATTAAGTCTATGCTTCCAGTAACTTGGTCCAATTCAGATTTGAAGTTGTCATATGATGCCTGATCAAAATCGTTAGTCAGATAGGTCATATATTGGAGAGGGCATTGGTTAGCCTTGTTCATACAACGAAGTATATTTATCAACTCATGTTTCTGTGACTTTAGCTCTTCCAAGTCCTTCCGAATAGAAACATAAGTTGATAAATTATCGTATTCGACTTGTAACTGTTCATATGTTTCATTCAAAGAAACTAAATGTTGCTTAGTTGAAGATAGCTCTCTGGTGATATCGTTGTAATCATTTTGACTTTGATAATTCTCTAACTTCTTGCTAGCGTCTTTTAGTTGTATACGTAACGCAACAACCTCTTCGTTCAATGAGCTTTTGTCAGCTAATTGAGACTCCAAAAGTTCACGCTGCGCAGACTCTCTGGAAAGAGCATCCTGCAATTTTCTATACTCTACAGAGACAACAACCTGCTCTTTGCGATCCTCAAGTTTACTCTCAAGAACAGCGACCTCTTTTTCTAGAGGCGTAACTTGTATATATTGCAATGCCGCAAACGTTGTAGCAGCGAACACTGCACTAGATGAAATGATAGAAAGAATATTATTGCTCATTGCCTTAACAAACACCCTAAGAAAACTGTATATAAAAACAGTATAACAATTTTGAGTTATATGCAACTTGGAATTCAAAGCCATTCACACCTTGCTCAGGTGCGGCTAACACCACTAAACCCAAGTGAGACTACCAGAATCACGGAAGTCACCGAACCAAAAGTGCTAAAAGTTAGCCGTCACTCTAGAGCTGTTTGTTATGCGCGCTGTTCGGTTCTTGCGGAATCTCGTTCTCGGTTTTCTTTCTCGATGTTTACTTCCAAGGTCCGGAAATGTCCCATAGCAACGGTCGTAGCTACAACTACCGTTGCAGGAGCCCATGCCCTCTCGTTGTACACAAGATTAGATAAAATAAATGACCAATGGTTTTCTGAAAGAATCCTCACCCCGAACGAAAGACACATTTCATTAATTAGGGCTGAACTAGCAATCAAAAATATCGCAATAACTAAAAGCTTCCCCAACCAGTGGGCAACCCAAGTAGCTAATGAAAGAATAATATTCAACTTGTACGGTATATCTATTAGAAGACTCATAAGCTACCTTTTGTTTTCCATTTACCTAAAAGCACTTAACATTTTTAACAATAAGCAGCCTAAAGTCTCTGCCTGCCTCCCTGCAGAATTTATCATAAATTACTAATAATCTGAGGAAAATTAAATCATACATTCTTTCCTCGCATAAAAATGCGCCAGCGTGTTATCACTTTTTAACAATGCGTATTCTCCAATACGTGAAAATTAAAAAACATACCACTTTCGATACTCAAACTACTTTCAAACTCAATAAACTCTGAATATATGTAGAAAAAGGAAGTAAAGATGGTAAGTAAATCAGCCATATACCTAATATTGGTTTTGTAGGGGGGACACACGCACCTAGATTCTATACAGTATTTAACCTACCTGACTTAGGGGCTAGAATGCTTTAGCTGGCCTTCCGCTCTGACTTGCTGCTGTCAAAAGCAATCAACCTGTTTTGTATTGAACTGCATAATTATATTCCAACAGTTAAACAGCCAAATTGGGTTCCTTAATTGAAAAATGACTATAAAGAAGCAGATACCTTGTATGTAAACCACGAGGTAGGATCAGCATTCTTAATGCTGTGATTATCTCTCACATGTTAGAGCGCATGTACGAAATGCTCTCATCAATTTGATGCCCCAACAGAGTATGTATTACTCACAAACTCAAATGAAAGTTCGCTTTCAACCCTTGGAGTACGACTCCATTACTCAAGATTTATTATCTGTATTGCGAAAAGGACCGCTAAAGTCTCCGTCTATTTTAGACGGCAGACAAAAATAGACGGAGACTGCATCCGATAACTGATCCATTGGTATCTCTAGCCTGACAAAGGTATTGAGAGGTATTCGAAATCATGAAAATGCATGAAATGCATCGAACCAATCCATCAGTTACTGCCGGAACTCGTGACCATTCCACTCACTTGTACGTGACAGCAGCCACCAAGCAGCCTGAATTCAACGGACAAAACCTCTAGCCGACCGCTAAGGCCTACCTCAAAGTAAACATAGATTGTTCTCTCCCACTAATCAGTGGCGTCTTCGCCCACTCTATGTAAACGCCTTTGAGTACCAACCTTTGCCAAGTCAGCTTCAACAGCGTAAGCGCTGGGATCGCTTCTTATCTTCCCAACCTCTGCTAATGACGTGCGACATTTTAAACGCGCATAAACACTTAACACTATTCGCTGCTTGCAGAGCCTATAACTGAAAAAACTGAGAGGAAAGTATGAGTCCAAGTAGGTTCCCCACATCTAGGATGGAGAGAGAAAACCCTAATGCCAGAAACTGTGGTCTAAGATCTCGTGATATAAATCAAGCAGCTAAGAATGCGCTTTATGAAAAATTTAATGCCGGTCAAATCGGGTTCAAAACCGTAGCAGACCAAACAACTCGATTTACACAGTTCTCGACATTTATCAAAGACCATCATGGTGTCAAGGATATGCGAGCGATAACGAAAGAGCATGTATCTCAATACGCTCAAGAATTAGATTCGAAAATTGATAACGGCTCAATCAGTATCAAGACAGCTCATGAATACTTGTCTGCCGTCAACTCCGTTCTTAGTCAGGCTATTGGGGATTCATCTCTTAGGGTTACGGCATCGGAAGCCGGCCTTCCAAATCGTTCTGGCATAGCTACGGAAAATCGAGCTATTTCCCAAGAACAACATAACAAAATTACATCACAGTTTTCTGACAGGCTCTCTGCTATCAGTGAAATGCAAAGGTCATTAGGCTTGAGATTCGAAGAGGCTTGTAAAGGTAACCCCGCAGCCATGCTAAAAGAAGCCGTTATAAAGCAGAGCATTTCTGTCACAGACGGAACGAAAGGCGGTCAAGCACGGACAGTACCAATCGTATCCCAAAATCAACTTGATGCACTTCAGAATGCCAGTGTCATTCAGGGACATCATCACTCCATGATCCCTGCAGATCAAAGCTATATACAGTTCCAGTCTCAATCCTATCGAGAGTTTGGAAAACTTGATTATAAATCACATGGTGAGCGACACGCCTATGCGCAAAACAGTTATACCAACCACATGCAACAACAAACCGCAGTAGCAGGAATAAAATCAGTTGTGGAGTCGGGTTATAAGCATGGTTCTTCACACCACCAATACATCGCCAATAAAGTGGGATGCACAGTTGAGCAAGCTAAAGCTTTTGACAATGCGGCAAGACTTTCTGTTGCTGAAGAACTTGGCCATCATCGAACCGACATAACAAATGCATATCTGGGGTAAATCATGACTAGAATGGAATATGAGTTAAATCGAGCTATACATCTATACTTAAGGACAGGGGGCAAAAAGAACCGTAAGAATCAGGCAGAGAAAATGAGCAGCTTCTGTCGCCATGTTCAGAGGCACAACCCAGCCATCAAATCTATCGGCCAAATTGGACGTAAGCAAGTGGCTGAGTTTTGGAGGAGCAAGAGCGAGTTGGCTCCCTCAACTAAAACCGCCTATTACTACGCAATTTGTTATATTTGGAATCAGGTACTCGGCAGAAGATCGACACCACCACATTATAATATGGTCCATAAAAGGTAGTCACAACCAGAGAACTCTAAACAACACAGTAGGGAATTATTGTCTCGATTTTCCATTTTTTGCTGTTTACTCTTTTTGCAAAATACAGTGATAATAACTCAAATCACGATAATTAAATCAATGAGTTAAGTTAATAAAATTTGCATTTTTTCTAAGGGGAATTATCAAAATTAGTTAGATAACATATTGGAATATATTCAGTTTTTATACTATCGTTCTTAACACTACCAACATCGGGGTTTCACCGTTTTTGAGCCCTCAAAAACGTCGTAAATCTCGCGCAATATACTGAAAATAATCAACTTTCCTCTTCCCCACTTTATCCCAGTCTTGCTTGGGTGGATTAAGGGTGGACGAAAGGTGGACTTATACAGTAGTTTTTCTTGTTTAAAATATTAGGCGTATTTCTAACCAAATTCAACTGAAAGTGCAGACAAGTTACCACTAGTATCTGCACCGTTATGAAGTTCAACAGCAGTTTGAATAATTGAAAGTAACTTCGTATACCCAAGCTAGAAATAATTATAACCGCTGCATCTACTATGTTTAATAAGGGAAAACTAGCCAAGAACAAACAGTAGTCTTTAATCTAACAATTTCCCAAGAAGTAAATACTTAATTCATTAATCAAGTAGAGGAAGTTGGTAGATGTGGGCCACAATAACCAATAACGACAAGACCGTTATCGAGATCTAGATGGAAATGAACACGAATAGTTTCATCTGGGTTTCTCGCAGTACCTATCCGTAAATGCTTAAACATAAAAATCGATTCACCATCGTATGTGAATTTTCTCATATCCGACAGCTTAGGGTTTCTCTCTACAGTGTCGGATTCATTAGCAGAGTAAGCTTTTCCAAAAATATGTTTTGCTTTGGAATCACCACCATCCTTAATTGCATCCAAGTATTCAACGACAAGTTTTTGAAGGTCATTCAAAAGCCTAGTTCCGTTTTTAAAGGTCATAGAATCACGTGACGCTTGATAAGCACTATCTAAGATTTTCACTCTAGATGGGTACAGTTTACTTATTAAATGTAAACAAACTTCAGGAGTCAGTTTTGATTGTAGGCAGATTGCATCAATAATTTCTTTCGGTGATGATTGTTCGCTCGTAACATTGTCAGAAAAACCAGATTTACTTAAGTTAAATTTCAGTTCATCAATAATATAGCTTAAACGTTCTGTCTCTTGCTGAGAGTCTTCTAAAGAACACTCTAGATCTAGATTCTTCTCTTCGAGACCAAAAATCTCATCTTTATGTTCTTTCTTTATTTGTTCCAACACAGATTCATGTTCATCAATTTCTCTAAATGCTTCTTCTGCTAGCTCTTTAAACTCATTATCTTCATTTAATTGCTCAAATTTTTTCTTCAAGAAAAATCGCTGATCTTTTTGACGCTTTGCTCGAACATCAGTTGGGCTGAAGTGTTTCTTTTTGTTAAAGCCGTTGGATGCATGCGTAATCAACGAAAGAATATATTTTTCTATGTTTATTCGTTGATTTGTTAACTGCTCTAGACTTTCACTTAATAGTAATTTGTTTGTTGAATTCGCCCGACCTTTTGATGGGTAAACTATATTAATAGCTCCTCCCCAAGCTGAATATCTACGAGTCAATACTCGTTCCATCTCCCAACTATCAATCTCATCATTAGTAGCAATCACTTGAGCTAAGCCCAATAATTGCTTTTGGAGCCACTCTGGATCTACAAATGCTTTTCCATTGTCATCCTTGCTAACGATAACCATTGGGTAGGCACGTTCGGCGCGCTCAATATCAGCGCTAATTGCTATAAAGTCCTCTGTCGAATCGTTGTAGTAACGGACTTTTTGGCCAACAGTATCGACATCTAAAGTTCCGTTCTCACTGAGATATTGAATCAGTTTTGGACGAGTACTTATAGGGATTGTCGTAACTTGAGTACTTACATCACTAGTTTCTAACAACACAGAAACGGTAGTGTGATTATCTTCAACCTTAATACCTATTTCTGTTACCCAGAATCGTCCACTGACACTAGAGTCTGGATGAGAAAATAAAACAGCATGCATAGAAGGTTCGTATTGAGTTGCACTGTAAGTTCTGACAGTCATTCTATTTGCTAGATGGAATTCATCGCTACCCATGAGTTGATCAGCTGTAAACTTCTGTCCTGTAGCTCCTTTCAACCAACCAGCAATTGTTCTGAATGCTGTTTGTGTCCTTTTAGGGCCGATCAAATTAAACTGATTTACATATATTAACATTTTATCGATATTCCCATAACACCATACTGTATATATGCTATATGTTTTTATGCAATCAGAAAACGAAATAATTCACGATATTCGACATAGTGTTTATTTAATCAAAGTGAAGCGACTTGCTATGTTCACGTTTTTTATCATCCAAAAGCAAAGAAATGCTACTTTCGCTTATCAACATGATAAAAATAAGCAGCTGTTTTTACTGAAAATTTATGTCATGCTGTTTGGACATTACTATCTCACTCAAAGCATCAACGTGGTCACCATGGAATCTGAAATTTTTTTTTGTAATCAAACTTATACTCAAAGTTGGCTAACTGACAAAACAAAGTCAAATGGGATACAGTACAAGATCATAGAAGCGATCATGGATCTTGCTATTAAGAATAATGGTGGGCCCATTAAACAAGAAGAAATGCTTGCTTATAGTTCAGAGATTAAAAGCTACTTAGAAAGACGAAACTTTAGAGTAGTTCCCTCATCTGGAACTGAAATGACAGGTAATGGCCGAGGAATACACCATGCAAAGTACTCCCATACTAAAAGTGTTGCCGTGCTTTGGTCAGTTATTGACAATAACATTTACTTTACTTTCGATGATCACGCCCCAATCAAATATCATCGAGCGATTTATTCATTTCACCAACTAAGACTTGGTAGGCCAGTATTCGCTCGAAAAGCTAAATGTAGCCGAAAAATGAGAGAAATATTGAGTAGCAAAACACCATGGATATACAAAGGTATCGACCCAAAAGAGCGTTACTATTACTCAAAATAAAATTTTCGTAATAAAGTCCATTAAGATGTACAAATCTCCACATGCTCTGATCAGTTAATCAATTTTCGACACTGTACCTGTTAGATTATCTTTGAGCCAACTTCGTTCTATCAAGTGTACATCTTATCTTGGTGGGCGTATCCACCTTGAGGCTTCTAACTAAACCTCCGTTCCCTGAAAGTTATAAGGAAATGTATCTAGCCTAAAAAGTTCACATCAAAAAGGAAACTATAGCCAAATCTGGAAAGTCTTTTTATGGTTGCTCGACATATCCAAAGTGCCACTATACTTGTGACTACTGGATTGGCTACCGAATATAACCCAGAGCCTTCATAATCTGAATTCTACCCATGGCGCTTCCTAACTCGAAAGTACCCTATCATTGCTTAGTGCCTTTTACTCATTCACATCACCTTCTTGGGCTTTCTCCCGATTAAAAGTGCTCCATTCTTGTAATGGCTGCTCGTTATGAATCCTCGAGATGCAGCACAAGATAAGATCCACAATAACTATATGGTCTAGTTATCAAATAATTCTAATTGTGCTTCAGTTAACTTATGGAAAGTCATATATTTCCCTCTATATTGTTGATTTAATTTCTATTAGAGGAAAATATATGACCGAGTTGTATGTCAAGTTACAGAACTGCTATGGGATTTCTGACTTAGAGTATGATTTCAACTTCTCTGGTGGTGGTAGTCAAGCTTTCGCTATCTATGCCCCTAATGGTTTGATGAAAACTTCATTTACAAAAACTTTTGATGCTTTGCGACAAAAGATGAAACCAAGGGAGGAGAGGTTTCAACGGTGCTCCTCTGCCGATGTCCAATTTAATGGCAGTCCAATTGACTCAAATTCTATTTATGTTCTTAATTCAAGCATTGATCAGGCCCCTGATGATGAATCAGTTACGAACCTGCTAATTAATAGAGAAAGTAAGGAAAAGTATGACTCATTAATCAAGGATATTGAGAACGCTAAATCCAAAATGCTTTCGAAGCTGCAAAAACTATCTAAGGTTAAAAAAACGGAAATAGAAGCAACTATCCGCAAAGATTTCCCTGCAAAGTCGTTCATAGAGTCTATCTACAACGCAAAAAACACCTCACCTACATTCTCATCAGATAAAGTTTCTTACGCCGATGTATTTCACCAAAAGGCAGTTGAAGTTCTAGACAGTCCAGAGTTTGTTTTAAAAGCGAGAGAGTTCATCGAACGGTATGATGATGTATTTAAGTCCAGTGGAGGCTTGTATTTAAAAGGTGTATTCAACCCCAATCAAGCTGATGCTACCTGTAGTGCATTAGAAAAGAATTCCTTTTTTGATGCTGGGCACACAATAAAAATTAATGGTGATGTAGTAGATATCGGTCTTGATGATTTCAAAGACAAGATAAAGAAAATAAATGTTGAGATTGATTCTGATAAAAAGCTTAGCGCACTAAAAACTAAGTTAGCTAAGAACACTCAATCATTAGCTATACAAACTTTACTAGAATCATGTAATTCAAGTGAAGCTGAAACCTTAATAACCAACTTAAACCCAGGTAAACGAGATTGGTTTAAACAGGAGCTATGGCGCATGTATATACATCAATGCCCTGAAGTAGACCTGTTTTTATCATCATGGGAGTCAAACAAAGAACAAATACAGATACTAGAGGAACAAGCAGCAAAAGAAGCACCTCAGTGGTTAGACGCTATCGAACTTTTTAACTCTCGATTTGTAGACATGCCTTTTAAACTAGGTTTATTTAATCAATCGGATGCGATACTAGGAAAGTCGAAAGCTATATTAAAGTTCATTTTTGCAGACAAAGAAGATCGCTTAGAGTGCCAGCGCCACGAGATATCATCTCTTAGCCAAGGTGAGCGTCGAGCTCTTTACTTGCTAAGCTTTATTTTTGATGTTGAATATAGAAAAAGAGAGGGGCTTGATACAATTTTCATAATTGATGATGTAGCAGATTCCTTTGACTATAAAAATAAGCACGCAATTTTACAGTATTTAGATGATTTAACTAAAATAGACTTCTTCTATCAGATTATCTTGACTCATAACTTCGATTTCTACCGTTCCTTATTACAATCATTTATCCAAGATAAACGCTGCTTAATGGTCAACAAATCAGAAACTCGTTTGCAGCTTGTAAAGTCGGAGGGTGTAAGAAATATCTTTGTCGGCCTTTGGAAAGAAAAAGTTACTGCATGTAATTCAATACTTTACTCTTGTGTACCATTCGCTCGAAACTTGATTGAGTTTACCAAAGGTACAAATGATGAAGGCTACAAACTACTCACAAAGTTATTACACTGGAAGCAAGGTTCCTCTGAGATAACTGTTGGCCAATATTTTGAAGTATATAACCAATTATTTTCAACTGAGCACAAACCACAAAATAGCGAAGTTGGCATGCTTGAACTACTGTTCGATACTGCCAACCATATAGTTAATCAAACCAGCCACGAAGGTGTTAACCTCCAAGATAAGGTTCTTTTGTCTATTGCAATTCGAGTTAAAGCGGAAAAGTTCATAACTGATCAGTTAAGAACAGTTAAGGGAGAAAGCTACTGGAGTACTCAGTTCTCTTATGGGAAATTACTAGGTAAGGACTTTGAGTGCGAGTTTCCTGATTCACCAAACCTTCCATCCTTAAAAAAAGTTAGTGTGACCGTTTGTTCCAATATCCATTTAAACTCATTCATGTATGAGCCGATTTTGGATTTATCAATAGTGCATTTAATCGAACTATACAAAGAGATAAATAGTCTCGCATAAAGTGGAGGGTGAGTGCTCTCTCTTTATGCTGCTAAGCTAACGCACTCACCTAATTCATTTCAACATGCTTACCTTACATAAAGTAATCCATGTGTTGATTGAAACTTCTCCAAAATAATTACAGTATAACGGTTAGGTTGGCGTGCCTTCAATGGTCAAGCTTTGGCATCACAAAACTTGAATGCAGCATCAGCTATCGCAAGACATGCTGAACATTCTGTTTCAGTTGGTTTATAACCATTATGAACGACATCATTCCTTATCTCCTTGAACCTAAGCAGCTGTTCCACCAAACCGTCAACTTCTTTGTCAAACAAGTTTGGTAAAGCTTCGGTTATCACATCATGAATGCGCCCAAACTTTTTGATCTTATAACCTTTAGCCCTGTGGGTATTTAGCAAATCATACAAAGACAGCTCCAGCGCAATGAAAGATTCCAACACAGCTGCACTATAATTTTTTTGTTCATTCGCCATTTCATGAGCACGCATTAGTGTCTCTCGCCAGCGAGGAAAATCACCTGTCGTAAGGTAATACGCTATATTACTTGTGCTTTTAGCACGATTGAAGTTAGGTAGTTCGTGATCTGCTAGGTTCTGAGGTTGTAAAGAAGTAAACCTTTGAGCATCAGGCTCCCAATCATCAAACAATTCGCGGATTCTTTGATCGGTGTCTTTCGTCAAGTGTTTATCGTTATAGACTTTAAATCCGGTCACAATATAGGGTTTAAAACCTGCCATAAAGCCTACCTCTTTGATCGACGTATCTTGAGTGGCGTAGCGATAGACCCTTATAAAGTGATTCAGGGCATTTATAGCTCTAATTTCTAAACCGTCGGAAAGACCATCAGCTTCAACAGCAATACGTACGAGAGTAGTGATACAGGAGCTACTGAACTGTGTATGCCCGTTATCAGTATCCATCAACAAACTAACATCAATTGAACCATCAACCCGATGAACAGCGTTACAAATCTGGTTGTCTCCAGTCTGACGTGATGCTTCAAAGGCATACTTGAAGCCCTCTAAATTATCATGAGCAACTGAGACTATCCTGTCATTCACAGATAAGGTTTTGACGGAATTGATAGGCTTACCTATACCCACAGCAAAACGAGCTCCTTCATAATCGAAATGGGCTTCACCGGGTATCACTCGAATATTGCCTGGGTAAAAGAACTGAAATAATGCACAACCTTTCAAAAGAAGCCTCCTATCATATATTTCACACGTATTATGCCTGTTATTCTTACAGCCGCTTACCATATATGATGCAAGAATTGATTATGAAAGACCATAAAATTCATACATTTAATTATAGTACACATTGTAAACCCCATATAAACACGACAACATAATCTCTGATATCAACGAGCATTGCCTCATCTTCACCTCAGTTATTAAATGGAAAGTTTTCTTTTCGGATTAGCTATTTTCTACAAACTTAAATTCATTTTTACCCAATAAAAATATATAACTATTCGTATTGTGAATTAGGAACCCGAACTTAACTCGTCTTACATTAACGGCCCAGACACACAGCAGTAACCTCTCCCTTCCCATGCCCTAACTCTTCAGTAATGACCATTCTTGCCTCATAGTCACGCTGCTTGTCCGCTCCTGTTAATACCTTGGTTGACGGCCCTCCCGCAGCAGGAGCATTAAAACCCGTCAATTCAAAGTATCGCTCGTGAGCGTACGCATACCGAAACCCATGCGCTTTGTCTAAGCCCACTTTAATACAAGCTCTTTCGTGTTTTTTCATCTAAGAAGCATATTTAGCGCCACTGCAATCATTATCACAACAAATATCAACATCTTAACCATTCCAAGTACTTATAACCTGTGATTTAATGCACTTAAATGCTTATAAGGTGAGTTTGAATGGCACGAAAGAACGACGGAATCATATGGCACTTAATGGACGCTCCATGGTGGCTAAGTGTATTGCTATCCGCATGTATTTATTTTGGACTTTCATATCTATTGCCTACCTTGGCCATTGAAAGTGATAATTTTATCTTTAAAGCTGTTGCTCCAAACTTATCCTTGATGGCACCATACTTTACGTTCTTATTTTTGCTTCCTGCACCGATAGCGTTTTTCAAGCAGTACAAGAGGAAGAGAAGCTTTCTTACGACGTGCTCTCAGGTTAGAACGCATAAAAATACCTCACCGCTAAATCACCTAAACTGGATAGAATTTGAAAGTTACATCGGTGAATACTTTAAGTCTCAAGGGTATGCGGTCAAACAGTCTTTCACTCAAAAACCTGACGGCGGTGTTGATATTTGGCTCACAAAGGATAATGAGTTAAGCCTTGTCCAATGTAAGCATTGGAAAACTCGCAAAGTCGGAGTGCAAGTTCTAAGGGAAATGTACGGAGTCATGATCGCGAACAATGCCAGTAAAATGATAATTGTAACGTCGGGCGACTTCACTTCTGAGGCCGTTGCCTTTTCCCTAGATAAACGTCTGTGGTTGGTCAACGGCAGCGAGCTAGTTCATATGATTGAAGATGGGCGCAGCTTTCGGAATAAACCATCAATACCTACTCCAGCACCACGAGCTATCCGTGAGTCCAGGACCTGCCCACGTTGCCAATCTAAGCTCGTAATACGTGTCGCCAAGAGAGGAGCTAAATCTGGTATGTCTTTTTATGGTTGCTCTACGTATCCAAGGTGTCGTTATACTTGTGACTGCTGATTACTATGTTCGAAGTTGCCAATGTTTATTGTAGAGAGTGTCTATAAACAGCACTGACTGTAGTTAAAAGTCCCCCAATCCTGTTTAGAGTTGTTACTCATAACATTTCTGAGAACTCCTAATTGAACACACATGACTTAGCCCTATATAGTGCAACTAACTACATAAAAGATGGTCACACACAGATTATGGGCAATAGAAAAATCGCAGTACTAATCGACTCGGAAAACACTCCACACTCAAAGCTAAACCTGATTATTGAAGAACTATCTAGCTTTGGGCAAATCATCGTTAAACGTGCGTATGGCGATTTTTCTGCTGAACAGCTAAAAAACTGGAAACAGCCTCTTAATGAATTAGCCATCCAAGCTAAACAACAATTCGCCTATACATCTGGAAAAAACTCGACAGACTCGTTAATGATTATTGACGCTATGGACCTTTTATATAGCCAAAGGTTTGATGCTTTTGCTTTGATCTCCAGCGATAGTGACTTTACAAGTCTTGCTACTAGATTGAGAGAGTCAGAGATACATGTCATCGGTGTTGGAAAAGCAATGACCCCTACTTCGTTTAAAAACGCTTGTGACGACTTCGTAGCTATAGAAAACTTAAACGCTGATGTTGACCTTGGAGAAGTACAATCAAGCACTAATCAAGATGCTGAACGCGAATTATGGCGATTAATGCACCAAGCTTGGCAAAACTATAGAGATGAATCAGGGTGGGCGAAGCTAGGCGAAATTGGTAAATATTTGAAGAGATTGAAGCCTGATTTTGACCCTAGAAACTACGGTTTAAAGAAATTGTCCGACTTTTTTGATAAGTATCCAACGCGCTATAGGATCCGTAACACTAAACGCTCAGGTATGGAGTTTCAGTTTATAACAAAGGCTAGTAAACAAAAATGACAGGATTTAGGTAGGTTTAAGTATGTTCAAAAAAGGTCAAATGTATAGCCGCAAAGAAATTAGCGCCTTAATTGGAGGTCAAATACAAGGTTATATGGGGACTCGCCAAAAGAAAGTGATTGGTGTTTACCTAGAGTTAAGCTCTAACCCAAATGCACCAACTGAAATTTTGTGTGGTGATGGCAAAGATATCGCTAAGCATGGACTTTGGTTATCCCTCCAGCATGAGCCAGTACCGATATTCTTAAAGAGAAAGACTAACGAGTGGGAGTATCAAGGATTATTTTCAGTATCGTCATCGATTGAAGATGAATCTGCTCTTGAAGAGATAAGATGTAAAGCCGGTAGAGACTATAAACTCAGTAGAGCAATTAACCTTCAAGAAGTAAGTGAACACCTAGAGTTTGATCAACAAGTTACATGGTCTAAAGCGTTAACGATAACTCAGAGAGCGGAGCGTTTATCAAAAGCCGAAACTTTACCAAAAACAAAAGAGGTTAAAACAACAGTCTATGTTCGAAATCCAGATGTCGTAGCTGAAGCTTTGGTTCGTGCAAACGGTACCTGTGAAAGCTGCTATCAACCTGCGCCATTCATTAGAAAAACAGATAACACGCCATATTTAGAAGTTCATCATAAATTACCCTTGGCTCAAGGTGGACCTGACACTGTTGATAATGTTCTTGCTCTGTGCCCCAATTGCCACAGACAAGCTCATTTTGGCTGAAACAATACAAACGTTAAGGTAAACGATATAGGAGTTAACCATGATTCTTTATACATCTAGCTCCTATGATGTCTTAATCGTTAAAAAGAAAGTGGTAATGGTAAACTATGAGCATAGAACCGACAGATGATAGCTTAGTCCGATTTTTCGACGAAGACATATACCGTGTCTACGAAGAAGCAAAAGAGCTGTATTTAGATGTACCTGTATTTGCTTTGTTGAAAGCCAGGCACATCAACACGTTGTTGATCGATCGTGAAATATGTCGAACGGAAGCACTTAAACCTTCCCTCAGAAAAGCCTCTGATACATATAAAAAGATCAATGCGTTAAAAAGTGTTGAAAACTACCCGTATCTAATCATTGAGTTACTTCATCAAATTCGTAAGAGTTCTAATCGTGCTGCGCATTTAGAGAAAAATGAGCTTTTACACGATGAATTCGTTAAGTTAGCGAGAGACACACTAAAACAGATTTGTGATGTAATAGCGTTACTAAACAATAAACTAAACCATTCAGAACCAACTAAGTATACTTTCATCGAAAACACTTTACCGCTGTTAAAGGATTTACTCTATCTTGCTATCGTAGAAAAAGACGCCCTAGCAAAGGTTAAAGCGGGAAAAATACTCTCTGAGTGCTGGTACCTTGAAATTGAAAACAACTCTCAGAAAAAGCAAAAGCTAATAAATAACAAAGGGTTCCAATTCGATAACTACCAGAGAGAGTTGGCTTATACGTTATTCTATAGCGCCGCCTTTGAGGACAATGATCTTGAAGGTATGTACTACTTGGCTTTCCTCATTGAACATCAATGGATACATAATACAGATTCACTAAATTGGTCAGAAGTGATGCTCAAAGCAGCAAAGCTTGGGCATGAGAAAGCCAAAAGGTTTTGGAGTTACCGAACATTAGTCTGCCGTAATGGTAACTACAACAGTGAACCATCTTCCGATGAACAAAAACTAGCGCTGTCTTATGTCCTAGAAGCTGCCTCCGAACACCGTACATATCAAATGTTGTTATCCCGCTTATACAGAGATGGACATCTTATTGAAGAAGATCATGAGATGGCCGACAGGTATCTAAAACTGGCCGCGGAGAACGGTGAAAGTATAGCTCAATATCAGTATGCGAACGTGTGCTTCAATAATGGAGAAATAGATAAAGCGAATGATCTAATTTTACTTAGTGGCCAAAGTGGTTATAAGCCTGCACTCTCCAAGGTATTGAAGAACAATGATATCAGTTATGAAGACCGTGTAGACGCTTACCAGCATTTTCTGATGATAGACCACCGGGATGGTGAGTGGGATACGATGGAGCACAATACTGATATTGAAATTACATATGCTGAACTCGTGATTGAGCAAGGTGACACTGACAAGTTTGCTCATGCATCACTCTTGATAAGTAACTTCCTACAAAGCTATATGATGAGCTTGTCTGATGACAAGTTTGTACATTACCTCCAATTGCTTAAAAAAGCCTTAAACGATGCAAAGCCGACATTCCAAGAACTTGAAAACCATGTAGTAGTTTTAGCTATGCTCAATGTTTATTTTGCTGAATATGATAAAAGAAAGCAGGCGTTTTTAGTCAAGAAAAATGAGAAGCTAGATCAACAGCAAGTTGCTGTTAAGAAGTTCTTGTCTAACGTACATGGAGCAAAGGTAGGTAGAAATGAACCTTGCCCCTGTGGATCTAGTTTAAAGTACAAAAACTGCTGTAGGTAAGTTGAACTTGGTATTACGCGTCATTAAGCCACTCTCACACTAGGTTTTTGGGAGGGGTAAGGTTCGTCAATTCCAATAAAGCCAGCTCATTTATATTAGAGTTTAGCAAAAGAAAAATCAGATCTTGAGAAACGATTTTCGCAATAACATTTGATAATGTAAGGCATAAAGAAAAACCCGATTTCGCTCACGTTATGGTCATTGATTTACCTCGCTAGTGACTTCATTCAGTTAACTTGATGTCTGATACTATTAGCACGGTTCAAGTGATGGAAGAGGTGAACAAGATTACATGAAAAAGGTAAAAGCAAACCGCACATATCATGCAAATGATGTCTACCTAAAATGGAAAAAGCAGGTCGCTGAGGCAGAGCAATCTATTACTATATTCACCCCATTTTTTGACAACTTACTGGTCACTCTTCTAAAGCAAACTAAACTAGACAAAATGTTTATCACCATAGTGACTGACTTAAACCCTGGTTCAATTCTCGAGCAACCTAAGCAGCTCAAAACCCTTAAACACTTACTATCCGTTGGTTTCACTGTCTTAAATACGCCGCGTTTACATGCAAAAGTTCTGCTCACCGATGATACATACATTACCGTCGGCTCACAAAACTTCACGTCATATGCACGAAAAAGCAAAGAGTGTACAGGTATCCCTGCCAAACCGTTGGGTGACACCAAGATCGTCAATACACTGCTTGAGTGGCGAGAGGATGCTGAACCCATAGACGAGGCCTTTGTGGACCTGCTTCTGTCTGAGCTATCTAGCCAGTTCAAACAGTTCAAAAAGCTACTAAAAAACACTGAAGATCAATTTGCCCTCCTTCATTCTCAGCATGAAGAGCAAAAACGACGAAACTTGTCTCGTCACTTGGAAGAGATAGAGAAACAGTCGAGTATTAAGCTAGCACAAGGTAAAGCGTATGCATCAGTTGACTTCATGCTCAACGACTCTGGCTACTACTACAGCCTCGTCACAAAACCAGGTTACGATTTAACGCACTGGAAGGTCAATAAGCTAGGAGGTGGAACAAAACCGTATAATTTTGAACGACTGCATATGTATCCATTCATTGTCGCTGACAGCGGTACTATGGGCTTTGCCAGAATTGCCAAAACCCGAATTACGTATTTTCGCAGGACAGTCAGGTGGGTTAATGACTGGCTTGACGTAGAAGGTCAACGGTTAGAAATTACTATTAGTTTTCCACAAAAAAACACTCAGAATCACAATGTAAAAGTCAAGCTGGAACACAGTTATCTTGGTTCCTGTGACGCCTTTTTTCTCTTCACTGGGGATGCCTTTGAACTCGTAGCAAAACACTACACTGAACATAGTAATGATGCAAAAAACTCCTTTAAAGCCAACTTAGAAACCAATTTTTTTAACGATCAAGAAGCTCTCAATGCGTTCTTTGGTCGGTTCTTTACGAGCTTCACTTTTAAAGAACTTGGGATCGGAAATAAGAATATTAGAGATTATTTAAAGAGCTCACTTTACAAGCTTAGCGTGATTGAGTATCAAGGAAACCCTATCTTAGTCATCAAGCAAGTCAGCTAACCATCTATAGATGAGAACCTGAGTGAAAAAGGTGCTTACCTCTTTCACTCAACGATAGTGTGAAATCATCATCTTAAATATTTTGATTATTTCAGATTCTGTGATTACCGAGGGAGGTTGACGGTCTAAATACCGAAGGATTCTGTCGCTGCTCTATTCATAGTAGTCCACTATTGCAGATTAGTTTCTATTCGATAATTGATTCCTCGGCACGTGCCTCCCGTAACTCTCTTGTATTCAGCTTTTCTTCAAGCCAGATGTTCCTTACTGTTGAGTGACTAATCGAGATGTTAAAACGCTTTCTCATCTCACCACTTATCCTAATAGAGGTTAGGTGAGGCGATTTGAGTGTTAATGAGATGACGATATTTCGAGTCTTTTCATCGATGCGATTATTGTTGTGTGATTGACCATACAGACGTTTCAAAGCAAGTGGGCCATGGGCTTCAAGCAATTGACGGTTGTTGTGAATGCTTTTGACAGAACAACCGCTTTGTCGGGCCGCTTCTCTAACATTCCCTAACTCATTGGCAAGCTCTATAGCCTCGATCTTTTTCTGAACCTCTTCTCCGTATTCTTTCCTAGAGCTAGGCTCAGTAAGCTCTTTAATCGATAACTCTCGGTCAGCAAAGTAAGCCGTAAAACCACCATCAAGTTGCTTACGTAATTCGACTTGTTGACTCACGATAGAGTGCCGTAATGGGGAGGTGATTTGATACATTGCGTTGGCGTAACTGAAGGTATGATCTCGACGGATTTTTCGATATTCTTTTTGAATACATATCGCGTCAATGTTGAGGTACTTCGGAACGGGTGTATGCTCAGAGCGCATTAATTTGGCGTTGACTGTGAGGGTCGTTGCCCAATACTCAGGGATGAAGGTATTTTGTAGGTAGTTATTTGCACTGATCATATCAGTAACCCCAGCCAGCCTTAACTCAGGGACTAGACGATCTTGGAACGTATCAAAGGCACGTTCGATGCGACCCTTGCCTTGAGGCGAATTGGCAAAAATAATTTCTATACCCAGCTCTTCACAGGCTCGTTGCATCTGGGAGAAGTGGCAACGTTTTGGTCCACCGAAGATGCCAGCTCTATCGACATACAGAGTCTTAAAAAGACCTTTTTTCTTGATATAAGTTTTCATTACTTTGAGGCATCCTTCGGTGGTTTCTGAAGGAAAAAACTCCGCATGAACCTCACTGGTTGCATCATCAATCATGGCGATAAGACAGGATTTTTTATCACCGAACCAAAGGTGCGGACTGCCGTCCATTTGCAGCATTAAGCCTTCGGCTTCCATACGCTCACGTCGTCTTCTTACCTTAGAACGTCGATGTTTGGCTCGTTTTACATGATGGATTTCATGTGCCCAGGTACGAAGCGTCTCCCGTTTTACTTTGATACCTTCAAATACCTCTAACATATCGGCGAGATGAAGCATGTTAAAGTCGTAATACTTGGTCTTTATAAGAGCTTGAACTTGTTGCTTTAAGGTAATGGGGATTTTATTAGCGGGTGCCCTTCCTGTGTTGCCATGAACCACAAATCGGATACCATCAGAGCGATATCGCCTGAGATAACGTTCGATGGTTCTGCGAGACTTCTTGAGGAGCTTAGAGGCATTAGTAATTGAGATTTTACCGAGAGCAACTTTTGCGATGATATCCACGGTAAGCTGAGATTGAGTATCCATAACGATCATCCTATACACCCCTGACTAATTCGTAGCACTAGTCAAAGGATTACGTAAAAATAGAGACCGTCAATTTCCCTCGGTAATTAAGCGAATGACAAAGTCGCTTGGTAGTTACGATACGACAGAATCGCTTGGTGATCACATTGATTATTTCAGATTCACTAAAACATTTTTGTCGGGTGGACGACACTTGTTACCAAGTGCCGTCTCCCTAAGAACCCAGCGTGCAACTTTCACTGCACTAGGCTCAAGCCTCCACGAAGGCATCGTTTGATACCCAGCAACTTATAAAGCAGTCGAAGCAGGTTCGTTCCAAGAGTTACGAGCTAGCCTTTTAGATTTTCTCTTTACCAAGTATTCTTGGTAAAGAGGGTCAAAGGGTGTCGCTGCACTTCGGATTTTCACATGCCTTTCTATTGGCACTTTGGCTATTTGGAAGAGATTGAACTGGCAATCCATATCCATGATCTTCTGCCAACCGTGAAACTGCCATTGGCCTTTTCGGTTGATGAAGTATTTTAGGGCAATCCAAGTTTTAGACTTTGTTGGATGACGCCTTTTAGCCCAGTGCCATAACGTATGGAATAGTTTGTGACCGACATATCCGAATACCTGTTTAGCTACGCAGTGCCGATAATAGTTCGACCATCCCCTGAGTTTAGGATTTATCAGTTTGATAAGATCATTCACTGGAAGGGTTACGTGCTTTTTGATGAGTTCACGCAGATTGCTTAAGAACATCAACGTATTGGATTTACTCGGCTTGATGAGCAGTTTCCCTTTGTACTTCCTATGGTTGAACCCAAGAAAGTCAAAGCCATCGTTGATATGAGTAATGTGCGTTTTCTCTTCGGATAATGTTAAGCCTCTTTCCGCTAAGAAATCAGCAATCAACGGTTTGATATCGTTCTCGAGTACTTCCTTTGAAGCGCAAGTGACGACGAAATCGTCGGCATATCCAATAAAGTTAGCTCTTGCTCCTTTCTTAAGCGCGGTAGACTTAATGCGCTGTTCGAGACCCGATAACGTCATCAACATCAAGGTGGGGGATATAATTCCGCCTTGAGGAGTGCCTTCGTCGGTGTCGTAAAACAGCCCTTTGTCTACAAAGCCTGACTTTAGCCATTGCTCCAACATCCGTTTATCGATGGCGATGTTATCCATAAGCCATTGATGCCCTATTTTGTCGAAGCAAGCTTTAATATCTCCTTCAAGAACCCATTTAGCCGATTTCTTTAAAGCCAAACACTTGAAGCACTGGTCGACAGCGTCAGCCGTGCTACGATTTGTTCTAAAGCCATAACTATTCGGGTCGGCAGTTGTTTCTGATATAGGCTCTAGCGATAATAGGTGTAGCGCTTGTTGTGCTCTGTCTATCATGCATGGTATGCCCAGAGGTCGAAGCTTGCCATTCTTTTTGGGGATATAGATACGCCTGAGTGGTTTCGCTTGGTAAGCTTTCCGACTCAGTTGATTTACTGCTTTCATACGACGCGTGTCTGTATTCCAGACAACGCCGTCTATTCCAGGCGTTTTACTGCCTTTATTTTGAGAAACTCGCTTAACAGCAAGAAGTTTTGCTGAGCGAGAGTGAGTCAGTATCCACTGCAATGCTTTTGCTTTGCCGTGTTTACCGTCTCTAGTTGCCTTTGCGATACGCATTTGAAGCTTTAAGACGTTCGCCTCTGCGGCCTTCCAGTTAATGGATTGCCACAGTGCACTGTCAGAAGATGCACTAATCTCATTCGAAATCGTCATTTGCTTTTCTTCCTTAATAAAGTTCTTCAAACTCTCTCGCAACGAGAGACCAGTTGGAAGTGGGCTCACTTTCGTGATCAGGCACAAACCTGTATCTGCGTCATTACAATGCAGCCTTTGCTTTTTCCAACCTCCTCTACCCGCATCACTATCGGCCACAGGGGCTTTCCCGTAGGGAGAGATACAGGCTTACCGTGTTCCGTATGTCACGCAATGTCAGTTTAGATGCCCGCTATGGTGCGGAGAGTTCAATGATCACGAAAGAGCATGGGGCAATCTCTTTCCGACTCTCGTGCCTTTTGGCTACAGCGTATTAACCACTTCCGCTGTTTCACAACATAACGCACCTTACGCGGATTCACTTCTGTTCATCATGCTGACTACCTAGCACTCACCCGATGTTGTGGTTATCAGGAGGATCGTTCTCTCACGATTTCAATCCCGATTGGAAAATACCAACCTTCGTTACATTGTCAAAGCCGCTACTTTATTCAGGCTCCTAGGTTCATCTGGTGATACAGATGGTTCACTCGTTTAGCGGTGAACAGCGCTTCATACGACTTCACGTCGCACGCCCCATTGTTGGCTAGACCTTTTACTCATTCACATCCTGTTCATGGGCGTTTGCCATACTCAATTTTATCCGAAATAATTGATTTTTAATTGGTCAACCATAAAATCCCTTAGTTATTAAAATTTGAAATACGACAATTTAGCGCCTAACAAGTACTATGTATCCGTACACAAAAAAGATTTAACTACAGGGAGAAGAAGAGTATGAGAGTTCGTATTTCTGGAAGTAGTTCTGATACCGCCGAGCTACTGATGGGGATCAAAGGGGCTGCTAGACGCATTCGGTTTGACTCAAGGAGAGACCGATTTAATATCCCCCACAGTCTAAAAACTAGTATTCGTAGAGACTTAAATGCCAACTATATTAAGGTCAATGGTGAGAATATCGCTATTGCAACGCAGTACCCTTACCATCACCAGCTGGAAGCACATTTACAGTTATTGGTAGATAATAGAACCCCAGTATTAGTGGTGCTAGCAAGTAATAAAGATATTGTAGAGGATCAAATGCCTGACTACTTTTCTGTTTCGGGTATCTATGGGGCTATAACGGTGACTTCAACTTTAACTGGTAAAGTGGATCTTACCGATTCGATTGAAGCTAAAACTTACAACCTCGATATAGATGGTTATCAAACAAACTTAACAGTACCAGTGATACACGTTCATAATTGGCCAGATCACCACACAATCACCCCAGCGAATACAGAAAAGCTGATTATCATGATTGAGTCGGTATTGCTGGAAAGGAGAAGTTTTTATACTAAGCGCAAGAGTCGTGCGGTCGATGACCCAGATAAACTACTACCGATAGTACACTGTCGAGCTGGTGTTGGAAGAACTGGGCAAACAATTGCTGCAATGGCAATGCGTAAACACCCTAAGCTAAGTTTGGCTTCAATCACCAAAGATTTGAGAGTGTCACGCAACGACTACATGATACAAACTACTATTCAGATGGAAACACTTGTGCAAATTGGTCTTGAAACTAAAAATAAGGACTTTGGTGTTGAGTAGCCTGCACTATATGTCGAATGGTCTACGCCTTTGATACTGGACATAAAGTTAACGATTTTCCATACCTGTCTTTATTAATGAATTTATAATTTAGGGAATTCGCTGACAAACTTTTGTCCAAAATCTTCACAGTCTGATTTTTAACGCATGTATTTCCTAGCTCGAAAATGACTCAAAGTCAGCCAGAGAGGGATTGAACTCAGTTTAAAACCCTGCAAATTGCCTTACTTTCGCTTAACTATTTTTAAGGCCTAGTAGCAGAGAAGTGAATATTGCTCTCTGGTCTTGTAGGCTCTCGAAGTATAGCTGGTCTAACTCTTCTACCTGAGCGATGGCTTTTTTCGTTAGAGATTCTCCAGTTTTCGAGAGTTTGAGCGAAAAACTACGTGTATCTCTAACGTCTTTATCTTTAATTATGATCTCATTAGCGACTAGAGTCTTCATCGACTTGGATAGTGTCATCTTATCCAAGCCAGTGATATTGACTATTTCTGCTTGTGTTGTTTCGTTTTTATGCTTGTTACACCATAGTATGGAGGCGAGTATAACAAACTGAGTATGATTAATATTTAGAGGCTTGAGGTGCTTCATTACCTCTGAATGCCATTTATTGTAAACAACCCAGAGCTGTAGACCTACGCTGTTCGAAGGGAGTTCATGCTTAAACATTGTGTTCAGCCCTTTTTTTTAGTCCTTCAAGAGTAGACGGTAGACCTTTATAGATTTTCTTTCCAATGATTTTCCCAAACAAAAAACTAGTTAAACCTGAAAACTTAACTCTATGAATTACTTGAGTTGCTTTTCCATTGACCTGCAAATGATGCTCAAATGATAGAACGCAGAATGGTAGTTTACTTGTTACAGTAAAGTGCTTATTTGGTATAGCATCTGCAATTACAATCTGTGATTTAGGTCCATTACTCGGCTTCAGAATACCTTTAGTACCGATCTTGAATTCTCCCATGAGATGAGAGTAGTCAACTTCTTCATCCCATTGACTCCAATTTTCGACATCGGTATATAACGAATATATGTCTTGAGGTGAGGCTTCAATGCAAATACGTTCTTCAAAAATCATTCTGTTCCATCTCAACTGGAAGTTAGTAAACTAGTTTACTATATTTTGTTGTGGGCATGTTTGCAAGAGCAAGTAAGTGTATTTGAATAGGAGGTAGGAGTGCGCGCTTAATAACTCTTGTCTATAGGCATTTAAAATGGGAACGAAGTTAACAATTTACCATACCTGTAGTTATTGATGGTTTGCTAATTTAGCAAAAGCACTGACACATTATTGTCCAATAGCGAGTTATAATTATTCGGATTCCGAATTAGGAATCCGAACTTCACTTATAAGCTTTAACGGCCTAAATAAACTGCAGTAACCTCTTCTCTTCCGTGCCCTAATTCTTCAGTAATGACCATTCTTGCCTCAAAGTCGCGCTGTTTGTCCTCTCCTGTTAATCCCTTGGTTGACGGCCCTCCCGCAGCAGGAGCATTAAAACCCGTCAATTCAAAGTATCGCTGGTGCGCATACGCATGCCGTAATCCATGCGCTTTATCTAAGCCCATTTTGATACAAGCTCTTTCGTATCTTTTCATCTGAGAAACGTACTTAGCATTTTCTGGAATTAAAGAGTTATCCCCTACCCACTTTTTCACTTCATCAATTAACTGGCGTTGTTCCAAAGTACGAATAGGCACATCCCTAGGTCTTGCTCCTTTGGTTTTTACTAGATGTAAATAGTCGCCTCTATCTGCTAAATAAAGCTGGATCTTCATGCACTCTTCTCGGCGTAAACCAAACGCGGCTTGCAAACGAAAACTCGCGTCAAGATACCTGTCCTTGAGTGTTGCTAATTTTGAATTTGATAGGAATTTGGCTTTGTTCTGGTTGGTGACATACTTGCGGTTTTCGATACCAAGGGAAGCATTGCTTTTAGGAACTAGCCCTGGCTTCCCGATTTTTTCAGAGAGCCAACGCAGGTGAGTCATACGGGTCTTGATTGTGCCCGCGGCTAGACCTTGAGTTTGCCAATGAGTTACAAGCTTCTCTATATGCTTGCGGCCCAAGTTCCTTAGCTCAAGCTTTCTGACGTTAAGCTCTCTTAGTTGTTTGTCAGCTAACTTTAGTATCTTCTTGCGCTCTGCTTGAGTCGCTTTAGAGCCATCGGGATTGCGATTTAGTACTCGGGTAATTTGGTAAAAAAAGTTCGTTGCCATAGTGCTACCTCAATATGCTAATTAAAAAAAAGAGCCGCTTTCGTTGGCGGCTCTTATATCAGTCATTTAAAGGTTCTTATTTCATGGGTACAGTAGTAGGTATCAATGCGATTTCAGATTAGTGTTATTGCTTCCGTTCATTTCGAATGAACGCCTACTGCTTAAATCAAGTCTGTAGGTAATGAAGCGAGACTACTGCGCGGTTCAGAAATTCCGAACAATTGAATGACTGTAAGCCATGTGCAATTGCTAACTCCCAGAAGCCCGTAAGGCGTTTGAGATAAGAATGCGCTGGTAATTAAAGGATTTCTTCGTCTAGTAGTCTTTGCAGCAACAGCTGCTTTTTAGTTCTCTTCCATTATTGTCTCAACCCATTCGACTCGCAACTTTTGAGGCGCTCTCAGCGCCATAGATTCTCGCCGTCATTCTTTTTCAATTCTGATAATTCGCTCGTAGCCCCCTATTGGTGTGCGCTGCCCGTCCTGTCACTCCCCAATTTTTGGAGTGACAGGACTAGATGCCCTTTTAGCTAGGCGCAAAAAAGCCGAATATATTCATATTCGGCCTCTACAATAGGATCATTTTGATTTATCAAAACATCAAGTGGAACTTATACTCCACACTTTGCAAGTTTAACGTAGTAACAATTCAAACTTTGCATACCATGTATTGGATCAGCACTTCTCATCTCCTCCCTTGGGGTATTCATCTCATTTACAAAGTGATTGGAAAGTTAACATTTGAAAGCTGTATTTCCCCTGTATATCCTAAGGTTTCAAATTGCTTAGCAAGAGCAAGCACTCCATGACAACCAATGACACAATTATGTAATTTCTTGTTTAGCCACTATTGTAAATTAGAGTGCTTCCTATTTTTTAATTCCGCTTTTGAGGTATAACGTGGACTGCGTGTACATAATGACCAACATTTCAAACCATTGCATTATAAAAGTTGGATACAGCAATGACCCAGAGCGCAGAGTCAAAGAGCTCAATAAACAGGAATATGGTAAGGACCTGGGTTGCAGCCAATGGCAAATCAACACCCTCTACCGTTCAAAATCAGGTTTATCGGCTAGGGCCCTTGAAACTAAAGCTCACAAGCTCCTTTCTAGATACCAGATTAAGGTCAGTGCTATAAGTAACAGTGAACTATTCGCGTGTACCGCTAATACTGCTAAAGCAATCTTAGCTTCAGCCCCATCATCGACAAGACAACGGAAACCAAAAACTAAACGATTCATGGGGCAAGTTATAGGACAAATAAAGTGTCCGATAACTGGAGACACATATTATTACGCTAATCAGCAACGTTTTAATTTTAGAACAAAAGAAACCGAAGATTTGACGGAGCATGAATGGTTAAATGCGAAAAAGCTATATGAGAGTATTCAATGAACAATAGCATAACGCCTTGCTAATATGCAGCTAACACCACGCCCCCAAGAAAAACCACCGTAATCACTAAATTCAACCGAACCCAAAATGCCAAAAGTTAACCGCCACTCCTCTTAAGCAATTTGTTATATTTATTTTCCACATAGCTTGGAACATCAACTTTTTGTCCACCTTGAGAAAAGCGGAGATCAAATGCATAAGCTAACTTCTCTAGCGGAGCTTCGTTATAACCAACACTTTGAACCTCGGTTATGTAGCGTCGCAAAAAGCCAATAGCGCCCAGAGTCTTCCATTGTGCAACATGCACCAACTCATGAAAGTGCAAAGGTAAATCCTTAGCGACACTCGGTACAATATAGTAAGTGTTCTTATATGTTATACCTTGAACTTCCATATCAAGAAAGTCACCTAAACCCACTTGGCGCAATTCTGGAAAATCCGGTTTTGGGATACTATCAACTATTACAAAGTAAGAGTCAGCTAGAAACTCTTCAGAGTAGAAGCCTGCGAATTCACTCGCAAAAAACGCACAACTTTGTCGTTGACTAGAAAACCTGTCGTTAGTTAAATCAATCCATTCTTCGATTCTGTTTAGCACTATTAATTCCAAAAAATATAACGCCAAATCAAGGGGTGAACAACGTTACTATCCAACCTAACTGTAAGTAAACTTGAGTAGAACACAAAATGCCAAGCGATGGGAGTCAACCTTAAATACTTGTGTTGACAAACTCTCAATATGGTTGCTTTATAAAGTTATCTTGTAAGGGTCAGTCACTCCCTTTATTGGGCATTCACTGCTGATAAGATATTGTAATTCGCAGCTCTTAAGAGACTTAAACAAAGTTACATTTTCTCTTGAGCCTCTGTAGTCATTGAATAGCATCGATGTACGAACTTGATGTTCTGACAATATATACATGTATTTTGAAGGAACGGTTCGTGTAAATTCAAAAAACGGCATCATCTCATAAGAGATGAATTTTTCGTATTTGTCCCCATCATCATCTACATGCAGTTTATTGAAAACTTTATACCCACTTGAGTGAACTCCAATAATAAATGAATCACCTAATAGAATTCTTTTTTTTGCAGTCGCGATAACTAATGGACAAGCGGAGTAACAACTTTCATGTTTCACTACAACCTGTTCATTTAGACTATTTCTTGTGTTATTTTCACCTAAATCCTTAATTATATACCTGGAGGCTAGGCAAGTATTATAGTTATTGTTAACAACAAACTCATTTATCAAGTTAGCTGTTTCAACACTTCCTCCGATTGAATTAAGACATAATGTGTCAACATCTGTATCTAGTGATTGCTTGGACAACTCAGAAATGCTCTTTAGGGTAGCTGTGTTAATTTCTCCAGAGACCAATAGAACATCATCTACACACTCACTAAGTTGAGTATTGCACGCTTTAGCTAAAGTTAACTTAGGTATTTTTATCTTTTCTTCATTTATCGTTTCAACATCAGTATAACGTTCCTTACCAAAGAATTGCCGACCTAACTCTGGAAGATGATAATTAACAAGCGTATCAATGGAAAGAGCTAAAATAAGGAAAGCCGCTACGATAAGTAAAAACATTAATATTTTTTTTGATTTAGTCATTTAGATTAGCCAAGATTAGAAACACGGACTGATTCAAACTCCAATTATATACTTAAATGCCCATTCGATGACACTATTCTTTAGAAAACAATATTTAATATACCTAAATATTTAGTAAATATAGAAAAACATCTAACTATGATGTCAAACTAAATTGTTTGTTATGTGATATTCCTTTGGAATACAAGCATTTCCAAAGACCACCCTTTTACGGACGTTAAATCAAAGCCTAATGCGACAAAAGTTAAAACAACCATACCAATTAATAAAAACAACGTGCCTAACAACGCTTCGACAGTTGTAGAGAATGAACCATGCATTCGAGATAACCTATCTTGGTGAAATCTAATTCGTCGTTTTGTCGCCATCGAAAAATGCAGTAATATTATGTAAATTAGTAGAAATGTAGCAACTTCCGCAGAATATTCTTTGAACTGCAACGCGGTGAAAGCAGACGTTAAAGCTAAAGTTCCAATAACCTCATTTACGTACATATACCATGAACGTACCACTGTTTCTGAAATCCCTTGGGGCGTAGACATATTAGTATTCCCTCTTATCACATAACGCTTAACTATTTATACGTTGTCGTAGCACAATAGATAGATGCCTGTTGAACTTGGTCGTTTCTACCCATGGAGTTTTCTTATTCGGTCTGACTTGCGTTCCACTCGTATCATTAATGCCGAGGCTCCGTCAGCCGTATGTTTTCCACTTCTAGCCTCCAATTCACCTACAACGACTATACCCGTTGCATAACTATTTTCAAAGTGAACAATGCCTTATCTCGACATAACAAAGCGATAGTTTTATTCATTATAATCAAACGACTAGATTAGACTGTGCTTTCAACCAAACATTCTAACCTTGATATAGAAGCACACGAGTACCATAATGTTGTTAAGGCACTATCACCTGCTCTTAGAGCTGAGGCCTCTAGTCACTCCAAAAACTCAATAACAATTTGTGTGTGTTTTTCTCTGCAGCAATGGCTGCGTATCACCTCTTATTGTTGCGCCACCATTACCTATTTACAACTTTCATGACGCTCACAACGCCCTAACACGCACAATAACAGGATGCCTAACAAACACATTATTAAACAGCGGGTTGCAGGTTTCCTACTCTCTACTTCGAGCTTTCGAAAAGAGATATTTCACAATTTTCATCAATAACAGTGTTCGAAAAAGAACATATGTCTCAAAAACATACACACCACCAATATGAACAAGACTGCATGGTAAACTGCTTTTATAAAAAAGCAGGAATAAAGAATGATTACTAAGGATAGAGATTCAAAAATCGACAACAGTCTTCAACAGAAAGCTGGCGCAAAAGTAGAGCAAGATGTCGCGTTTTACTTACGCAGAGAGTTTGGAGATGCAAATGACGTTTTCATTATTAATGACCTACGCATACAATTTAAAAATGAAACAGCTCAGATCGATCACTTAGTCCTTTATAACAAAGGATTTATCATTATTGAGTCGAAATCGATTCGTGGTGAGGTTAAGGTCAACAATCAACTCGAATGGAGCCGAACCGTAAGAGGGAATTGGACAGGAATGCCCTCGCCTATCGAGCAAGCTAAGTTGCAAACCAAACTATTGAAAGCACTGTTAAATGACAACGCTAAATCGTTACTAGACCGAATTGCGTTTGTACAAGCGTACTTTGGTGGTCGCTGTTGGGATCAACTCTGTGCCGCGTCCAATGACGCGCTAATCGATCGAACTTCTATCCCTAAAGATATATCGAAGAAGCTCATTAAAGCCGAGTCTATTGGTAGCTGCGTTAAGAGTCTCATCAAAAAGCACCGCGTAGGTTCAATACTAAATCCGAATCCTACGTTTAATCGTGATGAACTGTACCGCCTAGTTCACTTTCTAAACGAACAACATGTGCCTACGTCTTCTCCGGCTCCCAAAGTACATCTCGCAGAATTGAGCAAAACTGAAAAGGTAGACTTGGTTCCAGTTCAAGAAATAATTGAAGAGGCCAACTCTCCACAAATAAGGCATGGTTTTAATTGTAAGAAGTGTCAAAGCCCGCAGACTGAGCCGAGGTATGGAAAGTATGGGTATTACGTCTACTGCCCACAATGTAAGGTGAATACTGCAATGCGTATTAGTTGCCATTCTTGCCAATCTAATTCAGCCAAAGTCGGTAAGAAAAAGAACACGTACTCAATTGCATGCTCTTGTGGTGAAGGAACTCAAGTCGTATTTCCTTAATCTAATAATTCGGAATCCGAATTACAACGCAATTTAAAGCAATGCGGATTCAAATTCGGATTCCGAATTCCCCCAAAACTAAACAACTAACACAAATCACTTCTGGCCACTTTTTGGCATAACCTCAACAGGTGGTACTTGATGCCAAACAATGTCACTTGTGCCTGTATAGATTTTTGTTGTTTTCGCGTTCGCATGCGCCATTCGCTCAGTAGCACTCTGCCCTTGCTGTTCAATCATTCGAGCAGCTAGGCCTCGAATTTCATGATAGGTCGGCCTTAGCGATTTCTTTAGGTGACTATAAAGCCCTAATGAGTCTCGAACCTTACTGAACTCTTTACTTATATTGTGATGATGTACTTGGTACAGATGGTCGGTTTCTTTTGAAATGCCACGTTGCTGCTGTTTGGGTTTACGATGAACGATATAAGGGCAAATCAATCTCGATGTTTTAGAAAGGTCAACAATGTCTTTAATCGTCTGAGTGACAGGAATGGCCACAGTGGAAGCATCGGACTTTTTCACCTTCTCTCGGTGAACATAAAGCATTCCATACACTGCATGCCCATCCACATACTCCACCTCTTTGTCAGGGTTCCAAAGAATCCCACAAACGCCTTCCCGTGGTTTGTATATACGATAACGAAGCCTATAGATCTCTCTCACAGCATGAGTCGTCTCAAGTGTTAAGCTCATTGCGACCTTAAGAAACAGTGGCGCTGCATCGTAGACCTTTTGGTAGTTTTCGATATCTAGGTCGTGGCGAGCTTTTGTGTAATCTTCTCTGGTCAATCGACGCTGTTTTTTATTGAGTACAAAATTACTCTCAATAGCGCTCTCATCAGCAAGGTAGGAAAATACCTTTTTAAGGTTACTGATCTTATTGTTGAGCTGACGATTACTTAACTCTGAATAGTATTTCGAAAGGAACTCATTGATGTGCTGTAACTTGATCGATTTAGTTGGCAACCGCCCCATGAACTCATCAAGGCGGTAACAGTCCCTTTCCAAATTTCGATAAACGTCTTTGGAAAGCCGTTCTTCTTTCTTCACACGAGACAACACTAATGGAAGCCACTCTTTTAAAGGCCGATTAAATTTGTCCTTACGGCCTTTAGAGACAGCTTTGCGAAATGGGGTCATCTCAGAAAGGGAAAACGCGCTTCCTAGCTCAGGACGATATTGCAAGTTGTAAACATGCGCAGCTTGTATCGCTTCTTGCTCTGCAGTCCCGATAGGAAATAGCTTCTTCACACCATCTACGGTCGTAAACCGAAATCGAGATTGCCCCCTATGGCTCATTTTCACCAAGAATGGAGGGTAATGAGCCGTTTCTTTGCTTCTAGCTCTACCAACCATTTATGACTCCAAGAATCTTAGAAGTTCACTCACCCTGTCTGCAGGGTTCCCTATCTCGTCGTCAACACAAACTAAATATCGGCCCGTTGGCGTTCTAGTACCCTCGAGCTTGCCATGTTTAATCCAGTTTATGATGGTGGTATTGCATATCCCTGAATCAGGGTAAAACTCATCAATAAATTGTCTAGGTCTGATTTTACGCGTCGCCATGTCGTTCTCCTTACCTTTCTCACTACATGAAAATTAAGATTTTTCATCTACTGGTAGAAAAACTATGCACGATTTTTTCAGTGACATTCTATTTGCGCAGCAATTAACGAAAAGGATTCCCGAAGCGTAAAACGATTCAACGAATCGATTTCAAGCCCACTTTAGGGTGGACTAATACAGTAGTACCAAGTTGCTAATCTATTGATTTTATTTGACTATTTCATTGGCCTTTTTAGCCGTTTTTTAGGCCAATTAGAGCTTAACCACCAGCTCTAAACACATGAAATTCATATAAATCAATATCATACAGCTAAGATTACTACCAACATCGGGGTTTCACCGTTTTTGAGCCCTCAAAAAACGTCCAAAACATCTTATCGAATCCAAACTAAAGATACCTACCCATGCGCTCTACTTCTTTCAAAGCAATACCATCGGCTGCTATACCAACAGGAGCTGAACCTAGTGAATACCACTTAACATCATCAGCCTCTTGAGCGGTGATATCTCCTTCCCAGTCACTCACGATAAAATAATGAATCAACTGAAGTTCCTTCGTAGGATGGTAAAGCGAACACAAGTATTGGTAATCAATCGGAACAACATTAAGCTCTTCATCGATCTCACGAAAGAGTGTCTGAACCTGGTTTTCACCGTGTTCAATATGGCCGCCAGGTATAGTGATTAAGCCGGGATCGGTCTCCTTAGACTCACTACGCTTTTCTAGCAATACTTGTGATTCGTTCAGCAAGATAAAAGAAACACACTCGTGGACATCCATCTAATTTTCCTAAAACCATTACAAAGGTAGTTAAGTTTGTTGTTCTAGCTTGTGTTAATGCTTAATTTACAACAAGCTCTTTGCTCAGCCTTTCATACAATTCAAAAGCTTCTGTTTTAGATATCAAGTTTCCGAGAGCGTATTGATGAGCTAGCTCAATATCGTCGCTTTGATTAGGGTAATAACGCTTGGCTACTTCGGCACACTGGCTTAGGTTGGTGTACCAACTACCGTCTTGCTCGGCCACAAAGTAATACGTCGCTCGCACTAACTTTTTGCCAATTACCTTAACGACATCCGCATCAGTCATTGTTTTGAAATTCGGGGTCATTTGCTTAAGATAAGTCGATAAATCGCCATTAAGAGCTTGGGCTATTTCATTACTGGGCTTATATTGTGGAAACTTTATAGATAAATCATTCCCCCAAATACAACAGCAACAATGCTTGAGCCAAAACTGCCAATGGAATTCTTCGTTGGGCTGCAGAACCTCTGAGAGATACCCTGGATCAATATCAAGCTTAGTCACTTGAGGATAGGCTTGGGGTATGGTGTCGGAAAGTAGGTTAAATACTTCCTTTTCTCTCTGACCAACAGGCGTAGCGAGTACGATAGAAACATCCAAATCAGAGCGACCAACAATGGCCGTTCCTCCAGGCACGCTTCCATACAAGTAGATACCATCAACTTGACCTGGAAGCTCTCTTAGCAGCGAATCAACGACTGCTGACACCACGTCTTGAAATTCAGGCGCAATGTTCTTTGGCGAATAAAGATTTTGAATGAACCCTTCTCGATCGAGTCCTCTCGTTTGTTCTTGCACCTTGGGTTCCTATTTTAATCGTTATAATTAATCACACCGGATTCTGATGATGATTTGAGGAGTGCCAGTGGTTAAAGTAACATTAACTCTCGCTTAGTTTTATCGTCCAGCTTTTCAATCGCGTAGCGAAAAGCAACTCTTGGTATTGCGGCATGCTTAGCGTTTAAATAACCAATAACCTGTTGAGGTTCCTTTTTACTGAGGACTTTAAGCATCCAACCATATCCTTTCTGCACGAGGTCATGTCCATCTTCTAGCAATAGATCTGCCACACAAAGCGGAGCCAACGCTGAGTATCGATTCTGATTGATCGGATAAATTAAGATGACAGCAGCAGCTCTACGTACAGCAAAATTCGAATGCTCGACCCATTTGGTTATGAGTTCGAACAACTCATTGTATTGAGACAGTAACTCACCAAACGCATGAGTGCAGAAGTCATCACCATCATTCCAGTCAATGACATACTCCATTAACCAATGCTCAAAGATTGGAAACGTTTCTTTCGAATATTGTTTTCTTACTCTAAAAGCCCAGTCGTAAGCAATAACACCTAACGCCCAATCCCTTTCTTCAAGCAATTGAGTACACAGGGACAAAACATTAGAGATATCTTTGTTTTTGATGGTTTTAAAAACGAGCGCCGATATAGATCGAACCTGCCCTGTTTTAACACTAGCCTCTGGATAACCAACGCCTGAAAGATGAAGCTTTACCGTTTCTACGAAATTCATTAATTGCAAAACCTTCATAGAACTAAAATTAATATCAAAGTGAGATACACAGTACTTAAACCATACGCATTGGATTTATAAAATATAAGTTACCTTAATCACAACATTCATTATTGAGCATTTAAATTACCACTAAAATAAGGATATTCCCTTTGGTAAGAGTAACTTATAATGCATACTAGCGGCCTTTAAAAGAGGTGCTAAATGAAAAAGAACGGTTTTACACTTATTGAGCTTGTTGTCGTTATTGTAATCCTTGGAATACTCGCCGTAACTGCTGCTCCAAGGTTCCTCAACGTAAGTACTGATTCTCATATTGCAGTTGTGAAAGGCACTGGCGCTTCTTTTAAAACAGGTGTCGATTTTGCCTATTCAAAAAATTTAACCTCAAACGGTGGCGGTGCATCTACGAATGTACCTATCTATGATGACTCTGCAACAGGTCAGCTCGATTTCAATGAATGGGGATATCCAGCCCAGCAATGGTACGCAGAAGAAGACTTTCCAAGACTGGACAATACCGAAGATTGCATTTCGGTGTGGGGCGCTCTACTTCTTGATCCCCCTAGTGTTTCTAGCTTTAATTCGCCTACAGATACAGACTACATCGCTGAATACATTCAAACCGATCAATGTATCTACCACTATCGAGTAGTGCCTGGAATCTCCATTTACTACAACTCAATGAATGGTGACGTCACTGTAGACGATGAGCCAGATAACTAAGCGCTAAATGTTGGTCTTTCAGAGTACTTGGGAATTTACGGTTCTCTCAATAAAAGTGCCACACATTAAGAATCAACAGCACACATTTAAGACTGGCTTATTTTGGCGTAAACGAGCGTGCTGTCCATATCTCCTGAAGGCAAACGTCGATCATTGGCTAAGCGATCTTCAAGTTGATATCCACACCGTTTAGCCACCGCCTGACTTTTCAAATTCGATCCTGCCATCCTAATTTCGACTCTTTTCGCACCTTTTTGAATGAATGCATACTCTTCGACAATTCGGATGGCTTCACTCACGTAGCCTAAACCCGTTTTTGATGTTTGCAACCAGTAGCCGATTTCAAAGTAAGGGACAGTATCGTCTCTTATCATAAAGCCAATAGCCCCGATAAATGCCCCTGTTTGCTTTTCAGTAATATTGAACCAGAACTCGCCAGTAAAGTTGGCGAAATTATTGGTAGCATCTTGAATGTTAAGTTCTAGCTGCTCTTTAGTTAGAGAATCAGAAACCCAAGGTAAGAATGGGGAAAACTCGGCCTTGCACTCATTTATCACCTCAAACATCTCTTCGCTGTATTTTAATGATGGAGGGGTTAACTTGAGCCTTTCACTTTCCATCACTAAGCCTTTCCCCAATTAGATCGAACAGCCGCCAACACAACTGTATCCCACCATTGACCTTTGAAGAATCGATGATCTTTAAAACACGCTTCTTGTTTCATTCCTAGTGACTTACATAATTTAATCGCAGCCAAGTTCTTGCTGATGGTTTCGGCGTAGATACGGTGTATGCCTAACTCTGAGAAACCAAAATCAGCGAGGGCTTTAGAAGCTTCTATAGAAAGCCCTTGTCCCTGAATTTCCCTTGAGAAAGCACAGCCCATCGAAGCTTGTTTATCGCCCTCAAGGCGCAAACAAACGGTACCAATAAACTTCCCCGAGTCTTTGCTTTCAACCGCTAGCTGATAGGACTGGCGAGGTACTTCCAAAGCCTGCGCAACAAACAACTGAGTTAGCTCTCGATATTTGTTAGGTTCGCAATCACTTTCATCATAGAAACGTTGATACTTTGCGTCTTGAGAGATCGCAACAAAGGCACACTCGTCTTCAAGACTCATATCTCGAAGAATCAACCTGTCAGTTTCCAGCTTAAACATCAAAATTCCTTTTTATTTTATAGCCATGAAGGGAAAAGCCTCGGAGGTGTTTACTCGTATACTTTCCCGTTATGCTTCAACCAACCATGAGTGTGATGATTACGAGGATCTTTGTGCGTCCAGTGCATTACGCCACCTTTCTTGTTCCATTCATATTCACCATAAAATTCAACTCGATCGCCCTTTGCCAGTCCCTGAACACGAGGCGCTAGGTCAATATTATGTGCGACTAACAAGGTTTGTCCGCTATCGAGTCGCAAAATGAATTTCTGATGTCGAGAGCCTTTATTATCATCAGGAAGTACTCGATACACCGTACCCGATCCGCGCACCTGAACGTCGCTTTGGTGATTTACGTAAGCTTGCTTAAGTCGCGTATCATTCGCTTGAACATGACTGATGCCGAAGCTAAGCAGCACCAAAAGTAGAGCGCAAAATTGTTTCATTCCTTTCATTTCCCATATCTGTGTGTTGATTTGGGATACTGGCTGGGCATCCCCTCTTTTAACGATGCTTGTACTGAGTCGGACAATAACCTCTCGAGACGTCCGAACTGCGCAGTTTTACATGCTTGGTCGAGCGCCCAGAAACACGTGAGCGCCACAGCTTAAAACTGCCAAGCTTGAGATGGCTACGCATAAAACGAATCACTTGTGATTCATTTAAACCAAATTGGTGCTCTATTGCCTCAAATGGCGTTCGGTCTTCCCACGCCATTTCGATAATTCTTGATTCATTCTCTTTAGATAGCATCATGCATACTCTTCCTTTATAAACTGGGAGAAATACGCTCGTCTTAGATTTAAAGATCACAGGGTGACCACTTTGAACTCCACGCCTTATAAAGTTCAATAAAACAACAAACTAACTCGAATTATGGCTATTTACTTTCCAGCCACTCAGAACGCAATAGGCCATACTTAATCGAGTCATAGTACTCGCCTTGGTAATAACGCACTTTTCTTAGCCTAGCTTCTTGCTGGAAGCCTAATTTGAGAGCTAGTGACATCATCCGCGGATTACCCGACCAAGTGGTTAAACCGACACGCTCTATCTGCTTGTTTTTGAATAGACAAGATACCCAAAGAGGAAGAGCTAACGCAGCAATACCCTGCCCCCAATAGTTGGAGTTATAAATGACTACTCCGGCTTCAAGCCAACGTGTCTCTTCACACTCCCAATAACAACTGACAGTACCTACAGGCACATCGTCTACAACCACCAACTGTAAGTCAGATCCATTGAGTAACCGTTGAAACGAACGGCTTTCAAACTCTTCTAGTGATGGCGGTGAGTATGGAAAATAAGGGCCGTTAAACTTCGTCCACTCATCGTTTGAGATAACCAATGCATAAATGGCGGCCAATTCGCTTGGCATTGCGGGCCTAATAGTTACTTGCATCTTCTCTCCTTGGTTTGGTGCTTAGGTATGGTTCTTGGTCTAACTTCTAGAGGGATTAATCTCGACCACAACAGCTAGTAATCTCATAATAACCATTAATAATAAAGTAACTAAATCGGATGACTACCAATCTAGCAGCGAGGCAATCATGGGGTTAAATAAGCTTGTGCGAACTCTCTAAGCACTCTTGCATTATTGTGGTGTTTGCTATCTCCGCATTTTATGCCATCCACTTTGATGTCCGGGCTGGAATAAGCAGGTATAACATCTCGCTCATAAGACATCACTGTGCCTCTATCAGCACAAATTGCACCGAAGGAATATTGAGGAGCTCTTGGATACGTTCCAGAAATGTAACTTTCGATACTATCAAAATCTTTCAATAACGTTTTATAGTCATGATTAGCACCACTTAAATGGCCAATTTCATGCTCCATTAAGTAATCAGGGCAGTTTATCGCTAAAGAAAAAAAGTAGGATACCGAAGATGACATACCACAATAATCAGACTCAAAGCTAAAATTATAATTAGAAAATACTATCCCAGTAAAAATGGGGACGCCGTCTTCTGTTGTTTCTGGAATCGGTTCTTCCATCGATAATTTTAATAACCTCTCTGCTGCCCCCAAATCTTGAAACCAAAGGCTGTCGATTTCTGGCGTATAAATCACCTTGGTGACTTTTCGCGTCATAGGAATGCAGGAGTTTTTCAACACCAGATTCGAATAGCTTTCCCATGTCGCTATTTTAGAGGCAACAAATGCTTTGGAATATTCGGCTAATACAGATTCATCAACATAAAGATGGATCTCTGTATTCAAAACCTCACTCTTCGCACAAGTAGGAAACTTGATGCTTTGAGCATTGGAGAGTCGACTATTGCTCAACACTATAATCAAAACACAACCAACTAACTGGATGAGCCTTTTAAAAGAACTCTCACTGACTCGTGTATTCATTTCCACCCTCTCCCTATATTCAAAACCACAAAGAGCATCACAAATGCCGTGACTTAAGATTCATATCAATCCCCATTACACATATAAGCATTGGCCTCTCAAAGTAACCTGCACTATCTGTGTTTTTCAGAAAACAAAAAGCTCGCCATGCAATGACGAGCTTTATTGATTACGGGAGCTTAACGGTTATAAGACCCTGGCATTAACAAGGCCCAAATACGAAGAAATCTAAAGTATTAAGACACCTGATCGCGCAAAGCCAATTCAACGTTTTTCAAGACTTTGAACTCTTCGCGAGTACAACCGCGTGCCACGGAAACCCAATGGTCGCCAGTTTCATCGGCTCCTTTAAACTCTGCACGCAACTCATATCTTCGCCATGTAACAAACGCCAAGATAAAGGTCAGTGCAAGCATCAGTAAACCGAACTGAGGAGTAAATGCCCAAGTCGCAGCCGAGAGAACTAAAGCCAACGAAACAATATTGATTGCGTTTTCTTTAAGACCCAATTGACGAATTTCTAACTGTTTGATTTTACGTAAGCTATACACATCTTTCTTAACTCGGAGTTCGTTAGAGCTCACCAGAAAATCTGATGCTTTGTATGACCTACGAAGTCGCACTAAATTCGCTAACCTGTTGCGTGTTTGATTCTTTTTCATCGCCTTTCTCCATGTTATTAAAGGTTAGTAAAAACTAATATAATCATGAAGTTAATGAACGAGTGCTTATTTTATAAATCAAACTAATATTAAAATCAAGCTTATGCAATTAATAACACTTATAACAACACCGTCTTACATTTGAAATTTTAATAGAAAGAAGGCTTATTAAGGAATCTACTCATCATAAATCGATGTACTTTAGTTAAGTTAGATATAGGCCGATAGTGATTCCGATAATCGACCGAACATACTAAACGGCGGCCATGGTTCACCCTGCTTTGTAACTACTTATTTCAAAGAGATTTTTGCAATGAATCTCACGCTCTAGGAATGCTGAACCACGGTCACATAACGCTCCATCTTCCATAATCAGAACATTCACCCTCCCTCTTGATTATTGATTTTTTGAATACCAAAATCATTCAATTGAACATATCAACATAGCTTATCGATTAAGCAATTGATCTCATAACAAAGAGACTGTACGCTTACATTATGCACACGGTTACCTAATGGAGATCACGATGAATGAACTACTGACATGCGCTATGGAACAGAAACAACGAACAACAGTGACGAGTTTATTCGCAAGAAATGGATTCAAGATCGCGGCTACTGACTTTGATGATGTGACTTTCGAACGAGAGAGTGTGTTGGTCAATGTTCGTTTTGATGCGTCTTCAAACGTTGAATCGATTTCAATTCTAAATAACTAACGAGCTCACAAGCAGGTCGCTAAAATAATTGAATGGCCAACATTCGAGTCATTTTAGCGTATCTTGCAATCTGCCCTTTTCTACTTCATCCCCATCCTCTTCTCTTCCAAAAGCCACCGAGTGACAATTAAATCAATAACTCGCAATTCCATGAGCTTGGCTTATATTTATTAATACCCTTTGAACAAAAATTCGAAATGATGCCTATGTTCCTAACTCGGTTAATTTATGTCAGTACGCTTTCCGAATGTTGTGATTCCAAAGCATTGGAGGAGATACTCGCTATCTCGCGAGATCATAATCGGCAAAGCCATTTAACGGGGCTCCTCAGCCATAATCAAAAGTATTTTCTTCAATGTATTGAAGGGTCTAGAAAGGCCGTTAACCACACGTACAATCATATTCTTAACGACGAGAGACACAATCACGTCGCAATACTTTATTTTAAAGAGATTGATAGCAGAGAATTTGGAGATTGGTCGATGGGAGACATTCCGCAGTCCAATTTAACCGAGCTGTTGAACTTACAGTTTTCAACATCTGATCAATTTAACCCGTACGAAATGTCTGGCGAAAGTGCTTATCGAATGCTTTTAGAGTTAAAGCAAAATTTGCCATCTGAATAGATATTCGACCCGACTTAATCCCTAGAGCGAGCAACAAAAAGCCCCAACGTAGGGGCTTTTTGCGTTTTATAGAGGCATCTATTTGTTATTCTTCAGTAATTTCTACTCACTCTCGCTGCTCGACGCCTCTTGTTCACTGCCAGAAAGAGCTTGCTGTTCTGCGGTAATATCAGACTCTTTGAACACAATGAACGCGCGGCGGTTTAATGCATCGGCTTTTTCAGAGCGTTCATTAATCGCAGGCTGCAACTTACCAAATGACTTCACTTCCCAGATGAACTGCTTAGGGTCGAGTTTGGTTTTGAGGTATTCAACCACCGTTTCTGCGCGGCGCTCTGCCAGCTTTTCATTGTAAGAAAGTGAACCCGATTGGTCGGTGTGCCCTGCCACCATAATACTACCTTGCAGGCCGCTCAATTTAGTTGTGAAGTCATCTAACTGAGTTAGATCTTCTTGCTTGAGTACTGATTTGTCGAAATCGAAGTACGGCGTCATTGCCATATAAACTTTACGTTCTGGTTTTGGTGGCTCACAGAAAGGCATATCTTCGTACTTCTGAGCTTCTTCAAACACAATAAATGCACGGCGGTTCTCCGCTCGGTCTTTATCTGTCTTACCAAACAGAAGAGGTTGAGTCTCACCAAGATGTTTCACTTCCCAATCATATTGCGTTGGGTCTAGTTGCCCTTTCAAATAATCTGCGACCGATTTAGCACGGCGCTGTGAAAGACGTTCGTTGTATTCCAGAGAACCTTTGTAATCAGTATGGCCGACAATCGTGATGCGCCCTTTTAAGCCTCTGATCTCTTTAACAAAGGTATCTAAGTTGATCTTGTCGAGATCGCGTAATTGATATTTATCAAACGCAAAATGTTCTGCGATGGCGATGTGTACTTCACGCTCTGGCGCCAAACACTCGCTGATTAAAAACTTAGACACGTCTATGCCAGCAAACTTGTCTCGGTTCTCCTGACTCACGTACGTGTCGGTTGCACAGCCGGACAGCAGCAAGGTACTCATCACTGCGCTTATTAGGAAAATAATTGTTTTCATCTTACTCTTAACTGTCACTTCGAATTCTCAACTCTTAACTTTCAACCCACTTTTGGGCTGGCTTAGATCTTGCCGACTAAGTTAATGAACACACCGGATGCGTCGTAGTCATCATCATTGGTTAAGTCACTATCAAACGCAGAGAAGTTATAACCAATCCCCATTTTGAAGTTCTCGCCGATGTGCTTGTTCACCGAAACTAATGCACCGTGTTCTAGCTCATCGTTGAGAGTGTCTGTTTTCCAGTGGTATTCACCCGTCACATCCCACTCTTTCATCACGCGGTAAGAAGCGCTTAACCCGTATAGGTCGATATCGCTTTTAACCAGCTCATTCGAACCAGACGCTCGTTCAAAAGCTTGCTGTTTGTCTTTGTGCGCGTACTTAGTACCGACATCCCAGTGTTGGTCGATCGAATAGATCGCTTCAACTTCAATGATCTGACTGGTTTCGTCTTGATAATCCACATCGCGATCCAGTTGGTCGAAATCTGCAATATAGGTGTAGCGGCTCAGTAAATTGAGTCGATCGTTGTAGATCGGACGATACGCGAGGCCGCCAGTGGCTTCGGTAAATTGCGCCATGGTTTCGCCCGTAGTCTCGCTTTCGGTAATGGAGTAGTTGTACTTGCCGAACAATGTGTACTCTTCCGTTAAGTGATGCGTGTAACGGTTGGTCGTCACGATTTGTTGCAGCTCTCGCTGAGCGATGTCAGGGTCGTCTTCACTCTTATCCACTCGATATTCAAATTTGTGGCTTAGGGTGATGTCATCTAGGTCAATTGAAGCATTGAAGCTGATGGACTCACGCTCTGTGGTGATGCTCTGATCATCTTCAATTTCCCCAAGCTGATAACCGATCCCCATCTCGACATCTTCCGTCACATCGTAGCCAAAGCCGTACGAGTCGATACGGCCATGACCATCATTTTCATCAACAAACTGGTTCTCTTGGTAAAAATCGACACTGCTGGTGAGGTCTGCACGCTGACCAACAATCACGTTGTTTTGGCCTTCGTAGTTATCATCTACATAAGTTACGTAGGTTGAGTGGTCATCGGATACATCGTAAGTCACAGTCGCTTCTGCTACTTGGCCTCGGTCGCCATCGGTGTATTCGCCACCAAGAGACAAGTCTTCCAACACTTGGAATTCAGCACCAATCGACGCGCTGTCGTTTTCATCATAGTCATCCGACTGGTCGACGGTCTTTTGCCCTTTGACGTAAACGCTGTTCTCACTGTCCCAGATGTATTCCAAACGCACACCCGCTAAGGTGGCATCACTGTGCTCGTCGCTTTGGTTAAGCTCTTCAGTTTGTTGCCCTGCCGCCGAAACCTTAATGTGCTCGGTGATTTTAACTTGAGTCTCGATCTCAATCGTTTCAGTATCTGTTTCTAGATTACCATCGACATCGCGCTCTTCATTGGTCGAGAAGCGAGAGAGAACCGCCAAGCGATCAGTAGCTTGTAAACGAAGTTCAGCACCGTAAGCTTCTTGTTCAAGGTCATCGCTGCTGCTCGCGTAGCTGTATCCCGCGTCTTTGTCTCGATACCAAAGTTTCAGGTCATTACCAACGGCACCAAAGATGGTTGGGGCAAGGTCATAAAGACTGGTAACAGCTGTGATTTGGACACTATCACCCTCGCGGTCTTCCAACGTGTCGCCAATGGGCGTAAAGGTTAAACCACCATCAGTAGAGACGAAATTCGACTCGGTTTGCCTACCTTCACTATGTGCAAACTCAGCCTTAATGTAGGTCCCCTCAGTGGCACGTAGCGTTAAGTCCGTTCCATAAGACTCGTAATCTTGATTGTCCTTTTCTTGAGTCGCATACGTCACGCCAACACCAACGTAATCGTTGATCCAACCTTTAGCACGACCACCGTAAGACATCGCATCTAATGAATCTGAACCTTGTGGAACATACTCATAATCGACAACCAGAAAGTTTTCGTAATCATCGCCGTTTTCAATCACGCTACCAAAGCTATCGGATAGGATGTTGTCGAGTGGCTTGGTCAAAATAATTCGACCTTGGTATGGGTCAAAATCATAGTCGACGCCCGGCTCAAGCGGGATTTCATTCTGCACTAGGCCAGATTCATCTTTTACTTTAACGTAAACTTTGTCACTTCCCGGTACCGCTTCACCATGACGAAGGAAGTACAGAGAGCCGCCTGTGCCCAAGAACTCATCGTGTGCATACAACGAATCTGCTTCTGCGGTAAAACCGACCACGTTCAAGCGATCTTCACCATATTGTGTAGTATCGCGAGTACGATAATCAGCTTTGAAACCATAGAGGCTACGGTTGTAATCGTTGTTCTCGGTGCCTGTTAAACCCGTGTTGTAGTTACCCCACAAGTATTGAGACTTATCGTATTCCACATTGAGGTAAACCTTGCCCTTGGTGTTGACCACTTTTTCGATGTTTGAGCTATCGCCATAGTTGCCGTAATAAAGCTCATCGTCGTCTTCGAGGATATCAAACACATCCGAATCGTCCGAGGCGAACGGATGTTTGAACATGTCTTTGATTTCACTTTCTCGCGTATCAAAGTGAGTCGTTACACGAAGCTTGTCGCCAAATTTACCCTGACCAAAGTACGCTAAACGACCTTGGTTGTAGATGTCATCTTGGTACTGGTCATCGACACTTAATGCATCGCTATTACCAGACACATTATTCTTACCAACATAAAGATCAGCCAAGCCGGTTTGTGCGTAGTACGTATCTGGAATACGAACGTACAGCTTGTAACGACGTTCATCACCGTTATCAAACACAACCTTGGTTGGGAAAATGTAGGAGTCTGTTGGTAAGTATTGTTCTGCGTATAAGTTGCCATCTTCTACATCAAATTCATCTTCACCGATGATGACTTTATCAACGCCCTTTAAGCCAGTACCGATGAATTTCGCTAAACCCGCATTGGTCGGAATGTTGTGACGCATCAGCTTAGCTTGGCCGTAGCTTTTATCTTTACTCTCTTCATCGTCGTTATCGTTTCGATCGATCTCGACTTCAGAGTCCGGCTTGACTAAGTCAGTCACACCAACGGTGGTCACATCCATGTTGCCATCTTTGTCCCACGCTTTTAGGCGGAACATCAGCTGCTCACCGACCTCAAACTGATAATCAACATCAGTTTGACCATCCCAATTGATGTCAGAGTCGTTCGCCAGTTTGTCGCCTTCAAGCACGGCGATTGGCTCAGACAAGCCAAAGTCACCCACTCGGTACACTTCCAACTGGTACTTTTTGATGTAGTAACCATAGTTAGTCGTGATGGTGAAACCGACACTGTCTCGCAGTGTGCCTTGTTCGACTTCTAATTCATCGCTGACACTGACATCTAATACTGGGTCAAAGCGAGTGATGTCACGGCTTGCCCAAATAGCGCCTTGCTCTAAGTAAATACGCGAGCTGTCTTGGTCTTGGTTCGGCTTAGTGATTTCAATGCCAGTCGTCTCAGAACCGAGTTTTTCAAGCTTACCTGTGTCTTTCGCTACCGCCATCACAGGAATGGCCGTTAACACACACGTCGCTAAACGAGACTTACTAAATACTTTCATACAATTTCCAGATACGGTTCCAATGGCTTACTTCTGTTCACTTTGTTGGTCTTTGCGATGAACGCTAAAGTTGAACTTGGTGAGCTTGTTCGGGGTAATTCGCAACACTTTTGGGTTTTCGCTCACCACTTCCATGGAGGTGGAGAGCGAATCAGTGTCCAACTTCACGAGGAAGTTCTTACCTTTCTTATTGAGTACCCATTGGTCGGGCACGTGGTAACGACCGTACTGGTCTGTGTAAATAACGATTCCCTCAACCGTCATCAACTTAACGCCCGGAATACCATCTTCGTAAATACCTTTGTTCTCGATAACGATTTCCCACAGGTAATCCTCGCCATCGCGATACAGGTTTCTGGTTACGTTGAGGTTTTCCGCGCTCAATCCCTTTTTCTTGTCCGATTCATGCTTAAACTGAATCTGACCTTGTGCGTCGAACTCGATGCGAGAGCCCGCATCAGTAGTGACGTAGAAATCAAAGCTCTGCTGTGTGCGAGTTCTAAATTGAATCACCACTTTGCTGGTTTCTGGCAGTGTGCGGTTCACTGAATGTCCCCAAAGGTCACCAAGATCCAAGCCTTGCTCAAGTGCAGTGGTTATCGCACCATCTTGAATGGCGACATCCTGACCATCACGGATGATGTGCGTCGAATCAGCGATGTAGCCTTGCGTTGCTAGGTTCGCGGTTAACTCAACATCAAAAGCCGTTGCATCAGCTTGGAATCCATCTTTGTTGTGATCTTCAAACACTTTGCCGATGATTGACGAGGTATCGAACACCTTATCCGGCTCAATGGTCACTTTGGCGGTGTCTTCATTAGAAACAGCCGAGCCATCAACCTTCGCTACTGCGGTGTTGATGTAATCACCAAAGGTGACACCTACCGAAACACGCAATAAGTAACGAATACGCAGCTTCTCGCCCGGATCAAAGTTCAACGATGTGAACATTAACTTGCCGGTATCTGATGGTTCTTGAGAGATAACCTGATCGTCTTCCGTACCAAACTCACCATCAATGCCGCTCAGAACAACTTCTGATGTATCCACGATGTATTTCAGACCACCTGGGTAGCGGTCTTCCACAGTCACGTTCTTAAAGTAAGATTCATTGTTGTTCTCAACGATGATCTCGTACTCAACCGCATCACCCACTTGCGCGGTATCTTGCAGTGCAGACTTGGTTAGCTCCAACTCCCCAGAGTTATCTGGAATCTTCTTGATATGGTTGGTTACGCTGTCGCTAGTTTCAGTACCGTCAGATTCAGTCGCCGTGAAGGTATTGGTAATGTCGTCATCCAAGCCCTTACCTAGCGTACCCACGACCTCAAACGCGTAAGCATTTCGTTTGTTGGATTTCAGGTTAACTGTGGTGTCTAAGTCTTTATTCGACGGGAAAGAATGACGCTGAATAACCGCGCCCGAGTCGTCGACTTCCACACCTTCAATTGTCCAATCGATAAAGACTTTATTACCTGTGCTGTTTTGTAGTTCACTGATCTCATCGGTTAGACGAACATTAGCCGCGTTACCTTGACCGTTGTTGGTCACGGCTAAGTAATAAGTGACACTGTCGTCATCTTCGGTGTATTCAGGCTTATCAGAACGTTTTTCAACAACCAGATCAGCACCCACTGGCGGCAAATCCAAAGCAGATACTTGGTCTGCCACTGCCTGCATCGAGGTTTCAGACGCCAACATGCCCTTAGAACGAGCGCGCATCGCTGGACTACCGGTTAAGTCGAGGTAGTAACCAAGCACATCGATGTTAGTCAGCATGTCTTCATTGACCGTCAATGTGAACGTGTAATCAATATTGCCGCCCGGCGCGATGTCGACCAAGGTGAACAGGTCTTTGTCGTTATCAAAGGTGCCCGGTTGAGTTTCAGCCCCTTCTGATGTTGCCGTTAGTGTCCATTTATCAAACGCATTACTAAAATCACCATCAATATGATCACCCATGGATTCAGAGAACTGGGTGTAAAGCGCGACATCTTTAGCTATACCACGACCAATATTTTGCACCACTAAGTGATACTCAACTTGTTCTCCCGGTACGTAATACGGGGCATCGGTAAACAACTCAGCTTGAACCACAGCCGCCACGGTGTGAACTGGAGGACTGATAACATCGCCGCCGTCCACTTGCGCGGTATTAATGATGTGTCCAGTTGCGGTGTCGACTACGGTGCCTTTTGAGCGGAACACAACTGTGCCGTGCGGCGCGATATCTACGTTGTACTCCGTCGGACTAACTTGCTCGGTAGTGGTGCCTATTGTGGTTGAATCGACCACCAAAGAAGTGGAACCAACCACAAAAGCAGGCCCCGTCGATCCGTTGTAGTATGCGACCTCAATCGACTCCATATCATCAACAACACTTAAGTCACTGATGTAGTTGTTCGAGGTGTTTTCAATGGTGATCAGGAACTCAAGCTCACCACCCGGCTCATATTCGGTTTGCACGTTGGTTTTCGTCGCAACAAACTCCGCCTCTTTCGGTGTGATAATCACTACAGAGTCTTGTGGGGCACCGTTGTAAGTGATGGTCGCCGTATTGCTGATATCACCAATCGCTGTCGTGCGAATTAACGCCTTAACATGGAAAGTCACAGTGCTCTGTGGCGCAACATCCATACTCACATCGATGTCTTCACTCAAGTCGAACGTCTTGGGAGTGACAACAGAGCGATCGTCGGAAGCTTCAAAGCTCACTTCCCAAAGCAGGAATGCCGACTCTTGTTTATCAGCCGTCGTGTCGACTTGAATGTCACTGATGATGTCTTGAAGTTGAACACCAGATGCAAACGCATCAGAGCTGTTGGTTACGGTGATGTCGTAGTTAATCAGCTTGGTTACTTCATACGATGGCGTATCAACCGTCTTCTTGACCGAAACCGTCGCCAACACTGGTGTACTGGTAGCACTGTCATCAAATGTTGTGCCGTCAAAGGTCGCTGATGCGATGTTAGTAATATCGCCTGTCGCCAACGGATTAGTCATCACTTGAATCGTGAAAACAATGCTGTCTTGAGGCGCAATATCGAGCGTCTCATCGAGGTCTTCACCACGGGTTGCATCCGGTACTGGGGTTTCACCCGTTGTCGATACCGCAGATATTTGGATTGAAGCAGGGTCAAAAGCTTGTTCAGTCCTACCGCCTGCAATCGTGGTTTCAACCGACTTCAGAGCATCTTCAATAGCAACATCTTCAGCCCAACCTAAGCCGTTGTTCTTAACAGTTACGGTGTACTGAAGTGCCTCTCCCGGAAGGTACTCTGCTTTATCGACCTCTTTAGTGATCTCAACTTGCGCGTCTTCTGGAATATAGGTCGCGTCTGCAGAGTGCTCACCGTCGTCGCTATCAACTTTAACGACGTTAGTGATCTCGCCTTTGGCCTTATCATTAACAGTGTTGGTCACGACAAATGAATAACTGTCACCCGGGTGAATGCTGTAAGTCGCACTATAACCCTGTGCGTTATTAACCACATCTTTGCGAGCGTTCAGGGCTGGATCGCCACTGCCATCAAGCTGTTCGTCGCTAATGATCCAATTACCTGTCAACGCTTGCTCTTGATCTGGGCTGTTAGCCACCTCTGTCATGATGGTGTCGATACGATCTGTTAGAACCTGATCGACAAGGTAACCTTCACCCGTGTTAGCCACAGTGATCTTGTAGGAAATTGGTTGACCCGGTTGGTATTTGGCATCAGGTTCTGCAATTGGCGTCGTCTCTTTGGTTAGAACCAATTGACCCGACTTCGGAGTGATAAAGCCTTCTCGTAAGCGAGCGATCTTCGAATCGTCCAAACCATGTCGTAGATAAGCCGTATTGGTAAAGCGCCCAATCGCATCATCACGAACCTTGCCTTGAACGTGAATACGGACAGCTGTGTACTTATCACCACCACCCGTCCCGGCATCGTCACGCCCTGCCATCTTGATCGATTCGACAGGTAAATCGATGTCTGGACTGTTTTGACCAACTAGCTTATCAAGCTCTGAGAAGTCATTAGCGTTGAGATCTGACGGCGCCGAGTTATAAAGCACATCGTAATCAACCGTCCATTCTGTCAATGCCGTTTTCATTGAGCCATCGACGGTTTCGACTTCAAAGCCGCTGATGATGTCACGAATCGAAAACAGGCCAGAATCCACATCGTCATTGGTGATGTCTATGTAGTAATTCACTGTTCCACCCGGCACGTACTCAGGCGTATCCGTCCATTTATCAATCAGGATATTCGAGCGGCCCGGATCAAGTACGATGTCGTTGGTGTTATCACCGTTCACTTGCGCCGTGTTGGTAATAGTGCCTGTTGCTGAAGTCGACACGGTGCCTTTCACGTCAAACACAATACGCTCACCAGGACGAAGATCGACAGTTGCATTCAATGGGACGCTACCGTTGTAGTTACCTTGCACGTCATAAGTGCCAACAGGTTCAACCGCAATAGCCGTTGTCCAGCTAGAGAACGCATCATCGCCATCTTCGGTTTTAATGGTGTGAATCGCATCGATAACGCTCACATCATTTGCGATGCTATCGCCTGTGTTATCTAACGTAACTTGATACTCAACATCACCACGTGGTGCGTAAGTACAACCGCTGCCATCGTTTGAAGGAACAGAACACCCTGCCGATTCACCATCGGTATACACCAAGGTTTTGAAGTAATCGAGCTCAGCATCTTTAGGTGGTATCACTTGCGACGTTGCAGAGCCACTTCCTGCGGTCACTTGGTTCGCATCAATCGTGCCCAAAGCATCATCACGAACGACACCGGTTAAGTTAAAGGTCAGCACTTCTCCCGCGGCAATATCGGTTTCAATGTCAAGGTTGCCGCTGGTGTTGTAGCTTGGTACATAAGTATCAGCGTTGGCATCAATACCATTGCTGACTTCATGGGTGATATCGCCAGAAACAAAAGCGGATTCCGTTTTACCTCCAATCACTTCGACTTGAATGTCTGTGATTGTGTCTTTGATCTGAATATCATTCGCCCAACCGTTTTCCGGGTTTGTGACTACAAATTCATACTCAACTTCGTCACCCGGAAGATAGGTATCACCATCATTGAACGGGTTACCATTGATCGACACAACACGTTTTTCAACACTGGTATTATTTTCAAGCGGCATTAAATTCGCTGTTCGAGCACTACCGTCATACGTCGCTTTATTTTGAATGTCACCCAATGCATCTTCACGAATTTGAGCATGAATAGTGAACGTTAGGCTTTCTTGAGGCGCGATAACAATGTCGTTATCAATATTGATGTTATTGCCCGGAACAAAGTCAATCGCGTCGGTAATAGAGCCTGTCGCAGCCGTTTTATCTAGGCTAACTTCCCAGCCAGCCAAGAACGGTTGTCCAACAGGATCACCACCTGCGGTGGTGCTGTCTTCTGCAATACGAGTTTGAATTTCCGAAATCGCATCTTCTAGGCGAGAACCATATTCTATACCATCACCCGCATTCTTAATCTCAACGCGGTAATAAACCTCACTCTCACCAGAAGCTTGAGAATATTCAGTTTTTTGCGAAGAGAAGCCTGAATCATAAAAGGCTTTTTTAGAGAACGTGACTTCAGGATCCGCCATCGACGTAGGAGGAGAAACCGCAATAAATTGGTTACCGTCATCTTCATCGATATAAGCTTTATTAGTAAAAGAACCAACCGCTTTCGGACTGATCTTGGCTTTTATGACATAACGGACAAACGCTGACGATGCAGCTCGGCCAAAGTTGTCTGCCGAGATATCGAAGTGAGTATCAATCGGCTTATTGTCTTGGATTGAGTTATCAACATCGGGGTTAGAAATCCCTGAGCTATCTGAAGACGTTTCAATCTCCCAACGATCAAAGGCAGGACCACGACTACCATCGAAATATTGTGTGGTTATTTGGTCGATGTCATCTCGTAAACTGATGTCATCAACGTGTGCCGATGCGATGTTCTCGATTAGGATTTCATACTCGATGTAGCCGCCAGGCATGTAATTGGTAGCACCAACTAACTCATTATCATTCGTGTCGTAGTAAGCCAGAATGTTTTTTTCGTAATCAATTTGGCGTCCAGTTTGCGAAATATCATGAGAAATGGTGTCGCCATCAACGGTTAGAACGTTAACAACATCGCCATTGGCTTTGTCATTGATGGTCGCGACAACTTGGTACTCAAGCTTAGCACCCATCGGAATATCGGCTTCAACATTTAGGTTGCTGTTGGTTGATGTGTAAACATTGCCAGCACCTGCGCCCGCATCCACATACTCAGAATCGGTTCCAGTTGCGATCGATGTGATGGTCCAATCTGAATACGCTGGCCCTGTATTACCGTCCACTAAGCTGACCGTAATATCTTCGAGGTTATCGACGATTGGAATATCGTGAGCGTTACCTTTGCCGTCATTCTCAATCACTAAGTGATAGGTCACGGTTTGAGCTGGCTCGTACACCACTTCATCAGTCGTTTTATCAAAATCTAAATGGTAGTCATCGGGAATCACGACGGTATCTCGGTAATGAATATCACCGACCGCATCCGGTCTTACTATACCTGTTACTGTGTAAGTCACGTCTTCGCCAGCATCGATATCAATCGAGGTTACGATGTCAGTGTCGTTCGCAACATCACCGTCTTTGGTACCATCGGTTGTACCCGCGTTCGCAGGATCACTCTTAGCAACTGCTACCGTAAACTTGTTTGAACCTACCGAGTCATCGAAAAATGGATTACCCGAATTGCCATCTTGTAGCTCTACTGATATGTCATTAATCAGTTCGTTAACGTCAACGTTGTTTCGATAACCGTGTCCATCTTGAGAGTTGTATCTGATGGTATACGTCAACTCATCGCCCGGAGAGTAACGGTTAATATTGGTTGTACGAACTACACCACCACTGTTGTGCACTTGATGGTTTTCAGCCACGGCACGTTTGGCATACTCACAATCGTCAGTACAACCGGCATTATCGTCATGAATCAGCACTGCTTCGTTGCGGATTATGCCGCCGTCTCTGTCAGCGACACCGTTAGACACCGCACTGTCTTTGACATGCGCCTTAATGCGCACCGTGACAAAGTCTTTGGCAGGAATTGAAACTGGGAACTCCACATCATCAGTGGTATTCGGGCCGAAACCCGCGCCAGTATCCACAGACCAATAGTCAAACGGGTTTTGATTAAGAACATCTTCTACTTCACCATCTTTATCATTCGCTAGCGTAGTAGTGATCTCACTCAGGCGATCCATGAAGATAAGATCGGTCTCATCAGTGTCGCTGTTATTGCCAATAACGATGGTGTAGGTGAGATCTTCACCCGGCGTGTAACGGACTACATCGGTCGTTTTAGCTAGTGAGACATTGATGTCATAGGTACTGTGTGAGTTATCTATCTGAGCGGAAGAGCTGTGGTCACGGTCTGTAATAGGATCGTAAACATCAACACGGTTCGATACTTGTTCTTCTTCATAGTCAGACTTAACAATGCCGCTCACCTCATAGTGAACCCACCCTCCGGGAGTGATATCAACGTCGGTATTGATGTCAGTGTCGTTAGCAATGTCACCGTAACGAGAACCCGGTTTATCGGTGTTGGTCGAACCTACAATTGTCCAGCTATCAAAGAAATTAAGTGCTGAAATGCTATCTTGTACCGTTGCGTCATTTGCGTAGCCGGTGCCTCGGTTATAGATATAAATATCGAACGTAGCGCGCTCACCTACAACAAAGTCGGTATTTTGAGCGGTCTTAGCGACTACAAGATTCGGTTCGCTAGGATAGGTACGTACCGTATCCGATAGATTAGTATCTGGTCCCGTCACTGTTGCGGTATTGGTGAATGCTCCCCAAAGAATCTCACTGTCGACACTACGATCGAGTGTCCCAACAATGGTATAAGTAATCGTCGCACCTGGCGGGATCTGAGCGTTGGCATCCAGATCATTATTATCCGAGAACGATCCAGGGTCAGTCACGGCTTTCACCCACGGGGAGTCTGCCTCTCTTTCTGCACTGATCGTCCACGAAGAGAACACGGGCTTAGTTTCATCCGGCTCGTGAAGTAACTCAGCTTCTATGGTGCTGATTTCATCTTTGACATTGATGTTAGAGGCGAAACCGTTCCCTGCTGGGTTGGTAATGCTGATCGTATAAGTGACAGTATTGGTGGTGTCGGTATACGCGTTCTGTTCGTTATGACCATCAACACGCTTATCCAATACTAAGTAGTAATCTCGTGGGTATGAGCCTCTATCGGAATAAAGCACGCTGTCGACCGTCACTTCATTACGAATTTCATCATCGGCAATGGGGTTTACGACCGCTGCAATGCTATAAACGATCTTATCGTGTGGGGCCAACTTAGCCTTCTCGTCCAAGATAAGTTTATTGCTTTGATTACCTTCAATTTGACCAGTAAAGCCGGGATCACTGTTTGTCGAAATTGAGCCGTCAGAGGCATAGGATTTCGCAGTAATAACCCAGCTCAAATATGCTTTCGTCGGTGTATCGTTAATAGACTGAGTCATGACAGACACTAAATCATCATAAACCGGTACATCAATCGCGTAGCCGTCACCGTTATTCTCTACCGTGATGTCGTAGTTCAGGGTACCGCCAGCTGAGTAGTAACGAGAATCCACTTCCTTTTGGACTTTTAATTTCGAGTTTGGCATTTGTACACCAGAGCCTGACTCGCCTAAGTTATCCCCTAAGCACAAGCCCGCATCGGTACCATCATCAACAATCTGCCCCACACTGGTGTCTGCCACTTTTGCGGTCAGCTTATAATGAACGAAACCCTCAGGTGCGAGGTCGACTTTCAAATTGATGTCGTTTGTTGTCCAAGTATTGTAATTAAATGAGCCATAGTTCGATCCGTCACCACTTCTATCGGCGACTTCAAGCTTCCACTCGGAAAATGCTGAAGCGTTAGAGCCATCCGCTTGCTCTGTCACGATACAAGCAAATTTATCGACAACTTCAATATCGTTGGCAAAAAACTCTGTGTCCTTGTTAGAAATAACAATGTCATAGACCACTTCGTTATCACCGGCTATCCCCGGAACATAAGTAGTATCTGTGGTGTTCTTATTACGTGTAATTTGACTTGATGACGTTGTCAGAACGTCTTTCGAATCAAGAATATTAGCCAAAGCATCGCCAGAATCCGCGAGGCCATCAGCATCAACCACTCGGGCAGCAACTTGGGGAATTTGACCAATAGACACAGGGCTAACGTCCACCACAACGGAATAAACAATCTGCTCACCGGGATAGATCGACACTTTGTCTTCTAGTGACTTGTTGGACTCCTTTCCAGATGCATTGAGTTCAGAAAGGCTATTAGAACCAATCGAGGTCACTTCATTGGTCCAAAAATCGTAAGGATTACCAACCGTGTCAGTTGCGTTCTTTTCGTTGCTGACATCGTTACCTAGATCGGTTTCAAGATCTGCAAGAAACTGCTGAACCGAATAATGGTAAGCAATACCGGAGTTTGCTTGGTTGGCAACCGTGACCGTATAGGAAAACTCATCGTCGACTAGGTAGCTATCCGATTGGTTCAAGGTATGTGTCAGGGTGATACTAGGCTCAGTGGGCGGAGTGATAACCTCATCAACTGTGACCAAGTCATCGCGTGTTTCAGCAGTTATGTCGTCATTAACAATGTCGCCGACTAAACTGTCGGCAACGGTCGCTTGAATTTCGTAAGTCACAGATCCGCCTATATCAATCGACGCACCACTTACTGATAAGTCCCCTGATTCGGCGAAGGTGCCTGGTTCGCTCTTGCTGCCTTCAACCTTGCTGACTGAGTTAACGTTGTCAGTAAAGGCTTGTTGCAAAGCCCCTTCAATATCGAGTGCCTTTATGTCTGAAAGGACATCTTGAACGTCGAGCGTCTGAATAAACGTATCGCCAGTATTCGAAACCTTAATCTTATAGGTGAGTTTGTTATTGAGTTGATAGTTCGCCTTATCGACCGAAACAACAACATCGTGTTGATACACGCCACGCTGAATGGATTCTGTATTTGATTCAACAGCATCCAACAGTCCAGTGCTCGCACTTGCGACGTTATCAATCGTACCGGCTGCGTCAGCAGAAACGGTGGCGACCATGGTGTAGGTCACCGACCCACCAGCCGCAATACGCACACCTGATGCATCTAAGTTTCCGAAGCGACTGTAATCACCTGGAGATGAAAGGAAGGAGGATTGCGCTTGAGTCGAGACTTGCGAGAACGCGTTGACATTATTCCTTTGGTCATCTGTCGTTAAGATATTTAACAGCTCATCTTTAACGTCCAACTCAGCGATAGCTTTATCCGACTCATTCGTTAAAACAAGCGTATAAGCCACCTCTTGGTCGTTGTCGTAAGACGCGCTGTCAACAGACAGATCCATAACAAGACCCGTTGTGTCCGCATAGGAGGCAAATGGAAACAATAGAATGGATAAGAAAAAGGCAAGATTGTATCTGAACATTAACGCGCACTTCACAGTAGATTGACAAGCGTCTAGGCAAAAAGCCATAGATTTGACGTCACTAATTTGGCACTTAGCCTGTTAGGGACATGCGCAACATACAGTTCAAATAATCCGAACAATTAACATCCGTAAAAAACAAATTACTGAAGATGTTAAATAGAGAGTCTGATGTCTAAATTAGAATCAAGACATTGAGTTAATTATCAGAAGGTTAATGTTTTAATGAGTGAGTTTTCACAGTTGTTACGTAACTTCAGAAAGGAACTTCAATTTACACAAACAGAGTTTGCAACCTACTTAAATCAGCTGGACGATGAGTTTAATGCGGTTGACGTCGTAACGATAAATCGTTGGGAAAACAGTAAGGTAAAACCTAGTACATACAAAGCACTCAAGATATTACAGTACCTTGGCGGAGATTTGTTTGAGACAATAAAGAGCTTTAAGTCCGAACAAAAAGACACACTAATCGAACTGTTTTTAAACGAATCCTATGGCTCATTTCAAAGTAGAATTTCAGCTCTATCAGGCCTGAATCAACAACAAGGCGAACGCAACTTTAAGTCACTGCCTTTAATGTCAGAGCCGTGTGACACTGGCGTTATCGACAGAATCAAACTACTTTCTAAATTCACAAAAGTCGATATTTCGCCACTGGACCAAATTGATTTATATCTCTACTACTGTGAGAAAAAAGCACATGGTCACAAGCTGATCAATGTTGATGGCGACATTGTGAGTCACAACGTAGGCTTTTTCTTTGAAGACCATCAATTTGAGACATTAAAAACTCAAGAGCTAGATCTAAGAATGGCCTGCTCTTTAAATTCAAGCAAAAGCATAAATTATTTTAATATAAGCTCACACTCAGAGACAAAAGATCATGTTATTGAGCATATAGTTTCAGATATACAGTTACTTTCTCAGAACAAAAACATTAAAAAATATTCTGTTTTAGTAAAAGACCCCAATATGATGAGACTCTTGAAGAGTGTGGGATTTGAAGTATTTAAATTTTCAGAACCTTCTGCTAAAAAATGTAATATTACATTCAAAAATAAATATTATAGCTACTGTATATTAACGATTGATAAAATAGACTATCTGACGAATCGGAACGTAATGTCACTAATCAAAGATGAATATTCTACCATGATGAAATTTCCGCAATTACTGCGCGAAGCGCGCAAGAAATTGAAGTTAACGCAAAAGGATTTTGCGGCATACATTAATCACTTAGATGATGAATTCAGCTCTGTAGATGTCGTAACGATAAATCGATGGGAAAATAGCAAAGTAAAGCCAAGTAATTACAAAGCCCTAAAGCTATTGGACTGCCTTGGTCTGGACTTGTATACAACGTTGAAATCCTTTGATTCAGAAGATAACGAAGACCGTGCACTACTTGAAGACTTCCTTCGTGAGAGGTTCTTTTCGTTTCAAAGCCGAATATCGTCTATCACTAAAGGGGAAATAGAAGAAGGCTGCGACTGTCAGATCATGCCACTAATGACAGATCAGAATGACAAAGCAGTAATAGATAGAATAAAGCTGATTTCACAATATACAAAGGTGGATCCTTCAGCTCTTGATACTATCGATCTGTTCCTCTATTGCAGTGAAAAAAAGGCGCATGGCCGAAAAATGGTCGATGTTAATGGCGATATTGTTAGTCATAGCCTAGGTTTTTTCTTCAACGAAGAGGTATTCGAGCAATATCAAAATAAACATCTGCATATTAAGCAAGCTTGCTCTTTAGATTCTAACCAGAACTTAAATTACATTGTGGTTAGCGGTCACTCTGAAAAGCGCGAACAATCTATTGCGAACCTAATTTCCGATATGAAGCTTCTTGCAAGAAATACTAAGATTAAAAAGTATTCCATGATCATAAAGAACCCAAGTGCATTGGAACTTATGAAGAACATCGGATTTGAAATATGGAAGTTTTCAGAACCAACAGAACAAAAGTCGAACATCACCTTCAAAAACAAAAACTACCGCTATTGCGTACTGACTATCGACAAAATCGAATTACTGAGTAACAAGAATGTTATCGCATTTATTAATAAATATGGTTAACGACTCAGGTTTACTGGATATAAACAGCCACCAAACAATAGGTGGCTTTTTAATTCTCCGAGAGGCTACCCAATAGTAATCGGGTGAATAAGTCAATTAGCCAGATAACTACCAGCGGTATTCACACTGACAGACACCTAAGGCAATTGCGTCTGTATCTCAGATAACACCGTATCTAACCCTTCACCTAGGGCTTCAACAAGTGCTTCATAACCCGCTTCTTTCAAGGGTACTTTGGATTCGAAGTCGGCACGCGCAAGTACTGTATCTTGGTCGCTCAATACCCAAGTTCCTTTCACTTCTGCGTTTCCGGTATAAGAACCATTGAACTGCTCAAAGGTTATAGTCAACTCTCTTTCGGGCTCTCCTGATGTATCAGAAGTATTGACCCGCTCTTCAAGCAACCCTTCAAGGTTTTCCGCCCAAACGTGTTTACGCGCAGACACCAATTCATTCTCAGACTTGCGATAAGCTATTCCTATCGTGTCGAGGTAATCCGGCAAATCAACACTAGTTTTGACCTTAAAGATCGGTTTATCCAATGTACTTTCAGGCAAGAGGTACGCGTTAGTACCATCAGTAGGCGCTGCGCACCCCAAGAGCCCGACTGACACAACCAGTGATATAAATTGCTTTCTCATTATTCCACTCCCTTAACTGGAATCGGGTCTTCTTCTACTTCGCTACCGAACACTAACGCATTCGGTTTGTCGTTCAGCACTTTAATCAGTGGGCGAAGCTCTTTTAACACATGTTCTAACTCTTCAGATGCACTGATCAATTGCTTGTAAGCGTCGGAGTCATCATCGTAACTCTCTAATGTCGCCTCAAGTTGCTTCATGGTGTCACTCAGATCTTGTGGTAACGCTTTTGCGCCTTCACTACCCATCAGTTGATCGACACTCTTCAAGGTAGTATCTAATGATGCAAGCGATCCGTTTAAATTGGCGATAGTCGCGTCTAACGGTAGCTCGTTAATCTTGGTTAAGAAATCGGTGATCTGATTTTGAATTTCGGTTAGACCACCCGCGACAACCGGGAACACAGGGTAACCATCAAACTCTCTGGGTTCGTAAGTCTCCTCATCTTCATAAAAATTAATGTCGACAAACAGCGCTCCCGTGAGCAAGTTACCCGTTTTCAAGGTTGCTCTTAACCCTTCGCCCATTTGCAGCTTGACGCGTTCAGCAAAGGCTTCGGCATTCACGGCTCTAAAGACTTCAGAAACTCGTTCTATTTCCAGCTTGATTAAGATAGGAATACGGTTCGAGACCTTACCATCTTTATCCATGCGAATTTGTAACGGCACCGTATCCACAGTGCCAATCCTGACACCACGATACTCCACTGGAGCCCCTTTCCTTAAACCTCGAACCGATTCTTCAAATAGCAACACATACTTGATCGATGTCGTGTACTTACCTTGTAGAACCGCGTCGTAATTGTCGTACAGTGTGTACTCTTGAAGGTTCTTTTTTATCTGCAATCCAGGCTTAATACTCTCGGCTACATCAAAGCTCACACCACCAGTCAGGATGCTTTCTATTGATGCAAAGTTAACATCTAAACCATTCGCACCAAACTTCACATCGATTCCAGAAGATAGCCAAAACTGCGTTTTTTCGAAAATCAGGCCATCATAAGGTGCAAAGATAAATAGTTGGTATTTACCCTCTTTCTTTTCATAGTCAAAGCTTGTTTTCTCAACCCGACCCACCACGAAGCCATGATGCAAGACAGGTTCTCCTACACGCAGTTGATTGGCCTTATTATGTGAAACCACCACACGAATTCCTTTGGTATCTGGTCCCGCGACGGGTGGTGTGTCTAATACATCGAACTTCAATTGAGACTCACTCGATTTACCCGGCTTCAACTCAATGTACGACCCCGACAAAATGGTCTCAAGCCCACTAATGCCATCGGTGCCGACATGGGGCTCAACCACCCAAAACTGGGTTTCTTTATTGATCATGCGTGAGGCTTTCTTGTCTATCTGAGCTTTGGCTATGATGTATTCGTAATTTTCACTCAGCGCGACATCCGTAATAGTGCCCACATGTACATTTTTAGACTTAATTGCTGTCTTTCCAGCTTCGATACCTGAAGCATCAGGCAAGATCAAAATGATCTCTGGTCCGCGATTGTTGAAGTACTGAAACAACATCCAACAACCGACCAGAACCGCGATAATGGGCACAATCCAGACCGGAGACAATTCATTTTTTTTTGATACTTTCGCATCTGACGCGCTTTGTTTTTCCATATACCCCACACCTCTACCGAGAGATTATTTCCATATAATTCGAGAATCAAAAATCATTGCCGACAACATAGTGAAAATGACGACGGCAGCAAAAGACAAAGCAGCAGGCCCAGGATAAATCGCCATCAATCCGTCTAATTGAACCAAGGCAACCAGAATGGCAACCACAAAAATATCTATCATTGACCACCGACCAATAAACTCAGTAACACGGTATATTTTGAGAAATCGAGTCGCTTCATCAACAGGTAAACCCTGAACCCTTTTTGCATTCCAATACAAGTATGCGAGTGCAATCATTTTTGCCATCGGTATAAACACACTGGCAAGCAAGATGATCAAAGCGACTGGGTATGACCCCATATTCCACAGAATGATGACACCTTCGATGATGGTTGAACCTTCACTCGTCCCGAATGCAGACGTATACATCATTGGGTATAGGTTTGCCGGGATGTAAAAAATAATGGATGTGAGTAATAGAGCCCACGCTATCTGAAGGTTTTTGGTTGGATTAAATCGGTGTAGGTGAACATGACAACGAGAGCATTGACTAAGTTGTTCATCGTACAAGTGAACCTGCCCACAAACATGACAAACCAAATGATCGTGCTTTTGAAAAAGGCTACCCGTTACCGATTCATGCAACGGCTTAGGTGGGATCAATCGGTCCCAGATCCAATCAAAATCAACCAACGAAATGGTTTTGACCACCAGCATAGCGTAGATACCAAATGCCCAAAATGATATGCCCATAGAGACATCGGCTAGTGCTGCTATTTTAATCAAACTAACCAACACACCAATCAAAAATACATCCACCATGAGCCACGGTTTAACCCAGCTCAAAGTCTTTAAAATGAAGATCGCTAAACGGCTTAGGTTCGGCGAGTGGGTGCGCTTTTTTTCAGTCAACGAATAGAACCAGATCGCGCTAATCAGAAAATAAGCAGGTAAGAAAATAACGGCAAGAAATAAGAGTGCGGCAATCAGTGAATTATCTAACCTATTCATCATATCCACGGCTTGATAAAGGGTTATTTGTTGACTGATACCTTGGACGCTAAATGACATATAGGGAAAAGTAAGACTCATCACGAGTGTGATCAAACTGGCCACTGCGTAGGCCATCACTCCTTGCCCCTTACTCGCACCGATGCTGCACAATGTATGATGACAACGAGGGCACGACGCCTCACTGCCCGAAGGTAATTCCCGGAACTGGCTGACTAACCCACATTCGATGCATGACTTGGTACAAAGATCAGACAATAACGGCACCTCTTAGCGGTTGATAAGCAACTAGACACTAAGACTAACTATAAGTAAGGGTTGGATTTTTTGCCAATATGCACACAATTAAACAAATACAGTATCGTAGAAATGAGAGGTAGAAAGATAAAAGAAGAGATGACCAATTGGCCACGTCCTCACAACCCTAGAGCTGTGTCTAGAAAGCTTAAACTAAGTTCTGCTTAAGCTTATCTTCCAACGCTTGAACACACAGCTTGATAGCGATAGGTGTGTTTGAAGCGAATGGGTTCAACGCATAAACCGTGTTGGTCGGTAGTTGAAATGCTGGCATCATGTCGACCACCTCACCGGATAGCTGATGAAGGTAAAAGTCTGGAATCACACCGATACCAACGCCAGATTTGATCAAGGCGAGACAACTGTGAAAGGAGTTCGTAATGCAGCTGGCTGGCTGTTTGTAAATAAAATCTTGTTCATTTTGCGAACTAAAGTGATGAGTCACCTGTTTTCCCTGCCAAGAGTTTGCGATGTAAGGAATAGATTCAAGCTCACGAGAGAGCATGCTTTCAACACCACATAACACGTCTTTAAACTCACCTAAACGCTTTTGCTTTAAGTTACTGTCACGAGAAGTTCCTACTCGTACTGCGAGATCAATATCGTGTTCCATGAAGTCTAGATGCTGATCGTCGCTTATCAGTTCTGGCTTTAACTTCGGATATTGCTTCATTAGATCTGCAATGACGGGTACGACGAGCAAGTCCATCAGAGCATTCGACGCCGTAATACGAATCCGACCTTGGGGCTCTTCTAGCTCAGCTTTCGCCATATCCCAAGCCGATTCAGCGATCACGTTGATGTCTTTGCAACTCAAATAAAAACGCTCACCCATACTGGTCAGAGATTGCCTGCGTGTTGTGCGCTTAAGAAGAGAAGCGCCTAGCTCTTGTTCTAAAATTTTGAGGTGCTGACTGACGACAGATTTAGACAACTCTAGCTTTTCAGCCGCAGCTGATACTGAACCCTGCTCTACGATATGAGCGAAAATCGACATCTGCTTTAGCTTACTCATCTTATTGTTCTCTTTTTACAAACAGTATTTTCTATTATCTCTGTTTTTCAAATCAATTTCCAAGACTAAACTCAATTCAACTTATCGAGATACCAAATCAAAAAGACAGTGCTCGAAACAAGACTGTTATGGAGAAAGACAATGTTAGACAACCAAATTTTAGAAGCATGTAAGCAAGGCATTAACGCGTGGCAGAAAGCATTCAACAGCCAAGATGCAAAAGGTTGTGCCGATCAATATACTGAAAGCTGTGTAATGGAAGCGCGTCCATTTGGTACTTTTGAAGGTCGTGAAGCGATTCAAGCATTTTGGCAAAACATCATCGACCAAGGCTTCAAAGACGTTGATTACACCGATGTTAAGTGGGAAGAGCACCCAGAAGGCGGCTACATTCTTACCGCTAGCTGGACAATGAACAAAGCGTTTGGTGTTGTACATCGTGAGCACTGGGCACTTGAAGCCGATGGCTGCGCTCGCTTAGTAAGCGACGACTTCGAAGTTCAAGGCGAACGCTAGAGCTGTAATTAAAAGCTAGAAGCTCACAGCTCAAAAATAGAAACAGAAAACAAAAAGCCAGCAATCCAAATGGACTGCTGGCTTTTTAATGTTTGACTCTGTCGCCTTTTCACTTGATTTGAAGGTGATTCAGTGACTCTACACAATCACTCAACACGCTCATCATTTCAAATCAAAATGTCTAGTAAGACAGAGCAAATACAAGTCAACGTTACAGTGCTGCTTTCTTCGCTTCTGTAATCCAACCATCGAACGTGCTTTGGTTCGCTTTGATCCAACCATTTACGTGCGCTTCGATATCCGCAGAGCTGTTCTTGCCTTTACTCATCATCATGTTCTGAGCACTTACATCATTGATGTTAAGTTTGATGATCTCGAAAAGCTTCGCTGCTGATGGGTTGTTCTTAGCAAACTCTTTGTTCGCAATAATGCGCATTGAGTTCATTTCGAAGCCGTAGTTTTTGCCGTTAGATAACGTCGTGTCCACGTTCGAACGCTCGCCAGGAAGTGCTGAGAAAGGAACTTCTAACCAAACTACATCTTCGTTAGGCACCAATACGCCACTTACCCAGTAAGGTGTCCACGTGTAGTAAAGAATTGATTCACCCTTTTGGTAACGAGAAATCGTATCTGCAATGATTGCAGCGTAGTTACCTTGGTTGTGAGTTACCGTATCGTCCAGTTTGAACGCTGAAAGTTGATGTTCAATCACCATCTCACAACCCCAACCTGGGTTACAGCCTGTAAGGTCTGCTTTGCCATCACCGTCAGCATCAAACAGCTTCGCGATTTTCGGATCCGTCAGTTGACCAATGTTAGTGATGTTGTATTTTTCAGCCGTTTTCTTATCAATTAGGTAACCTTGAGCGGCACCGCTTACATATTGGCCTTCGCGGTAGAATTTGTCATCGCCGCCCGACATTTTGTATTTATCAGCATGAAGCGGGAACCAACCTACTGTTAGGAACGTCGCGTCACCTTTTGCGATAGAGGTGTAACCTACGTTGTAGTCCACTTCTTGCGTAGATTTCACGTCGTAGCCAAGCTCTTCAAGGGCGCGGTTAACAATCAACGTTTGGAATGTTTCTTCCGCTACAGACGATTGAACTGGCTGAACTGATACACCTTCACCCGGTAAGCTTGCTGCCCACACGTTCGTTGATACTGCTAATGTAGAAACGATGCTAACTGCAAGTTTGCTCTTCCATGAATTATTCATTGGTGTTTTTCCTTAATTGTAGTTCTGATTTGTTACCGCGATTTATCGCATTGAGCACAAGAGAAACAGGGCCCATGTGGTACCAGCGTAATTTTGTATTACCTGCATTTACCCCGAGAACTTGGGTAATGCGGTCAAGCAGGATTGCTAGAATAACGATGCCGAGACCACCAACAGCGGCCAGTCCCATATCTAGACGGCCGATACCTCTCAGTACCATTTGACCTAAACCACCTACCGCGATCATTGATGCGATAACCACCATAGATAGCGACAACATCAGTGTTTGGTTTACGCCCGCCATAATGGTTGGTAATGCAAGTGGCAGTTGAATTCGGTAAAGCATCTGCTTTTTGCTTGCACCGAATGAATGACCCGCTTCGATCAAATCTTCCGGTACTTGCTGAATACCCAAAATGGTTAAACGTACCACCGGTGGCAGTGCGAATATAATGGTCACCACCACACCTGGAACGTTACCGATACCAAACAGCATTACGATGGGTACTAAGTAAACGAAGGCTGGCGTTGTTTGCATAGCGTCCAGAATTGGGCGAACGAATTTAGCCGCCGTGTTACTTCGGGCGAGCCATATCCCCATAGGTAAACCTATCAATAGGCAGAAGAATACAGATGTCATCACCAGTGAAAGCGTGGTCATCGCTTCAGACCAAGCGCCAATCAAACCAATCATAGTAAGAGATACTGCCGTAGCAACACCCAATTTCAGGTTTGAAAACTGCCATGCCACCAAGAACAAAATGATGAGCATAAATGGGGCTGGCGTAGACACCAATGCCGTTTCAAATGAACTTAGAATGAAATCGATAGGTACACGAATTGCTTGAAACAATGGTCGTCCGTGTTCAACTAGCCAATTCAATCCAGACTCAACCCAAGTATCAACAGGCAAAACTGCCTCTGCAAAAGGATTAAGAGGATCAAAAGGAATGGTTTCTACGGTTTCACTGCTTAGCCAATCTGCCGATGGTGAAGTGTCAGCGGCTTGACCCCAAGGATCACTTGATGGCTGAGCGGCAGGAGCAGACTGTGACCATGGGTCATTATTTGTTTGTTCAGACGACATGATCTACCCCTTATCCAATGTTTGTAGCAAACGTGACTTAGTTACCACGCCAAAGTAATTACCTTGCTCATCCACAACAGGAACTGAGTAAGGCACACCACCAACAAGGCCAAGCACGTCATTGATTGGTAAATCAGGGTTCAGCGTTAATCCATCATCGAGCTGCGCGCTTACTAATGATTTGTTCTCTTTGTGAGCTTTGCGAAGAGAGTCAATAGAAACAATGCCGGAGTAGAGGCTGCTCTTCTCAACAACGATGCCGTATTCACGGTCGTTATCCATTAGGATTTGCAGAGCGGAAGCTGGACCGTCGTGTTCTGACTTTTTAAATACCGCAGCTGGTTTCTTACGCGCAATGTCTTTCACAGTAAGTACGCTTGCGACATTTACACCACGGAAAAAGGCTTCGACATAGTCGTTCGCTGGGTTGTTAAGAATTTCGTCTGGTGTGCCCACTTGAACCACTTCACCGTTTTGCATAATGGCAATACGGTCACCGATTCTCATCGCTTCATCCAAATCATGGGAGATGAATACAATCGTTCGTTTATCGTCATTTTGAAGACGAATCAGTTCATCTTGCATTTCAGTACGAATCAAAGGATCGAGTGCCGAGAACGCTTCGTCCATTAACAGGATATCTGGGTCACATGCCAAGGCTCGCGCTAGACCAACACGTTGTTTCATACCGCCAGACAATTCATCTGGGTACGATTCTGAGTATGCGCCAAGGCCTACGCGCTCTAACGCTTCAAATGCTGACTGTTTTCGTTTATCTACTTCAACACCTGCCAGCTCAAGGCCAAATGCAGCATTTTCGATAACTGTCATATGCGGCATCAGTGCGAAATTTTGGAAAACCATGGAGATGTTGTTGCGGCGGACTTCGCGCAGTTCATCTTCTGAGATGTGGGCAATGTCTTTGCCTCGAAGAAGCACATTACCTTTGGTAGGTTCGATTAAGCGGTTAAGAAGGCGTACTAGGGTTGATTTGCCAGATCCTGACAATCCCATAATCACGAAAATCTCGCCTTCTTGGATACTAAGAGAAACATCGTTAACACCGATCGTTAACCCTGTTTCTTCGAAAATTTTGTCTTTATCCGCGCCTTCATTAATCATTGTAAAAGCACGGTCGGTGTCTTCACCAAACACCTTGTACAGTCCCTTAACTTCCAGTATGGGATCCATATAATCTAATCCTTTCTTAGCTATTTTAACTTAAAAATGGTTATTTAAGCTCGAAAAACGATTAGCACTCTAAGCAATGTAGAGCTGTAAATCAAGGGGTTGCGTTCGGTAACCCTTATCAAAAACAACCATTTCTCCAACCAAAATCAAGTTTCAACATCCAGGAAAAAACCATCAAAACACTGATAATAAAGGATATTAAACCAATATAAATGCGTTCGAGATTATCTATTACTTACTGATAGATTATTGAATATTTATTTCACATTAAAACAATTAATGGGTGAAACAGACTAGGATTCAACGTAAATACTTCGTGCACAAATAATTCGAATACAAACTATTTATTGCAGTTTAACGATATCTAAAAACTGGACATTTGCGCTTTACGGAGAGCAAAACCTCCCCTCTTCTTCTTTATCGATGTAACAAGAAGATCGGTATAGCTTCGGCAAGAACGCAGAGGTATTCACAACCGCTCATTTAAACTAATAGAGGGCCAGAAGGCCACTATATGAAAATAGAAATAGCCGATGGAATAAACCAAGTTTGGCACTGGTCAAATTGATAGAATTATCTTCAATATCCAAAACATAACGCCAAGTGTGATGCTTACTGCAAACTAGTGAATGTCGATTATCTAAGCCGAAAGACAACTTGTAGAGTCCTCATTGCTGAGCCATTATTTATAGTAGAAATCGACATACTTTCCGCGATTATTAAAGAAAAGGACAAGGCGCTCGAATGATAAAAATGCTGGTGTGTGACTTTGACGGTACGCTTGATGGGGGTTCATCTCATGGGATTAATCAGTTATTTGACTACTTAGCGGAGCAACCTGATATCCGCTTTATCATCGCGACGGGTAGAACTCTGCCCTCAATCCGGGTGGGCTTGGCATCAGATAACTACCCGAAACCACACAGTATTATCAGCGATGTGGGCACCAGAATTCATCACGATCACTCCCAAAAGCCTGATCATATTTGGCACAACCAATTAGAAGCTTCTTGGAACAAATCAAAGGTAGAGTCAGCACTGGCGCCACTCGATTTCATGGGCGAACGCTTAGAGAGCCATCAGGGTGATTACAAAATCACTTTTGAAGGAAAGCTCTCAGAGCCTCAGCATGAACTGATCGAATCGAGCTTAGAATTGCACGGATTAGATGTACACCTCACCTACTCTCACGATTGGTACCTAGATATCACGCCTAAAGGTGTCAATAAGGCCACAGCGATTCATCATCTACTTAAACAACATGAGTTGAGCATTGAAGAAGTGTGCGTTGCCGGTGACTCCGCCAACGACACCTCTATGCTGACAATAAAGGGCGTAAACTCAATATTAGTGGCTAACCATTATCCTGAGGTCGCTCACTTGTCTGATCGAGACAATGTGTATACTAGCAGAGCAACACACGCTGAAGGTGTGTTAGAAGGACTTAAATACTGGCAATTGCAAACGGTAGCGGGCAGTTAGAACTGGCGGAGTTGAGATATCTCCTCGTTACTTCACGTCCTTACTTCCAACCTGGAAGCCAATGCTCCTTGTCGGTTAGATCTCGCCAATTAATGGCTTCCTCTCGTTTGGTCATCACTGCTTCTATCAAGCAACGAATCACCTCCCCTTCTTCAAACTCGACCTCAGTGACCATAAAGTGCTTTTCTTTCTTTACTGGGCTAACAGCAGTCCATTTACTGCGAAGTAACTTCTTTGGGTTGATCCGGTTCATGATCTGATCTCTCGCTGTGATGTCGTTGATTATTATGAGTTGTCGACTCGACACAGAGTAATAGTCTCTGTGGCACAAAAAAGATCATAAAAAAAGCCAGCGATTAAGCTGGCTCTATTCTGTCGGCTATTTCTCTCGTTAGAGATTAACCATTTTTAGGTGGATCAAATGCCGTCAGTTCTAATGCTGGGCCTGTGTATTTTTCAATCTTCACAAGCGCAGAGTTCGCAGCACAGCCATTCGCCAAACGAGAAGTCGGGATATCCAACGTAAGCACGTTACAGCCACCGTTTTTACATAGACCTGTATCTTTATCTAAATCAGGCCAACCGCCTTCGTGGATACATACAGCGCCTTGCTTGATGCCATCAGTCACTAGTGCACCAACCAGTACTTGTCCACGATCGTTGTATGCACGAACGAGATCACCCGTTTTGATGCTACGTGCTTTCGCGTCTTCTACGTTAATTGAGATAGGCTCACGGTTACCGATCGCATACTCTTCGCGGATCTTCGCGTAGTTGAACTGGCTGTGTAGACGGTGCGCGGCGTGCGCTGTCATCAGTTGCAGTTCATCACTTTTCGCTTTACCGAAGAACTCAGTAGGCTCAATCCATGTTGGATGTGGGGGACAATCATCAAGCTTGTAGCCTTCGATGGTTTTAGAGAAGATCTCAATCTTACCACTTGGCGTACCTAGCGGATTCATCACTGGATCCTTACGGAAGTCAGCATGACGAACAAACTGTGCCGCCTTCTTATTGTATTTCATTTCAATAAGCTGGTTATCGTCCCAGAATTTACCAAATTTAGGCATACGAACACGTGCAGATTTGCCTGCTTTTTGTGCCGCATCGTAGAAGCCTTTCAACCATGCCATTTCGTCTTTGCCTTCAGTGAAGACATCACGGCCGCCTGCTTTGATCATCTCAGACATGTCTGCAAATACATCGAAGTCATTACGCGCTTCACCTTGAGGTTCAACCGCTTTCTTCATTGGCACTAGGTGTTGGTTACTGTAGTCACCCGTCATCGTCATATCATTACGTTCAAATGACGTAGTAATTGGCAACACAATATCGGCGTGCTTGGCAGCGGCTGTCCAGTAGATCTCAGAAATAACCACTAGCTCAGGTTTTTGCCACGCTTTGATCAGGCGGTTTGTATCTTGGTGATGAGTAAAGTTACCACCGCCCGCCCACCAAATCATTTTCAGGTCAGGGAACGTCAGTTCATGACCATTATGCATGTATGTTTTACCTGGATTTTCTAGAGCTTCTGTAATACGAGCAACAGGGAATGCGTTCACCGCTCCTGAGACAGCCCAGTCATTACCCGCAGAAGAACCGCCACCAATTGAAGCTGAGATAGCTGGCAATACACCCGCATCACGAGTTGGGTTACCGCCGTTCGAGTAGTGGTAAGAAAGACCGAAACCACCACCTGGAAGACCAATCTGGCCAAGCATTGCAGCTAGAGTGACCACCATCCAGTGACGTTGTTCACCGTATTGTTGACGCTGAATGCCCCAACCTGCCATAAGCATGGTGCGGTTCTGACTGAAGATATCTGCAAGTAGCTCAAGTTGTTTCGCAGGAACGCCTGTGATCTCTTCAGCCCATGCTGGTGTCTTTTCAACACCGTCTTCTTTACCCATCAGGTACGCTTCAAACTTGTCGTAACCGCTGGTGTATTTGCTTAGGAATTCAACATCGTGCTTACCTTTCTTGACCAAAGAGTGCGCGATACCCATCATCATTGCCACATCAGTCATTGGGCGCGGTGCAATCCACTGAATTGCATCACCAAAGAAATCGATCGTTTCTGAGCGCATTGGGTCGATTGCGATGATTGTTTTACCGGACTTCTTAAGCTTGTGGAAGAACTCTAGACCAGAACCGTCTGTAGAACTCCAAGCAATCTTAAGCGTGTTCATAGGGTTCATACCCCACAACACAACAACGTCTGAACTTTCTAATACAACCGGGTGAGTAGTTTGTTGCTCATAAACTTCAATAGAACCCATTACGTGCGGCATAATGACCTGCGCAGCACCTGTTGAGTAATCACCAAGGTGACCTGAGTAACCACCAGCCAAGCTCATGTAACGTTGCAGCAACGTTTGTGCTTTATGCAGTACGCCACTTGAACGCCAACCGTAAGAGCCCGCAAATACGGATTCAGGACCGTTCTCTTTACGGATGCGCGTTTGCTGTTCGTGGATAAGCTTGTAAGCTTCTTCCCAAGATACGCGAACGTATTCGTCATCACCGCGAGTTCCTGTTGGAGCTGATGGATTATCTAGGAAGCCTTTACGTACCATTGGGTATTTGACACGAGCTTTGGTGTGAACCTGATCAGGACCAGTCGTTTGCAAGCTATTTGGGACTGTTTGTGCGAGAGCATTAGTCGTTGAAACCAATTTGCCATCTTTTACTTCACACAACATAGGTCCCATACGACCTGCCGTTAATACACCTTTACCACGCTTGTTCGCAGCTGACGCTGTCATTGGCGTCAATGATGTAAAAGCTAGCGCACCAGCAGCCATGCTCGTTCCTTTGAGGAACCCGCGACGAGTAATATCTGTCATAATTATTTCCCTTTGTTTCTTAGTGGCCAACCACATCTTTCGCGTGGTTCTGGAAGAATTTAGTAAGCAGTTCTAGATCTTGGTCTGAAATATCAGTACGTTCGCCCATGCCTTTAGCAACAGGACCCCAAGCGTTCACCGTGAAGTGGTTTGCACCAATTTTTGCGTGACACGTTGAGCAGTAAACATTGTCGAGTTCTTCAGCGTAATCCCAGATTGGCTCGAGTGAATCCAGTACAGGCGCATCAACGTTCGCGGTTAGCACCGCCGTTCGCCATTCATTGCCGTACGCATCCATTTTAAAATCACCAACTTCAAGGTTCTGTTGCCCTTGGTCTGTCAGCATCGCAACGATTGAACGTTGACCTTCGCCGTAGTAAAGCACCTGTTCTGCACCCTTCATCTGGTAAGCATGCAACTCGATTGTGCGCTCAGTACCTTCAACACTTTTCACATCTAGGCGTGCCGTTGGATTGATAGTGCCAAGGTCACCAATACTGATGGTTTCTGCTGAGTAAACGACTTTCGCATTCGGGTCTGTTTTTTCGGTGAATGCCATCAAATTATCAAAGGCTTCGCTGTCCATTTCTGGCTCAGGAGCAAAGTGAGCAACACCTTTGTGACAGTCGATACAAGTCTGATTATTCTCTTGTCCGTACTCATGCATTTTTGCTGCATCTTCAGATTGCTCGTAACTGTCCATCGCATCGAAAGTATGACAAGAACGACACGTGGCTGAATCGCTTTCACGCAGTTGCGCCCACACGGTTTCTGCCATTGCCATACGGTGTTCTTCATACTTGTCTTCGGTATCAATCTTGCCAGTCACAAACTCATGATAAATATCTTTAGACGCACGAATCTTGGTGATTACGTAGTCAATTGGATCGGAAGGAATATGACAGTCAGAACACTCAGCTCGAATGCCTTTTGCATTGCTGAAGTGGATTGAACCTTCATATTCTTCATACGGAATTTGCATAGTGTGGCAAGAAGTACAGAACTCAGTACTCGATGTGTAGTGCATAACGGCTGCAGTACCGCCCAGCGTTAACCAGCCAATACCTATACCAACAGCGGCAATAAGAGCGATATATCGTTTTTTAATAGACATATTTAGAAATCATCTTCAACAATTAGTAACAATTGCGATCAGAATAATACTTTAGGGTTAGTCACTATTGATTCACGTCATAAATTGTCTTTATTGACAATAAAGAAAGTGAGCAATGAGACCTAAATACAAATCACTTATAACCATGACTGCGCAACCATTTGGTTTTATATTCACAAAACAAATAAGGGCGCGTTGATTTATAAAATCCACCTGAAAATAACGGCGTACTTCCCCATTAAAAAGCGTACTAGAATCAAGATAAGGAGTAGCGAACACATATACAATATTTGCAAATTTACGGTACTGAAATAGACATGAACCAAACAGAATTCCAGCAAAAAATAGCGAGTTTCACCGCCATAGAACAAGCGCTTGATTACTTTGAAATTGGCTTTGATAGCAAGTTTATCGACCAAAATAGAATAGAGCTCGTGAAGCGCTTTAATGGTTATCTGATCCTCTCGAAACCCGATGATTGGTTTTCTGGAAGAAGAGCACTGAAAAACGCGTACTGTAAGGTTCAACGCAGTAAACTGGATCGCTACACACGATCAGCCTGTCGTGGCTGTACGACTTGCCAGCGCCGCTAGTTCAAAATCAGAAAGCTTAAAACGTAGATAACAAAAAATAGAGAATTGAAATAACATCTCATTACGATTTAGTTAGTGGTTTGCTCGAAAAAAAGTGTGCTAGTCTTACGGCAACTCAACTACGAGATAAAAACTACAATGAAAATTTTCAGCAATTTCGAAAGCGGCAACATTCACGTCGTTTCAGCAGATTCACCACAAAACATTCAATTGACTATCCCAGCAGACAACCAGACTGAAATCTCTCAATGGTTTCATTTCCGTTTAGAAAGTGAAGCTCAACAAGCTCACCACTTTGAAATCGGCCAATTGGCAACATCTGCTTACCCTGATGGGTGGAAAGATTATGATGTTGTAGCATCTTATGACCGTGAAGAGTGGTTCCGTATTCCATCTCAGTTCGATGGCGATACATTAAACTTTGATATCATCCCTGAACACGATTCAATGTACTTCGCGTACTTCGCGCCATACTCATACGATCGTCACCAAGATCTTCTGCACAGTGCTCAAACGCACCCAGCATGTAAGCTTGAAACTCTGGGTCACACGCTAGATAACAACGACATCACCTTGCTAACTATCGGTGAGCCAAGTGAAGAGAAGAAAAACATCTGGGTTATTGGTCGCCAACACCCAGGCGAGACTATGGCTGAATGGCTAATCGAAGGTCTGCTGCAACGCCTGCTTGATGAAACAGATACGGTCGGCCGCTCTCTTCTAGATAGTGTTGTTTTCCGTGTTGTACCGAACATGAACCCAGATGGCAGTATCCGTGGTCACCTGCGCACTAATGCGATTGGTGTAAACCTTAACCGCGAATGGCAATCACCTTCTCTAGAACGCAGCCCTGAAGTTTTCCTTGTGCGCGAGCGCATGCTAGAAACCGGCGTTGATCTGTGCCTAGACATTCACGGTGATGAAGCGATTCCATATAACTTTGTTGCAGGTAGCGAAGGCACACCTTCATACAACGAGCGCATTGCAAAACTGGAGAATCACTTCAAGCAAGCGCTTCTGACTATCACGCCAGAATTCCAAGATGAATTTGGTTACGATAAAGACGAACCGGGCAAAGCAAATATGACCGTCGGCACAAATTGGATCGGTGAGCAGTTCAAATGTCTAGCTTACACTGTCGAGATGCCGTTTAAAGATCACATCAGCCACGCTGACGAACTTTACGGCTGGTCTCCAGAGCGCAGTGTTGCATTTGGTCACGACATGCTAGCAGCGGTTTGGGCAACAGTAGACGAGCTATAAAACGAACCATAGACAGGCTAAGCGCTTTAGTTTGTCCGTATAGTTAGTTTGTTGCATATATAGCAAAGCCCAGCACTTGTGAAAGTGCTGGGCTTTTTAATATCGGATCTGAATGAATGACTTGGGCTTTAAGGCATCTAACTTTAAAAGCTTTTTATGCCACTCTGAGGCTAGCAAAAAATACTGGGTATCTTTGTCTAATGTGTCTTTGTTCTGACACCATATCTTTGAAGCTTGGTCCTTCTAACAACTGAACGATCACTTCATCGCCTTCTTGTCGCAGCACTGCACCACTAATATCAATGGTGTTGTTATCGTGCAGTCTTAAACTGCCCGCCATTGAGAAGCCTCGATAAACAGGAATGATGTTACGCATCATCAAGCGCACACCCTTTTCAGACACTTCACTCACATGAAAAAGCTCATCCTTAATTCGCATCACTGGACGTGCCTTTTTTGGGTACTTCAAGCGGTAATATTTGCGTTTCTGGGTGAATAACTCTTCACTCATCTGTGACTCCCTGTCTCTGTTTATTCGGTAAAGCAATAGCCTTTAGCTTCAATTGGATTTCGAACGAACACATTCACCGAATTGATAGCTGACCATTATATCGACTTTACGAGCTAATGCTTTAGAGATTTATGCACAGAAACAAGGATTGCTGAGCATTCAGTAAAAAGTGAGATATGAGTCGTATATGCTAGGGGTTCGATTGTTAGCTATGACCCCTAAAGCTGAAACAGCGCCAACTGAATACTGAAGCCAACAAACAACAACCCGCACACAATATTCATCCATTGAGACGTGCGCTTTTTCGTCAATAATCTCTTAAACGTATCAGCCATCAAAATGACAACCAAAAACCAGGTAGCAACCACTGTCGCCTGTATCGCGCCCAACATTAAACTGTCGGACACAATGTGATCCTTAGAAACAAACTGAGGGAATATCGAAAGGTAGAACAGAACGATTTTAGGGTTCAGTAGATTAGTGAGGAGTCCTTTGAAAAACTGGTTATAAAGCTTACTACTCGATGCACTCACTATAGCAAGCACGCCCTCTTGAGCTCGCAGTGCCGCTCGAAAGTGATTATAACCAAGCCAGACTAAGTACAAGACACCCGCCCACTTCAATCCCTCAAAGGCCATTGGAGTCTGAGATAACAGTAAGCTCATGCCATTCGCAGAAACAAACGCATGAAACAAGAACCCGCATGACACACCCAACACGTTAATAAACGCAAACAACTTTCTTTGAGTTAAAGCCGTGCTCAATACCAACAGAGCATTTGGGCCTGGAATGATGGCAATAAAAAACACAATGACAATAAACAGCCAGATACTTTCCCAACTCATTTCGCTCTCATTTCCTTAAAGCTTCCTAATCATACTTGATCGTTTTAGGGCGGGTATTGTACGTCCATTCAATACCATTACAATATGCCCAACGTATAATTAGCTTGGCTTAGCTCGCTTGCCTTAGTTCAGTTGTATGGATAACGCTTAAATTTAACGTGTATAATTCACCCGTTTATCCTGTAACGCAGCAAAACTCATTCTCTAACATTTATAGCCCTGTTAGACTCCACCTCCATTTTGATACTTGGTTCATTTATGTCATTTGATAACCTCACCCTTAACGCAAAAACCGTCACAGCGATCCCTTCTCAATTCGACAAACCGACTGAGATACAACAAGCAGTAATTCCATCAATTATTGCGGGTAAAGACGTACTTGCGTTGGCTCAAACGGGTAGCGGAAAAACATTGGCGTTCGGCTTACCCTTGCTGAACAACATCAACCATGATGTGAATGGACTGCAAGCGCTTATCATCGTCCCGACACGTGAACTCGCGTCTCAAGTGACTGAATCTTTAGAGCCGGTCGCGACAGCGCTCGATATCAAATTCGTAACCTTAACCGGTGGCGTGAATACTGATGATCAGCAGCAACAATTACTAACCCAACCGCAATTAGCAATCGCTACTCCGGGGCGTCTACTTGCTTTAATCAAAAGTAGCGAACTGGATGTAACTCAGTGCGTATCATTGGTTCTTGATGAAGCCGACCGCCTGATCGACATGGGTTTTTGGCCCGATATTCAAGCGATTACTGCAGCACTACCGAGCAAACGTCAGTCACTATTGTTCTCTGCGACACTTCCGCCAGAGTTGGTTAGTCAGGCTGAGCTGCTTCTTTCAAACCCAGTTAAAGTCACGACACACCAAGAAAACAGCGTGGTCGCGACTATTGAAGAAACTCTGTATTTAGTGAACAAAGGCAGTAAGGCTCAAGCGCTTATCGCCCTACTTCATCAGAGCCCATGGCCGCAAGTATTGGTGTTCATTGGTGCGAAAGACAATGCCGACGCATTAACCAAGCGATTGAATAAATCCAAAATCAATGTGAGTGCGTTACACGGAAATAAGAGCCAAGAAGAACGAGAGCAAGCATTAGAGAGTTTCAAAAATGGCGAGACCCGTGTGCTTATCGCGACTGATGTGATGGCTCGCGGCATCCATATTGATCAGCTGCCTGTCGTGATTAATTTTGATTTGCCGACACACTCCGCAACTTACGTACACCGAGTTGGTCGCACAGCAAGAGCAGGAAGCACTGGTTGCGCTATCTCTCTGGTTAGTCACAGCGAAACTGATTACTTGAATGCGATTCGTACTCTGACCAATAAGCCTCTTGTGCTACAAGCATTAGAAGGTTTCCCTGTTACAGACAAACCTGCATCTGAAGCCACAGCTCGCAAACGTCCACCTAAAGACAAAATGGCTAACCGAAGAACCGCAAAGAAGAAAAGTGCTAAGCAATTTAAGAGCAAGCCAAGTTCTTCGAAATAGCCAGTTCTTCAAAATAGCCAGCTCTTCAAAATAACCATAGAAAATCGATTAGCCCAGTTTGTACTGGGCTTTTTATATGCAATCAGATGTAAAATCACAACCTATCGACTCAGACAAAATGCCAATTTAAATGACACTTTTGTGAATTATGATGCCAAGGTATTGATTCTTGGTTGCTCAAAAAAAATACTTTCTGATCACGTTGACGCCCCTATATCTGGCAACTAAATTTTTCTATTAGTGTCTAAAAACCGGGAGGTCATTGAAATGAAACGTGCAAGCTCTACATATCGATTACAACTGATTAAGGAAGTGGCTACTCGCCGAGATCGTCAGAGTTCCAATGACCCAATGGCAAACTACATACAAAACCTAATCGACAACAAAGACGACTGTGATACCTCGGTCGAACGCAACCAGAGGTTCAGTGGTAGTCATTTTGATGAGCATATTGGTGGTTGGGTTAGCGACCACTGGGGTAGCAAGTAGTCCGATATCTCCAGTCACTCGTGTCATAAATAAAGCAGCGTAACCGCTGTAGAATTTATCTCCGCATTAACCTATCATCTGCAACAAATCCCTATCATTGAGTAAGCAGAAAGTGTCTGAGTTAAAAAGAGAAAAAGAAGTGATGGTTGCCTTCCAAGTGATCCCTCGCGTCAAAGAAGGCAACAACTTCGAAGTAGTTGATAAAGCCATTGAAGTTGTGAAAGCAGCCGATGTGCCTTTCCAAGTTGGTGCGATGGAAACCACAATGAAAGGTGAGCTCAATCAATTACTCGATATCGTTAAAAAGGCAGAGCAAGCTTGTTACGATGCAGGGGCTGTAGAAGTGATAACCAACATTAAGATTCATAGTAAAACCACCGAGGCCGATGATACATTTTGTACATACCATCGTGGTGTAACGAAAGCGAATCACATGTTTGTTTAGCAATATGTTTATTTCAGAAAGCTGTTTATTTCAGAAAGCTGTTTATTTAAGAAAACAGGGCTTTAAGAAAGACTCTGAAGAACCAGTGATGTTATTGAAAAGGCATGTCTGAAAGGTGAGAAAGGATTTCCATTCGTTCTTCTTCTGACATCGAATGCCAATCACGCGGGCTCTCTTCAGGGTCATTTTTCGCCCCAATATTTTTTCGATCCAGCGCTTTAACCGGTTCTTTTTTGAGTTTTACGTTCTTTTTATTCATACCGACATCACTCCTTCTGGTACAAAGGTACCTACCTTAATATTACACCCCAACCATTATGTAAAGTAATAGTTACTTCGGAGTTAAATAAAATCTTGATACTTCCTCTTTAACCGAAAAGATCTCTTTGGGGACTTGTATTTCCCTCTTCGTCGACCGACTTACCAACCAAGTTTTTTTGCTTCATTATCTTTCTCCGATAGCGCTGACGACAAAGCTTAATCACGTGCAATTGTTCTGACGGAGTCATCGACATCCAATTAAAGCGCTCTTCTCTCTTGCGCATACAACCATTGCAATAGCCTTTATCATCGCTTGAGCAAACCCCAACGCAAGGGCTTGGAACCTGGAAAAACTCTAACTGCTCCACCATGCCTCCTTACACATCAAAATCGAGCTTACTAATTAAAAAATAAGCGATTAATTTGTCGCCCAGCTCGTGAAATTCATACTAAACTATGACCTTATACTGACACATATAGTGTTTTGTAAACTATACTTTGAACCCATCAAGTTACACTTATTCGGTAACTTCGTTCTTTCCTTTGGAGCCTTATAATATGAAGTTTAGTTCAAAAAAATTACTAGCAGTAGCCGCTTTACCTATGATGCTAGCAGCATGCACAACAACAGGTGACAACGCGATGCAAGTAACACCAACCGATCTACAGCACCATAACTGGGAACTTGCGCAAATTGATGGCAAGGACATTGTGAAAAGCGAAGACCAAGCAGCTCCTCGTCTAGAGATCGGCGAAAAGATGACTGCAAACGGCATGGCTGGTTGTAACAACTTCTTCGGTCAAGGCGAGCTGAAAGACGGTCAATTCCGTATCAAGCAAATGGGCATGACAATGAAAATGTGTCACGGTTCAGCAATGGAAATCGAACAGTCGGTTTCAGCTACTCTAAGCGAGTGGAGCGACGTAACCCTAACAAACGATACGCTAGTACTGAAAAACGATGTACACACGCTAACGTACACAATTCGTGATTGGGTAAACTAATCCGTTCTCGAAATAGATATTGATTAAAGGAGCCTTCATGGCTCTTTTTTTATTGCCTGCTTACCCTCACAACACCTTCAAAATTAACACTCATCGCCTACTTTTCGTACCAACCTCCAATAAACCTCAAATATCTCTCATTTAGATGCAATAAATTCACTGGTTTATCGGTCTGTTGCTAGGATGGTAAGAGCCTAGAGTCTGTCGAGCTTTCGAGACGATTGCATATCGAACAAAGTTTAACCAAAAAAGACCAGCACGCCCTCCCTGCTTGTTCTCAAGTAATTGATTGAATTTACTGTTGAATTAGAATTTATTTCAGAAACAGATAGAATAACTGTAGGGAGTTCTAAATAACAATGCTCTTACCCGTTCACTACCAAATGGAAAAGTTTATGAACAAGATAGTAAGTACGTTAGGAATCATGGCAACCGTTGCATACAGCGCAACCATTTATGCTGATGAAGCAACATCAACCAATAACTGGAACCAAATCGAACAGCAGGCAGAGGGACAAACTGTCTACTTTCACGCTTGGGGCGGTAGCCAAGAAATCAATCGTTACCTACAGTGGGCGGGCAAGAAATTACAAAGTGAGTACGGTGTTACCTTAAAACATGTGAAAGTAACCGATATTGCAGAAACGACCACTCGCCTACTCGCAGAAAAGGCGGCAGGAAAGAACACTGAAGGCAGTGTCGATATCGTCTGGATTAACGGCGAGAATTTCCGTTCAATGAAAGAAAATGCCTTGTTGTTTGGGCCATTCACTCAAACACTTCCAAACTGGCAGTACGTGGATAAGTCTTTGCCGATCGATGTCGATTTCTCGGAGCCAACAGAAGGCTTGGAGGCACCTTGGGGCGTTGGGCAACTGGTCTTCATCCACGACCAAGAAACACTGCACAATCCGCCACAATCGTTTTCAGAGATGTTGAGCTACGCTCAGGCTTTCCCGAATCGCTTAAGCTACCCGCGCCCACCAGAGTTTCACGGTACGAGCTTCATTAAGTCTCTACTGATTGAGCTAACAAACAACAGTCCTGCGCTTGCTAAACCCGTTTCAGAAGATACCTTCCAAGACGTTACGGAACCACTGTGGGCCTACTTAGATAAATTCCATAAAGTGGCGTGGCGCGGTGGCAAACAATTCCCAGCAGGCACATCGGAAAGCATCCAGCTTCTGGATGACGGACAGATCGACCTCGCGATTACGTTCAATCCAAACTCTGTATATTCAGCACAATCAAGTGGCCGCCTAGGGGAAACTACCAAGGCTTATGCGTTAGAAAGCGGCGCTCTGTCTAACATTCACTTCCTTGCGATTCCTTGGAATGCCAATGCAACCGCGGGTGCTCAAGTGACCATCAACTTCTTGTTGAGCCCAGAAGCACAATCTCGCAAAGGTGACCTCAATGTTTGGGGTGACCCTTCTGTATTGAGCAGTAAGTACTTAACCGGCAGCGCTAAAAATACTCAGCAATTTAAATCGATTGATGAACCGCATCCTAGTTGGCAAAACGCGCTCGAGAAAGAGTGGCTTAAGCGATACGGTAACTAACCTCCATGCTTCGCGCTCTATATTTTGTTGTTATAGCGGTATGTATCATCCCAACCATTCCTGGGGTAGCGGGAGTCGTGGCTTCGTCACTGAGTTTCATCCCGCCCTTAGGTTTAAACGAGCCAACACTCAACGGGTTTAGCCAAGTCTTTCAATGGGAAGGGGCTTGGCACTCTATTGGCTTAAGCCTAGGCTCAGCAATTGCAAGCAGCTATATAGCCTGCTTCTTGACCTTTTGTATTCTTCAAGCCTCTTGGGGAAACAAGTTTTGGAGAAAGATTGAGTTAACGCTATCGCCAATGCTTGCCATTCCGCATGTGGCTTTCGCTATCGGCTTTGCTTTTTTGTTTAGCCCAACAGGGCTTGGCGCAAGAGCCGTGCATCACTTACTTGGTGAATCGGCTACAAGCTCTGAATTGGCTTTGCTGATAAAAGATCCTTACGCGTTTGGCCTAATCATAATGCTCGCACTCAAAGAAGTTCCTTTCTTGTTGCTGATGAGCATATCGATACTTCAACAAATTGATGTAGAACGTATCACTAAGGTGAGTGCATCACTCGGTTACAGCCGCGCTCAGATCTGGTGGAAGTGTATTTTCCCGCAATGGTTTACTAAGCTTCGCTTCCCAATGCTGGCTGTGCTCGCCTATAGCGTATCGGTTGTCGACATAGCTCTGATCATTGGCCCAACCAACCCGCCGACTTTTGCCGTTTTAGTATGGCAATGGTTCAACGATCCAGATCTTAATCTACTACCACGAGCTGCTGCTGGTGCGATCGTTTTATTTGGCTTGGCTTCGTTGATCATCGCCTTGGCGCGATTAGTTGAATGGGCAATTCTTAAATATTTTCGAACGTGGCAGTATTCAGGAAGAACAGGGGCTAACTTACCGGGGAAAACCGTATTCACAGCTCTTGCAGCTTTGTCACTGATGATCATTCCTTTGATGATTATCTGGAGTTTTGCTCAGCGCTGGCGCTTCCCTGATTTACTGCCTAGCCGCTACAGCATGCGCTTCTGGGAATTCGAGTGGGATGGCATCATGAGCACCGTTGGTCAAAGCTTATGGATTGGTCTGATTGCTGCTTCAACCGCTTTGTTGCTTGCGCTGATTGCTCACGAATACAGAATCAAATACAAGTGGCAAGTCCCAGGCTTTATTATCGCTATTCCAATGTTAATACCTCAACTGTCGGTGTTGTTTGGTATGCAGGTCACAACCCTCTACGTTGGCAGCAGTGCCTATGAGTTCTGGGTGATTTGGGCGCATGTTTTCTTTGCTTTCCCGTTTGTGTATCTGTCTTTGGACGGCCCGTGGAAAAGCTTCAATGATGGGTTGATTAAAGCCTCGCTTAGCCTAGGTAAATCGCCCTTTCAGAGTTGGTATTCGATCAAACTGCCCATTTTGCTTCCTGCCATCGCCTTCGCTTGGGCGGTTGGGATCAGTGTGAGTTTGGCTCAGTACTTGCCGACATTGATGCTCGGTGCTGGTCGTATTAGCACCATCACCACAGAAGCCGTTGCCCTAACCAGTGGTTTCGACCGCAGGGTAACCGCAATTTATGCCATTTGGCAGGCCTTGTTGCCTCTGTTCTTTTTCTCTTTAGCGATATTAGTCAGCCGACTTCAACTTAGATATCGCCGTCTTACTTTTAAAGGTTTTCTTACTAATGAGTCTGCACCTCAACGACCTCGCCATCCATAAAAACGGTGGTGATTCGCTGTTTTCAGCGCTAAACGTAACATTAGAATCAGGCCAAATATTGGCGTTGATGGGGCCAAGCGGCTGCGGAAAATCGACTTTGTTAGATGCCATCGCGGGTCACCTGAATGACGAGTTCTCATACTCTGGCACCGTTATTTTGAACGATATTCAGCTAGACGAGATCCCATCGCATCAGCGTGAAGTCGGCATTCTGTTTCAAGATGACTTGTTGTTTCCACACCTAAAAGTATGGGAGAACTTGGCCTTTTCGTTACCAAACTCGGTTAAGGGTTCAGATCGCCAACAACAAGCAATGGAAGCATTAAAAGACATTGAACTGACCCGCTTGGCTGAGTCGTTTCCCGACCAAATATCTGGCGGCCAGCGAGCAAGAATTAGCTTAACTCGTATGCTATTGGCGAAACCGAAATTGGCGTTGCTTGATGAGCCGTTTAGTAAGCTCGACCAAGAACTTAGAGCCCAGTTTCGTGACTGGGTATTTGAGCAACTCACTAAAGCGAATATTCCGACATTAATGGTGACGCACGACCAAGCCGATGTTCCTCAAGGGGCAAAAGTTCTGTCTTGGCCATGGAGAAGTAATTATGCTGGATAAGTACTCTATTAAGATCATTAAGTGGCCATTAAATCAATCAGCCAAACTACTTAATAGATTCGGTATCACAGCCAACCAAACCACCCTGTTTGGGTTTCTGGTTGGATGTTTAGCGTTTCCAGCATTGGCATTTCAACAATACGAATGGGCGTTAGGGTTTATTGTATTTAACAGGGTTTGCGACGGGCTTGATGGAGCCTTGGCTCGAATCCAAGGCATTAGTGATGCGGGCGGTTTCCTCGACATTAGCCTCGATTTTCTTTTCTACTCGTTAATCCCCTTTGGCTTTGTTATCGCCAACCCAGAACACAACGCCATTGCCGGTGCATTTTTGATTTTCTCTTTTATCGGCACAGGCAGTAGCTTTTTAGCGTTTGCGGTTATGGCTGGTAAGCGAGGCATTGAAAACCCAGTCTATAAACATAAGTCTCTCTATTACATGTCTGGACTAACCGAAGGCACAGAAACCATCGCTTGTTTCATTGCTTTCTGTATTTGGCCTCAACACTTTGCAGTTATCGCTTATACCTTTGGCGCTGCGTGTTGGCTGACTACGTTTATGCGTATTTACTTTGGGTTTCAGACACTCAAGAATCAAACCAACTAGTGTGAATTTCCGCATCCCTCATAGACAAAAACGCCGCTCAATATGAGCGGCGTTTTTATATTCTAGCTAACACTTAAACCTAATTAGGCATCTGCAGAAGCGCTAATTTTAAATCTCAACACCTTCAAGCTTGAATCAAGGTCGACATCGACAAACTCAGGTGGGTTGTCCAGACGCTCAATGAATTCAACGCTTGGCGCTTCTTCTACCATCGTCTCAATTAGGAAGTTTGGCGATACTGCTGGTGAGTTAACACAAGCAATCACTTCTCCACCTTCTGTTAGAAGATCAGGCAAGCGACGTAAGATCTTTTTGTAATCTTTAGTTAAAGCAAAGCTGCCTTTTTGGAACGAAGGTGGATCAATGATAACTAGCTCGTAAGGGCCGCCCTTCTTGATTTTCCCCCACGACTTAAAGATATCGTAACCAAGGAAGTTAACCGAGCGCATGTCGTGATCATTCAAGCGGTGGTTATCACGGCCTTTATTTAGAGAGCCGCGCGACATATCTACGTTCATGCATTGGCGAGCGCCACCAGCGATAGCCGCGACAGAGAAACCACAAGTGTATGCGAACAGGTTAAGAACATTCTTATCCTTGGCATTGTCTTGTACCCACTGACGACCATTACGCATGTCGAGGAACAAGCCAAAATTCTGATTACGACCAATGTCTAGTTGGTACTTAAGACCGTGCTCAACCACAACGGGTGAATCATTAAGTTTGCCCCATAACACTTCTGAAGGCGCACCATCGGCATAACGATGTTGCAGAACAATACTGGAGCCCTGCTTTGCTTGCCAGATGTCTTTATTAGTCAAATCAACCAATCCAGCTTTAAGAGATGATAAGAATTCGTCATCCACTTCTTTGAATACGTTAACTAATAACTGCCCATCAACCCAATCACATGTCAGTTGATCTAGGCCTGGCCAAAACTTACCACGACCGTGAAAAATACGGCGTAGTTCATTCGGCACTTCATTAAGTTGCTGTTCAATATGACTAAAAAACAGAGGTAAAGCTGATGCTTCCATTATTTCACTCACTTAGTGTTTAGCTTTGGCCAAGTTAATGACCAAGGTTCAAGCCAGTTGTCTAAACCATTAGACACGATCTCTTGATGCCACTTCTCACCCAAGGAGTTTAGGCTTCTTGGATCGCAGACATAGTCGTAGGCTTGTGATTGATAGGTAAATCGAATCGCGAAGGCATGCAGATAACCTCTGTCAGCCTCACTCGATGGATTATAAATAGGGTCACCAACAATGGCTGAGCCGATCGACTTCATCGCGACACGGATCTGGTGAGTTCGCCCCGTATAGGGTTTACATAAAAATAGACGCTCACCGGGTTCAGCCGTTGCAGATAAAAACTGGGTAATCGCTGGGTTTTCTTTGCTTGTCAGTAACTTCCAGCTCGAGCGTCGTGAACGCTCCATATCTCCTGAAATCAGCCCCTGCTTTTTCTTAGGCTTCTTCGAACCAATCGCAAGGTAGTACTTCTCAACTTCACGCTTTGCAAATAGCTGTGAAAGCTCACTTGCTGCCGAGGCATTTTTTGCCAGCAGTAGAATACCTGAGGTCATTTTATCGAGACGATGGACTAGGTATAACTTCGGCTCGTTGATTGCCTTAGCAACTTCTTGCAACAACATGGTATCGCCATCGTCTTTATGGACGCTGACGCCAGGATGTTTGTTTATGAGTAAAAAATCAGAGTGGTTCAGAAGAATGTCGAACATTTAAAGGCTAGCTCCATTGTAGAACGTGGAGTATACCGTGTCTGAACCCAGATTCCAGCTACGAAAAAGCCCAACTCACTCAATAAATATTGAATCATCGGGCTTCTTTTCAGCAAGTAGCGATCAGTGCTTGGTCTTCACTCTATTAGCATTCGGAAAATAGAACAAAGCCACCCGCCCTACGCTAGTTTGAACTTACCGACTAATGCTTCTAGCTCAGCAACTTTAGCGTTCAAGCCTGAGGTATTTTCAGAGCTGCGAGTCGCTAATTGCAAAGACTGCTCAGAAATATCACTGATCGCCGTAATATCCGCTGCAATTTCTTTGGTCACCGCTGTCTGTTCTTCTGCCGCGGTAGCGATAGAATTGACCATGCTTTGTACGTTTCCAGCACCACTTACAATCGCTTCTAGCGCCGAAACTGCGCCAGAGCTTTGCTCAACACCAATCTCAACTAGACGACAGTTATCTTGAGTGTAAGTCACCGCTTCTTGCGTACCAGATTGAATCGACTGAATGATACCAGACACTTCTTGAGTCGCTTTGGTCGTTCTCTCTGCCAGTGCTCGTACTTCATCAGCAACCACTGCAAAGCCACGTCCAAACTCGCCAGCACGTGCCGCTTCAATCGCAGCATTCAGCGCCAGTAGGTTAGTTTGCCCAGCGATGTCTTCGATTACCTTAATAACGCTGCCAATCTGTTCACCATGTGAACCTAGCGTATTCATTTGTACCGACATGTCGCTCATTTGAGTCGACACTTGTTGGATACTTGCCACCATTTCAACAATCACGTTACGGCCATCTTCTGCTGACGTTTCTGAGCGACGCGCCTCTTCATAAGTAGAAGTACCTTGCTGAGCGACTTCCGAAATAGTCAAGCTTAGCTCTTCTGCGGCAGTCGCAATCAGGTTAGCTTTATCAGCTTGTGCAGAGGCACCAGAAACGATGTCTTGACTGATTGATGATAGCTCACCTGTCACCGATTGAACTTGGTTCGTCACAGAAGAGATTGAACCCAATAGGTCGACCAAAGATTTCTGCATCTGGTTAATCGACGTAGCGAGATCGGCCAGTTCATCGCCAGAATCATCAACAATATCTCCAGCAGTAAGGTCGCCATTTGCCACGCGTCGCGCAACTTGTTCAACACGAGTTAGACGGTTAGTGATGGAGCTAGATAATACAAACGCAATCACACAACCAAACACAATCGCAATGGCAGACAACACCATGATGGTACGTTCGATGGTGGTAAACGAATCGGTTAATACAAGCAGCGATTGTTCTGTATCGGCACGCTCACTTGCAGACGCTTGGTCCAGTAAGTTTTCAACCGGGATTAGATTGCTCTCATATAAGGAGCGAAGCTGCTGGATATTCGATAACAGCGCAGACTCATCGTTGATCATAGGTACAAGCTTAGATTCAAACTCTTGAGTAAAGCGCCCCATCAGGTCTTCAATTCGCTCAATACGGCGATGGTCTTCTGAACCTCGACTCTCTAAACGTTTTGCTTCTTTAATAGCCTGAGCAAATTCATTCTTGTTGGTTCGATAATCATTAAGCGCATTGTCGGCCTGAGTAATCGCACCAAGTGCATCGCGATAAACATCCCCGGCTTCATCTATCAATACAAGGTAGGTCACCGTTCCCGGTACATCATCCATCCTAATTTCATCAGCGCTCTTGTGAGCTCCAATGACTTCTATCCATACAATACCGACTAACGTGACAAGCACCGCCAATATAGAGCCAAACCCGGCGTACAACTTCTTCCTAACTGACAATTTCACACAACACCTACTTAAATAAAATACAGCTCAATCAGCTATTACTTTTCATTATATCGGCTACCAGACCAATAACTTTAAGTATTTATTTTTCTTTGATAATTAAGTTAGTAGCATAAAAAAACGGGAGCCAATGGCTCCCGTTTCTTAACTTACTTTAACTCGCGATTGTGCTACTAAGAGCTATGGTTTCTAAGAGCTTTAGCTTCTTAGAACTATAACTTCTTAGAGATGACCGCAGAGCCAGCAATGATACCAATACCTAGTAGCATGATTGCACCTTTACCGCTGTCGAAGCCAGAAGAGATACCCATGAACGCTACGATAGCGATAGCTACTGGGATGATGTACTTAACAAGTGTGTACCATAGACCGAATAGAGGGAAAGATACTTCACCGTCGTTAGTGATTTCTTTCTCTAGGTCAGCACGGTTTAGTCTCCAACCAGCGAAGATACATACCAACATACCGCCAACTGCTAGGAAGATTTTATCCGTTAGTAAGTCGAAGATATCGAATGCACCAGTACCAAACAATGTTGGACCGAAGCCGCCAAGTGATAGAGAAGCGAAGATACATAGAATCGCCATCACTACACTTGCAGACAGTACTGCAGTCACACGCTTCATGCCTTTCTCATCGATTAGGTACGAAACCACAACTTCAAGTAGAGATACTGAAGAAGTTAGTGCCGCAACACTTAGACCAACGAAGAACATTAGAGCAAATAGAAGACCAACTACGCCGCCCATTTCAGCGAATAGCTGAGGAACAACAACGAATACTAGACCAGGACCCGCTGCAGGTTCCATACCGAATGCGAACATTGCAGGGAACATAGCTACACCAGCTAGGATAGCAACGCCTGTATCCATCGCCGTAACCATAGCTGTAGTTTGAACTAGGTTCTCTTTCTTCTTAAGGTAAGAACCGTAAGTCAACATACAACCCATACCAAGAGATAGTGAGAAGAATGCTTGACCTAGTGCAGCTAGAATTACACCGCTGTCTACTTTAGAGAAGTCAGGGCTGAATAGGAATTCAAGACCAGCCATCGCGCCCGGAAGCATTAGGCCTTTGATTGATACCACGATAAGGATGATGAAAAGAAGTGGCATCAGAATCTTACCCGCTTTCTCAATACCGCCAGAAATACCTTTCATAACGATGACAACGTTAAGTAGTAGGTATAGGCCCATCCACATAAGTGGTTGAACTGGGTTTGAGATAAAGCCACCGAAGCTGTCACCAATTGCTTCAGGTGCGTCTAGTAGACCACCAGCAATCTTACCGATGTATGCGATAGACCAGCCACCTACTACAGGGTAGAAACCCATGATTAGTAGACCACTGACTACGCCGATAACACCAGCGAACGTCCAACGACGGTCAGTTGATTTAAATGCACCTACTGCTGATTTTTGCGTATGACGGCCAATCGCAAATTCAGTCAGCATGACACTGAAACCGATGAAGATTACAAAAAACAGGTAAATTGCAACGAATGCACCGCCGCCACTTTCGCCTGCTGTGTAAGGGAATTTCCAGATGTTACCTAGACCAACAGCAGAACCTGCTGCAGCCATTACGAATCCTAACTTCGAACCCCAGGTATCGCGGGGTGTTGTGGTTGTATTACTAGTAGCCACGTGTACTCCAAACTTTTGTGTTGTGTGATGTTGTGTTTTGCTTTGGGTGGCGTCTTTAAAAGATAAGGTGTATAAAAAGATTTACACACTTAAAAGATTTGATTGACGCTCGTTGTATGGCAAGTAAACCAGTTTAAGAATAAAATTGGAAGTCCGAACCGTACATATTTCGTTACCAATGTAAATTTTTATGGTTAAATGCCGTCTTTTTATACAAAACAATCGTTTTCGTCTTAAGTTAACCAAAACTTAACAACTATAACCTGTTTACAGCTTTTGCTCTATTTTGTAAATAGTTGATTCCTTAAATTCCCATATCCTCAAAATAGCATTACTATCTAAGTGTCTCTTTTTTCGAGTATTCAATGTGGAAAAGCTCTACCATTTTTTAACTTTAGCTTCCGTTGCTTTGTACTGGGTTCTCGTCGCCGGTGTGACCTTTCGTGTCGTACTAAAACGACGCTCTGTCAGCGTTTCTCTCGCGTGGTTGATGGTTATCTACATTATCCCGATTGTTGGCGTGGCCTGTTACTTCCTTTTCGGCGAGCTAAACCTAGGTAGAAAGAGGGCTGAGCGCGCACATCGCATGTTTACTCCGTTCGGTGATTGGTTCCGCCAATTAAATGATTGTCAGGTTCACCTCCCAGGTAAAGTTGGCTCCCCAATCCACAAGATTGATGAGCTTTGTAATAATCGAATGGGTATTCCTGCACTTAGTGGAAACACACTTTCACTGCAAGCTTCACCCAATGAGATCCTTCACGCAATTATCGAAGATATAGAAAACGCACAAACCAGTATCAAAATGGTTTTCTATATTTGGCATCCTGGTGGTCTAACCGACTCCGTAGCCTCTGCACTGATTCGAGCGGCCAAGCGTGGCGTAGATGTTAAGGTTTTACTCGATTCAGCAGGTAGTCCACGCTTTTTCAAAAGCCATTGGCGTTCAATGATGAAAGACGCAGGTGTGCAAGTTGTGCAAGCATTAGAAGTAAGCCCATGGCGTATTTTCTTACGTCGCCTTGATTTAAGACAGCACCGTAAGATCATCGTGATTGATGAATCCATCGCCTATACCGGTTCAATGAATATGGTGGATCCGGCGCATTTCAAGCAGAGTTCAGGCGTTGGTCAATGGATCGACGTAATGGTCCGAGTCACGGGGCCAACCGTTAACGTGCTTTCGGCTATTCATGGTTGGGATTGGGAAGTAGAAACAGGCGAACGCATTCTTCCTGATTTACCTGAATGCCCGATTGAAGAAATAATGACGCACCATCCGGTTCAGGTCGTTCCGTCTGGCCCTGGTATGCCGGAATATTTGATCCTACAAGTTCTGACTATTGCCATTAATCAAGCCAATCGTTCTGTGCGCATCACTACGCCTTATTTTGTACCGAGTGCCGACTTGTTAGAGACGCTTAAAATGACAGCGCAAAGGGGCGTAAACGTCGAACTGATCATTCCGCATAACAACGATTCATTGATGGTTAAATGGGCTTCTCGCGCTTTCTATACAGAGTTACTTGAAGCTGGCGTTAAGATTTACGAATTTTACGGTGGCCTTCTTCACACCAAATCGGTAGTGATTGATGAAGAGTTTTGCTTAATCGGAACGGTCAATATCGACATGCGTAGCCTTTGGCTAAACTTCGAAGTGACGCTAGCCGTTGATGACGTACACTTCACCAAGCAACTGTTTGATTTGCAGCAATCCTATATTGAATCATCTCATCCAGTGGAATTGGAGCAATGGGAGCAGAGAAATTTACGTAACCGCTTCTTCGAACGATTGTTCTATTTGTTCAATCCCCTGCTGTAATCCAATCAATGGACCCACTGCGACTCATATCTCTCTGCTTATCAGATTTTTGACCTTTCACGATAAACGACGTGAAAGGTTAAAAAGCGAAAGAAAAGCATAAAAACTCTCCCTCTGCTCTTGCTTTGAATGCTATTGGCATGTTTTAAATAGGACATAACCGATTGATAAGGAATTCACAGCATGTCCGAGAACAAAACCACTAAACTGATCACTGCTGGTCGTGATAAGAAGTGGACCAATGGTGTCGTTAACCCACCAGTACAGCGCGCCTCTACTGTCGTGTTCAACTCAGTAGAAGAAAAGCGTAAAGCTACGATTAATCGCGCTAATAAAACGCTTTTTTACGGACGCCGTGGAACCAACACTCACTTCGCTTTCCAAGATGCCATGGTTGAAGTCGAGGGCGGCGCAGGCTGTGCACTTTACCCTTGTGGTACTGCAGCCATTTCAAATGCCATTCTTTCTTTTGTAGAAACAGGCGATCATATTCTGATGGTCGACACCTGCTACGAACCGACGCGTGATTTCTGTGACACCATCATGAAGAAGATGGGTGTAGAGACGACCTACTACGAGCCAACGATCGGTGAAGGCATCCAAGACCTTATTAAGCCAAACACTAAGGTGCTGTTTACCGAATCTCCGGGCTCAGTCACCATGGAAGTGCAAGACATTCCAACGCTAGCGCGTATTGCTCATGAACACGACATCATCGTGATGCTAGATAACACATGGGCTGCTGGTGTGAACTTCTCACCGTTTGATTTTGGCGTTGATATCTCGATTCAAGCTGCGACCAAATACATTGTTGGTCACTCTGATGTGATGTTAGGTACTGCTGTTGCCAACGAGAAGTGTTGGGATCAACTAAGAGAACAGAGCTATTTGATGGGGCAATGTGTATCACCAGATGACGCTTACCTTGCCCTTCGTGGTATTCGTACTCTTGACGTTCGACTACGCCAACATGCAGAGAGCAGTTTGAAAGTCGCAAAATGGTTGGAGACTCGACCTGAGGTTGATCATGTTCGTCACCCTGCCCTTGAGTCTTGCCCAGGCCATGAATTCTTCAAACGAGATTTCACTGGTGGTAATGGCTTGTTCTCTTTCGTGCTGAAGAACTCAAATACAAAAGCAACCACAGCGCTGCTTGATGGTATGACGCACTTTAGTATGGGTTACTCATGGGGTGGCTTTGAAAGCTTAATTCTAGCGAACGAACCGAACAGCTTTGATAGCCTAAGAACAGTAGCGAACCCTAACTTCACAGGAACCTTGGTACGTGTTCATATCGGCTTAGAAGACGTTGATGATCTGATTGCAGACCTAGAGGCTGGATTGGAGCGTTACAACGCGCTCGTTTAATTTAAAGCGTTAGCAGACTCAGACCAAAAAGGCAGGATATTCCTGCCTTTTTCAGATTAGCGCATGTCCCGTCCTGAAATGTGTTTACACATTGAGGACTAATGATGACCATTCCAAATAAACACTACATTAAGCGCACTCAGCGTGATTACACACTAGGCTTTAAATTACAGGTTGTAGACGCCATTGAAAAAGGCGACATGACCTATAAACAAGCCCAATCAATTTACGGCATACAAGGTCGTTCAACCGTTCTTACTTGGTTAAGGAAGCATGGAAAAATGGATTGGACTACCAATCCAAGGAAGAACACGATGCCTAAATCACCAAGAGCAAATGAAACACCTGCCCAAAAAATAAAACGGCTTGAACAAGAGCTCGAAGATGAACGTCTTAGATGCCTTCTTCTCAACAGAGTTGTCGATATTCTTGACGCTGAGCATGGGATGTCGCTAAGAAAAAAGTATATAGCGAAGGAGCAAGAAGCCTTCAAAAAGAGAGGAAAGTAAGCTTAAGTAAAGCTTGCTCATTGCTCGATATATCTCGTCAATGTGTCTATCAGAGAGAAAAACGTAAGAAAACTCGTCAGGCTGAGCTTGCTCCAGTGAAAGGAATGGTCCTTGAACTAAGACGCTTCATGCCTCGATTAGGAACTCGTAAGCTCTATTTCTTATTGAAACCTAAGCTGATAGCTATGGGAATAAAACTTGGGCGTGATGCTTTGTTTGATTACCTCAGAGAAGAGCGCTTACTCGTTAAGCCAAAACGGAGTTATACCAAAACAACGAACAGCAGGCACTGGATGAAAAAACATCCGAACTTGCTAAAAGAAGTTGTTCCTTCAAAACCCGAAGAGGTTCTGGTGAGCGACATCACTTATGTTCAATCGAACGAGGGCGTTCACTACTTGTCATTGGTCACAGATGCTTTCAGCCGTAAAATAATGGGGTATGAAGTCAGCAATGAAATGAAAGCGAGCGATGTTGTGAAGGCTTTAGATATGACGGTAAAAACTCGATGTTATCGTCATGCGACAATCCATCACTCAGATAGAGGGCTTCAGTATTGCTCAAACCTCTATCAAGAGAAACTTAAAAAGTATGGCATAACACCATCAATGACAGATGGTTATGACTGTTACCAAAACGCTTTAGCTGAGCGGGTCAATGGTATCCTCAAGCAAGAGTTCTTGCTTACTCAGTGCAAAGATCTTCGCGAGTTGAAAACACTTGTTGAAGAGTCGATATATACGTACAACGAAATGAGGCCACATCTCAGCCTAGGTATGAATACGCCAAATAAGATGCATGAAAAAAGCCAGCAACTTGCGTTACTGGCTTACTAAAATCGTCAACGTATTTTAGGACGAGACAGCATTAGACACATCGCTTTAAAAAGCTACTGAACGTCAAAGCACGCCCAATTGAAAATTTCAGAGCGGTGTTCATTGAACAAGTACAAAGACTGATCCTTAACTGCAATAGCGTAATCAATCGTCACCCCTTTATACTCACTATATTCATTGTTAATAATTGGATCATGGAAAGGGGTCGCCGTTCTCACATCTATAATGCTCATCGACAAATTATTCCCATCAAGCTCATAGTGCCCGAAATACAGATTTTCCATAGTACTCTCCTTACCGTCTTGCTCTGTAATCGTCACAAACTCTCTCATGCTAAAGGTATGGTCAGATTGAAAAGTAAGGCTTATACGCTCATAAAGCGATTGATATGGTTGGAATGCCTGAGATAAAAAATCAGTTTTAATCGTTTTGCAATGCCATCGAGTGCCCGCTAATACGTTCTGTTCTGGCAAAAAACTTACAGCAGCAATTACCACCAAAATGAGTAACCCAATTAGTCGCAAAAGTAACTCCTCTTCTTCATATACTGAGCAAAGGAATCAAAAGACGACTCTACATTGAAAACCGAAGCACTATAATTCAGAGCCTCACCATCTTTCCTTTGAATCAACATGTATAACGCGTCATCTTCGGGTTGGTCGACTGATGGGTAAATACGGACAAAGACATCAATGTTACAGTGGCTCGGTATCACCGCTGTAAGCTTTTGAGTGACCGCAGGCAACGAATAGGAGTCATTATGAGCAATATGGAAGAAGTAGTGGTTGGTATTGTCGGTATAACTGTCACGATATTCCGCTTTATCAATAAAATAAGGCAGGGGCGTATAGTAGGTTTGGAAAAGGTTGAACGTCGTTACTGCGACACAAACCAAAGCGAGTAAATAACCGGCTTTAGCGAGATGCGTATTACTTTTTGAATTTGAAGGTTCTAATTCAGCTGAGTTCAGTTCTTGGTTGGAAAACGTCTTGAGATCTGAATCAGGTGCCGTTGCCGTGTTAACGTCTGTAGAGATTTCAGTCGCAGCCAACACTTCTTGCTCGACAGGCGAAGAGTTTGTTTTAGATACCTTCTCAGTCGCTTGAGAAGGTACCTCTTCAGTGACTGTGAACCGGCTCAACTCGTCGATTTCAAGAGAATACCCTGTCTTACTAACGGTACGAATCGTCGCGCAACCACAAGTTACCCTAGACAGTGTTTTTCGAATCTTTGAGATAACGTTAGTCAGCGCTTGCTCTGAAACAATTACATTACCCCAACACCTATCAAATATCAGACCTCGCTCGATGCACTCACCGGCATTTTCAAGCAAGAATAGAAACACCTTACCTTCTAACGGCGCGATAGTTTCTACGTGGCCATCTTCACGCACAAACTGCCTAAGCAAGGGATCATAACGAGCATCACATATTTGGTAGATTTGTTGTTTCACTATCGTCTTCTAGGTTTGAATTCGGTCGCATATGATATTGAATAGTTTACAAATGACCAGTAAATTTTCCAATTTTCACGCAATTATTTCGCGACGAGAAATAACACTTTTATTTGTGTGTACAACCTTCTAAATGATCATTAACCATACCTGTCGCTTGCATAAACGCGTAACAGATTGTTTCCCCTACAAACTTAAAGCCTCTTTTTTTCAAAAACTTACTCATTGCCTTAGACCGCTCAGTAGAAGCAGGAACTTGAGACATCTCAGTCCAGTTGTTTTCTATCACCTTGTTATCGACAAATTGCCATAAAGCATTTGATAAAGAGCCAAACTCTTTCTGGAGTTCAAGTGTTGCTCGAGCATTACCGTATACAGAGGCGATCTTGCCCTTATGCTTAACCACATCGAAGTTTTCAATGATGTGCGGCACGTTGTCTTCATTCAACTCAGCTAGCTTGTTTAGATCGTAATTATCGAACGCGGCACGATACCCTTCACGCTTTTTAAGGATCGTAATCCAACTTAGGCCCGCCTGAGCGCCTTCTAAAGTAATGAACTCAAACAGAACTTGGTCATCATAAACAGGCACGCCCCACTCTGCGTCGTGGTACTCCCTTTCAAGCTCATGTTTAAGCGCCCATGCACACGTTCTATCCACTTTATTCGCTTCCATTTCGATAGTCTCTTTTAGTAATCGTACATAAAAATAATGCCCCAAATAGGGGCATTATTTCAAAGGTTAGTTGACGTTAAGCCACTTCAATTTTATGGAATAAACGATACAGCACAGGTACTACGATTAGCGTGAGTACAGTCGCAAAGCCTAAACCAAACATGATAGTTACTGCCATTGGTTTAAAAAAGATATCCGGTAGTAGAGGGATCATACCAAGAATGGTGGTGATCGCTGCCATACATACCGGACGAACACGACTCAGTGCCGCATCAACAACCGCGACATACGGATCTTTACCGGACTTCATCTCAATCTCAATTTGATCAAGCAGTACGATACCGTTCTTAAGTAGCATCCCGGATAAACTCAAGAAGCCTAGCAATGCCATGAAGCCAAATGGTGTATTCAAGGCTAATAAGCCTGTCGTTACCCCGATTAGCGCTAATGGAACCGTTAGCCAAACAATCAGCGGCTCTTTGACCGAGTTGAACAAGAACACGGTAATCAAGAACATGAACAGGTAACCCATCGGCATAGTGGTAAACAGTGACGCTTGTGCATCAGCAGATGACTCATATTCACCACCCCACTCCAACGAATAACCCGGAGGCATCTCAATCGCTTCAATTTGTGGCTGTAAGCGTTTCTGTAACGTCGAAGCCGTTTCTTCACCCAATAGGTCGTTGTCGGCCATTACCGTCAGCATGCGCTTACGATTCTTACGGATGATAAGTGGATCTTCCCATTCCAATTCGTAGCCAAGCGTCACTTGCTGCAACGGAATATATTCGCTTAATGCCGGGCTCCAAATCTTCATACCTTCGATGTTGCGAATATCAACTCGCTCATCTTCAGGTAAACGAGCCACAATAGGCATCAGCGTAGTACCATCACGATACACACCAATCGACTTACCAGAGAAAGACATCGCTAGGAAATCATCAACGTCAGACTTGGTAATACCATAACGACGCGCTTGGCTTTCATTGAACTGAGGCTCTAAGACCTTAGTTCTTTCACGCCAATCATGACGAACGTTAAACGCTCCGTCATCGGCACGCATGATGTCCATAACTTGAGCTGCGATTGAACGTAGCACGGTTGGATCTGAACCGACGATTCGAGCCTCAATTTTCGCACCGCCACCAGGGCCTAATTCAATTTGCTTAAGTTTGTAATCAATTTCTGGGAACTGACTGTCAACGTGTTCACGGAAGCGACGCATCAGCCCCTCAAGCACCTGATAATCTTTCACACGAACCGTGATTTCGCCATACGCGCTATAACTCTTCTCGGGTGAGTAGGTCAACATGAAACGCTGCAGACCTTTACCGGCCGTGGTCGTGATATGTTCAACTTCACTTTGTTCCGACAACCAACTCTCAAGCACTCTCAACTTGGTATTAGTTGCTCGAATATCCGTACCTTCTGGCATCCAAACATCCACTTGGAACATTGGAGTAGTTGAAGATGGGAAGAATGCTTGTTTCACAAAGCCAAAACCGTACACACTCGCACCTAAACCAATCACCAGAACGATCATGGTTAGCCACGCGCGTTTCATACAGAACTCAAGGAAGTTTTTATAGATAACAAAAACCATCCCGTTGTATGGGTCTTTGCCTTCGTTATCGGGATCAACCTTCTGTCCTCTGAAGAAGATATCGGCAAAGAACGGCGTGATCGAGATGGCAGTAAACCAACTCAGCATCAATGAAATCAATAGTACCGTGAACAAGGTGCCACAGTATTCGCCCGTTGAATCTTCAGACAAACCAATTGGAGCAAACGCAGTGACCGCAATCACCGTTGCACCAAGCAGTGGCCATTTGGTTTGGGTCACGATATCAGTGGCGGCCTGCATCCGGGTTCGCCCCTTCTGCGTGCCGATCAATATCCCCTCCACCACCACAATGGCATTATCCACCAGCATCCCCAAGGCAATAACCAACGCGCCCAGTGAAATACGTTGAAGATCGATTTTGAAGTACTGCATGAAAATAAAGGTGCCGAATACGGTCAATAGCAGTATCAAACCAATCAACAGACCCGATCGTACTCCCATGAAGAACAGTAACACCACGATTACGATCGCAACCGCCTGCCCTAAACTCACCACAAATCCGCTTACCGACTTGTTCACCTCTTTAGGTTGGTTATAAACCTCGGAGATGTCGATACCGACGGGTTGTTGATATTTAAGCTCGGCGAGTCTTCGATCAAAGTCTTCACCCACAGCGACCACATTCACGCCTTGCGCAAAAGAGACACCCAGGTTAAGCGCGAGTTCGCCGTTATAACCAATGATGTTACTCGGTACCTCAACGTAACCACGAGTTACATTCGCCACATCTTTTAGATAGATAAGCCCTTGAGCGCCACCTTCCGTAAGAATCAAATCTCCAAGCTGTTCAACGTTTTGGAACTCACCGGTTGGATGGATTCGAATATATTCATCACCAATCCTTACCGCTCCTGCACTTGATACAATATTTTGAGTCGATAAAAGGTTAAATACCGTGCTTGGAGACAGACCCAGAGAGCTTATCCGTTTCATCGATATCTCAATGAACACTTGCTCTTGTTGTTGGCCGGAAACGGAGACTTTACTAACGCCATCAACCAACTCTAGCTCTCGCCTTAGGTAATCAATGTAATCCAGCAACTCTTTGTAGCTATAGCCATCCCCCGTCACCGCCAGCAAAATACCGTAAACATCACCGAAGTCATCGATGACTTGAGGATCATTGACGCCGGGTGGCAGTTCAACCTTGAGATCATTCACTTTTCGGCGAAGTTCATCCCATATTTGCGGAAGATCATCTGGGCCGTAGTTGTTCTTCATCGTCACCGTTACCTGTGATAGGCCGCGGCTAGAGATAGAGTTCACTTCGTCCACATAGGTAAGTTGTTGAATCGCTTTTTCTAATGGGTAAGTAACTTCTTCTTCAACTTGTTGAGGTGTGGCCCCTGGGTAAGAGGTCACAACCATCGCATCTTTGATAGTAAAGGCAGGATCTTCTAAACGACCCAAGCCGAAAAAGGCAGAGACACCACCAATAAGAAAGATCAGAGATAGCATCCAGCTAATGACTTTGTTACGTATAAAGTAAGAAGCAACACCTGTGATCTGATCATCACCCTGTTGATCGTCATTTTGGGGCTTGTTATTTACTTCACTCATTGTTCGTCTCCTGAGACAATACTTCCACTGTCATCCCATCTCGCAATCGCGATACGCCTGCAACAACGACATGCTGCCCCATTTCTAATCCTTTCATGATCTGCAATGTTTTCTGATTGGCTTTTCCTATTACGACTTGCTGTTTTGAGACGGTACTGTCGTCATTAAGCACCCATACATAAGAGTTCTGGCGCGTTAAATCATCGCCATCCGCATTAAACACAGCTTCGATTGGGATAAGTACCCCAGCTTTTAACTCCAAGCCGATATCTCGCCCATTTGACGTCACCTCAACGGCCATACCATCCAGAATCAAATCATCTTCCGGCATAGGTAGAGCAAGCGTCACCGTGAACGTGCCCGTGCTTGGGTCAGGTTCAGTGGTAAACTCCTTAATAGCCGCCGTGTATTCATTGCCACTGGGCACTCTTACCACAGCCTCAACATTCGATAACAGCTGTTCGCTAGGCTGATTCACGTAAATCTGGTCAGGCAGTTGGATAACAACCTCAACATCTTCGACACTGTGAATGTTCACCACCTGCTGGCCTACCTGAATATTTTCATATTGATCGACACTGACACGAGAAATGATCCCATCAACAGGGGCACGAAGCTTAGTGAACGACAAGCGCAGTTTTGCGAGTTCCAGCTCGGCATAAGCGATCTGGCGTTGAGCAGCAATTTCATCAAACTGTGACTTCGCCAATAAACCTTTCTTCACTAGCGGACTTGAACGTCTGTATTGACTGTTAATTACCGTGTAACGCGCCTGAGCATTGTCGACATCCAGTTGATAATCGGTAGGGTCAAGCTCTGCAATGATGTCTCCTTGTGAAACACGCTCACCTTCTTTCACATCAAGCTTATTGATTTCACCAGCGACTCGAAAGCTGAGATGAGCCTTCTCGGCAGCGTTTGCAACCGCAGGGAAATAGAGTTTGTCGCTAAAGTCGATGACTGAAATCTCGATAGCTTTAACCAAGGGCGTGTTATTCACTTCTACAACTTGTTTATCTTCACAAGCCGTAAGTAAAGCCAAACACGACAGTCCAGCGGCCACTTTAAGTGTTTTCATGTTATAGCCCCCTTTCCTTGATCCACTCTCGAACTTTAACGCCCGGTTCAAGACCATTAACACCAGAAGTTACGATGCGATCACCATCGTTCAACCCTGAAACAATATGGCGCTTTTCATCGATGATGATTGCGACATTTTCAACAATACCGTCGCTATTCACGCGCCACACAGAGACATCATCGCCATCAGTCATCATTGCTGATGTGGGAATTTTTGTGGCGGCCGCTAACGCTGAAACTAAATGAACTGTGCCTGACATACCCGGCAAAATACCAACATCGGTGGGTCTTTCCATTACCATGGTGACTTTGTACGACCCGGTTTTGGGATCCGCTTCAGTATCAACTTCTTGGAATGCTAAAGCGTAGGAGCTACCAGGGAAAGCATCAAAAACCATGGTTGCATCCGTCTCAAACCCTGAAGAAAAGCGCGTGATAAGTTGGTCGGGTAATAAGAATACGACTTTGAGGATTTGATTCGTTTGAATATTCATCACGCCTTGTTTGGCAGCGATATATTCATGGTTTTCAGCAGGAATTATGGAGATAGTACCATCGTAAGGCGCAACCAAAGTGGTATAACGTAGGTTGGCTTTTGCTTGGTTAAGCACCGCTTTAGCAGAATTATGATTAGCTTTCGCTTGGTCGAAGTCTTGCTCAGATACGACGCGATCTTTACGCAACTTAATGGAACGTTGGTATTGAACATCGGCAAGCTTAAAGTTGGCTCTCGCTTGCTTCTCTAACAACTGATATTCGTCAGGATTAAGCGTTGCAAGCCCATCACCTTTGGTAACCTGTTGACCAGATGTGACATCGATAGTCTGAAGTAGCCCTGGAACACGAAATGCCAGTACTGCTTTGTCACCCGCTTCTGTGGTGGCTGGAAAGCTACGTTCAAAGGCATTACTACCGACGGAGACAGTGAAGAGTTTGGCGGGTCTAGAATCAGGTTCAGGTACGGGAGGAAGCTCCTTACCACACCCAGACAACCCAGCTAAGGCTGTCAATAGGACAACGGAGGCTCTATACATTAGTGATCATCCATAACTATAAATATTTTTATAACATAGATTAATCACATGTAACTTACCAGTTATCGTAAGATTTATTTAGACAAAATTATTAAAAAAAATAACGGCTTGGAATAAATTTTCCTAAACCGTTATCTAATGTTTTTCAGGTTTACCACTACATGTTCTTAAATGCGCGATCGACTTTGAAAGTATCCGAAGTCACATAAGCTTCCATATTGCGGACACTGGTCTCTAATTTCTGGAAATCACCCTCTAAAGTGCCCAGTAACGACTCTGCGGTTTGCCCTTTTTCCCAAGGTTTTTGCTTGAGCGTGTGCTCCTGTTTAGCCTTCATTTGATCGACATACTGAGGTGGTTGTTTTTCAAGCATAAATGTCAAAGCTACATACGCTAATAACACCAAAAAGCTACCACCAAGCAGTGCCGCCGAGATAACCAAGATACGAACCAACCACACTTCAAGGCCAAAGTAGTTCGCTAACCCTGCACACACACCGGACAGCTTACCGTTAATAGGATCGCGATACAGTTCTCTACTCATAGTTTCGTCTCCAGTTAGGTGACTCCGCATCCAGTATTTTTTCTAGTGTTTTCACTCGGTCTTGCATCGATTCAGCTTGAGCAGAAAGCTTGTGCAAACGCTGAAGATCCGTTTCCGAAAGACCATTACTGGATTTCTTCTTGCTGCGGTAATGTAAGAACAACCATAGCGGTGCCACGAAGATTAAAAAGACAATCAGTGGGCCTGCAATTAGAAATGTTGACATAGACAACTCCTAAATTATTTATCGCGGTTTTCAACTTGTTGCTTCAGTTTCGCCAGCTCTTTTTCAATTTCATCTTGAGCTTGTAGATCTGCAAATTCTTGGTCTAACGATTTTGCGTTACCTGTTTTCGCGTAAACGTCCGCTTCGGCTTCTAATTCATCCACTTTACGCGAGAATTGCTCAAACTTCGCCATAGCTTCGTTGGTTTTGCTTGAATGCAGATGTTTTTGAACATCACGACGATTGCTCGCAGCATTATTACGAATCATCAATGCTTGCTGCTTTGCGCGAGTTTCTACGATTTTGGTTTCGAGCTTACCAATTTCACTGGTCAGCTTTTCGATGGTTTCGTGAACCAAGGTTTGCTCTGTGTGAAGGCTTTTGATTATATCTTCAAGTTTTTGCTTTTCGATTAGCGCCGCTCTAGCTAAGTCTTCACGTTGTTTAGTCAGTGCTAGTGTCGCTTTGTTTTGCCAATCTAGAATCTGAGTTTCGATAGCTTCAACTTTACGTGCTAACTCTTTTTTATCTGCGATAGCTTTAGCGGAGTTAGTGCGAACCTCAACCAGCGTATCTTCCATTTCTTGGATAATCAGGCGAATCATCTTTTCAGGATCTTCAGCCTTGTCTAAAAGTGCACTGATGTTCGAATTTACAATGTCTGCAAAGCGAGAAAAAATACCCATGAGGAACTCCTTAATTACAATGATGGCAAATGTGCTTTAAAGCGTTATTCGATTTCTCAATCCACTTGCTCAAAAATTTACGTTTGTTGTTAAACCTACCATAAGTAATCCAAGTAGCGTGCCAACTTTTAAGCCATTTATTATCAGACACTTACAATAAAATGGTGATTAACCCGAACCATGCTATGATGAATTTAGCCAAGTATTGGTATTTTTCACCACTACGACTCTTATACTTAAGCTATTTACATGACGTGGTTTAAATAAGGCTTTCTAAATCACATCCATCGGCGCTCAAATCACACAAGGACCCGCTATGCAGCAGAACCTCATTGGTGAATCACCTAGCTTTCTCTCCGTTTTAGATAAAGTATCCCAACTCGCACCAATAGAAAGACCGATTCTGATCATTGGCGAGCGTGGTACGGGTAAAGAGTTGATCGCACAAAGACTGCATTACCTTTCAAGGCGATGGGATCAGCCGTTGATCTCACTTAATTGCTCAACGCTCAGTGAGGGTTTGATTGATTCTGAGTTGTTTGGTCATGAGTCTGGTTCCTTTACTGGTTCAAAAGGTCGTCATCAGGGTCGATTTGAAAGAGCGGAAGGTGGAACACTGTTTCTTGATGAGCTCGCGACCACGCCCTTAGCCGTTCAAGAGAAGCTATTGCGTGTTATTGAATACGGGCAATATGAACGTGTCGGCGGACAAAAAGCTTTAAGTGCCAACGTAAGACTGGTTTGCGCGACCAACGCTGACTTGCCAGACATGGCATTAAGGGGCGAATTCAGAGCCGACTTATTGGACAGGCTCGCGTTTGACGTGATTACTATCCCCCCTCTTCGAGAGCGAAAAGAAGACATCACGCTGCTGGCAGAATACTACGCCATTAAGATGTGCCGTGAATTAGAATTGGAGTTGTTTGTTGGCTTTGCTCCGTCTGCCGTTGAGGCGCTGCTGGATTATTCATGGCCAGGGAATGTGCGAGAACTCAAGAACGTTATTGAGCGGGCAGTCTACCAGCATGGTAAAGACCCATATCCTATTGAATCTTTGGTGTTTAACCCATTCAAACCCGCATGGAAAATAGATCAAGATTCCACGCATGAAATTGGCAATGCGCCGTCCAACAGCCATACTTCATCAGAGAGCTCGTTTTCTTTGCCACTTGATTACAAAGCATGGCAAGAACAACAAGACATCAAGCTGCTCAATCAAGCCCTAAAACAGAGCAAGTACAACCAGAAACAAGCAGCAGAATTACTTGGATTAACCTACAACCAATTACGTGGAATGGTGAGGAAGTACGCGATTGTCGGACAAGCTAACGATAAATAGCTGTCAGCACTTGATTATTATTTGGAGCCGAATAAATAAAATGTTAAATTATCCGGATCTTGAGGCTCCTCTAACGCCTCGTTTCGAAAAGTATTTCTTTTTATGAAAGCACTAATAAGACTATCACTGAGCATCTGCACGCTGAGCTTTTTAGCTGGATGTGGTGAGAGTGTGAATCACGAGCAAATCCGTGAAAAAGGCTTCATTTATTGCGGCCAAGGTAATCCTAGTACTTTCAACCCACAACTGGTTGATAGTGGTATTACCTCAGAATCGCTGAGCCCTCAAATTTTCGATACACTGCTCACTCTTGATCCAATGACTTATCGACCAAAACAGAACTTGGCAACAAGCTGGTCTGTCGATGAATCGGGTACAGAGTACACGTTCAAACTGCGCCCTAATGTTGCGTTTCAAACCACAGACTGGTTTACCCCAACTCGCAGTATGAATGCACAAGATGTGGTCTTTAGTTTTGAGCGAATCATTGACAGTTCAAACCCATTTCATTATGTAGGCGGCGGCCTATACCCATGGTTTGCTGGTATCGATTTCCAAAACCTGATCGTCGATATCACTGCGGTTGATGACCTGACGGTGAAATTCCAATTAAGTCGCCCAGACAATTCATTTCTCAACAATATCGCCACCAGCTATGCGGTCATTCACTCTAAAGAATATGCCAATAAACTCATTGCTACGGATGAAAAGAATGAAATAGACTCCAAGCCCGTTGGCACAGGTCCTTTCTACTTGGATGAATACCAAATCAATGATCTAGTTCGCTTGAAAAAGAACAAGCACTATTGGAAGGGTGACGTAGAAATGGACCAAGTTGTGTTTGATACTTCACAACGTGGGACAGGGACTCTTGCCAAGCTACTTCGTAGTGAGTGTGATGTATTGAACTCACCGATTTCTAGTCAGATTCCTATTATTCAAGCTCATGAAGAGTTGAAGATTTCCGCCACGCCTGCGGTTAATGTCTCTTTCATCGCCCTGAACACCGAGCACCCTGCACTGCGAGACTCACGAGTGCGCAAAGCGCTGAACTTGGCTATCAATCGTCAGAACATTCTTGATTCTGTGTACTACGGTACAGGTACAAAAGCCTACACCTTGCTTCCCCCTACTTCTTGGGCTTATCAAAAAGACAGTGTTCAAGTTCGCTATGACCGAAACTACGCGGTCGCTCTTTTAAAAGAGGCTGGCGTCGAACCGGGATTAGAGCTTTCAATGTGGGTGCCATTAGAGCCAAGAGCTTACAATCCGAGCCCAAGGAAAACGGCAGAATTAATCCAAGCAAATTTAGCTGATATTGGTATCGAACTTAAGCTCTATACCGACGACCGATTTGATCGTACACAGCTATCATCCATTTCCTCAACAGACTTGTTGCTCACAGGTTGGATCGGCAATACGGGCGACCCAGACAACTTCTTGCGTCCGCTTCTTTCATGTAGCTCAGAGCGCGCAGGATTAAACGTCTCTATGTGGTGTAACTCTGACTTTGATTTCCTTCTCGACTTAGCATTAGAGATCAATCAACAAAGGCACCGTGTGAACTTGTATCGACAAGCCCAAAACATTCTCAATGAAGAAGTTCCTGTGATTCCTCTCGCTCATGGCGTGCAATTCCGCGTGCACGATCGTTCGCTAAGTGGCTTTAAGCAGAGCCCGTTCAATGCTCAACCTTTTGATCAAGTCAGAAGAGAGGTGCAGTGATGTTTTGGTATACATTAAGACGTGTAAACTTATTCATTATCACATTGGGGATCCTAACGTTAGTGGGGTTCGCTCTGCTTCGACTAGACCAAACCTCACCTTGGGCGATTCAAGACTTTTGGCCCGGTTGGCTTAGCTATATCACAGAATTATCGACACTGAACTTTGGCTTGAGCAAGCACGGAGCGCCTATCATCGATGAGCTTGTCGTGGTGTTCCCTGCAACGTTAGAACTGTGTTTCTTTGCTTTTGTGCTTGCGCTGTTTATCGGCATCCCTTTCGGCACTATTGCTGGCATGAGACAGGGCAAGTTTGTCGATACCACCATATCGTTTACTTCAATGGCCGGTTACTCTGCACCTATATTTTGGGTCGCACTACTGATGATCATGGTGTTTTCGTTGCACTTTGAGATGTTCCCAGTTGGTGGGCGATACGACCTGCTTTACGAAATTGAACACGTCACTGGCTTCGCTATAATTGATGCCTTTTTTGCTGAAGGTCGTTATCGAGCACACGCACTGCAAAGTGTTATCGAACATATGGCGTTACCTTGTCTTGTATTGGCACTCGCCCCAACGACTCAGGTAATTCGACTGATGAGAGCGTCAGTGGCTGAAGTGATGACTCAAAACTACATCCGCGCCGCACGAATTAAAGGTCTTTCAACAAGAGAGATCGTCACGCAGCACGTGTTAAGAAATGCGATACCACCGATTATTCCTAAGGTCGGCGTTCAACTATCAAGTATGTTAACGCTCGCTATTATTACCGAGTCTATCTTTAACTGGCCGGGTATTGGCCGCTGGTTATTGGATGCTTTATCTAATCAAGATTACGTTTCAATTCAAGCTGGCGTAATAGTCGTAGCAACCTTGGTTTTAACCGCAAACATTCTGTCCGATCTATTAGGCGCGATGGTCAATCCACTGGTAAGGAAGGAATGGTATGCTAACAAATAACGTCTACCAAGAAGAGCAGATTCCAACCCAGTTCGAGCGTTTCTGGCGCAGCTTCCGTGGCAATAATCTCGCTATGTTTGGACTGTGGTGTTTGGCCTTAATCATTCTAATCACCGTCACTTCACCATGGCTAGCTCCGCATGATGCTCAAGAACAAACGGGACACCTGTTAACCCCACCCTCTTGGGATCCCTCAGGAACAGTTGAGTATTTCTTAGGTACCGATGACTTAGGCCGAGATATTCTTTCTCGTCTGATTATCGGCTCTCAGCTGACGTTTGGTGCCGCGGTTGTGATTACCTTTATCGCAGCAGTCATTGGTTGCCTGATTGGCGTACTTGCGGGGATGACTCGTGGATTACTATCAAGCACGCTAAACCACCTGCTTGATACCGTTATGTCGATTCCGTCTCTGTTACTGGCAATTATCTTCGTGGCGTTTCTTGGTTTTGGCGAGTTTAATATCTTGCTTGCCTTATGTTTAGCATTGATTCCACGCTTTATTCGTTCGGTATACATTGCCGTGCACGCTGAGGTAGAAAAAGACTATATTTTGGCTTCTCGCCTCGATGGTGCGAACGACTTCTACCTGTTATGGAATTCAATCCTTCCTAATATTCTTACCGTGGTGGCTCTTGAAATTACACTGGCATTGTCAGTCGCCATTCTTGATATCACGGCTTTGGGTTTCTTAGGGCTTGGCGCTCAAGCACCAAGTACCGAGTGGGGCTCAATCTTGGGTGACTCTGTAGAGCTGATTTACCTCGCACCATGGACAGTAACCCTACCCGGTTTAGCCATTATGTTTACAGTGATCGTGATTAACCTCGTCGGTGAAGGTGTTCGCCAAGCGCTAAATGCAGGAATCGAATAATGCCTTTACTTGATATTCGACATCTAACCATCGAGATTGAGACCCCTCAAGGGATGGTTAAAGCCGTTGATAGAATGAGTCTTACCCTCAATGAAGGGGAAATTCGCGGCTTAGTAGGTGAATCAGGCTCAGGCAAGAGCTTGGTTGCGAAAGCAATCGTTGGGGTTTGTAAAGAAAACTGGAAAGTATCTGCCGACCGAATGCGCCTTGGCAATATCGACCTCCTGCAACTGACACCCAAAGAACGACGCCGAGTTATTGCTCGTGATATCGCGATGATCTTTCAAGAGCCATCCTCCTGTCTTGATCCATCTGAAAAAGTGGGCCATCAACTGATTGAAGCGATTCCTTCCTATTCGTTTGAAGGTCGGTGGTGGCAGAGATTCAAATGGCGTAAGAAGCAGGCCATCGCTCTACTGCACAAAGTCGGTATTAAAGATCACTCTCGTCTTATGGACAGTTACTCTTATGAGTTGACCGATGGTGAGTGTCAAAAAGTCATGATCGCCATGGCGATCGCAGCCAAACCAAAAGTCTTGATCGCTGATGAACCAACCAACGATCTAGATCCGATTACACAGTCTCAAATATTGCGTCTGTTGAGTCGTATGAATCAGATCAATAACACGACCATCGTGCTGATCGGCCATGACTTAACCACCATTACCCAATGGGCAACTCGCATTACCGTTATGTACTGCGGTCAGTCTGTGGAATCCGCGGATACGCAGAAGCTGTTGGATGCACCTAAACACCCATATACCGTCGCTCTACTGAAAGCGATGCCTGACTTTAACGACTGGATTCCTCATAAAGAGAAGCTACAGTCTTTGCCAGGTTCAATCCCTCCGTTGCAGCACCTTCCTATTGGTTGTCGACTAGGACCACGTTGCCCGTATGCGCAAAGGCAATGTGTTGAGATTCCTTATACCAAACGAATCAAAAACCATAAGTTCAATTGTCACTTCCCTCTTAATATGGAGAAGAAAAAGAAATCATGAGTGCATTATTAGAAGTCATTGATTTATCTAAAGACTTTACGACTCGCTCTGGTCTTTTCCGTAAAAAGATTCATCAGGCAGTGAAACCAGTAAGCTTTTCGCTTGAGGCGGGACAGACGATTGGTTTTATCGGTCAGAATGGTTCAGGAAAGTCGACATTAGCAAGAATGCTAGCTGGCATGGTAGAGCCAACTGCGGGCGAGATTCGTGTGAACGGTGAAAAGCTAGAGCACAAGGACTACTCGACTCGCTGTAAGCTGATTCGAATGATCTTCCAAGATCCGAACACCTCGCTTAACCCGCGCATTCAGATTGGTCGAATTCTTGAAGGTCCATTAAAGCGAAACACCAATATGCCACCAGAAGCCCGTATGCGTCGTGTGAAAGACACCCTGTTACGTGTGGGCCTTCTACCGGAACATGCTTACTTCTACCCGCAGATGCTGGCTGCAGGCCAAAAACAAAGGGTTTGTTTGGCTCGTGCGTTAATCCTTCAACCATCAATCATTGTTGCAGACGAAGCGTTGAATGGTTTGGACATGGCAATGCGCTCTCAAATCATCAATTTGTTCTTAGAGCTACAAGAAGAGATGGGCGTATCGTTCGTCTACGTATCTCAACACCTTGGTATTGTTAAACACATTACCGACAAAATCATCGTCATGCACGAAGGTAATGTGGTTGAGAGTGGGGAAACGGATCAAGTGTTAACCAATCCAACTCACCAAATCACCCAAAGATTGGTTGAGAGCCATTTCTCCAAAGCGCCGAACCACTAATCTCGAATCACGCTACGTTCAACAAAGGGGAAAGGTATGTTATTAAGAGCTTCAATGCTTCCCCTTTTGTTGGCGCTGTTTTCCTTTAACGCAACAAGCACACCCCTCACCTGGCTAGATAGAAGCTTCGTCGAAACTGCCTTTTATAACGTCGCACTTCAACACGAATATTCCCAAGGCAACAAACCACTCGCCAAATGGAAACAACCGATCAAGATTTGGATCGATCATCGAGTGGGTGATGAGGAACTGCATCAAGAGCTCACAGAGCTTCATATCCGACACTTATCCGAAGTTACTCAGCACCCGATAACAATCGTCAACAAAGAGTCTGAAGCGAACGTAAAATGGATATACACGAGGCAAAGTCAGTGGGTATCTGAGGCGAAATTGGTGCTCAAACTCAAATCAACTGAGCACTTAAACAACGCTATTTGCACGGCGGGTTATCGAACAAATTCTAAAGGTGAGATTGTTTACGCTGGGATTGTTATTCCCGTTGATCAAGCAAGATCTCGAGGTAAGCTCGTCGCCTGTATCGTGGAAGAAATCACACAGGTTTTAGGCCTGCCGAATGATTCAGATAAAGCCTACCCTTCTATTTTCAATGACCATACGCCAGAAGACTTATTATCACCCTTAGATGTGGTGCTACTAAAGCTACTGTATGAGCCGGAATTGAAAGCTGGAATGACAAAATCTGAAGTAAAACCAATTGTTCGAAAGATACTAAAGCAATACAGCAAAACTGGCGTGCTCCAACAAGCTTCAAAAGCCGCGCAGCAAGCACCGTTGTATCAGTTAATTGGGTACTAATGGAATAACTAACTGCACACAGAAATATTGAATACTAACGGAATGATCGAGTACTAACGGAATAACTAACCACGAACAGGAATATTGAGGGCTAACGGAAGAATTGAGTACTAGCGGAAATAGGCAGGGACGTTACTTTGTTTTTCTGAACAGCTTAGATGGGAAAATAGAATGATAGCGCTGCCTAAGAAAAGACAACGCTGACTTACCATGTAACCGTGTAACCGTGTTACGAAAGCACTAGCGCTTAGCAGCCTGCTTTTTCAATTCGAAGTCGAACTCATCTGGGAACAAGATAACACCTTCTTCCTGTTCGTTCGGGAACACAACCACTGCAAGCTCATCGTCTTCTAGACCGTTCGTCCAACGGCTATGCCATTTGTTCAACGAGATAGACTCAGCTTTACACTCAGACCAATCACCCGTAGCCCAAGATTCAGCAAACTCTTGATTTGGCCATACTGGAACACAGTCTTCATCTTCTGTGTTAAGCATTACACAACCGTGTTCATCGGTTAAGATCCATACTTCACGGTTCGCTACGATTTCTTTCACACAGTACTTTAGGCGTTGCTCACCCGTATACTTATTGATTTCAGCGATTTTTTTATCGTCTAGCTGTGTAGTCATCTTAATTTCCTACTTTAGTCAGTAACTTTGCTCTTAAAGCTATTTTATGCCGAGAGCTTTTAACTTCAAACATTTTCGATGAAGAAGAAAATCTACTTCAAAGAAAAACGCCTGCTAAATTAGCAGGCGTTTATAATTAAGCGACTTGATTAAACAAGCTCACCCTGTAACCAAGGCCAGCCTTGCTTCTTACGGCTTAATGTATTTTCCATCATTAATACGCCGTCTTTCTCGTGCTTAACCAGTTTATCAGCCCACTCGCCTTTGTATAGAAGGTGAGTTTGCGCAGTAGTGATGTCTGTTAGCATTACCGCAGCAAATGCTAGACCGTCTTTCTCACAACGTTCTTCAAGATCCGCTTCTAGCGCTTCAATCATGCCATCTACTTGCTCAAGAGTCGCAAGCTCAACTTGACCAACAACAACATCACGACCGTTGAATGGGTAGCCTTTAAGGTCTTTTTCTACTAGTTGTGCAGCAGATAGGCCTTCGATGTTTGTCTTAGCGATTAGAAGCGCTTTGATGAATGCATCAATGTCAGTCACGCCAGCGATTTCAGCAAGCTCAGCAACCGCGTCTTTGTCTTTTTGAGTACATGTTGGAGAAGCAAAACCAACCGTGTCTGAAAGAATTGCAGACATCATCAGTTTAGCGATTTGTTGAGAGATAGAGTGACCTTCAATCTTGAACATGTTGAAAAGTACAGTATTTGTACAACCAACAGGCCAGATCCAAGCTTCCATAGGGTTAACTGTCATCGCGTCACCTAAACGGTGGTGATCGACAATACCTACGATCTCAGCTTCAGCAACATCGTCCGGTGCTTGTGCTAGATCTGAGTAGTCTACTAACCAGATTTTTTCACCAGCAACAGAAGTACGAAGTTCTGGTTTTTCAGCACCAGCGACTTCTAGAATGTGTTGAGTTTCGCGGTTGATCTCGCCTTGGCGAATTGGTGTCGCTTCCTCGCCACGAGCTTTAAGAAGCTCTGTTGCAACTAACGCACTACAAATACTGTCACTATCAGGGTTTTTGTGACCAACAACTAAAATCATGTTTCTTCCTATTACACTAACAATTATGACTCTACCTTTAGAGCCTCTCTTTATTAGCCATACTTTACCTCATTTTTTCAGGTTGGTCATGTTTCGTAGGTTTAGCCAATGGTAACAATAGATAAAAAAACAACAAATGCAATTGATAATTATTATCATTCGTATATATTTATCTTAAGCCACTAATTTTGAGTAACACCTATGGATCGACTAATCTCTTTTTTGCCAAGCAGTAGCGCTGCGAAAACAACTCAGTTTTCACTGTCATTTAAGCGCCTGCTTTTACCTATCTCACTTGCAGCTTTAGTTATGGCGCCTGCCACGCGAGAATTGACGGTCACTACCTTGTCAGACGCCTTTTGGGCCGTGTCTTGTTATGTTGCTTTGACCTTAGCGATTTACCACGGGTTAAGCCTGTATATCAACAAAGATAACGTCTTCAACAAGCTCGTCCATCAATCCCGTTCAAACCAAGTTGTATTCGCTGCACTTATGGGGGCACTACCCGGCTGTGGCGGAGCGATCGTGGTGACCACACAATTTATCTCAGGCAAACTCGGCTTCGGCGCAGTTGTTGCTGTGCTCGTCTCAACCATGGGTGATGCGGCCTTCCTGCTCATTGCGAGCGAACCCAAGACTGGTTTAGCCATGATGGCGATGGGCGTGATTGTCGGAACTGCGTCAGGTCGAATCATTAACTTGTTTCACGCAGACGACTTCTTACGCCCAAAAAAAACAGAGAAAAATGAAGCAGTGAGCAGCTGTGCTTCTCAATCTCAAGACAAAGAAGCAGTATCGAAAAAAGCGATCAACCTGCAAGGCTATCTATGGTCTGTACTCATTATTCCAGGTGCTGCGGTTGCCCTACTTGGCTCTTTTCAAGTGGATGTGAATGAGTTGCTCGCTTTGCCCGAAATGTCGATGGAATGGGCAGGCACTATTTTGCTGATTAGCTCGATGTTTCTATGGGGTCTCACCCGTGAAATTGAAGATTACAAATCAGCCGTCAGTGAAGACGAGAAATGTATAGGCTCTCATCCACTACAAAAAACGGCTCAAGATACTAACTTCGTTACTGCATGGGTGGTGGTTGCTTTTCTTTTCTTCGAGTTTGGCTCTGTGATAGCAAATGTCGATTTTGCGACGCTATTCTCAAGCTGGGGCATGATGCTCCCCCTGGCGGGAGTGTTGATGGGCTTGCTACCGGGGTGTGGTCCGCAATTGCTGGTCACTAGCCTGTACCTTTCTGGTGCTCTGCCACTGTCAGCTCAGGTAGGTAACGCAATTTCGAATGACGGTGATGCGCTATTCCCTGCGATTGCGATGGCACCGAAAGCCGCTCTTGTCGCGACCTTATATTCCAGTGTGCCCGCTTTGATTTGTGCATACGGTTACTGGTTTATGTTCGAACTTTAGGCTTACGTTCGAAGCTTAGGTTTATAAATGAAGCTTAGGTTTACAATTGAAGCTTAAGTTTATACCCGAGGCTTGAGCTTTTATTCAAGGCTCAGGTTTATCTTCAAGGTTTGCGCTTAACTCCATAGGTTTCTATTAGGTCGGCACTTTGTATCGGCCTTTTTGTTTCCATCTGCCTAAGCCCTTACAACAGGTTCTTTGTGCATTCCCTTCCGGCTTCATGCTAATGCTTTATGTTTCTACAGCCTACCTCAAACAGCACGTTACAGCTGGTCTCAAAAACGCCCCTCTGGCGCTGTTACAATGCTTAGTTAGAAATCCCAACACGTACACTAGAAAAACAAAAAGCCCCTGTAAGAGTACTTACAGGGGCTTTAATTCAAGCTTTAGTCTTGGTTCTTAAGTACAAGACTTAAGAAACTTCGATTGGACCACCGAATGAAGTTACTGGAGGCAGTTTGCCTTGGAACTTCTCGAAGTTAACCAAACATGTGTTTGCTGACGTTGCTTGAGCAAGTTCAGACGTACCGATGTCTTGAGTGAGTGTGTTTGGATCGCCGTATGTATCTAGCGCACCCACTTTCTCGTTGATCGGGCCGTACCAAGCACCTTCTTCGATACGAACAACACCAGGAGCGTAGCTATCCATTAGAACAGCACCTGCTAGTAGTTGACCACGGTCGTTGAACACACGTACTACATCGCCATCTTTGATGCCTTTCTTCTTAGCATCGACTGGGTTGATGTAGATAGGCTCACGGCCTTGTACCGCGTAAGTCGCACGCCACTCTTCAGATTCACACATCTGAGAGTGAAGACGCTTGTCTGGGTGACAAGATTGTAGCCAGTACGGGTGTTTGTCAGAGCCTGGACCACCATGTGAACGTTCAGATTTCTCGAACCACATTGGGTGTTCTTGACAGTGCTCGTAACCCATGTTGCCAACAGTACGGCTTGTGATTTCGATGAAACCAGAAGGAGTACCTAGTGCGTTGATCTCTGGATCTTCACGGAATGAAGCGTGACGAGTCCATGGCTTACCTTTACCGAAGTCTAGGAAACCTTTTTCCCAGAACTCAGCAAACTCAGGCATTTCGAACTTGCCTTCGTTTTCCGCGCGACATTCGTCATACAGAGATTTAACCCACTGCATTTCATCCATACCACGCGTGTAATCGTCGTAACGGCCCCAACGCTTAGTTAGGCTAGACATGATCTCGAAGTCAGTTTTAGACTGGAACAGAGGATCCACTAGCTTGTGCATCGCGATCAAACCACGGCCAGAGTACGCGCCGTAACCATCAATATCGTTACGTTCCCACTGAGTACATGCTGGAAGCACGATATCAGAGTGACGACAAGTTGCAGTCCAAGCGAAATCAACAGCCACTACAGTTTGTAGACTCTTGAATGCTTTACGCATCTTGTTGCGATCTTGGTGGTGGTGCCACGGGTTGTTACCACTAAATACCATCATCTTAATGTCTGGTAGCGTTACAGTAGAACCGTTCGCTTTGATCTTCTTACCTGGTTCAAGCAAGCTATCAACCCAACGAGCTACTGGAATTACGCGGCTGTAACCGTTGTAATCTGTATTCGTGTGTTTAGGTGATTGACCTTGGTCGATGTTCAACGGGAAAGAACCCGGAGCAGCGAAACCAGTTGAAGATACACCGATACCTGAGTAGTGGTGACCGTAAGAGATACCACCGCCCGGAAGACCAATTTGGCCAACCATTGCTGCGATAACTGCACACATCCAGTACGGCTGTTCACCGTGCTCCTGACGTTGGATACTCCAACCAACAAGAATCTGCGTGCGACCGTTAACCAGCATCTTAGCGAATTCACGGATAGAGTCCGCGCTTGCGCCACAGATAGCCGAAGCCCACTCTGGTGTCTTCTCAACTTTATCTTTCGTTTCACCTTGAACGTACTTGATGAAGTCTTCAAAACCTAGACAGTAAGTTTCGATGAACTTCTTGTCGTATAGGCCTTCGTTGTAAAGAACGTGAGCAACACCAAGCATGAACGCCACATCAGTTTGTGGGTTGATGTACATCTGCTCGTTTTCTAGGTAACGGCCTGTTTTGTTTTGAACAGGGTCAACAGAAACAACGTTGATCTCTTTCTTAGCAACTTTCTCTTTAAGCTGTTCTAGGTATGCGAACGACTCGTGAGTCTCACATGTCCAACCTACTTGAAGGTTTTTAACTGGATCGTTACCCCAAAGAACAATGTTGTCACTGTTTTCTAGGATAAGTTCCCAAGATGTACCTTGTGCGTAAACTTCAGTCGAACCTAGCACGTAAGGCATGATCGTTTGACCAGCACCTGTTGAGTAGTCACCGATTTTCTTCACAGAGTAACCGTGAAGTGCCATTGCACGTTGCATGTGGTTAGTACAGCTGTGGAACTGACCCGTTTGTCTCCAACCAGTTTGACCTGTGTGAAGTGCCCATGGACCGTAATCTTTCTGTACGCGCTCGAGTTCGCGGTAAACAAGGTCTAGTGCCTCATCCCAAGTCACACGAATAAAGCGGTTGTTACCACGCGTGTCTGCGCTGTATTTATGCTTCTTCAACCAATCAAGGCGAACCATAGGGTAACGCACACGTGATGGGCTGTAGATAATACCTTTAATACCTTTCAACATCTCAGTTGGGTGTTGATCGATTTCTAGAGGTTTAATTTCTTGTACTTTACCCGCGTAAACGCGAGCTCGGAATGCACCCCAGTGAGAACCAGAGACTTTCCACGCGCCGTCTGTTTCTGCAGCAGACGCTGATGCCGACGCCAATAAGCTTGGACCGATAACCGATGCCGCACTTGTAGTAGCGACACCTTTCAGAAAACTTCTTCTTGTAATTGCCATTGTGTTACTCCAATTGACGTCTTATTAGTGATGGCCTTCAGAAAAATCTGATGAGTGCTTCTGTAGATACTTAAGAACAAGTGCTTCTGTATCTGTATCGAAGTTAACGAACGCAATCATACCATCTAGCATGCCTACCCAACCGTTAGCGCTGAAGTGACCTTCATCTGGCTGTGAGTGACACGTTGAACAGTTAGATTGGTACGCTTGACCTGCTGCGTTCCAGATTGGATCGAAGTTATCAACCATAGACTCTTTCTTCATCCAAAGTGCTAGGTTAACTTCTTCCCATGGAAGGCCAGTAAGCTCATCTTCTTTCTTCTCACCAACAGTGATAACGTCACTTTGAGATACTTCTTTCGTCAAGATTGCAGTCGAGATGTTCATACCGAAGTCTTCTTGGATTACACGTCCGAAGCCTTTCGCTTTACGCCAACCGTCGATTTGAATCTTGATCATGTCGCCTTTTTCGTCGATAACCGCAACTTTACTTGCAGGGCTTAGTAGACCCGCTTCAACTGTTGCTGTTTCATCTGTGTACATTGGTAGGTGACGAATAGAGATCACGTCTGAACCATTTGCGTAAGATGTGCTGCTTGCTACATTTTCTAGCTCGCCAACAATACCGCTCGCTGATGCCATATCTAATGGAAGGTTGTGAGCAATACCTTTGTGACAGTCAACACAGCTTTGATCACGTTCTGCTGCGTTCTTCATCTGGATACGCGCTGTTGGGCGCATGTTCTCGAAGTCCATTGAATCGTAGTTGTGACAGTTTTTACACTCTAGAGATTTGTTCGAAGAGAAACGATCCCATTCGTGTTTAGCCAGTTCGATACGACGAGCTTCGAATTTCTCAGGCGTATCTAGGTCACCAAATACTTGAGCGAATACTTCTTTAGATGCTTGCATCTTACGAGCAATTTTTGCTGTCCATTCATGTGGAACGTGACAGTCAGGACAAGTAGCACGTACACCAGAAGTGTTTTTCCAGTGAACCGTTTCTTGTAGTTCTACGTATACGTTGTCACGCATGGTGTGACAGCTTACACAGAACTCTTCTGTATTTGTATGTTCTAGCGCTGTATTAAAACCGCCCCAGAAAATAACACCGGCGATAAAGCCACCCATAGTTAGTACACCAAGACTGATGTGTACTGCTGGGCGAGTCATTGTGCGCCATAATTTAACTAAAAATGATTTCATGTTTAGCTCTCTTAAAAATTAGTTCTAATAAAAATGTGATAGCAAGAGGGCATTACATGCCGCCGTGTGCACCTGGAGGACCTAATACAAACACTTGCAGTGCCCAAACTAGAAAGCCGTAGCCTCCTACAAAAGCCACACTTAATATTGGAAAGAGAACCACTGCAATGAAGAGGAATGACTTCCACTCCAACGAGCGTTTTTCGCCAGTTTCAATTTTATTAACATCACTCATACATTTTGCCTATTTTGTATTTAGTAATTTCGAGTAGCTCATTCTAAGGAGCTAAAGTTCTTGAGTATCTAACAACAAATTTTAGACCATACACAAAGTAGGGTTCAATCAAATCTCTTGTTATAACCCTTGCTAATCAATACTTTTTTGAGGTCATCCAAACTTGTTTTCAGTTAAACAAACTTATTAAAAAGTATTAACAAATGTGAAGAATTAAGTATATTTCACAAATGTTAAAAACCAACACTCGCGCAACTATTTGACAACCGATTTTAACTTTTTACCTACTAAGTAGTAGCCAAAAAAGCCTCAAACAACCACTATTTTGTGTTTTGTTTGTTAAATAATTGATCGTTTTTCGAATCGATGACTTTGCAGTTGAAATGCATCATTTGGCACTTTCAGATATGATAGAAGCCTTATTAAAAGGAAGCATTATGCAAGACGTTATTGATATATCTTGGTGGCAATTATTGTTTTTCAGTTCACTTCTCTTGCTGCCAATTGTAATCAACCACAAGCTAAAACTTGGCCTTGGCAAAGAGGCTTCTATCAGCATCATTCGCATGACTGTTCAGCTATTTCTGGTTGGCCTCTACCTAGAATACCTGTTCACTTTGAATAGCTTGTGGGTCAATTTACTGTGGTTATTTACGATGATTATCGTTGGGGCAAGCTCGATTGTTGAAAAATCCAAGTTACCGCGAAACCTCTTGTTAGTCCCTGTCGCTGTCAGCCTAGCGGTAACCTGTGTACCCATTGTCTTGTTTATCTGCTTATTCATCATTAAACCAACACCGGTTTTTAACGCGCAGTACTTGATCCCTATTGCAGGGATGCTGTTAGGTAATAGCTTAAGCAGTAACATCGTGGCATTGCAGAACTTGTTCGGTGCTTTTGAAACGCAGAAATCAGAGTACGAAGCGGCTATCGCTTTAGGTGCCTCTCCTTCCTATGCTGCAGCGCCTTTTGTGCGTAATGCGATACAGAAAGCGATGTCTCCTATTATGGCCTCAATGGCAACCACAGGCTTGGTAACGCTACCAGGAATGATGACAGGACAAATCTTAGGGGGTGCTTCACCAATGATCGCAATTAAGTATCAGCTGATGATCATGTTGGCTATTTTCGTGATGATGAGCTGCTCCTTAGCGCTTGCACTTCACCTATCGTTAAAGACTTCCTTGACCAAAGAAGGGCGAGTTCTCGCTCAAATACAGCCTTCAAAATAACCTCCAGACTCCTCTTAGATCTGGTTACTCACTGAATTTGATACAGGTTATCCACAGAAATTGTGGATAACCAAATCAATATAGATCCTTTTTTGTCCATTTCGGCTCGAGCAAAGATCATTACCATTGATCCTTGGGTGATTTCAAAGACATATACACACGTGCAGAACTGCGTTGTTAAGCGTTCAGATGATAATTTAAGAAATCAACGAGTAAGTTTTCCACAAATAAAAAACGGCCTGCAATGCAGGCCGTCTTGTAAATGTCATAAGTCAGTTCAATGTTTTCACTGAGCTTTAACTAATCTTGTCACTGAGCTCGTCACGCAAGCTTTGTTGATCCGCCATCTTTATCAATCGCGTAAATAAATCAACCAATACCACATGCCAACAAAGATACCGCCGCCGATGATGTTACCGATAGTAACGGGCAGCAAGTTGTTCATCAGAAAGTCCATCATGTTTAGGTCAACATAGTCTGCCGGATTAGCCCCTGTCATTGTCCAGAATTCAGCTGGAGCAAATGTTTTGATACCGATAGCTAAAGGAACTTGGAACATATTCGCAATACAGTGCTCAAAGCCCGATGATACAAACATCGCGACAGGTAAAATCAGTACTGCAATTTTGTCAGTCAGTGTTCGTCCACTAAACGTCATCCATACCGCGATACAAACCAATACGTTACACATGATGCCAAGCGCGATAGCTTGGATAAAACCATGGTGCATTTTGTGCTGAGAAATGGCCATCGCATTCAAACCCACTTGCCCATGGTCGAACATGTACTGTTTAGTCAGAAGCATGCATGCCACTAGCAATAAAGCACCAATAAGGTTACCGATATAAACGGTCGCCCAGTTCTTTACTAGGGTTCCCCAGGTAATCTTGCCACTTGCGCGAGCAACAAGAGTAAGCACCGAACTGGTAAACAGTTCACCGCCAGTAACAACAACGAGGATTAAGCCCAAGCTAAATGCAAGGCCACCTAGGACGCGAGTAATACCCCAAGGTAAATCACCAGCGCCAGTGGTTACAATTGTGTAGAACACAAACGCAATACCGATATGTATGCCAGCTGAAATCGCTAGGAGAAAAGATTTGGTTGGATCTTTGGTTGCTTTACCTACGCCAATATCTGCAGCGCGCTCAGCCATTTGTGGCGGTAATAATGAGTCAAATTGGTTCAGATTCATGATGATTTACATTTTGAAACATGTTGTCGGGAGCGAGATAATCCTCTCTTTCATTTCTGAATTCAAGAGCTATTTGGGACTCAAAATACCTCCCACAACCTTGTGGAAAGGAAATAGCCCAAGTTATTCAAAATTCATACAACTTTAGTAGTAAAAAGAAAACTATGCTGAATGAAAGGTTATCAACTTAAAAAATGGCACACTTATAAATATCAATAAGTTACGAAAGAAAGCAAAGGAATAACGTACACTATAATGACTCACAGATCGCTGTTGCCTCTAGATTTTGATATAGATCAACAGAACGTAAAAAAGCGCCCTTAGGCGCTTTTAACTGAATCACAAATACAGAAATTAGTGATGCTAAACCGAAGGTTCAATCACTTCTTCTGATGATTGTTCTAAAGCAGAGCCCTCTAGATTCGACTCTGGACTCAAAGGGATTACATCAGAATCACTTTCATTGGCAACTTTACCACCTAGGTTTCTCAAGCTGTCCACTAGCTCTTCTAAACTCTTAATATGCGCATCACTCTTGGTAATCTGCTCATCTAGAAGATTGCTATGCTTAGTCGCCTCAGACAATTGTTGCGCCTGCTTCTGATTATCACTCTCTAGCTTAGCGAGTTGTTCAGTCAAAGTTTCAATTTCTGACTTTAATGACGCTGTCATATCTAAGCTTTTTAACGCTTTCACACTCGCTATAATCTTCTGAGATTGCTGACGCAACCCAACATCTCGGTAATCTTCATCATTAACCACTTGTGAAATGCTCAGCAACTGATTCTCTGCATTCAAAACCGATTGTTCGAACTTGTCGCCTTTTACACTCGCGAGCACTTTTACTTCATGAGCGACACTGCGCACGTGGTTCAACTCAAACTCCGCAGCGTGCACCGCATCTTCAATGATCGACTTTTCACGGGGACTGGCTTTCACTTGGCTTTCTGCCAAAGCAATTTGAGATGCTGCTTTAGCAAACGTCAGTGGAGCAACGTCATCAAAATCTTCATCTTCCAAGAACTCTAACTCGTCCTTCAATGGTTCGATGTATTTCTTATGTGCCACTTTAACTTCTAATAAGCGAGCATTATTAAGAAACTCCACCTGTGCTTCTTGAGCGTCTTCAAGCTCATCGACCAGAACATACTCAAACAACTCGCTGTATTCTGAATACAAGCGTTTGTAGCTAGAGGTAAACATGGTATCTGCGCCAAGGAACTTGAGGTAATCCATTTGCACAATCGAATCCGCTAGTACTCGGTCAGCCTTCTTCTTTAGCACTAATATCGAGTCATAATTTGATTTGATCAACGCAATTTTTTCATCAAAAGCTTCAGCGTAAGTCAGGCTCGAAAAAATTGAATAACTCTTGGTGAGCCGAGTTTCGTCTTTCAGTAAATCCGCATAAATGCTTTCAGCGTCGTCCCAAGCGTCTAATAGTTCATTGTAATTCTCTGGAGCATAGAGAGACAACTGAGCGTGGTCTTCAAGCTTAGCCTCCCATTCGGAGTAAACGCTTTGGACAGACTGAAATGAACGGACCTCGATTATAGATTCGTTATTGTTGTTTGTGGTTTGGTTCGCGTCTGTCTGCTCTGAAGGTGTACTCTGACACCCTGCGATAGCAAATAGCATACTGATCATTAATGCTACTTTGTTCGCTCTCACTTATGCATATCCTTTTTATACAATATTCGCTCAATGCAAATTATTTCTAGTCACAATATATTACAACCACTTAGCAATAAACATCACTGATGATTTAAGTGGGTGCAAATCACCCAATATAACTAAAATAAACCCATCACTCGATGATTAATCAATCAATTTGGTATCACTTATCAATTCTCTTTATTTGCTATTGCCTGAGCCGTGAATGCGCACTAAGGTGAAGGTAGAGAACGTTATGAATATATAGGTTAATTATGAAGTACAACGCTGAAAACATTGCTGATTTAAACCTCCTTCTTCAATTTGATGTAAGTAGTGCCGCTACTGGAATTAAAGTTCATCAAGAGGCAGCTCAAGAAACTCAAGACGCTGTTAAGCGTCTATTCGAAAAGAACCTTTGTACTCAGCCAGACGGCGGTTACCTAACAGATGAAGGTATACAGATGGCAGAGCGCGCAGACAAACTACTTCGCGTACTAAACTAAAGCTCCATTGTTCTAGTAAAAACTCCACTCGCCTCGGCCGTGGAGTTTTTTCATTTTTGGGTAAAGGTTTGTTAGGCTTACTATAAATCCATAAGTTGCAGTTGTGAGGAACACATGGCTTCTATATTTATTGTTGGTGCAGGATGGGTCGGTGCACCTTTATCTAAACATCTAGAAAAACATGGTAACCAAGTGGTGGTCACAAAAACGACCCGAGCGGGTGCAGACGCCATTGGTAACAAACGTATCCCATGTGAAGTTTTCAGCTTTGACTCATCGGAGCCTGAGCATACTATCGGCCAACTCTATTCGCTGTTACTCGAAAATAATGCAGAGATCGTCATTGGTAGCTTCCCTCCCGGCTTTAGAAAAGGTGCTGGTGTCGAGTACGCCGACTATTGGCAACAACTGACCAATGCTTGCCAGAAGGCTAACGTGAAAAAGCTCATTATGGTCAGTTCGACGACCGTATACCCAACCAAGCCCGGAGTTCTGTACGAGCAAGACGCCTCACTCACTCTTTCTACCTCAGAAAACGAGCAAGCATCCGCATTTTCGGACAATGCACGCGTGATGCTGAAGGCTGAACAACTGGTGATGGATTCCGGCATCGATTACACCATTCTTCGTTTCAGTGGGTTAATCGGCCCAAGCCGCCACCCATCAAGGTTTGCAAGTAAATTGAAGCAGGTCAGCACTCAAGCTCCTGCCAACATGCTTCATCTTGACGACGCGATTGGCGCGGTCAACTTCGCTATCAACCAACTGCACAACGAAGTGGTTAATGTTACGACCCCAAACACGGTGAGTAAGGCGGAATTTTATGCCGCTGCACTGAAAAGCGCCAACAGCAGTGAGCCACTGCCCCTCGTGGTCGATACACCAGACAAGCTGATCTCTTCGAAAAAGATTCTCGACTTAGGTTACTCGTTTAAATTCGATTCCACATTGGACGCTCTTTATGACTAATCAATCCATAGCTAACCAAGACATAGCTAAGCAATCTGCAAATAACTCAAGGATTAAGCTACATCGTTCGATCGACACCCTTTGGAACTTCATGTCTATGGGTCACAAGGTTACGCCTTCAGATTGCATCTTTGTGTTGTGCAGTAATGATATTCGTGTCGCTGAATACGCAGCCGAGCTCTATCACCAAGGTGTGGCACCTTATATCGTATTTTCTGGCGGTGTGGGGCGCTTTACAGAAGGAAGCTTTGAGCGCTCAGAAGCGGAAACTTTCGCTTCTATCGCACGAGATTGTGGTGTGCCAGGTTCTGCAATTATCATAGAGAAACACGCAACCAATACTGGGGAGAATGTAAGATTCACCCACAAATTGCTTCTTGAGCGTGGGCTGTCACCGAAAAGACTGACCTTAGTACAGAAGCCCTTTATGGAGAAACGTACCTACGCCACGTTTAGTAAACAATGGCCTGAAGAGAGTGTAGAAATAACCGTGACTTCGCAATGGAAAAATTGGGATGATTACTTTAACGAAGAGTTGCCGTTAGACATGGTGTTGGGCGCATTGATTGCTGATTATGAACGAATCAAATTCTACCCAGCCCAAGGCTTTCAAATTGAGATGCCAATCTCCGATGACGTTGATCATGCCTATCAAGCATTGAAGCAGCTCGGCTTCGAATAAATCAAAAGCACAGGCTCAATAAACAAAAACGGTGACACTTGGTCACCGTTTTTCGTTTTAGCAAGCTGAACTCTGAGATCGGCTTATTTACCTAATGCTTCTTTATAGTGCAGACGGCAAGCTGAAACATACTGATCATTACCGCCAATAGCCACTTGGTCACCTTCAGCAATCGCCACACCGTGCTCGTCGGTACGGATTACCATATTAGCTTTACGGCCGCAGTGACAAATGGTTTTAAGCTCAACCAGTTTATCTGCCCAAGATAATAAGTAACGGCTACCTTCAAACAGTTCACCCAAGAAATCAGTACGTAAACCGTAGCAAAGTACAGGGATATGCAGTTTATCGACCACTTCTGTTAACTGGTACACCTGCTCTTTCGACAAGAACTGACACTCGTCAATCAAAACACAATGACGCTTTTCTTCTTCATTGAGTTTTTGGATTGCGTCAAACATATTAGTGTCATTTTTAAAAAGTTGAGCTTCAGATTGCAAACCAATTCGAGAGCTAACTTTACCGATACCATAACGATCATCCAATGCAGCCGTAAAGATCACTGGCGTCATGCCGCGCTCTTGGTAATTGAATGAAGACTGAAGAAGCGTTGTTGATTTACCCGCATTCATTGCCGAGTAATAAAAATACATCTGAGCCACAGAAATATTCCTGTTAATTAAAAGTTGAAGATAAAAGGTGAAATTAGAGAATTTTTGCTAGAAAAAAGGGCTGAAAATCAGCCCTTTTTATAATATTTACTTACGACGCCAAGTCGTACCTTCTGGACCATCTTCCAGAACAATACCCAACTCGTTTAGCTTGTCACGTGCAAGGTCGGCATTCGCCCAATCTTTCGAAGCACGAGAGTCGTTGCGCAGTTTGATCAACGCTTCGATTTCAGCTACTTCGTCATCGTTGCCTGCCGCATCACCTTGCAAGAAAGCCTCTGGATCTTGATGAAGAATACCGATGATGTCTGCCAGTTCACGCATCAATGCACCTAGTGCACTTGCTTTTTCGACGCTTTCAGTTTTGATGCGGTTGATTTCACGAGCCATTTCAAACAGTACTGAATAAGCTTCTGGAGTGTTGAAATCATCGTTCATCGCCGTAGAGAAACGAGTCACGTACTCTTCACCACCAGCCGGAGCTGCTGTAACGTCTAGGCCACGAAGTGATGTGTAGAGACGCTCAAGTGATGCACGAGCTTGGGTTAGGTTATCTTCGCTGTAGTTCAGTTGGCTACGGTAGTGACCAGACATTAGGAAGTAACGTACTGTTTCTGCATCGTAATGCTGAAGTACGTCACGTATAGTGAAGAAGTTACCCAGTGACTTAGACATTTTTTCTCTGTCTACCATCACCATGCCACTGTGCATCCAAGTATTCACATACTGGGTGCCGTGTGCGCAGCAAGATTGTGCGATTTCGTTCTCGTGGTGCGGGAACTGTAGATCTGAACCGCCACCGTGGATATCGAAGTGATTGCCGAGAATAGAAGAGTTCATTGCTGAACACTCGATGTGCCAACCCGGACGACCTGGACCCCATGGTGATTCCCACGTAGGTTCACCTGGCTTAGACATCTTCCAAAGAACGAAATCTAACGGGCTGCGTTTTGCAGAATCAACATCAACACGAGCACCCGCTTGAAGCTGATCAAGGTCTTGCTTTGAAAGCTTACCGTATTCGTCAAATTTCTTAACTTCGAACATCACGTCGCCATTGCTTGCAACATAAGCAAAACCACGCTCAATTAACTTTTCAACAAGCTCAACGATTTCAGTGATGAATTCAGTCGCACGAGGCTCAACATCAGGGCGCTTCATGTTCAATGCATCGAAGTCCGCGTGCATTTCCCCGATCAGGCGCTCAGTCAGAGAATCACAAGACTCACCGTTTTCATTAGCGCGCTTGATGATTTTATCATCGATATCAGTGATGTTACGAACGAAGTTCAAATCGTAACCAAGGTAACGAAGGTAACGAGTTACTACATCGAAAGAAACAAACGTGCGGCCATGACCAATGTGACAGAGATCGTATATGGTTACCCCACAGACATACATGCCGACTTTGCCAGCTGTAATTGGTTTGAATTCCTCTTTCTGTCTTGTGAGTGTGTTATAAATTTTCAGCATGATCTCTATCTATATTTGTGTATTAATCAAAATAAGAGGTCAAGTATATCAATTCATGCGTTATTAGGTAATCCCCCAAAGCAGTAATTACCTCAAACAACCAAGTTAAGTTAATGATTTGGTGATTTGAAAGTCCGCCAACATGCGCTAGAATTCGAACTTCATATTAAAAAGACAGTAAGGTAACAATCATGATCATCCTTCACACAAATTTTGGTGACATCAAAGTTCAACTTAACGAAGAAAAAGCACCAGAAACAAGCGCAAACTTCCTACAGTATTGCCGTGACGGTTTTTACGACAACACGCTATTCCACCGTGTTATCGATGGTTTCATGGTTCAAGGCGGCGGTATGACTTCTGGCCTTAAAGAAAAAACAACTCGTGCAACTATCAAGAACGAAGCAAACAACGGCCTAGCGAACAAAGTTGGTACGCTAGCAATGGCTCGTACTATGGAACCGCATTCAGCGAGCTCTCAGTTCTTCATCAACGTTAACGACAACTCTTTCCTAAACTTCCGTAGCGAAAGCCTAGACGGCTGGGGCTACTGTGTATTCGCAGAAGTTGTTGAAGGCATGGACATCGTAAACAAGATCAAAGGTGTTAGCACTGGTTCTATGGGTATGCACCAAGATGTACCTCTAGAAGAAGTGATCATCACTGGTACTACAATCGAAGCTTAATTCATCGCTTTCGATTAGTATTAATAATTGATGAGCCGATAAAATCAGGATATAGGGAGCGAATCGCTCCCTTTTTTTAGACCTATGAAAACATATTTTATATCAGACCTGCACCTTACTCCGTCACGACAAGATATCACTGACTGCTTCTTAACCTTTATGAAGAAAGAAGCCGTAGAAGCGGATGCACTTTACGTATTAGGCGACCTTTTCGAATTCTGGATTGGTGACGACGATAAGAGTGAGTTCGCGACTTCTATCCGCCAAGCGTTTATCGACTTAGTGAAAACGGGCGTACCTTGCTACTTCACACAAGGTAACCGTGACTTTTTAGTTGGTAAAAAATTTGCCAAGCAAACGGGTGTGCAACTTCTAGATGAAGTATCAACAATCGATGTCTACGGGCAAAAAGCGGTGGTGTTGCATGGTGATACCCTGTGTACCGAAGATGTAAAATACCTCGCCTTCCGCGAAAAAGTGCATCAACCATGGCTGCAATGGGTCTTCAACAGAATTCCATTTTTCATCAAGAAGAAAATTGTCTCGAAGGTTCAATCTGACATCAAAGATGACAAGCAGACCAAATCTCTCGACATCATGGATGTGACACAACAAGAAGTGGAAGATGTGATGGAACGAAACAGCGTCGATCTTATGATCCACGGCCATACTCATCGCCCTGACATCCACACTTTTAACGTCAATGATTGCACTAAAACTCGTATCGTATTGGGTGATTGGTATACGCAAGGTTCAGTGCTGGTGTTCACTCCGCAAAGTTTTGAACTACAGAATCGAGAGTTTAGCAACCGCTTTTAACATCACTCTTAAACTTTCACTTTGATTATTATTATCGGTCAGACTTTCATAGAAAGTGTATGGTAATTTCTACTGAATTAGCTATTATCTCTCTACCAGAAATAAACCGAACACAGTACCAAGTTGAAATATTCATACGTAGCGCGTCAACCAATACTCGATACAGACAAGAAAACCATAGGTTACGAGTTGCTATTCAGGGATGGTCCTAAGAACACTTTCCCTGAAGTAGAGCCGGAGCTCGCTACTAGCCGTTTGCTTTCCGATCACTTTTTATCAACTCACTATAATACGTTGGGTGATAAATTGGGGTTCGTGAACTTCCCTTATGCAAGCCTAATCAACTTAGTCCCGACTCTGTTCCCCAAAGAAAGCCTCGTTGTTGAGGTTCTTGAAGACTGCGAACCAACAGACGAACTACTTGAAGCAATAAAAGCTATCTATGACGCAGGTTACACTATCGCGTTAGACGACTTTGTACCAAGCAAAGCATGGAAGCGCTTTTTACCGTACGTTTCAATTATCAAGTTTGATATCCGTTTAATCTCAATCGCGAAAGCTTCGATGTTCATGAACTCTCTCAAAGGGTTGGATATTAAGTTCCTCGCAGAAAAGGTCGAGACTTACGATGAATATCAAGAAGCAAATCGAGCAGGCTTCACCTACTTCCAAGGTTATTTCTTCAGCAAGCCGGAAATGATTCAAACTCGCGCTCTCAACCCTGCGTTTTTGACGATTGTTCAGCTGTTAAAAGAGATTGCGCACGACCCTATCGACTTTAGCGAAGTAGAACGTTTAATTACGCTAGATGTCACGCTGTCTTACAAGTTACTTGCCTACGTGAACTCCGCAGGCGGCTCAGCAACGACCATTCGTTCATTCCGCCAAGCACTTATTTTCCTTGGCGAACAAAAGCTGCGTAAGTTCGTTTCACTGGTAGCGATTGCCTCAGCGAAAGAAGATAAGCCGGACTCACTCTATGGTTTAGCCGTGTTACGAGCACGTGAGTGTGAACTCTTAGTAGAAAAAATGAATGTAAAGGTAGAGCCCGGACAAGCCTTTTTGACCGGTATGTTCTCTCTACTTGATTCACTCTTTGACCAACCGTTACAGCAAGTCTTGGACTCAGTACCAATCGATGAAGAGATCAAGCAAGCTCTGATTCAACGAAAAGGTGTGCTGGGTGCAATTTTGGCGATGGTTATCGCTTATGAGCAAGCTCGCTGGGACGAAGCAACGCGCATTCGCAAACTTCTCAAGCTAAGTGAAGCGGAACTCGGTCAAGCTTATGATGAAGCGACTACTTGGGCTCAAGAGCTGTTATCACCTTCGTTGAAATAGTACACCTCACATTGCTGCTTCAATAGAAACTAAGCTTTGGTGAGCAATCGTTTCTTGGTAAACTCCAACGCATTCATATATGGCCTCTTAATAGAGGCCATTTTTACAGGATCTGACTATGTCTTTATGCCCATGCGGTAGCAAAAATACTTACCAACAATGTTGCGAATCAGCACACCTTAACCACAGTGCAGTTGAAACACCCGAGCAATTAATGCGCTCACGTTATTCTGCACATGTACTTGGTTTGGTTGATTATGTGGTTGCTACTTACCACCCGACTTGTAATGCAGAAGCACAGAGAGAAGGTATTGCTGAATCCATAGATAGTGATTGGGCGGGTTTAGAAGTCATCGATACTGCCGCAGGTTCACATGAGAACGAAGGCTTTGTTGAGTTTAAAGCTTACTTCAACGACGGGGCTGAGCAGTTCTGTATGCAAGAACGTTCTCGCTTTGTTCGTGAAGACGGTATTTGGTATTACATTGATGGCACCTTCCCTGAGCAAGAAGATGAACAAAAAGAACAAGAAGAGCCAGAAATTGACCCGCGTCTAAACCAAACGGTTGAAAGTTTTAAAATCGGCCGCAATGACCCATGTATCTGTGGTAGCGGAAAGAAATATAAGAAGTGCTGCGGGTAAGTCAAAAAATTAGAATGTTTGATTAAGTAAAGAGATTCCTGATGTCGCTTAGGCTCCTCGGAATGACGTAAAGTCAGAGTTTAGCAAAGTGACGTAGGGCTTGGAAATCTTGAAATCTTGAAATCTTGAAATCTTGAAATCTTGAAAATTTAAAAGCTAAAAAGCCCCATAAACATAATTGTTTACGGGGCTTTTATCTATCTGTTACGTAGTTCGATTAATCTAAAGAGAGCTTACTTATGGCGCTCTTTTAATTTGTTCACCACATCGTTCATCGATAAGCCTTGGTCTTGTAAAAGAACCATCAAGTGATAAATCAAGTCTGCTGATTCACACACTAATTCCGCCTTATCGCCCGACGTCGCCGCAAGCGCGACTTCAACGCCTTCTTCGCCCACTTTTTGCGAAATACGCTTGGTGCCACGGGCATATAAACTGGCAGTATAAGAAGACTCAGGGTCTGCGTCCTTACGGGCAGCCAGTAGCTGCTCAAGCTGATGAAGCCACACCATCTGTGTTTCTTCTTGCTTGTCTCCATCCCAACACGTTGTTGTACCTGTGTGGCACGTTGGGCCAATGGGATTAACCTTAACCAGCAAGGTATCGTTGTCACAATCCAATGACATGTTTTGCAGTTGCAATACGTTACCCGACGTTTCACCTTTGGTCCAAAGGCGCTCTTTAGTGCGAGAGAAAAACGTCACTTGGCCAGTTTCACCTGTTTTCTCGAGCGCTGCTGGGTTCATGTATCCCATCATCAGCACTTGGCTCGATTGGTAATCTTGAACAATAGCTGGCACTAAGCCATCTACTTTTTCCCAATCAATACGCTCTGACAATGCGCCTACTTCTGTTTTTGATAAGCTTACGGGTTCAAAACTCATAGTCGCACCTCTACATCTTGTTGTTTCAAATACTGTTTAAGTTCACCAATATTGATGACTTGCTTGTGGAATACCGAAGCCGCAAGTGCTCCGTCCACGTTGGTTTTTTTATAGGCTTCAGCAAAGTGCTCCATTGCGCCTGCGCCACCTGATGCAATCAGGGGTACATTACACACTGAACGTACCATGTTTAACTGGTCGATATCATAGCCGTTGCGAACGCCATCTTGGTTCATCATGTTTAACACGATCTCACCAGCGCCACGCTTCTGTACTTCCTGCACCCAATCTTTGGTTTCCCACTTGGTTGCTTTGGTACGCGCTTCATCGCCTGTGAATTGGTAAACCTGATATTTACCCGTCTCTTTATCGAAGTATGAATCGATACCGACAACGATACACTGCACGCCGAACTTATCAGCTAGGTCAGTGATCAGCTGTGGGTTAGCCAATGCAGGCGAGTTAATGGATACTTTATCTGCACCAAACTCGAGAATGCGTGCTGCATCTTCCGCGGACTTAATACCACCAGCCACACAGAAAGGAATATCAATCACTTCTGCTACACGTTTCACCCAGCTTTTATCGACCACACGGCCATCACTTGATGCGGTGATGTCATAAAATACTAATTCATCAGCGCCCTCTTCTGCGTAGCGTTGTGCTAGCGGAACGATGTCACCAATAATTTCGTGATTACGGAATTGAACGCCCTTAACCACTTGCCCATCACGGACATCCAAACAAGGGATTATTCGCTTTGCCAACATGCAAATGCCTCCTCTGCGGTGAACTTGCCATCAAGCAGTGCACGACCAACAATCACACCCGCAACGCCGCTGCCTTTCAGTGCTTCGATATCAGCTAGGCTGCCAATGCCACCCGATGATTGGAATTGCACTTGTGGGTACTGTTTACAGAGATCAACATAGAGCTCTACGTTTGACCCTTCTAGCGTGCCATCACGTGAAATATCTGTACACAGAACGTGTTTAAGGCCAACCGTGAGGTAATCTTCAATTAGCGCTTCAATGGTCACGCCTGAATCTTCTTGCCAACCTGAAATCGCCACTTTACGTGTGCCGCTTTCGTCAATGTTGATGTCCAGAGCCAGCACGATTTTTTCCGCGCCGTACTTTTCCATCCAACCTTTAACCAACTCAGGTTGCTTAACTGCTGTAGAACCAACCACAACGCGCTGTGCGCCCGCTTCTAGCAGATCAACGACATCTTGTTCATTGCGAACGCCACCACCAATCTGGATGTTCGCAGGCGTGCTAGCAAGTAGCTTAGCAATCAAGTCTAACTGACGAGCAGTGGTATCTTTTGCACCTGTTAAGTCAACAAGGTGAAGCCAGCCAGCGCCAGCTTGGTGATACAGGTTGAACTGCTCTGCTGGATCGACTTTGTATTCTGTTACTTGCCCGTAGTCCCCTTGAAATAAGCGAACAACTTGGCCTTCAATTAAATCTAACGCGGGAATAATCATTTACATTCCTTATCTGGCAACGGTAGCCGCTGCCTAATCCTTATTACAATTCCAAGAAGTTCTGAATCAGCTTAGAGCCAGCTTTTGACGAACGTTCTGGGTGGAACTGAACACCATAATAGTTGCCACTTTGCACTGCGGCAGTAAACGGATTACCGTAATCACATTGTGCGATTGTGTAGTCACCCACTGGCATTGCGAAGCTGTGTACAAAGTAGAAGTACTCGCCCTCTTCAATATCTTTGAATAGAGGGTGGTTAGGTGTCGCGGTTACTGTGTTCCAACCCATGTGTGGTAATGGCAAATCACCCGTTTCAAGTAAACGAACTTCGCCATCACATAATCCTAGGCATTCAACCAGTGCGTCAGCCTTTTGGCCTTTCTCTTGAGACAGTTTGCCTAACAGTTGCATACCTAAACAGATACCCAGCAGAGGCTTCTCTACTTGTTTCACAAGGCTAACAAGGTCACGCTCTTGCAAGTTCTTCATTGCCTCACTTGCTGTACCTACACCGGGTAGGAACAGCTTGTCCGCAGCAAGAACAACTTTTGGTTCTTTTGAAATTTCAACGGCATAGCCCAGGCGTTCAATAGCAAACTTCACTGAGGAAACGTTGGCACAACCAGTATCAATAATAACGACTTTTTGATCTTTCATTGTTTTTCCTTGCTAACGTTAGCCTTACAGAACGCCTTTGCTGCTTGGTAACTCGTTACCTTCAACTTTGATTGCTTGGCGGAGAGTACGGCCAAACGCTTTGAACAGACTCTCAATAATGTGGTGATCATTATTACCAGCTGAAGAAAGGTGCAATGTACAAGCCAATGTATCGGTTAGAGAGCGGAAGAAGTGAACCACCATCTCTGTTGAAAGGTCACCCACTTGCTCGCGGCTAAACTTAGCATCAAATTTTAGGTACGGACGACCAGAAAGGTCTAAAGCACACTGAGCTAAACACTCATCCATAGGCAAGCTGAAACCGAAACGGCCGATACCACGTTTGTCACCTAATGCATCTTTAAGTGCTTGGCCTAAAGCAAGAGCGGTGTCTTCGATTGTGTGGTGATCATCAATGTGTAGGTCGCCCTTCACAGTCAGGTTCATCTGGAAACCGCCATGTGTCGCGATTTGATCAAGCATGTGATCGAAGAAACCCATGCCAGTATCGATCTTGTTACCACCGGTTTCATCAAGGTTTACGGCTACCTTAATGTCAGTTTCTTTCGTTGTACGAACCACTTCGGCAACACGAGCATTAACCGTTAAATCTTTAACGATCTGTGGCCAGTTGAGTGTGCCTTCCGTTTCTGCATCCGGGCCGTATTGGATACCACTAATTGCCATGTTCTCAGCAAGTTGAAGATCCGTCATTCGATCGCCAATGACAACAGAGTGTTGGAAGTCGACTTTGCCGCCTTGTAGGTATTCTTTAACCATACCCAGTTTAGGCTTACGGCAAGAGCAGTTGTCTTCGTCAAAGTGAGGGCAAATAAGTACATCGTCAAACTTAACGCCTTGAGATTCGAAGAACTCCATCATCATATTGTGTGGCGCATCGAAATCTTCTTGTGGGTAGCTGTCGGTACCTAGGCCATCTTGGTTAGTGACCATCACTAAGCGGTAACCCGCATCTTGCAATGCCAGTAGGCTAGGGATCACTAGCGGTTCGAATTTTAGTTTGTCTAAACGGTCTACTTGAAAGTCGACTGGCGGCTCAACAATTAAGGTGCCATCACGGTCTATAAAAAGTATTTTCTGTTGTTTACTCACTTGAACTTCCTTTTAATTTTAAATCTGCTGGCCTAGCTAAAATCAAACGCTAACCCAAAATATTGGTTTCATTTGCCAGTCTGTTTTTAATCAACTCAGACTGACAAATGTTATTAATGGTAAGCCTTTCGTTACTGAAAAAAGTTACGAATGAATCCAAGTGTCTTTTCGCACTCTTCTCGGTTACCAATACTAATACGAACACAGTCTTCAATAGGTGAATTACGCAAAATAATACCCGTATCCCATGCCGCTTTGAACAACTCATCGCCGTTCGGGAATTTAACCAGCAGGTAGTTACCCCAACCATCAAATACCGTCACTTGAGGCATACCCAACAAACCAGCTTGCAAATACGCTCGGTTAGCACTTAAATCCAGAACTTGGAACTTCGCTCGCGCAAGCCCTTGTTCAGAAAGCGCTTGAACGGCAATGTCAGCAACTGGAATTGGAACCGGGTAAGGCGCAATCACTTTCAACAGTACATCGATAAGCGCTTTGTTCGCCAGCGTAAAGCCACAACGTAAACCCGCCAGAGCAAAAGCTTTCGACAAGGTACGCAGAATCGCAAGGTTCGGGTATTGCTCAAGCAAGTCGACCGTTGACGCTTCTGGACAAAAATCGATATACGCTTCATCCATCACCACAATCGCTTTGTCTTGCGTCATTTCAAGCAGTTTGATGATGTCTTTGCGATCAACCAAGTTACCCGTTGGATTGTTTGGGCTACAAACAAACACTACTTTCACGTTGTCTAGTTGAGCTTCAATAGCAGGAAGATCCAATTGCCATTCAGCCGTCAAAGGCACAACCTTGCGCTCAACACCAATCGTCTCGGCACTGATGGCGTACATACCGTAAGTCGGAGGGCAGTACAGAATCGAATCTTCGTTCGGCTCGCAGAAAGCTCGAATCAAAAGTTCGATACCTTCGTCAGCGCCACGAGTGGTCAGCGTTTGCTCTGATTTCACGCCTGCATATTGAGCGTAAGCATCGATCAGCTCTTTAGG